>NZ_JBQENG010000003.1:0-618763 GCF_052044585.1 Phyllobacterium sp. 22552 | reverse complement strand
AGGCCAAAGCCTCCGCCAGCGTCTTGTTCATCTTGAAACTCGTGCCAATCCAGAAATCGCTCATTTCACTTTTCCCGAGTTTGCTCCATTGAACCCCGTGTCAATATAGGGCTCCCAGAACTGCACGGACTCGCGGATCATATCCACCACCATATGGTCGGTTGGTTCGCGCTCGCGAAACGATAGTTCAAGGCAGATTTCATTGTCCTTTCCACCACCGCGTCGAACTGTCTCCAGAAACTTCTCCGGTGTGATCCGGCCATCTTTATTATGGGCAGCGATAAACGGCCAATGACCACCCTTGTTCATTGAAGATTGCTTGATGTGGATGATCGGGGATTCCTTGGGGAAAGCTTCCGCCCAGGCATAGGGATCAATATCGGCAGGATTGCTCGATGTGACATCGCCATGATCGATATCAACCATGATCAGAAGGGGAATTGGCAAGTCTGATGCTTGCAAGCGATCATGAAGCTCACGGCAAGCCGCGATCGTGTGGCCAAATTCGCGCCCGACCGACATGGGCTCCCAAAAGAGATAGGTAAGGCCGGCAGCCTTTGCATGCACTGCCACATCCCGCCAGCAATCAATGGCGATTTTCATCAATTCTTCGCGGCGTACCGGGTCGTCATAATCCTTATGGGTAAAGATCGCGAACTGCGTGCCGAGCGACGCCGCGCCAAGATCAGCAGAGATATTCGCAAATGTCTTGAACCAGTCGACATAATATTGCCGGACATCCGCATCTGGATGACCAAAATGATTGAGACGCCCATAGGGCCCTGTCATACCCGACGTGACCTTCACACCCGTGCGCGAGAGCGCTTTCTGGAACTGCTTTACATGTTTGGAGATTGTCGGTTGCGGCCAAGATGGATTGATGAATTCGTGCGTCAGCTGCACATAACCGATGCGAATTTTTTCTGCGATTGTATCAATCAGATCATCGGCTTCAGCGAAGCGGTTCACCAAAGGATTGGTGTTGAGCGAGAGGGTGAAAGCCATTAGTCTCCTACCAGATAAAGCGGTCAATCGTGTAATCAGGCGATGCGCCATGTTCAGCAAAAAGGCTCTGCAACTGTTGCGTGTTTGAACCAGCCAATATGCCGGTCTTGACCAGCACGGATTTCAGTCCAGCCCCGGCGGCCCCGGCAATGTCATGCTCTATACTGTCACCGATGCAACAGACCCGCTCCGGGTTCGGATAACCGAGAAAGTCTATGGCAGCGGCATAAATATCGGCGAAAGGTTTGCCTATCCAGCGCACTGTGCCACCCAGTTCCTGATAAAGCTCCGCAATGCGGCCAGCGCCAAAGGCAGTGCCTTCAGCTGTCAGCATGATCTTATCCGGGTTGGTGCATAGACATGAAACGCCACGTCTTGCTGCCGGTTCCAGCAAGTTCCGGTAATAATCCAGATCATGGATATCCCCTTCACTGGCAGCGATCAGAACAATATCCGCGTTCTCGCCAGTTGCCGTGCGTTCCAGATCAAGGCCTCCCAGCGGCGACGTATCGCCATCACGGCTGATAAGCAGGCAGCGGCGGGCGGGCCCACCCTGTGCTTTTGTTGCTTCAGCGGCCAGCATCTGCCACGCCACCTCACCAGATGTGAGGAACCAGTCCCAACTTGCAGGGTCAAAGCCTATTTTTGCCAGACGCCGGTCATTTTCAGCGGAGCGCTTTCCCGAATTGGAAAGGATGATGATCCGAACGCCGGTCTGCTTCAGGGCGGCAAGCGTTGAATCCGCATTGGGATAGGGTCCGCGGCCATCGCGAAGCACACCAAACTGGTCGATGAGGAAAGCGTCAAAACGCCCTTGCAGATCACGTAGACCAGATAATTGTGTTGGCTGTGTCATAGAACACCCGCCGATTTTGCGCCCTGAATCGCAAGCCGTGCCGCACCCGCTGCCGCTTCTTCCGACAGGACGGGCGGCATGCGAACGCCAAGCTTGCGGGCTCGAATGGCGGACCAGACAACATTCTTCGCACCACCACCGACACTACGAACCGAGCGAAGCTCGGGTGCGCCAAGTCCCGCCAGGCGTCCATAAGCCATGTGCTCAATATTTGCGATGCCTTCAAAGATTGCTTTAAGGAACTGCGCATCACTGTCAGGACGCGGTTCCATACGCGGTTTCATCGCCGGATCATTGATGGGGAAACGCTCGCCATCACGCAGCAGCGGATAATAATCAAGGCCAGCGTCCGTTGCCGGGTCGATGGTGGCGGAGAGCCTTTCTATCTGCGCATTATCGAAATAATGCGCCAGCACATTGCCGCCCGTATTGGACGCGCCGCCAGCCAGCCACATATCGCCAATGCGGTGGCTATAGAGCCCGAACTCGGGCGCAAATAGAGGACGATCCGAGAGCACCTTGACCGTCAATGTTGTGCCAAGCGCGGTAACGCCATCGCCCGGCTGATTGGCTCCTGTCGCCAGAAAGGACGCACAACCATCCGTCGTTCCCGCGACGATGATCACCGAGGGAGGCAAGTCAAATGCGGCAGCAGCTTGCGCAGAGATGGTCGAAATCGGCAAACCCGCCGGCAGAACATGCGGCAGCATTTCCATATGGGTACGGGTACTACCTATCCAGAGCGGCCACCGCCGTTCGATAGGATCATAGCCCGTTTTCAACGCGTTGTTTTCATCGGAGACATTGTAAAGGCCGGTGAAATGCCCTGAAAGCCAGTCAGCCTGATGGATAATATGCGAAACACTGCGGATGGTTTGAAAATGCATAAGCTTGGCAAGGCCGGAAGTGGCTCCATGCGCTGCGCTGGATTCAGGCGCATTGGCAGCAATCGCGTCGAGAATAGCTCGGTCTGACACCGGATCATTATACATTAATGGCTCAGCCAGAGGCTCGCCGCTGGCATCGACCGGCAATACTGTGCCGGAAGTACCGTCTATACTAATAGCGCGGATCTGTTTGCGTTCAACCGACGCGAGCACCTGTGACAGCGCCGATTGGACAGCAGACCACCAAGCCGCAGGATCGCGGTGATTTGGCGAGAAGGCGTCCAGACGGGCTGAAGCGCTGGCAACAACGTCAAACGAGGCAGTCATCACCACAGCGCGCGCGCCGGACGTGCCTATATCAATGCCGATGAACAGTGCTTCACCTGTCATTGCAATGCCTGACCTGTACGATTGAGTGTTTGCCGGTATTTCTCCGCATCCCAGCCAAGGAGTTCGGCATTTTCCTCATCTGTCAGGTAATTCAGACGCGCGCCTTGCGGAATCCGGGAGGTAACGTCCGCAAGGCAGCGCGCCATGGCAAGAGCCCCTGATGTTGCTTCTTTCAACACCAGGACGCCCCTGCCGGGGAACAGGATCGCGGGCGGCAGCGCCATGCCCTCTTGCTGTTTCTCTTCGATGGTCAAAGCGGTATCCGTTGGCGAGGCGATCACCGAACCTTTCCCCAAAAAGATGACATGGTCCGGATAGAGACTGCCACCGGCCGCAATAAGGCAGCTGGTCAGATCAGTAGCCACGCGGTGAATCGATGCATCCTCGGGAAGTCTGTACTGACTATTGACTGCAAGGCGTTGCAGTGCGGCAATATCCGCGTCCGGTGCCTGACGCGGCGTGACAGACAAAAGGCGGGAGACCCGATAAAGCAGGACCTCCGCTTCATCGACTGTTTCGGCCGCAACCGCAAGACCATGATTGCCCAAAATGAGAACACATGTGTCTTCTTCCAGACGTTCGGCTATGGCACGGGCCAGCGGCAATCCCGGGCGGGCATAGGGCACGAAGGCATAAGGAATATCGTCCAGACGCGAGGCAACCAAGGCAGGGCCATCGGCCTGAACAGCCAAGGCAATAGTCTCGACGCAATGAACATGCACCACCACCTTTTGCGGCATAAGCGCATGGACGGTGGTTTCAATCGATGGGCGCAGGCCGGAGGGATTGCGTTCGGCAATCACATAATCCTGCGCTTTCTCGGCAGAAGGATCATAGCGGCCCAGCGCATCCAGCAAAGGGTCCAGCGCGACAGGCACCATAATATCGGTATTTCGCGCATTCATCAGCCAGAGGCCGGACGCCTTGATCCAGAGCGTGCCACCTTCTTTGATGGATGTGTTGCCGCCTGCCGCTTGTACCAGCGCCGGATCGGCACCAATACGGGCCGATAGGTCGAGCAGGGCTTCAAACTCCGCGCTTCTCATGCCGCCACCTGCTGGCTTGTCCACCAATTCGTGAAAACCACGCGCTCTTCCTCAGTCATGTGCAAGCCGTGTTTGGTGCGCCGCTCCAGAACATCCTCTGGCCAAAGCGCCCATTCCGTCGTGCGCAAGAACTGCGCTTCCCGCTCATACAAAAGCTTGCTGAACCGTGTGCCCAGATCTGAAACAGATCGCGCCGAGCCAAGCAGGTCATGCATGCGCGTGCCGTAAAGCCGGGCGTAGTGCTTGGCGAGATCAAAGGGCAGCCAGGGATATTTGGCTCGCATATCACCCAGAAACTGTTCGAAATCCGCATTCGCCATGTCGCCTCCCGGAAGCTGCGCCTTGGCAGTCCAGCCCGGGCGCATATTGGGGAAAAATGGCTTCAGGCGGTCAAGCGCATGTTCGGAAAGCTTGCGGAATGTTGTGATCTTGCCGCCGAACACCGAAAGAAGCGGTGCCTTGTTGTTGCCTGCATCGACTTCAAAAATATAGTCTCGGGTAACGGCGCTGGGGTTTTCCGCACTGTCATCATAGAGCGGACGCACACCGGAAAAGCTATGGACAATGTCGGCTGGCACCAATTGCTGCTTGAAATAGCGGTTTACGGATTTCAGTAGATAGTCGATTTCAGTGCTGTCGGCCGCCACGTCTTCCGGATGCCCTTCATAAGGAATATCGGTGGTGCCGATCAACGCCAGATCATTTTCATAGGGATTGATGAAGATAACCCGTTTGTCCGGGTTCTGGACCAGATAGGCCTGCCGTCCTTCCCAGAATTTCGGTACAACAATGTGGCTGCCCTTGACCAACCGGACACTGCGGCTGGAGTTCAAGCCTGCCACGCGCCGGATAATGTCATTGACCCATGGACCGGCGGTATTCACCACGCAGCGCGCCTTCACGGTTCTTTTGGTGCCCGAAGCCGTGTCGGTCATTTCAACGATCCAGATACCCTCTTCGCGGCGGATCGAGCTGCATGCGGTTCGCGTATGGATTTCAGCGCCGCGGCTAACGGCATCGAGCGCATTCAAAAGCACCAGCCGCGCATCATCTACCCAGCAATCGGAATATTCGAATGCCTTGCCATACTCGTCTTTCAACGGCGCACCTTCCGGGGCAGTCTTCAAATTAAGCGTGCGCGTTCCCGGCAAGCGTTTGCGCCCGCCAAGATGATCGTAAAGGAACAGGCCGAGACGCACGAGCCAGGCCGGACGATCCGCCGGATTATGTGGCAAGACAAAGCGCATTGGCCAGATAATATGCGGAGCGGATTCGAGCAGGACCTCGCGCTCGATCAGCGCCTCGCGCACCAGCCGGAATTCGTAATATTCGAGGTAACGCAGCCCACCATGGACAAGCTTGCCGGAGCGCGAACTTGTGCCTTGGGCGAGATCATCTTTTTCACAAAGGATGACTGACAGACCACGGCCTGCTGCGTCGCGCGCAATGCCCGCACCGTTGACACCGCCGCCGATAATGAACAGGTCGTAGATATCCGTGCCTTTGTTCAATGCTCTGCCCCCTGCGGTGAAGGCTTGTCCTGAAGTCCATAGCTCGCAAAGCCGCGACGGACACCTTCGATCTCTTCTGGAGGCAGAATGACGGCTCCGCCCAAAAGCAGCGCGTGGTAATATTGCTTGGCGATTGTTTCCAGCTCGACAGCCGCCCACATAGCCTTTTCAAGGCTGCTACCCGTTGCAATCATACCGTGATTGGCCATCAGGCAGGCAGTGCGATCTTTCAATGCCTTCAGCACATTATCGGACAGCTCTTTTGTGCCATAGCGGGCATAGTCACACAGCCTGATATCGTCGCCGCCAAATGCCGCAACCATATAGTGGCATGCCGGAATTGATTTATGGGCGATGGCAAGGATCGTTGAAAACGTCGCGTGGGTATGAACGACCGCATTGATTTCAGGCCGTGTGCGCAAAATATCAAGGTGAAAGCGCCATTCGGTGGAAGGTTTCTTTGGGCCTTGCCAAGAGCCATACTCGCCATCAAGCGGCATGGAGGCGATCATGTCCGGCGTCATCTCATCATAAGGAACGGCAGATGGCGTAATGAGCATGCGATTTTCAAAGCGCACACTGATATTGCCGGACGTGCCTTGATTTATGCCGACTGCATTCATCTGGCGGCAATGGTCGATAATCGATTGTCTGAGTTTTAATTCTTGCATCATGACGGCCTCAGCAGGGATTGACCGGAGGCAGGCCAGCTATATAGCGCCGTACCTCCTCTGCGGCCATTTCAGCCGCATAGGTGACCGTGCGCACGGAGGCGCCTGCAATATGCGGCGTGAGCGTTACATTGGGGAGTTGCAGCAGTGGCCAATCGGCAGGAACGGGCTCCACGGCAAATGTTTCGAGCATTGCACTGCCAAGATGGCCACTGGTGAGCGCTTCATACAGCGCATCATAATCAACCAGCGGGCCGCGCGCAGTATTCACAAAAATCGCCCCCTGCTTCATCTTGGCAAAGGTCTCGGCATTCATGATGCCTTTGGTTTCTTCCGTCACACGCGGGTGGAGGGTTACAACATCAGAACGGGAGAGCAGATCATCCAATGCAACATGTTCTACACCCGCATTGCGGTCATCAGCCGATAGCTGGACATAGGGATCGTGCACCAGAACTTTCGTGCCGAAAGCGCGCAACAGGCGAACGACCTTTGTGCCTATATTGCCATAACCGATAACGCCGACTGTCATTTCGGAAAGCTCGCGACCAGTCTTGTCAGCGCGGTACAACTCGCCGCGCCACTCACCCTTGCGCAGGGATTCATGGCCGCTGCGGATAAGCCGTGTTTCGGCTAATATTGCGCCAAGAGTAAATTCGGCAACGGCGCTGGCATTGCGACCTGGCGTATTGACGACAAGGACACCCGCATCGCGGGCCGCCTTCATATCGATATTGACCGGACCACCGCGGGAAACCGCGACAAACTTCAAATCCGGAAGACGCTCCAGCATACCCGCAGACATGGGAGCGAGCTGGGTGATGAAAAGCTCGGCATCGCCGATGAACTCGACAACCTCATCAGGATCACCCAGATATTCCTTCAGCCCGTCCATGCCCTTGACCGCGTAGCCATGTTCCATTGGAACATCCGGCCAGGGCTGTTGCAGCGTGCGAATATCGTGCTCGTCACCACATAGCTCCACGATCTTTTCCCGGAACACTTCCGGGAGCATGAACCTGTCGCCGATAATGGCTATTTTCTTGGTCATTGCGGTCTTCCTATTCGTCAATTGCTGCTGGCTAGCATGTGCCATGTCGGTTGCAGCGCCAGCCTTGACTGGCGATAGGCCGGGAAAGCCTTTTCATAAATCAGGGACAGTTCTTCATCGGCAGCTTCCGGCTGGCGCTGGAAAGGCGTTACCCAATCTTTGACGCAATCTGCCATTGAGCCATAAATACCAAGTGATACGGCTGCGATCATGGCCGCGCCTGCGGCTCCTGCCTCCTCACGCTCGCTGGTCTGTACCGAAGCACCGAGAGCCCCGCCCAAAATTTTGCGCAGCGAAGCACTGCGCGCCGCGCCGCCCGTTATTCGAACCCGCTTTGGCAAAGGTCCCATCGCCGTATAGCAATCACGAGCGGCCAGCGCCAAACCATCAAACACAGAGCGCACAAGATCGCCGAACCGATGGCTCGAAGAAAGACCTATGAAGGAAGCACGGGCTGTCGCGTCAACAAAGGGACCCCGCTCACCCGCATCGGAAATATAGGGGTGATAAATGACCGAAGCGGCTTTCGCATCGGCGAGCCAGGTCTCCACATAAGCGAGCAATTCCGTTTTCGACTTCTCAATCCCGACACTTTTGAAAAGGTCGCCGGCGACAGACAATACCCAATCGATATTGAGGGTTGCCGCCATATTGGACTGCATCTGCGCATATATTCCAGGGATCGGCATACACATTGTATACCCTGTCAGATCGCGGTTCAGCTGCACATCGTCGGGGCTGGTCGCAAGGCGCATATGCATGCCGGTCGACCCGATGATCGAGCATCCCGTATCTGTTCCCGGTTCATAAAGCCCAGCACCAAGCGCGGTGCACGCCACGTCCACATAGCCCAGAACGACAGGCGTGCCTTCCAGCAAGCCCGTGCTTCGTGCAGCCTCGCCCTCAAGCTTGTGATGGGTTGTAGAGCCATCGACGATTTCCGGCAGAAGATATTTGAGTTTCTCCAGCCCAAGAAAGTCAATCACGCTGTCCGAATAGCTGCGGGTACGAAAATCGCCAAAGGTGAACACGGCCTCCGACGGATCGGTGGCGCGCTTGCCGGTTAATTTGAAATAGAGCCAGTCCTTGCAATGGAACGCCGTGGTCGCACCGGCATAAAGCTCCGGAGCCTCATTCATCATCCAGCGCAATTGCGAACCCTGCTGGCAGGCGGCAAGCCCGCTGCCAGTATGGGTGAAGCGGCCAAGATCGCCGCGTTCCTTGCGCAGATTGTCAACTACATTACCGGCACGCGCATCAAGCCACAACCAGCCCTTGCCAACAGCCTCGCCATTCTTGTCGATCATCCATGTCCCATCGCCCTGTCCCGTTACCGAGACAGCCACAGTGCGACTGGCCAGATTTTCAACCTTCCCGGCAAGTTCAAGCAGCGTCTTGGCTGCATCGGCCCAAGTGCGTGCCAGATCCTGCACAACCCCTGCCCTGCCGATAGTCTCATAGCTATTGGGGGTAGAGGCAAATGCGATCTGACGACCGGCAAGATCGAAGGCCACGGATTTGATGACGGAGGTTCCCGCATCAATCCCTATGAGGATATCGCGTGTCATCACGCAAGCTCCTGACCGTGACTAATAGCGACGCCGGTTTCGCCGTTGAATACATGCAGGCTGGCCGGATCGAGACGAACCGCAATCGTATCGCCGATTGCCACATCCGTCCGATCATGCTCGACCAGTACCAACGATCCACCGGCAAAGTCTGCCGCAATATGGGTCTGGTCGCCCAGCCATTGATTGACCGAAACACGTGCATGAACGCCGCCTTCGCTACGGCGAACCGCATAGGGCCGAATGCCAACAACGACTTTTTGGTGTTTTTTCAACTCTTCGCGCACGGCTGGCGAAAAGTCAGAAGCGGCATATTCCAGCTTCACACCTTGATTAAGACCGAAAGTAATCCTGGTGTCACTGTTCGAGACCGTCGCCTCGAAGACATTCATGGGCGGCTCACCGACAAAGGTGCCGGTGAACAGATTGGCCGGTCGCTCCTTGATCATTTGCGGTGTATCGAACTGCTGCAACTCACCGCCTTCCATGACGGCAATACGATCTGCAAGCGCATTGGCTTCGGTCTGGTCGTGGGTCACGAGGATGGCGGTTAGTCCGCGCTCCTTGATATAGTGCTTGATGCGGCCACGCAGCACCGCCCGCAATTGCGGCTCCAGCTGTCCCATTGGTTCATCAAGCAAATGCAGATCGGCATCACGGATCAAGGCACGACCAAGGGAGGCGCGCTGCTGCTGACCACCGGAGATTGAACTTGGATAACGCCCAAGAATATCCTCGATCTCCAGAAGCTTGGCGATATAGGCGACCTTCTCTTCGACAACAGACTGCGAGAGCTTGGAAGACTTCAACGCGAAGGCGATATTCTCCTTCACTGTCAAAGGCGGATAGAGCGAATAGCCTTCAAAGGCCATGGCAACATTGCGCCGGACCGGGGCGAAGGTTTGAACCTCGCGGCCTTTCAGCGAAATGGTGCCGCGCGATACGGCTTCAAAACCGGCAACCATGCGCAATGTCGATGTCTTGCCGCAACCGGATGAGCCAAGGAGAGCGATAATCTCACCCTTTTTCACATCCATGCTGATGTTGCGGACCGCATGAACACCGTGGTCAATGGGGCCATAGAATTTGTCGACGTTTTTGATCAACAGAGCAGTATCACTCATGCTGCCACTCCCTGCTCTGTCGTGCCTGCCTTGCGGATCAATGCGCCGCTGGCCTTGTCGAAAAGAAATGTGGTTTTGCCGTCGATAAGGATAAAAGCGGGCCCCGATACGGGGCCTGGTGTTCCCGCAGGACGGGAAACCAAAAGCTCGCGCTTGCCGACTGTTACGACCAGCGTGACAGTCTTTTCATTCAGCGGGGTTTCAGCCTCGACCTCAATGGGAACGGCACCCTTCACCGTGTCCTTGGCAAAGGTAATTGATTCCGGCCGGATGCCAATGACGCAAGCTTGTCCCACAACATTATCCGGCATACCCGGCAGAGGGACGCGCACCTTGGAAATCTCAACATAAATGCCACCAGCATCCTTTTGCGGCACGACATCAAGGAGGTTGATCGTCGGGTCGCCGAACAGGCTGGCAATCCCGATATCGGCAGGCGCATTATAGATCTCCTCCGGCGTTCCGATCTGGCGAATTTTGCCATTGGCCATGACTGCAATGCGGTCACCAAGTGCCATGGCTTCTTTATAGTCCTGCGTCACATAGACAACTGTCGCGCCTTGCGAAGCGAGAAGACGCGGCAGTTCCAGCCGCATCTCAAAGCGGAGCTTCGCATCGACATTGCGCAAAGGGTCATCCAGCAATAGCAGCGGCGGCGAACCAGCTAAGGCTCGGGCCAGTGCAGTACGTTGCTTCTGCCCGTTGGAAAGCGCCTTGGGATGATGCGACAGCACATGGTCGATCTTGAGCAGTTTCGCCACTTTGCCGACGCCAGCCTTGATCGCTTCGGCGGAAGAGCGGGTTGCCGTCAGAGGACTGGCGATATTGTCGTGAGCGCTCATATGGGGGAATAGCGCGAAATTTTGAAACGCCATGCCAATGCCGCGATGCTCCGCATCGACATCGGTCATGTCTTCGCCGCCAATCAGGATTTTTCCCTCATCTGGATCGATCACACCGGCGACGAGACGCAGGAGGACGGTCTTTCCGGCCCCGGACGGGCCGAACAGGACCAGCGTCTCGCCATCTGCTACGTCAAGCGACAGGTCATCGAGAACCGTATTGGTCTTGTAGCGCTTGACGATATTCTTGAGTTGTAAAGTGGTCATAGGATTATCCCTTCACCGCGCCAAGCGAGAGCCCCTCGACGAGGTAGCGCTGTGCATAAAGAGCGAGCGCGAGCGTCGGAGTGACTGAAAGCACAATTGCCGCGGCGATCTGGCCGTACTGGATGCCGGAGGAGGTAACAAAGGCGAGAGCGCCAACTGTGACCGGCTGTTTATCGGCAGATGCCAGGACCAGCGCGAAGACGAAATTATTCCAGGCGAAAATAAAGGCGAGCAGGCCTGCTGCCGCAATGCCGGGACCAGCCAGAGGCAAGGCGATCTTGCGGAACGTGGCAAACCAGGAGTGTCCCGCTATGCGATAGGCATATTCAACATCAGCCGAGATATCTTCAAAATAACCGCGCACAATCCACAGGATCAATGGCAGGCAGATCAACTGATAAACCCAGATGAGACCGAAATAAGTATCCGACAGACCAAGCCATTGGAAATACTGCGTTAGCGGCAGCAATACCAGAAGCGGCGGCGCGAAGCGGAAAGACAGCAGCGTGAAAGCAATATCTTCCGAGCCACGGAACTTGTGGCGGGCAAAGGCATAGGCCGCAGGGACGCCAAGCACCAGAGACAGTGCAACCGAGGTGACCGAGAGAAAGACCGAATTGCCGAGATTGCGCATGAAGGCAATATCAAGTGTACCAGCGGAGGTCGTCAGCTTGCCTGTAATGAGCGCTGCATAATTGGACAGTGTTGGCGTGAACACAATGGATGGCGGTATCTGCAAAATGGTCTCGTTCGTCTGGAACGACATAAGGAATATCCAGAGGATCGGGAACATGAAGAAGATAACGACCAGCGACAGCGCAAGGAAGCGCAGGGATTTTTCGAGTGTGGATGTGGTTTCCATAATGTACTCCTCACGCCTCGCCGCGAGCGCGTTCGCGCAGCCGCAGCCAGTTCTTGATGAAGATATTGGAGAGCAGGTAGGTGATCGCCCAAAGGATGACCATCAGAGCCGCTGACCGTCCAACATTCGTCGACTGGAAGAAGTTCAGATAGGCTTCGACCTGGAACACCGTCAGCGCGTTGCCGGGGCCGCCCTGCGTCATCGCATAGATGATGTCGAACTGCTGAATAGAGTCGAGCAGGCGGAACAACGTTGCTGTCAGGATATAGGGCGTCAACATCGGCAATGTGATGCGAAAGAACACAAAGGTGCGCGGCACACCATCAAGCGCGGCAGCTTCGAAGGGTTGGGTCGGCAGCGAGCGCAGACCGGCCAAAAGCAGGATCATGATAAAGGGCGTATAGACCCAAATATCGACCAGAACGACAGTGAGAAGAGCCGTATCGGGCGATGAGGCCCAACGGAAATTATGCAGCCCGACCCAACTTGCCAGATAGCTGAGAATGCCGAAACCCGGATTGGTCATCAGCTTCCACATCAGCGCCGCAAGCGCCGGCGCAATCATCAGTGGCAGGAGAAGCATGATCGAAATGAAATTATTGACGCGGGAGCGCTTTTGCAAAAGCAAGGCAATACCAAGTCCGAGCAGAAGCTCCAACGTTACAGTGATACCGGCATAGAGCAGCGATATTTTCAGCGTGTTCCAGAAGCCCGGATCATTGAACAGAAAGTTATAATAGTTCTCGCCCCAGTTGAACTGGCGGCTCCATGGCTGGCTCAACCGGTAGCGCTGAAATGAATAAATGACGGCGGTGACGAACGGAATCAGAATGCCGATGCAGACGAGCAATGCAGGTAGGCTCAGGACATAGGGCAGCATCTTCCTGCTGATCCTGAACCTTGAAGCCGGCTTTCTGGGAATGGATGGTGAAGCCAATTTAAAGCTCCTTATTATTTAGGGCAATTACGCTTGTCGCGCACCGGAATACCCGGCACTTTTGGTGCCGGGTATTGGCGGGATGAAGATCAGCCGAGGCCTGCTTCCTTGAGCTGACGATCAATGCTCTGGGCAAGCTGGTCCAGACCCTCATCAATCGGCACTTCCTTGGCGACCATCTTCTGGAGCGTCGAGGCCCATTCGGTGGTAACGTCGAAGAAGAGCGGTTGCGGCGTGAACTTGATGCTTGCGCCAGCGGCCGATGCGTCGAACATTTCGACATAGCCCGGATATTTGCTGTTCAGCTTCTCGCGGAACATTTCATCCTTCCAGATCGATTGGCGAACCGGATCAACAAAGTCCATCTTGGTTGCGCCGAACAATGCATGCTCTGGACCTGAAGCCCATTGCAGGAAGTACCAGGTTGCGTCCTTGTCCTTGGAGAAATTGGACATGGCAAGCGACCAGATCCAGATATTCGGTGTCGATGCCTTGGCTTCCGGATTAGCCGTGAACGCCGCATAAGAAAGCTTCCCGGCCATCTTGTTATCGCCGCCATTCATGAAGTATCCGAGGCAATCAGCATCGAAAATCATGGCAGAAGCCCCGGCTCCAAGATCCGTACCTACCTGATACCAGGTATAGGTGGACCAATCCTTCGGACCGCTTTCCTGAATCATCTGCACCCACTTGGTGTGGTACGCTTTTGACTCGGCCGTGTTCATGGCTGCTGAAAGCTTGCCATCAGCAGAAACGTTCAGGTCCTTCTGGTTGAAGTTGGCATAGCCGGACAGGAAGCCCGGATGAATCGTTGCCCATGAGCGTGAACCGCGCACACCAATGCCGTAAATGCCGCCAATATCCTTTTGAAGCTTGGCAGAAGTTGCGATCATCTCATCAATATTGCCCGGAACCTCGACTCCGGCTTTCTTAAACATATCGCGGTTATAGGTGATGTTGTTCTGTTCGAACGCCCATGGAATACACCATTGTTTGGCGTCTTCCGAACCAAGTGCGCCGCCTGGAATCCCGTTCCATGCGCAGGAGTTTTTCACGCCGGGCAGGAAGTCGTTCCATGCATAGTTCGGATTGGTTTTCTCCGGATCGTTGATCCATTCCTTCAGATCGGTGATCCAGCCCGCAGGACCATAGGTCCACGTCATATAGGCACCGGTCATGAACGCATCATATTCGGTCGAACCCGATGACAGAGCTGCCGTTACCTTGTCGAAATAGACGTCTTCCGGAAATACATCATATTTGACGTCGATACCCGTCAGATCCTTGAAATTCTGAAGATTTGCGATCATCGCATCCGCATAGGGATGCTTGTTCAAAAGCAGCTTCAGAGACTTGCCGGAATGCTTCTTCCAGTCAAAATCGGCTGCCTGCGCATTGGTCGACATCATATTCATCAATGTGCCGGCGCTAGCCGCAGTAATGCCCATTGTGCCCAGCCCCTTTAACAGGCCGCGACGGTCAACCGATCCGCGCAGGAAAGCGCTGATAAGGTCTTTTTCCTTGTCATGCATTGGTCTTCTCCTCCTTTTTATCGGGTATTATGGACCGGATACCCCACCGGTATTTCCTCCTGGATGCGATTTCCCGCACCCTTTCCGACATACGTCAGATAACGTTGGCGACAAGCTGTTGTGCCGTTTTCTCGTCTGTTATCAGTCCGTTAAGGCACCGGCTTTCGAGCACTGCCCGAATGGCCCGCACCTTCATCCTGCCACCTGCAACGGCAATCAATCGCTGCTTTTTCAGGTCCTCCCGGCTCAATGTGAATGTGCGATCAGACAAGGTTGTCTGTATCGCCTGACCGGCATCATCGAAGAAATGGCCGAGAAGCTCTCCCGCTCCTCCCGCATTCTTAATGTCCTCAATCTCGCTTTTCTCGATCATGCCCGTTGAAACCAGCGAGGCTTCGCGCTCAGCAGTGCCGATACCGACCATTGAGAGATTGGCGCTTTTTGCCATGTCGAATATTTCGCGCACGCCGCGTTGACTGAACAAGACATCCATGTCTTCGACCGTATTGGCAAAGAACGGAACAGGCATGACATAGGCCTCTGCACCAATACGCTCTGCCAGCCTATGGATAACATCGTGCGGATTGGCGGAAAACTTTCGGGTCAAGCCGCCAAGCAGCGAGACGAAACGCACATTGTTGCTGGCTATGCGCGGCAGATAATCAACGCAGGCCGCAAGCGTCCGCCCATGCCCCATGCCAATAAGAAGTTCGCCATCACGCTCGATTTCACGCTTAAGAAATTGAGCTCCGGCAATGCCAAGAGCCTTTAGCGGCAGTTCCTCAGGATCAAAATCTGGAACTACTTCGCAGTAATCGAGCCCGTAACGGGTGGACAGCTTTTGCTCCAGCTCGACGCATTCTGAAACTTCGCCATCAATATAGACTTTTACCAACCCTTCCTGATTGGCCTTCATGATCAGACGATGGGCTTTGAGCGATGTTAGGCCGAGACGCTTTGCAACCTCGGACTGGGTCAAACCACCGGCGTAATGGAGCCAGGCAGCGCGCGCTGCCATGCTGGACTCTTCTTCGCGAAGAGAACTGCCACTCACCATTGCCATGTCTCCACCCTGAGCAATTTTGATATTTTTATCTCTTAGTGAAAATAATTTCACTTGCTGCAAAATTTGTCAAGCGAGAGAAATTGAGTTTGGACCTTCCGATAGTCGGGATCGGACTGGGCAACCTTCATGCAAGAGCGTTTTAGAAAGGAATAGCGAAGCGTTTCAGGGGCTTCCCGCAATGCACGCAACAATCGGGGCGCCTTTCACCCGGAACATAAATTTTTGGAAAGAGCGTTGGTGGATGCGCGGTGGCGCGGAAAACAGCCTGGCATATTGATGCGATGACCTTTACAAATCACCACTCTCCAAAAGCATAGCCTCTTTATTAATCTCAAATGCTTAAATTTAAGTCTCATTTATTCGACAAGAATATTTTCAAGTAAATCAATAGCAAATCTTCACTATACGAACTTCGTTGACCTTGAGTTGCCCCATAAACTAGGGAGTTAAAAGTATTATTATACATCGCTATTGGGGGAACTTATGCGAAATATTATATTTATCAGCTGCATCGCACTGATGTTGGCTGGGTGTCAGACTGCGCAGGAATCCGCTGTGGAAGCAAAGCAAACATGTGATTCCGCCGGATTGAAATCGGGTTCGAAAGCGCATCGGCGTTGCGTATCCGCAAGTTATGAGCAAAACCGCCGGCAATCCAACGAGGCCGGAAATGCCGCGGCTCTTGGGGCCGCAGTGGGCGTTCTCGGGGGCGTAGCGCTCGGAGTTGCAGCCGAGCGGAATCATTACCCAGGCTATTATCGGCGTTGTGGTCCCTGGGGTTGCTATTACTAAGAATACATCGAAAGCCGGTGCATCTTGCGCAAGCCAATTGGTTTGAATGACAAGTTGCACGGCTGACGAAATGAGATACTCAGCCTGCGTGCGATTGATAAGCAATCATGCGCAGGCGACCAGACCAGTTTTAAGGCTACAATTTTCAAGAAAACAATTTCCGCGACAAGCCGCCGCTGAATTGCGGCCTGCCATTTTTTTACATGGATGCCTCCGCAAGCGCGTACTTCAAAAGCATACAAACATCCACAGTAGTGAACTTGCACTAATGGCTTAACGCCAAGCCCCTTCCCTATACTTTGAATCAGTGAGCCGGGATGCGGTATAAGAGTTGTTTGCTCTGAATGCCGTTGCCCGGCTGACACATGTAGATTCGACAGACTTCGAGGGGCAGCATCTTGAGCACTACCAGACCGAAAACATTGAAACGCAATCTCCTGAGCACAACAACTTTGGCGCACATGCGCACAGGCATCGTTTCGGGACTGACCCTCTCGACACTTATATTGGGGGCAAGTTTCACTCCAGCGCAGGCGCAGACACAATGCGTGACGACAGGCACGGGCAGCAACGCGATTACCAACTGCACTTTGGCCTCGGGTGCTGATAATTGGACATCTGCAAACGGAACGAATGGCGCTATCAACGGCGATTTGCGCGTGGGCACTGTCAACGGCGTTCAAGCGGACTTGCTGATTTCGGGCGTCAAAGCTTACAGCAGAAATGGCTATATCGGCCAAGGCGGCAGCCGGGACAATCCATACTCCGGCGTTGTGACCGTTTCGGGACCCGGTGCAGAATGGAACCTTACGGGTGACCTCCTCTATATTGGCGGCTTGGGAAATACCTACGGCAAGGGCAAGTTGATTATTGAGAATGGCGGCAAGGTTGATGTCAATTCTTTACAATTGAGCAGCGCTATTTTCGATGGTTCGCAAGGCGTTCTGGTCGTTACGGGCGAAGGTTCAATTCTCAACGCCAACGAATTTACTGGCCTTGATGGATCTGACGCGATTACTGATCCGATCTCAGTTCTGGACAAGGGGAAGATCATCACCAATACTGTTTCTTTAAACAGGCAAGGTGGCGCCGCACTCGTCAGTGGTGCTGGCTCCCAATGGCTGAACAGCGGTCACATGGCAAACCGCAGCGGACTAAGGGTTGAAAACGGCGGCGAGGTCAAGACCAAGTCGTTGCTCCTTGAGTCAGTGAGCAAGGTGACAGGACAAGGGTCTCTCCTCCACGTCGATGAGACATTTGTTCAAGACGCAGATTTCGGTGAAGGTGGAACAATCATTTCCGATGGCGGGCGTCTTGAAGCTGCAAACATCTTGGTTGATGTGGGATCAATCGGCCTCGAAAGCGGTGGCCTTGTAACCACCAAGTCGATGAGGGTGACCGATCTGGGCTCTCTGTCTGTCGCCGGTGACGGCTCGTTGCTCGATATTGACGGCAAACTGACAGCCGAGGGATTTGTCACTGTTTCGGATGGAGGGCTCGTAAAAACCACAAGCGGGATGAGCCTCAATAGCATTCTCTTTATCGGCGGCGGCGTCAAAAAAGATCAAAACGGAAATACCGTGCTAGCCGATGCAAAAGCCGCTGGCCGGATAGATTCAGAAACGGCCATCAAATTCGTGAATGACCCGCTTTCCAATAACAAGCTGGTCTTCAACCATACAAACAGCGGATACATGTTCTCCAACACGCTGACCGGTGGCGGTCAGATTGACGCCTATTCGGGCGAAACAATTGTGACAGGTGATCTTTCGCAGTTTTATACCGGAAATGGCGGTGATGGCACCATCAATGTGGATGGCAAGAACGCGAAACTTGTCATCAAGAGCAATATGGACACTACCAATCTTGACCAGGATGTGGGAGAGCAAAGCCAATCAAAATTCGCTGTTAAAAGTGGCACGTTGATTGTCGATGGCATTGCGGGGCGCACCTATAAAACGACCTCTGGCGCGGACGAATTCACGCGTTACAGCAATGACATTCAGGTTTGGGGTGCCCAGTCCAACAATGAAAATGCCGATCGTGATCCTACCCTTTTCGGACGACTTGGGGGTTCGGGTACGGTTGGTTCCGTCACACTGGAAACGAACGCACGAATTGCTCCAGGCAACAACTCGGCTGGAACACTGACTGTCATGGGTGCGCTGGAGTTTCAGGACGGCTCGGTCTATGAGGCCGATGTCGCAGGCAACGGCTCAAGCGATAAGATCGTCGTCAAGGATATTGGTCCAAATGCGGTTATCGGGCTTTTCCGGCCCAGCGGCGTAGCTCAAATCGGAAATAATGTGAATGTCGAGGTCAATGCCCTCGATTCTGCAACGAGTTACCAGAACGGCCAGACCTATACGATACTGACGGCAGAGAAAGGCATTGATGGGCAATTTGCTCAAGCCGTGTCGAAATCAGCATTTCTGGACGTGTCACTGGATCAAAAGGCAAACCAGGTTGATCTGAAGATCGCAGTCAAGAGCACCGGCCCGGGACCAGGCAATCCGGGTGAACCGGGCAATCCAGGTGGCCCAGGCGACCCGGGAGGCCCCACCGAACCCAAGCCGGGTGAACCTGGACCGGGAAAACCAACACAGCCAGGTCCGATCAACCATATATTCCAGACAGTCGCGCAGACAGACAATCAGTACAACACGGCAGGAGCCTTGGGCAGCCTTGCCCAAAGCGGTCCATCACTAGCGCTATTCAATCGGATAGCGTCTTTGAGTGCCGACAACGCCCGTGTTGCTTACAATCAATTGTCTGGCGAGGTGCATGCCTCAACCAAGACGGCGTTGATCAATGACAGCCACCAACTGCGCAATGCCATCAATGACCGTATCCGCGCAGCCTTTGGCGATGTGGCTGCAGTGGATGTGCCCGTCATGGGTTATGGCCCGGACGCCAAGGCGCTTGCACCGGCAGATGTGCCGGTAATGGCTGCGTGGGGGCAGGCATTTGGTGCATGGAGCGAAACAAAGTCAAATGGCAATGCGTCAAAGCTCGACCAGTCGACCGGCGGTTTTGTTACCGGCTTTGATGCTGCTCTTGCTGAAAGCTGGCGTCTGGGTGTGATGGCAGGATACAGCCGTTCAAGCTTCGATATGGACGGCCGAGGCTCGTCCGGCGACAGCGATAATTATCATGTCGGTGTCTATGGCGGTGGTCATTGGGGTGCCGTGTCCTTGCGGTCCGGCCTTGGCTATAGCTGGCACTCGATCGAAACGTCTCGCACGGCAGCTTTCTCCGGCTTCGAAGAACATCTGAGCGCTGATTATGATGCGGCTACATTCCAGGCCTTTGGTGAACTGGGCTACCGGATCGACACAAAAAGGGTCGCGTTTGAGCCCTTTGCCAATCTGGCACATGTCCGCGTGAAGACCGATGGCTTCAGCGAAACAGGCGGCATTGCCGGACTGAGGGCGCACAGCGAGACAACCGACACGACCTTCACTACATTGGGTCTACGGGCGTCGGCTCCCTTTTCGCTGGGAGCAACGGATGTCGAGATACGCGGCACGCTCGGCTGGCAGCACGCCTTCGGCGATATCACACCATCCTCGACACTTGCCTTTGCTACCGGCAATGCCTTCTCGACAGCAGGCGTACCGATTGCCGAGGATACGGCTCTTGTCGAGGCAGGCGTTGACTTCAAGCTCAGCCACCGGGCCACGCTGGGCGTGAGCTATACCGGCCAGTTCGGCTCCGGCCTCACCCAGAATGCCGTCGATGCGAAACTCGGCGTAAAATTCTGATGCGTCTGCAGCATCTGACTTTCGGAGTGGCGGCGAGTATACTCGCTGCCACTCCGCTTCATGCCCAGACAGACGCAACCAAGCCAGCAGCCGCCCCTTCCTCTCTTGCGGAAACCTATGAAGACTGGAGCGTGAATTGCGAGGTTCGGGAGGCCAAACGCCATTGCATCCTGTTTCAACAACAAATGCACAAGAACGGCCAACGGGTTCTGACACTCGAATTCACGCCCGAAGGCGAAACCGGGCTGAAGGGCAATCTCGCCCTGCCCTTCGGCCTTTATCTTGAGAAAGGTGTCTCGTTCCGTATTGATGATAGCCCAGCGGGAAAGCCATCGCGGTTCCGCACCTGTATGCCGGGAGGCTGCATTGTCCCGCTGACATTCACCGGCGCCACCGCCAATGTGTTGCGTAAAGGAAAGGTTTTGAACCTCGGCGTTTTTGCCAGCGATACAGAAAAGGACCTCACCTTCGCGGTATCGCTCAAAGGCTTCGAAACCGCCCTCAAACGAACAGTCGAGCTTCAGCGGCAATAGCAGGTTTGTCCAAGGTTTATCCGGACTTGCGGCTATGCTCGACTGTCGAAACCTCCAATAACTGCCTTGGCGGCTGCTGCCGATCTAGAGCTTACATTCAAAACCCGCAAAAGCGCCGATACATGAATGCTTACGGTGTAGGGAGAAATGTCCAGTTTCCGGCCAATTTCTTTGTTGGTTTTTCCCTCTGCAATCAACCGCAAGACTTCGCGTTGCCGTGCTGTGAGAAAAGAAAAGTCAGATCGATGGCTGCTGGGAGATGATGTTACCGACGATGATCGTTTGATAACAAACTCTCCGTCTTCGATGCTGCGTATCGCGGCGCTTACTTCGTCAGGCATCACGGCTTTGCTGATAAAGCCATTCGCGCCCATGTCGGCAATTCGGTCGATTATTGCTGCATCATCCAGCATTGACAGAAGGATTATGGAAGAATCCCTGAATTCCTGCCGTAAATCCGCGATTGATCTGGCAGGATCGAGACCAGGAAAAACCCACTCAAGAATAAATGTGCTTGGCGCTGGTCCGGTGCGGGCCAAGGCCAACATTTCACCCAGGCTGCCCGCTTCCTGCACTTCAGCAAATGGATAAAGGCGTTGGACAATGCGGCGCAACCCTTCGCGAAACAGTGGATGATCATCCGCTATAATCGTTCGACTTTTTTCTGGTCGTTCCGTCACATTTATTCCACAGGCGTTATGGGCTTCGATCAAGAATTGAAATGCCCCCGATAATAACGGCGCGGGGAAGCACCATACACAAACGGCTACCGCAAAACCCAACGGGGAAGAATCGCCTTTCTACCAACGACGCCGCTACCGGACGAAGCGCTTGGCTTTTCTATGAACGGCTGCTTTTGATCGACGAGCGGTTCTCGACACGAGGGACGCATTGGAAGATAAAGAGCATATGGGGCAAGTGAGCGAAGCAAAATTGGCGGATGGTGGGTTCTATGGTGCCAAGGTGCGCAGTGCCACGGTTTGGCTCGGCATTTTTTACTGGTCAACCGAGTTTATCATCAGCAGCATATTGTGGGGAATTCTCGGCGTCGACCCCCTCGAATCTGCTATAGGAAAACTCATTTTGATGCTGTTCAGCATCGCAATGACATTCGCGATTTCCTTCATCATTTACCGGCTGCACAATGTGCATCTGGCGGTCAAAATCATGACCTGTTTCACGTTGTCCCTCCTTGCCGCCGTGATCAACGCCTACATCGATTTTGCGATATATTATGTCTACATGTTGCCTCAAACGGTTACATTCAACTGGACGAATTTCGGTTACACCCTGGTTTATGGCATGTCTGTTTTCCTGGGCTGGTCCTGCCTCTTCGTCGCCTTGCTCTACAGCTTCGAGATAAGGGAAAACGAGCGGCGTCTGGCTGCATCGCGTGAGGAAGCCCTGTCAGCTCAGATGCGGGCCTTGCGATACCAGGTAAACCCGCATTTCCTTTTCAACACGCTCAATTCGATTGCGGGTCTGGTTGAAGAAGGAAATACGGTGGGAGCAGGCCGCATGGTTTTATCCCTCTCATCGTTCTTGCGCACCACCCTGGAGCTTGATCCCCTCAACGATGTAAGACTGGCGGACGAGCTGACATTGCAAACCGGCTATTTAAATATTGAAGGGGAGCGCTTTTCGGATCGCATGAAGGTGCGTGTCGATGTGGCACGGGAATTGGAGAATGCGCTCGTCCCGAGCCTCATCCTGCAGCCGCTCATCGAAAATGCCGTCAAGCATGGCGTCAGCGACAAGCCTGGAATGGTCGAGATTTTGATCAGCGCCGGTCGCGTTGGCGAGGTTCTGAACCTTTCCGTCGAGAATGATGTTTCTGATGCACCAAATCCGCGCCGTACGCACGGTATGGGAATAGGGTTGAAAAACGTTGCCCATCGCATGGAAACCCGCTTTCCGGGTGCAGGCTCGTGCGTGGCGGGATATATCACCCCGAGCCGCTTCAAGGCCTCCCTGACCATGCCTTTGAGGCTCGCATGAAGGACCTTTCGGTACTCATCGTTGACGACGAACCATTGGCGCGCCGGAGGTTGGTTCGCATGCTCGATGCCCTGCCGGGATTTCGGACAATAGGAGAAGCAGGCGACGTCCGTCAGGCCTATGACCATGCCCGTGAGTTAATGCCCGACATCATGCTACTCGATATTCAGATGCCGGGTGGCAGCGGGTTCGATGTGCTTGAACAACTGGGAACAGATGTGCCCGTTATTATCTTCGTGACGGCATTTGATCATCACGCTCTTCGCGCTTTCGACGCAAGCGCGGTCGACTATGTGACCAAGCCCATAGAACCATCCCGGTTGCATTCTGCCATGGTTCGCGCTCGCCTTGCCGTCGAGGCACGCAATAGTGTCGAACGTGTCGAAGAACTTCAGGAAACAATTCTTGCCCTGCGCCTGGCCTTGCGCAAAGACGAGGCGCGGCAGACCGATCTTTGGCTCAAGCATCAAGGCGATGCCATTCGGCTGCCGCTGGAAAAGATAAATTGGATCGAAGCCGACCGGGACTATGTACGGATACACACCACGGATCGATATTTTCTACACCATGAAAGCCTTGCATCAATGGAACGGCGGCTTGACGCTTCCGAGTTCATGCGCATTCATCGCGGCGCAATCGTGCGTCGGAACTGCATTGCCAAACTGAAGCAAGCGCCCTTCTCGGCATTGATTGCGGTTTTGGTCGACGGTAGCGAAATTCGGGTCGGTCGGACATACTCAAGAACCGTCCGCATGTTCGCAGGCCTTGAGACGAGACTTGCCTAATAGGATGCCGAGAAGGTCTGATCCCCCAGCCGATCTTGTGAAGATCGGCAAGACAAAGGCCGCTCAATTGTTTAACACGTCCCGAGCCGGCGGTCGGACCCTCTGGATATCTCGAGATCATCGAAATGACGCGCGTCGGCTTTCCTGACATCCAGTGGACTCTAGAGGAAACGATCGCCGAAGGCGACAATGTTGCGGCTCGCTTCACCTATGCTGGGACAACATCGCTGTTAACACGCTGCTCGATCCCGCTCTACTCTTCAGTACGCGCCTTCACTCCCATTCGATTGTGCCTGGGGGCTTCGATGTCACGTCATAAACGACGCGGTTAATGCCTTTAACCTCATTGATAATCCGAGTCGCCGCCTGGCCGAGGAAGTTCATATCGTAGTGATAGAAATCCGCCGTCATGCCATCGACCGATGTCACCGCGCGCAGGGCGCAGACAAATTCGTAGGTGCGTCCATCACCCATGACACCAACAGTCTGCACGGGCAGGAGAACAGCGAAAGCCTGCCAGATCACATCATAGAGTCCGGCCTTGCGGATTTCGTCGAGATAGACGGCATCTGCTTCACGCAGGATTTCAAGCTTCTCGCGGGTAATGCCGCCCGGGCAACGGATTGCCAGACCTGGACCCGGGAAAGGATGACGGCCAATGAAATGATCCGGCAGGCCAAGCTCCTTACCGAGCACACGCACTTCATCCTTGAAAAGTTCGCGCAGAGGCTCGACGAGCTTCATATTCATGCGTTCAGGCAAGCCGCCAACATTGTGATGCGACTTGATCGTCACCGAAGGACCGCCGGTGAAGGAAACGCTTTCAATCACATCTGGATAGAGCGTGCCTTGCGCAAGGAAATCGGCGCCGCCAAGTTTCTTGGCTTCTTCCTCGAAGACTTCAATGAAGAGCCGGCCGATCGTCTTGCGTTTCTTTTCCGGATCACTTTCGCCCTCGAGCGCGTCAATGAAACGATCCTGTGCATTCACAAGAATAAGCGGCAGATTATAGTGCTCGCGGAACATGCTGACGACATCTGCCGCCTCGCCCTTACGCATCAGACCATGGTCAACAAGGATGCATGTAAGCTGATCGCCAACCGCTTCGTGGATGAGCAAAGCCGCTACGGACGAATCAACCCCGCCTGATAGGGCGCAGATGACTTTCTTGTCACCAACCTGTTTGCGAATGAGATCGACCGCCTTTTCGCGGTAGGCCGACATGGACCAATCACCCTCAATTCCTGCAATACGATGGACAAAGTTCTGGAGGAGCTTTGCGCCATCAGGCGTATGCACGACTTCAGGATGAAACTGCACGGCGTAATATTTTCTGGCTTCGTCTGCGATGGCGGCGAAAGGCGCGCCAGTCGAGGTGCCGACAACCTTGAAGCCTTCAGGAATCGAGACGACACGATCGCCATGGCTCATCCAAACCTGATGACGCGTGCCCTTGGCCCATATACCGTCGAATAGCGCGCATTCTTCTTGGATATCAAGAAAAGCGCGGCCGAATTCGCGATGATGCCCGCTTTCAACCTTGCCGCCAAGCTGTGCGCACATGGTCTGTTCGCCGTAGCAGATGCCAAGAACCGGGACATTGGAATCGAATACATCCTGCGGCGCGCGCGGGCTGCCAATATCGACAGTTGAATGCGGGCTGCCGGAAAGAATGACCGCTTTTGGCTTGATGCGGTGGAACGCTTCCTGAGCTGATTGGAAGGGAACGATCTCGGAATAGACACCGGCTTCGCGAACGCGACGCGCAATCAGCTGTGTTACCTGGCTGCCGAAATCGACGATGAGGACTGTATCGGGATGAGTGGGAGTGTTCATGGCGGGCCTTTAAAGCAAATGTCGGTTAGGCGCAATGGGTTGTCAAAGCTTACTGACAAACTGATTCCGATTGTTAACAGGGTGGATTAATAGCACTGGTGTTTCTTTTGCATCCATTACGAGAGGCAACTGGAAGCCAGTTTCTCCGACGAAGATATTTTAGATTTCCCAACGAAAGAACTTCTCAATGCAATGAAGCAATGGGTTTCAGAAAGGAAGCCTGTTGAAATGTTGCATTATAAATTGATTGATCCATCCTCAATTGCATCAGCCATGGTCTCAACAGCCACTGCCAGTTTCTCATCGATTACGTGCAGATACTCAGTCCAATCCCCGAGATGCTGAAGCTCCTCTGCGCCATCGGAAATTCCACGCAGACCGATCAAAGGGAGATTGAAGCGATGGCAGGCACGAAGGATGGAGAACGTCTCCATTTCCACCATATCCGCGTCAACTAGATCATAGGCTTTGCCCGAGACGATGTTGGCACCACTGGACAGTGTCGCTTCCTTTATACCCGGAATGCGATAATCGAGTGGGAGCTTCACCGGCAGGTCAAGAAATGGCGTGGCACCCTTGATAAACCCTAGCGGCGAGGCATCCATGTCCCGATAGGACACACTGGTCGCCTGATAGATTTCGGTCTGTTCAAGAATGCGGGATCCGGCAGAACCCAACGATACGACCAAATCCGGCAAGGACGATGTGGCCCCCAAATGTGCGAGAACGGACGAAACGCTGACGGCCGATTCCACGGGGCCGACGCCAGTGATCAGCGGCGTAAAAAGTTTTTGCAAGTGATGGCCATATTCGGCAGTTGCTGCCATGGCAAACAAAACACGTTTGCCAGCAATCGGGGTGACATAATCAAACATTTCAGCCTGCCGGGTTCAGCCAATAAAGGGAAGCGTTAAGCAGGGTCGCGAAGGCCACCCATGCCAGATAAGGGAGAAACAAAATTGCCGATGTGCGCTCTGTTCTCCAGCTCACTTTGATGAAGCCTATAATTGAAATCAGCAGAAGCACGATGACGACCAGTGCAAGACCCATTTGCTGGAGCCCGAAAAAACTCGGCGACCAAAGAAAATTGAATAGAAGTTGTGCCCACCAGAATTGCTGGGGGGATGCCAGACCACGATCCCATACACGCCAGCCAGCAAGAGCGATAATGACGTAAAGAACTGTCCAGACGGGGGCAAAAAGCCAGTTCGGCGGATTGAATGATGGCTTGACCAGACTGGCATACCATTCACCCGGAAGGGTTATGTAACCAATTGCAAGCCCACCACCAACGACTAAAACCAAAAACAGCAAAAGCACCATGGAACGAGACATAGGAATATTCCTGTGAATGACTTGCGCCGGTTGTAGCCTTATTTTTCCCGCCTGAGAACCGAAATGAAGAAGCCATCGGTTGATGTTGAAAACGGAGAGAGGATCGTGGTTCCATCTTTAAACAATGGTTTGAGGTCCTTGTCTTCAGACACAGCCTGGCTCCAGATCGGCTGGCTGTCGATGACGCCGTATTCGGGGTTTGTCGCTAGAAATGCCGAAACCTGATTGCCGTTTTCGGGAGCGAAAAGCGAACAGGTAATGTAGACCAAACGTCCACCCGGCTTCACATAAGCCTTGGCGGCATCCAACACCTGGCGCTGCTCAACTTCGCGCCGCTCCAGCTGTTGCTCGCTCAATCGCCATTTTGCATCCGGCCTGCGCCGCCATGTTCCTGAACCGGTGCATGGCGCGTCAACGAGAACCAGATCCATCTGGCCTTCCAGCGGAACGAGATCGCTTATATTGGCATGGGCCTGTGCGTTGCGTACCCCTGCCCGCTTGAGGCGGTCAAATATAGGTGCCAAACGCGCGCGTTCCGCATCATAGGCGTGGATCTGTCCCTTATTATTCATCTCGGCAGCCAGGGCAAGCGTCTTGCCGCCTGCACCGGCGCAGTAGTCCAGCACCTGTTCGCCCGGCTTAGCATTGCTGAGCTTGGCTGCAATCTGCGAGCCCAAGTCCTGCACCTCGAACAATCCGCGCTGGAAGGCTGGCTCAGCCTGTACGTTTGGATGACGACCCATGGCGCGTAAAGGCGGCACACGAATAGCCGTTTCCAGCAGCGGCGCGGGATTAGCTCCAGCGCGTGCCAGTTCTTTCAGCACCTTTTCGCGGTCAGCCTTCAACGTATTGACGCGAAGATCAACAGGAGGCCGGTCGCTCAATGCTGCGGCTTCTTCCACCCATTTATCGCCGAAGATCGCCTGAAAATGCCCCACGCACCATTCCGGCACATCGGCGCGAATATGGTCTGGCGCAGATTTCAGATCACGCGACTCCCACATGGTCAATTGATCTGCATCGAGAGGTTCTGGAGCAAACTTGTCGCCTTCAAGCGCGGCATTGATATCTTCAATATTCAGTTCGGCATCAGACAGCAGAACACCAAAAGCAATATGGCGTGCCGCATCGCTATCCATGCGCCAACCGAGCGACAATTTCCGGCGCAGCGCATCATAGACAATATTACCAATGACAGCACGGTCACCAGCCCCGGCGAAACGATGCGACAACCCCCAATCCTTCAAAGCATCCGAGGCGGGACGCTTGCGATTTTCAATATCTTCGAGAACTTCGATTGCCGCCTGCAGGCGTCCGCCAAGTCGCATATGAATTCCTTGTAAGCCTTTAGAGCTTTTCCAACTCTTTCACTGTCGCATACATGGCTGCGACAATAAAAGAAAGCCGGGGCTTGCGCCCCGGCTTTCTATTGTTCGTTGTTCGCGTCGGCCTATTCGGCAGCGACGTCTTTTTCCTCGTTGGAGATAGCATTGGCCTCATAGCCATGTGCCTCTTTCAAAGCGGCACGCACACCGGCTTCATAATCCGGGTGAACACGGGCGAAATGCACCAACTGGCGCTCGATGATCTCGCTTGGAACGCCGCCCATTGCCGCAGCAATGTTAGAGAAGAGTCGCGAGCGCTGACCAGCATCGAAGAGGTTGAACAATGCGGTTACCTGACCGTAATCATCATTGCCGATGCGGTGGTTGAAGCGGTCCGCATCGCCCGAAAGCTTGAGCGGCGGCTCTTTGGCCGAAGGCTGTTCTACTGCGCCGGAAAAGCTGTTGGGCTCATAATAAGCATCCACATTGCCGGTTTTCTGGCCGAAGAAATTCATCTGGCCATCCTTGTGATAGTGATGGACAGGGCATTTCGGCTGGTTAACCGGAAGCGCTTCATAATGCGTGCCAAGACGATAGCGATGGGCGTCAGCATAGGAGAAAACACGTGCCTGCAACATCTTGTCAGGTGAGTGGCCGATGCCCGGAACAACGTTTGATGGCGAGAAAGCAGCCTGTTCGATTTCGGCGAAATAATTGTCCGCATTGCGGTTGAGTTCCATCACACCAATTTCAATCGGCGGAAATTCACCATGCGGCCAGACCTTGGTCAGATCAAATGGATTATAGCTCGTACGTTCGGCTTCAGCTTCGGTCATGACCTGAACCTGAACAGTCCATTTGGGAAATTCACCGCGCTCAATACCGCCGAAGAGTTCTTCCTGATAGGTTTCACGAGATTTGCCGATAAGGGTTTCAGCTTCCGCATTGGTGTAAAACTTGTGGCCTTGCTGGGTCTTGAAGTGGAATTTGACCCAGAAACGTTCACCGGCATCGTTCCAGAAAGAATAGGTATGGGAGCCGTAGCCATTCATATACATCGGCGCGACTGGCAGGCCGCGATCCGACATGAGAATTGTTACCTGATGCAGACTTTCGGGTGAAAGCGACCAGAAGTCCCACATGGCAGTGGCAGAACGCAGGTTGGTGCGTGGATGACGCTTCTGCGTGTGAATGAAATCCGGGAACTTCAGTGGATCGCGAACGAAGAATACCGGCGTATTATTGCCGACGAGATCCCAATTGCCTTCGCTTGTATAGAACTTCAACGCAAAACCGCGCACATCACGCTCAGCATCGGCAGCGCCAAGCTCACCGGCAACAGTCGAGAAACGCAGAAGCAATGGAGTTTCTGCACCGGGCTGCAGAGCCTTGGCTTTGGTGTAACGCGAAATATCGCCGGTGATCTTCAATGTACCAAATGCGCCCCAACCTTTGGCATGAACCACGCGCTCAGGAATGCGCTCGCGATTCTGATGCGCGAGCTTTTCAAGC
Organism: Phyllobacterium sp. 22552; assembly: GCF_052044585.1. NCBI lineage: Bacteria > Pseudomonadati > Pseudomonadota > Alphaproteobacteria > Hyphomicrobiales > Phyllobacteriaceae > Phyllobacterium > Phyllobacterium sp. 22552. The sequence continues at coordinate 589,268 of NZ_JBQENG010000003.1, read as the reverse complement.
AGCTGATAATCATCAAGCAGTATCGGACCACGCTCACCTGCAGTTCTGGAATTCTGATTGTCCGATACCGGTGCACCGGCGGTTGTCGTCAATGTTGGACGGTCAGCCATGGGGCTTCTCCCTTGATTGTCTCGAGCTTTGAAATGATCGGCGCAGCTTTAGCTGACCTCTGATTCCAGAATAGAACTATTCCAATCATAGTTTCCAATTGTATTTAGAATTATTATTGATAGGATTTACCTATCATGTTCTCTGTACGGCAAATGCGCTATTTTGATATCCTCGCCACCACGCTGCACTTTCGCAAGGCAGCAGAGGCGGCGCGTATATCGCAGCCTGCTCTCTCAGCCCAAATAGCGGAAATGGAGACGCGACTTGGTACGACATTGTTTGAGCGGACGCGTCGCTCGGTTGTTTTGACAGATATGGGTCGCAAATTGCTGCCTAAAATCCAGAGCATTCTTGATGAAATCCGCTCATTGGAAGATCTGGCATTGGAAAAGCGCGGCACTTTGCTGGGTCGCCTGCGTCTCGGAATCATTCCAACCATAGCGCCCTACCTGCTGCCGATACTCATTCCGCACCTGCACGACAACTATCCGGATCTTTCCATTGAACTGCGCGAAGCTTTAACCTCGAAGCTGGTGGAGGATTTGCGGCTTGGTGATCTCGATGTCCTGATCGCCGCGCTGCCTATCGATGGCGAGGGCACAGTCTCGATGCCGCTTTTCCGTGATCGTTTTCTGATCGCCACATCGAGCAACGACACGGATATTCTTTCATCGCCCATGACGCAGGAGAATGTTGCTGTTGAGCGTCTGCTGCTGCTGGAAGAAGGCCACTGCCTGCGCGATCAGGCCTTGGCTGTATGTACCAGCGTCAAGCAAAGACAACTCGTCAATTATGGCGCGACCAGTCTGGCGACATTATTGCAGATGGTCAGCCACGGCATGGGTCTCACATTGATTCCGGAAATAGCCGTTCGGACCGAGGCTGGCCGCAATAATGTAAGGATTTCATCTTTTGCCGCTCCTGAACCCGCCCGTGAAATAGGGTTAATCTGGCGAAAGCAGAGCAAACGACGCGAAGATTTTGAGGCGCTTGCGGCTGTCATCATGGATTGCGGCCGCAAATTGACCGTTTCAGAAAAAGAATTGGCTGATTTGGTGGCTTAAACTTAAACCACTGGTGGCAGCAGAAGGTGCATGGCCAGCATGATCCAAAGAACGCCATTGAGAATAAAGCCCAATACGAAAATCGGCTGCCGATAACGAAGCCGGTTCGTCGTGACGTGAATAAACGTATGAGCCAACCGCGCGCCGACAAAGAGCCAGGCGATGACCACAGCGAGATATGATACGCCGTTGACCACATAGAGTGACAGGCAAACGACATAGAACAACAGTGGCACTTCGTAGAGATTGCCCAGGTTGCGGATCGTCGTTGCGCTGATTTCCGGCTCGCTCGTTGGAATGATGAACTCTTGAATCTTGGCCTGACCGCTCATGACCGCCCGCCGGCGCCGAAGAAAAAGCAGTAAATAAACGCAATAGATCAGAAAGGTCAAAGTGATCATGGGCCAGAAAATTTGTGTCTGTGACATGGCGTTCTCCTGCTATCCGGAATGTTTCCAATAAAGGAGACTGCGGAAATTCTCCATCGTCCCTATGCATAATTTACTGACGGTGCTTATGTGCGGGAATTGACCATATGCAAGCCCGGTATCGATCTCATTTCCGCCAAAAGATATTCGACGAACAGCTTGATCTTGCGTGGCAGGAAACGCCCGCTGGCATATACGGCATGGATGTCCATCGGCGCATATCCATAATCCGGCAATATGCGAACCAACTTTCCACCATTGATCAAGGGTTGAACAAGCGGCAGCTGTGCGGCACCAATACCAAGGCCTGCGCAGAGAGCGTCATTGAGCACAAATGCGTTATTGGCGAGGAAAACAGACCTGATTGCCGCATCGACCGAACCATCTGGCCCTATCAAAGGCACCATTTCTCCCGGCGGGGACCAAATGAAACGGACAAACCCGTGCTTGACGAGATCATCCGGCGTGACCGGGCTGCCATGTGTGGTGATGTAGTCTGGAGAGGCGACCAGAACCCTGTCAAATGAGCCGAGTTTACGTGCAATCAAGTCAGATGATTTCATTGCGCCGAACCGGATAGCCACGTCGACATTATCGGTGATCAGATCGGCAATGCGGTCGTCGAGGACCAGTTCAGACCGCAAATCCGGATGCTGCTGCTGGAAATTGATTACAAAGCGAGCGAGGTACATTTGGCCAAAGCCGACGGGCGCGTGGATGCGCAAACTACCTCGTAACGCAGTGGAATAGGCGGTGGCGCCCTCTTCCGCTTCATCCACCGCATGCAATATTTCAAGGGCGCGCCGATAGTAGGTTTCGCCTCCCTCAGTCACGACAAGCTGACGCGTCGAACGATGAAAAAGGCTGATACCCAGATGACGTTCAAGAGCAGCGATCTGCTGGCTGACGGCGGGCTGTGTCAGGCCAAGCTCACGTGCAGCGGCAGACAGAGTTCCAAGCTCTGCGACGCGCACGAAAGTTTTCATCGCCGATAACCGATCCATCACTCACCTCAAAGTTTCTCTTATGAATCATATCATTATTGACGCTCTACACAAACAATTATGCATGGATGATATTCCCTCCAGTAAAATGGAGCGGTTCAAATGACGGAAAAAACGAAGAAGGCAGTTGTTGTCGGTGCCAATGGCATTATCGGCAGCAATCTTATTGCGTATCTAGTCGAGCTTGGCGATTGGGATATTGTTGGTCTGTCACGGCGAGGCGGTGAGACGGTAGGGAAAGTCAGTCATATCGCCGTCGATCTTCTTAATGCGGCAGAAGCAAAAGCCAAGCTTTCCCATCTGACCAATATCACTCACATATTTTATGCGGCCTACCAGGATCGTCCAAGCTGGGCCGAGCTGGTCGCGCCCAATCTGGCAATGCTGGTCAATGTGGTGAATGCAATCGAGCCGATTGCGCCTAGCCTTGAGCATATCAGTCTCATGCAAGGCTATAAGGTCTATGGTGCACATCTGGGCCCGTTCAAAACGCCGGCACGCGAAACCGACGCCAATCACATGCCGCCGGAATTCAACATCGACCAGCAGGATTTCCTTGAAGCCTTGCAAAAGGGCAAAAGCTGGAACTGGTCGGCATTGCGCCCTTCTGTGGTTATCGGCTTTGCTCTGGGTAATCCCATGAATCTGGCGTCGGTCATTGCTGTCTATGCGTCCATGTCGAAGGAGCTTGGTATTCCATTGCGTTTTCCAGGAAAGCCCGGCGCATATCACAGCCTCCTGGAAATGACCGATGCAGGGCTTCTGGCACGCGCGACTGTATTCATTGCGACTAATCCGCAATGCGGCAATCAGGCCTTCAACATCAATAATGGCGATTTATTCCGTTGGAGCGAATTATGGCCCAGAATTGCGCAATATTTCGGCTTGGATGTTGCCCCACCTTTGCCCATGTCACTTAATGTCATCATGGCTGACAAAGCGAAACTGTGGGAGCAGATGGTGGAAAAGCACGGTCTTGCGCCAACGCCCTATTCCGACGTCTCCGCGTGGGGCTTTGGCGATTTCGTTTTCGGCTGGGATTATGATTTCTTTGCCGACGGGACAAAACTGCGGCGCGCCGGCTTTCATGAGTATATCCACACGGAGGAAATGTTTCTGCGTGTCTTCGATGATCTGAAGGCACGCAAAATTATCCCATAAGATCAGGCGGCGTCTTCAGCTGCCTTTAATACGGCTGCGCGCTTGCGGCGCGCAGTATGGTTCTGTGCCACGACCGGTGCGGTTTCTTCGCCTTTCTGCACGTGGACAGTTGGGACAGGCAGTTCAATGTTGTTTTCCTTGAAAGCCTTGCGCACGGCGATGAAGAATTTGCGCTTCATTGCGAAGGCTCCGCCAGGTTTTGTCGTCATCTTCATACGCAGCACTATGCCGTACTCGCCAAATTCCTGAATACCCTGCATTTTGATTGGTTCAATGACCCAAGGGGCAAATTCTGGATCAGTTGCAAGCTCAGCTCCCACACGTTTGATCAACTTTCGCGCAGCTTCAATATCTGTGTCAAAGCCTACGGTGATATTGAACTTGTCCATCGTCCAATCGCGGCTCTGGTTCTGCACTGCTCCCAACTCGCCGAAGGGTATGGTGAAAACCGGACCACGATGGTGGCGAAGCTTGATCGAGCGGAGGCTGAAACTTTCAACCGTGCCCATATATTTCCCGCTGCTGATGTATTCCCCAATGCGAAAAGCATCATCCAGAAGGTAGAAAACACCTGAAATAACATCCTTCACGACCGTCTGGGCACCAAAGCCGATAGCAACACCGACGACGCCTGCACCGGCAATCAACGGTCCGATCTGAATACCAATCGAAGAGAGGATCATCAGGATTGCCATGATCAGAAGAGAAGCGAACAGAATATTGGAAATGATCGGCAACAGAGTACGCAACCGTGCCTGCTGCGGATCGATCTCGGCATGTTCTTCCTGTGCGTGATGATGGACACCAAGCTTGCGCTCGATCAATGCCTTTATGATGCTCCAGCCGAAGTCTGCAGCAAGAGCGATGACCAGCGTATTGACAATACCGCGAACAATCAGCGTCGTTGTCGGGTTTTGGAGGTTCTGCATGCTGGACATGCCGACGCCCCACATGCGGGCCGTAATGAATATGGCAAGCAAGATCAACGCGACGCGAATGCCGCGATCAACGACCGCAAGCGTAACGGCGGGAACAGTTGCGCCCCCTGCTTCGGCTGTTGCAGGCCGCAATATGAAATGGACCGCCTTGTGCGCTATGATGACGAGCAGCGGGATCACGAATGCAAGCGCGACAACCGAGAAAAGCACCCAGGCTCCCGTCAGCTGGAGCAACCAAAGTCCGATAAAATAGACCGTCATCAGCCATGTCGCGGCAACATGACTGACCAACTGCTTTTTGCCCTCCGCAACCGAAGCGCGCGGACGGCGCCATATAGCAACCAGCCCAAGACACAACAGGACAAAACTTGCCGGTATGGCCAGTGCGACAATCCCGTCTGAGGTCAGACCCAAAAGCGGCAGCAGCGAGAAGGTTGCATCCACAAACAGGAACCAGCCGGCAATGATGACAAGCCAATGGCTCCAGTGATCGGCCGTTTCGTCTGATATTGGCAATGCCCGCACTTCCTCCGAATGTGCGACCTGCATGCTGGATGTGATCAATCCTGCCTTGCAGAACACATTGACAGCCCATGTGCCGGTTGCAGCGGTCAAGTAAGCAAGCACGATCTCACGCAATAATGGCGGCCACTCGAAAATCATGAATGCGCCTGTGCTGCCGACGCTGAAGGCAAGGATCATGAGGCCGGAGTATAGAAAACGGGCGCTGATTTTCTTCGCCCTGCCCTGCGGCGTATCTTTCGATAAGCTGATGAGCCATCGACGATATCGCACTGTCAGGCGGTAAACCAGTCTCTGCAATGCGATACCGGCAGCAATAAAAATACCTACCAGCAGGAATACACCCAAGAGACCGCGGTCGCTCAGCTCGGACATAATTGTGGAACGCGCCTGCATGAACTGTCTCGGCAGGTCCGGGATTGTTCTGGCGGTGCGTTCAATATGCTGTTTCACCGTGTCGAGAGAAGACGAGACCATGGATTTTGTCATGGTCGCGGATTCTGGTGTCACTGTACCGGTAGCCACAGGAGGTGCCGGTTTTGCCAGCTCCTTTTCCAGCCATGTCTTCACTTCGGGGTCGGACAGCAGCTGGATAAACTGGTCAACTTTCGTCGGTGTGGTCGGCTCGGCAGCTGGTGCACTCTGAGCAAAAACTGGTGACGTCAATAAGAACAGCACCGCAAAAACACTAATCAGTACTTTCAGCAATGAAGAAGGTAAAACGGTCATGGGCTGCCATCAACGCAAAGAGTGACACGCCTGCATGGATTGGTTATGGCCAACCCCAGCAGTATTATGAATTATCTAGCACAATCCGGCAGGTCTTGTCTGTCAACAAAGAAGGTTGCGGCATTTCAAGTATAGGGCTCGCCTGTTCTTCGTGGCTCGTCGTAATTGAGAAAGAATTCATCAAGCTGCGGCGGCGGAACGTTTGTCCCGGCCAGCATGGCATGGGCCTGCCCGCGGTGGTGAATCTGGTGCACGAACAGATGCGACAGGACGAGAGAAATCGGTTCGCGAGATGTGTCTCCGGTTCTCCATGTGATGGATATAACCCGGGCAAGGTCAGCAGCGCTCAACCCGTCACAAAAATCGATAAGCGACTTATCAAATTCCTCCTGTGCCTTCTTCAAGTCGCTGGCAGCAGGAAATGGTACGTCGCCTTCCAAACCAATATTCGCCCGACCAACGCCGATCATATCAGCCATATATATGTGATCGACGATCAGGTTATGATTAAGGGTCAGCTGTATCGAGGGAAAGAAACTGGTGCGCTCTTGAGCAAATTCGGCAGGTGATAACTGCTCACAGGCAGTCAGCAATCGATGATTTGACCAGGCGCTGTTGCGCGCCATGGCCGAAAAATGGGCTTGGAGGGAGATGTCAGACATCGCCCTCACCTTTCAGATGATCAGTTGCCGCCAGGATAGTTCGGGCTTTCACGGGTGATGGTGACATCATGGGTGTGGCTCTCGCGCAGACCAGCATTGGTAATACGGACGAATGTAGCCTTTTCGCGGAATTCTTCCAGATTTTTTGCACCCACATAACCCATGGAAGCGCGCAGGCCGCCAGCAAGCTGATGCAGAACGCCAGAAACCGGGCCCTTATAGGCGACCTGACCCTCAATGCCTTCTGGAACAAGCTTTAGCTCATCGCGCACTTCCGCCTGGAAATAGCGATCTGCCGAGCCGCGTGCCATTGCGCCGACGGAGCCCATGCCGCGATAGGCTTTGAATGAACGGCCCTGATACAAATAGACTTCACCGGGGCTTTCTTCGGTGCCAGCAAGCGCAGAGCCGGCCATGGCAGCAGATGCGCCGGCAGCCAGCGCCTTGGCGAAATCGCCCGAATACTTGATACCGCCATCGGCAATAACTGGAATATCGGCTTTCTGTGCAGCCTCCACCGCCGACATGATGGCGGAAAGCTGCGGCACACCAACACCGGCCACGATACGCGTGGTGCAGATTGAGCCGGGTCCAATACCAACCTTGACCGCATCGGCGCCCGCATCGATCAGAGCCTGTGTTCCGGCAGCGGTGGCGACGTTACCGGCAATGATCCGCACGGCATTTGACATTTTCTTGGCGCGGGTAACCGCATCAAGCACACGCTGGGAATGACCGTGCGCTGTGTCGATGACAAGAATATCGACACCTGCGGCGATGAGGCGTTCGGCGCGTTCAAAACCATCTTCGCCAACACTGGAAGCAGCGGCAACGCGCAAACGGCCCTGCGCATCCTTTGCTGCATTCGGGTTAAGCTGCGACTTTTCCATATCCTTGACGGTAATCAGGCCGACACAGTGGCCTTTATTGTCTACGACCAGCAGCTTCTCAATGCGGTGTTGATGAAGCAATCGCTTGGCTTCTTCGTGCTGAACATTGTTCTCGCGAACAGTAATCAGGTTCTCGCGCGTCATAAGCTCATAGATTTTCTGCGCCGGATCCGATGCGAAACGCACATCGCGATTGGTCAGGATACCGACGAGGCGGCCAGGCTTGCGGCTACCCTCACCCGCATTCTCGACAACCGGAATGCCGGAAATGCCATGGGCACGCATCAACGCCTGCGCATCGGCGAGCGTTGCATCCGGGCCGATGGTGACCGGATTTACGACCATACCGGATTCGAACTTCTTGACCTGCCGGACTTCTTCGGCCTGCAATTCCGGTGTCAGATTGCGATGGATGACACCCATGCCCCCAGCCTGCGCCATAGCGATTGCAAGGCGCGACTCGGTGACAGTATCCATGGCGGCAGACAAGAGAGGCAGGTTCAGCTCAATGTCAGCTGCGATACGGGTGCGGATATCCGTCTGGCCAGGCATAACTTCGGAATGACCGGGTTGCAGCAGGACATCATCAAATGTCAGTGCAAGTGCGCCTGTTGCGGATTCAACGATTTTTGCCATTACCAATTCCTAACATACGGCTAATACGACTAAAGGACGCGCCACGTGAAGTGGAGCGTCGATCAAGGTCTATTCAAGTGAATTGGCACGGGCTGGTAACATGCTTATATCAGTTTGAAAAGCCGTAAACGCAACTGCTGGCCCTTTACGCCCTGTTCAGACACATAATCTTGCAATTGCCAAAGCAGAAATGCCCGTCACCCAACGTCGAATTGATAGGTCGCAGGCACGAAGCGATAGCCCGTTTCCAGCTTTTCCGCATAACCAACACTCGGGAAAGGCATGTGGTAGCCGATGAATGGTACTTTATCAGCGGCAATCTTATCGAAAACCTTCTTACGGGTCTCTGCGGCCATTGCCTTGTCGCCGTCAAAGCTCACTTCCCATTCAGGACGTTGCAGCGACGCCACATAGTGATTGGCGGTATCGGCTGTCAAAACCAGGCGCTTGCCTGCCGACTCTACATGAAAAATCATGTGACCCGGCGTGTGGCCATAGGCTGCTTCACTGGTAATACCCGGCACAACCTCATCGCCAGCCTTGATAAAGGTAAATTTGTCGGCAAGCGGCTTGACCTTGGCATTGACCGCTTTCGCGTTATTTTCAGCGGGCGTTCCTGTGCGTGCGGCATCTGTCCAGAAATCATATTCGATCTGGCCGCCTACATAACGCGCATTGGCAAAAGCCGGTTTATCGCCATTCATCAGCCCACCAATATGATCTCCGTGCATATGGGTGATGAGAACGACGGTGACCGCATCCGGCGTATATCCGGCTGCTTTCATGTTGTTTTCCAACTGGCCCAGACCATTTTCACGCCCGCCAACGCCAAAACCGGTATCAACCAACACGACGTCAGAACCGGTATTGATCAAGACAGGGGTGAAGCCATTGACGAACTTGGTCTCCGGCAGAAAATTATTGCGCATAAGCTCTGCAACTGTTTCCTGGGTTTGATTGGCTCCGAAAGTCGGATGAGGCCCGTCTCCCGGGCGCAAACCGTCAAGCAAGGTGGTTATTTCAAAGTCACCAAGTTTGAAACGCTTGAAGCCGGGGGATTGTATATCCGAATGCGGCACGGCAGCTTCAGCGGTGCCCATAATACTGGCTGATGCCAGTCCTCCAGCCATCGCAGTGGAAGCCAGAAACAGATCGCGGCGCGAAATCTCAAATGTCGACATGGATCAATCTCCTTGAGGTGCGAATGCTTTTCAGGTTGTAGCGCGGAAAGACCAAAAACAAAGACATGCGTAGATCACTTCTGTTTGATCGCGGCTTGAGCACCAGCAATGCCGGTGCTATCGCATCGCTCATGAGCTGTTGTCCGGCGCCGGACCCGCTTTCTCAATGCTTTGAGAACTGGATTAGATTTTGAACCGTGTCATTCCACTCGTCCTCGCCGTCGCCCTCTTCATGGAGCAGATGGACTCGACTGTTATTTCGACATCCCTGCCAGCCATCGCGGCGGACATTGGGACGAGCCCCATTGCACTGAAGCTGGCATTGACCGCCTATCTCGTCTCGCTTGCGGTTTTCATCCCCGTAAGCGGGTGGATGGCAGACAGGTTCGGTGCAAAAAACGTGTTTCGTGCCGCGATCGTGGTGTTTGTTCTCGGTTCCATCGCCTGCGCGGTATCAAATTCGCTGCTGGCCTTTGTCGTATCGCGTTTTCTTCAAGGCGTCGGCGGCGCAATGATGACACCGGTGGGGCGTCTCGTTCTTGTGCGATCAACGCCGCGCAATGAGCTTGTGGGGGCAATGGCGTGGCTGACCATGCCTGCGCTGATCGGACCGCTATTGGGCCCGCCCGTCGGAGGTTTTCTCACGACCTATTTCAGCTGGCACTGGATCTTCCTGATCAACGTGCCGATTGGAATAATCGGGATCTGGTTTGCCACACGCTACCTGCCTTCCGTGGAAACACTGGTACGGCGGCCGCTTGATGTTATCGGTTTCTTTTTGAGCGGAATCGCCGCTTCCGGTGTCGTATTTGGGTTGTCGGTTGTCAGCCTGCCTGCGCTGCCCTCATGGGTAGGGCTGACAACACTTGCCGTTGGACTTGTATCTACCGTTCTTTATCTTTTTCACGCGCGCAACAAGCCAGAGCCTTTGCTGGCGCTCGATCTTTTCAAAAACCAGGTGTTCCGGGCATCCATCGTTGGTGGCAGCCTGTTTCGTATTGGCGTCGGCGCTGTCCCTTTCCTGCTGCCGCTCATGTTTCAGATCGGCTTCGGCATGACGCCCTTCCAGTCAGGCATGATTACATTCGTGTCAGCTTTGGGAGCGATGAGCATGAAGCTTGTGACAAAATGGTTCTACGCCAAGACCGGTTTTCGCAACTCGCTCATGTATGGGTCCGTCGTCGCGGCGGTCTTTATCGCGGTCAACGGGCTTTTCACGCCGGCAACGCCCTATTGGCTGATGATCCTATTATTGCTCGCCGGCGGTTTTTTCCGTTCGCTGTTTTTCACCGGAACAAATGCGCTGGCCTATGCGGATATTCCCAATGAACAGACCAGTCAGGCCACTCCAATCAGTTCTGTCGCACAGCAAATTTCGATAGCCCTGGGTGTTGCTGTCGCTGGCGGCATTCTTGAAGTGTCTACAAAGTTGCATGGAGGGCCGCTGCAACTATCAGACTTTCATACGGCATTCTTTATCGTTGCCGCGGTTTCCGGACTTGCTTGCCTGTCATTTCGCGGCTTGAAAGCGGACGCCGGGGCGGAGGTTTCCGGCCATCGGCCACGAATCAAGGTTGTTTCGCCTGCCGAATAGCAATCAGACGTCTCTGCCCTTGAAGTCTCGGGCCAAAAGATAAAGTTCGACCGACTCTGCACGGGAAGCTGGCGGCTTGACATGATGCACGGATTTGAAGTGCTTCTTGAGAAGTGTCAGTACCTCATTTTCCGTGCCGCCCTGGAAGGTCTTGGTCAGGAAGTGGCCACCCGGGCGCAGAACAGACACCGCAAAATCGGCGGCAACTTCGCATAGGTGCGTTGTACGGATATGATCGGTACGGCGATGGCCCGTTGTTGGAGCTGCCATATCAGACATCACGATATCAGGCTCCCCACCCAAAGCTTCAATCAGTTTTTCCGGTGCAGCGTCGTCGAGAAAATCCATCTCAAGCAAGGTAACACCCGGCAGCGGATCAATATGCAGATAGTCAATGCCAACGACTGTCGGCTGATGTGCGGGCGATTCCACGATGGAAGCAGCTATCTGGCTCCATCCGCCCGGAGCAGCGCCGAGATCGATAATGCGCTGACCCTTTTTCAAGATCTTGTAACGATCATTGATTTCGATGAGTTTATAGGCGGCGCGGGACCGATAGCCATCCGCCTTTGATCGCTGGACGTAGGGATCATTAATATGGCGCTCAAGCCAACGGCGCGAGGATTCCTTGATCGTCCCGGCCTTCTTCTTGATCTTGGTGTGCAGCCCGCGCGTGCCTGTGCCGCCGCGTCCGCCTGTTGTCGTCTTAGCCATCTGGGACCCTGTTTTCCGCGCTATATCAATCGCGCCTAATCTTGCTTATGCGCTGGGACGAAGCCAGCGGTTGCGCCACGCGCCATCGCGCGACATGAGTTCGGTTAAAATACCTTCGCGAAGGCCACGATCCGCAACGCGTAATTTCTGGCTGGGCCACACATTGCGGATGGCATCTAGAATTGCGCAACCGGCAAGTACAAGATCAGCACGATCAGCACCAATGCAAGGATTTGCGACACGCTCGTCAAAACTCCACGACAATAGTCTGCTCGTCATTTCAGTCACATCGTCATTTTGCATCCAGATGCCATCAATACGGCGGCGATCATAGCGCTCCAGTCCGAGATGAATACCAGCCAGCGTCGTTACGGTGCCGGACGTTCCAAGCAAATGGAAATTCTGGCTTTTTACCAGATCGCCAAGCTTGTGACGCTCTGTAAATTCATTGATGAGTTCAGCAACGTGATCGACCATGACCGCGAAATTATCCGTCGTCACGTCGCGGCCGCCAAAGCGCTCCGCCAGTGTTACCACGCCAACCGGCAGCGAGGTCCAGGCTATGATGTGCTCCGCCAACCGGGGTGAGCGACGCTCGGAAACGTCAATCAATGCGATTTCGGAAGATCCGCCACCAATGTCGAACAGGACCACCGCGTCAGTCTCCCGCTCGACCAATGTGCCGCAACCGGAAACAGCGAGCCGGGCTTCAGTCTGGCGATTGATGATTTCGAGATCGAGTCCCGTTTCATCCTTTACCCGCGCCAAAAACTCTTCACCATTTGAAGCTTGTCGGCAGGCTTCGGTTGCAATCAGGCGCGCACGCCGCACATCATGGCTATCAAGCTTGTCCCGGCAAACTTTCAATGCCTCAATGGCACGATTCATTGCGTTCTCGTTCAGCCGGCCTGTGGCGCCAAGCCCTTCGCCCAGACGAACGATGCGGGAAAACGCATCCACGACCCGAAACTGGCCGGGGCGCGTGGGAGAAGCAACGAGCAACCGGCAATTATTCGTACCCAGATCCAGCGCGGCATAGAGCGCGGCTCCTGAGTGCCGGTTGTCTTTACGGACCGCATCTTGAATTACAGGCTGTGCCGCTGCCGATGGCTGAACTTGCAAGGTGACGACGCTGGCTTCAGCGCTCTGCACAGGGCCTTTATTGCCTGCGCGCCCACGACGGCGAAAGCGATTTGGCCGTCGCTTTTTAGCTGGTTTGGCGGCTGCGGCCGCTGGACTGACAGCGGCGGGCGCAGATGCAGCCGTCGATACGGCATTCTCCGCCAAAACAGGAGCCTGCTTTGACTTGCCACGCCGTCTGCGGCGCGCACGTTTCTTGGGGTTCGGGTCGAAGCGCCGTTCTTCGGAACCGGAAAGGCTACCCTGTACCTCTTGCACGGGATTACCATGTTGTCCGGACCCGTTCTTGGCAGAATCACTTGCACCATTTGGCACATTGATTCCACCAGACGCCCCATGCGGCGCCAATGAGGCACCCAGTTCGGGGTCTTTCACTCTTTTATCCTTTGAGCACCGCGCGAACCATCGAAGGACGCAAAGCAAGGCGCTTTTCAATTAATGTTGGAGATAATGTAACACGGATTGGCGAATATCCAAGAGACGTTTTACCGCCTAACTGTCGAGAAGGCTCGCATCGCACCTTTTGGCTCGTTCAGCCAGCCAGTTTTTCAATCTCGCCCTCGGTATTTTCTACTGCCTTCCACCCCGTGGATTGCAACAGCATTGAACTGGCAACAAGGTCGCCGTTCAACGTGGCCCAACGATCGCGCTGCCCCGTGATACGTGCCGCAATATCCATGATCCAGACAGGACATGTGAACAATGAGGGGTTTCTTTTGACACCCCGACGCAGGGCGACAAGTATCTGCGCAACTGTGACCGGGCTACTATCGGCGACGATGAAGGTTCCGCCATCGGTTTTTGGTTGATTGAGGCAATGAATTACAGCGTCACAAAGTGACGAACGATGAACAAGAGACCTTTTGCCGGCGAGGGATTTGAATGGAAGCGGGATCGGCAATGCCGCAAGTTTTATCAAAGCCGCCAGATTGCCCTTTACACCGGCACCGTAAACCAGGACTGGCCGCAATATCGTATAGTTTCGCCGGGGCATGAATTTGGCTATGTCGATTTCTGCGTGTCGTTTCGCCCGCCCGTAATCGTCAGTGGGCTGTGGATCATCTGATTCAAGCACGACACCCTGAGCAATATTGGCGCATTGCGCCCTTATTGACGACATGAAAATGAACTTGCCTGTAATGGCTTTATCCGCGGCCTTCGCCAGTCTGGCTGGAAGAACATGGTTTACTGCATTGTATATTTCAGCGCCATTTTCCAGCCTTGTATGCGCAATGGCTGCCAGATGAACCACATGATCGACGCCATCCAGAATAGTCTCGAAAGCGGCGTCGGGCTCATCATGAACTGGCAAACGAACAGTTTTTACTCCGGCAACGACACCCGTTGCTCCGTCTCTCACAGCGGCAACCACCCGATATCCCGATGCCAGCAAAAGCGGAACAAGCTCAGTTCCGACAAAGCCCGTGGACCCGGTAACAAGAACAGTAGCCGAAGCCATGTGATTCATCCCTTTCAAGAACTCCTATTAAGAGCAAAATAGAACGAGCAATAGAAGTCAGTAATTTTAACTCATGTTCCAATACCTCACCGGAACAAATGATTTTCAATCACGTTGTACGAGGCCAAATATCAAAAGGCAGTGCTTTTGATCCTGAAGATTGACAGATGTTCTGATTGATAATTCGCGCATAAGTTGTATTAGACCATTGTCACAATTTTGAGACGAATCCCATGCTTGATAATGACCAGCAGCCAGTACAATTAACTGGATTATTGTTCTTGGCTGCAATCGCTGTGATATTTTTAATCATTGTATGGCTAATTGGTTCGACTTTTGTTCGGTCTGAAACTCCTCCGGCTCCGCAAAGCTGGAACAAGTCTGGCGTAGTGGGCGTTATCATAGGCTGAACGCTCCGCATCGGGTTAAGCGCATGCTCCCGGCGCGGCTAGGCAGGAGATCGAAAATGTACTCACGAACAGCCAATTTTTGGTTCAATTTTGCAATATTTGCTGTGTTTATTGCACTGCTGCTTATGCTCAATCCGTAAGAATATTCCAAAATTGAGCAAATAAGAGCGGCAGGGCTGCCGCAATCAAAAACTGAGCCCGTGACACGCCCGAATTAAACCTCTAAGCTTCTGTATTGTAAATCGTCTTTTGGCCAGGCTTGGCTTTTCGCGGCGTCAGAGGTTTCGGCCGCCAATTCATTCCAAACGACTGATTCCGTGAAGTATCCTGGTATAACCGGTAGGAGGCACCATGGCCAAGGGTCAGCAACGCAGCAACAAAGAAACGCGCAAGCCAAAAAAGGAAAAGGTCGCAGCGAAAGCAGAAGTTCCTTTTAGCTCGATGATGAAAAAAGCAGAGGCAACCACGCCTAAGGGCAAGCCGAAAGCTTGAATCAATATGTGCCGGCCAACATGGCAAACCATGTCCCGGCACGTTCTCATTTTGTGGAACAAAAAGAGAACAAAATCCTTTTCAAATATGTTCGGTTGTGGCAGTATTTTTGGAAAGGAGATTCCTATGAACGCCATCTTGAGACAACCAGAAGATGAAATTGATGAAGCTCTCGCTTATCATCAGGGTGATGCAAGGGCGACCGTGGCTGCTCTTTTAGCCGAGCGCGACTTTCTTTTGCGCGAAATCGAATATGCAGCTTTGGCAATGTCATATGGTTTCGCCCGGGGATGGCGGCCGTCCGGTCAAAAGATTGTAAGATAGACTTGGCAGCCGTCGCGTGTCATTATTGTAAGCTAACAATGTGAGACACGATGAAACATAGTCCAAAACAATTGCCCGAAGTCGGTGTGCGCCCGAAGCGGGTGCTCAGCCCCTCAGAGCAGAAAAGTCTGGCTACCACAGCTGCCGCCTCCGCCATCATCAATGATGAGACCAATAAGTGGGAGAGCAAGACAGCCCGGCTAAAAGCGCTTCGTCTTGCGAAAGAAGCTGCCGACGAAGCCGAACTTGCGGCGCAACCGCCAAAAGCAGCGCCTAAATCCAAAGCCAAGGCGAAAGTCTCCCGGGCGACAAAAGCCAAGTAGTTACTGCCTGCCAGAGCACCTCAAGGCCGAGACTGAAGGAGCTATTTGTGATTTTCTGCACGCAGAAATCGAGAAATAGTTTTCAGTTAAAATTCTTATGTGCTAATTGATATATTAGGCTTGGCAAAGTCTTTATATTTATTTCTGGCGGTCCGCATTGACGAAACAGGTGCTTCGCCTTATATGTGTGATATCGGTATTTGGTAGTTAGTTAACAGTTTTATTGCGTCTCAGGCGCTCTGAAAGATCCTTCTTCAAAAATCGAGCTAAAAACTGCATGGCGCGTCGTGCCCTGTATTAAGATATTTCCATTGAAAGGGTTCATCATGAGCACTGGAACAGTAAAGTGGTTCAATTCCACAAAGGGCTTCGGCTTCATTCAACCTGATGACGGTTCGGCAGACGTGTTCGTTCACATCTCCGCAGTTGAGCGCGCTGGTATGCGCAGCCTCAATGACGGTCAGAAGATCAGCTTCGAATTGGTCCGTGACAACAAGTCCGGCAAGATGACTGCTGATCAGCTTCAGGCTGGTTGATTATAATTCGTCTTCGCGGTCTTTGACCACGGATGTACTGGCACTGATAGCAAAGATGAATTTGAGAAGGTCGGGTTTTCCCGGCCTTTTATTTTGCCTGGATTTCTGGCGGCCTTATACCTACGGTCGGCAGACTTTGTTCAACCGTCATTGCCTCACGCAGAATTTGCGGTCACGTCGGCGATGGACAGGTTTATGAACCCAAGCGTCTCGCTAGCTTTGCACCATGGCGCCCCGCTTCAACACGCTTGACGCCGCAAACTCTGGGCATCCTGGGAAAAGGCGGCATTCTCCATGACATTTCAGCGCAAGCACCAAGAAAACACTGGAAAGACTGCGTTCTAACCCACAAGGTACGATTCGGTTTGACAGCCTGCTTTTCGCGGCTGATGTGTGGTTCGAAGGAGTTCCCATTCATGAAAGTTCTCGTCCTTGGCAGTGGCGTCGTCGGTGTCACGTCGGCCTGGTATCTTGCGCAGGCAGGACATGAAGTTGTGGTGGTGGATCGCCAAGCGGGACCTGCACAGGAAACCAGCTTTGCCAATGCCGGAGAAATTTCACCGGGATACTCATCACCTTGGGCAGGTCCCGGTGTCCCGGTAAAAGCCATCAAATGGATGCTGATGCATTTTGGCCCGCTTGTCGTGCGGCCGAAATTCGATCCCTATATGGCGTTATGGCTGGCAAAAATGCTGCGCAACTGCACATCTGCACGCTATGCGCGCAATAAGGCTCGGATGGTGCCTGTTGCAGAATATAGCCGCGATAGTCTCAAGGCGCTTCGCGAAGAAACCGGCATCACCTATGATGAGCGCACGCAAGGGACGCTGCAGCTTTTCCGCACCCAGAGCCAATATGATGGCACCGGCGGTGATATTGATGTTCTGAAGCAGTTTGGCGTGCCTTATAATCTGCTTGACCCAGAAGGCTGCATTGCAGCCGAGCCCGCATTGGCCAATGTGCGCGGAAAGTTTGTCGGCGGCTTGCAATTGCCTGGCGACGAAACGGGTGATTGCCAGATGTTTACCGAAAAGCTGGCGGCGCGTTGTGCCGAAGCGGGTGTGACCTTCCGGTTCAACACGACGATCACGTCCATTAATACGAGCACGAACAAGATCGCCAGTGTTTCGACGGAAACAGAAGAACTGACCGCTGATGCCTATGTGATCGCGTTTGGCAGCTACTCTCCCTTCCTGCTACGTCGCATCGGGGTGCATATTCCCGTCTATCCGGTGAAAGGCTATTCCATTACCGTTCCGATCACCGATCCTGCTGGCGCGCCGGTTTCGACCGTCATGGATGAAAGCTACAAGGTTGCAATTACTCGCCTTGGTGATCGTATTCGCGTCGGCGGCACCGCTGAGATTTCCGGCTATGACCTGACATTGCGCGAAGCACGCCGGGGAACATTGGCTCATTCGGTCGGCGATCTGTTCCCCAAGGGCGGCGATATTTCAAAAGCAAGTTTCTGGACGGGCCTGCGCCCAATGACGCCCGATGGTCCGCCAATCATCGGCGGCGGGACAAAATATTCCAATCTTTATCTCAATACCGGCCATGGGACGCTAGGATGGACCATGGCATGCGGGTCGGGCCGCGTTCTCGCCGATCTGGTATCTGGCAAATCCCCGGATGTCGACCCATCGCCACTTAACATCAGCCGCTACGGCTGATGTTAAGACCACGTTCAATCCGCACTAAGTGCTTTAAAACATTACAAATTGTTTAGGTTCACATTCAGTTTTCGTTCATCTCGCCAGAGATACAACCATTGCGTGTCTGAATAATCATGGTCTTTCCCAAACCATGCAGCTCACGAGGAAACGAAAATGAAAAAAATCGCTCTGGCAGCAATTGCCATATCACTTCTAGCCCCGCCCGCAGCTTTCGCCCAGCAGCGACACGACCAAGGTCGCCATTACGACCAGCAACGCGAACATGTCGTCAAAAAGCGCATCGTTACCAAGAAGGTCGTTGTGAAGAAAACACGCTGGTCGCGCGGTCATGCACTACCGTCAAGCTATCGTCGCAACGTGGTGCGCGACTATCATCGCTATCACCTGCGGACCCCGCCACGTGGTTATCACTGGGTAAGAGCTGACGATAATTACGTACTGATCGGCATCACATCCGGCATCATTTCGGCGCTGGTTCAAGCCCGATAAACAGAAGACTGAAAAGCGGCGACCTCCAGCGCCGCTTTTTCAGTCTATGAAAACGCGAACAGTAGCCGCCCGCCCCATCGAATCGACAACCGTCAAAGTCGAATATCCTCCACCATCCGGCGTCCATTGATTGACCCGTCTGCGCGACATATCCGGCAAAGGCTTGCCATTGGCCAGCCAACGGAACGGCGCTCTGCCGCCTTGCAGCTTCAATATGAGCGGGTTTATCTGGCCTCCGTGCTTGGCACCAAGATCGACTCGCGCACCTTCCGGTGGATAAATTATCTGCGGCGCGGGTTCCCGTGTTGAAGAGGCGAGAAGCCCGCTTGGCGTCATGGAAAACCGGCGTTGACTTATGGGCAATTCCGCCTGTGCAACTCGCGCTGCTCCAGCCGGTGCACGGGCCAAAGGCGTTATTGCAATGCCGGATTTGGCAAAACCCTCAAACAGGATAGGCGCTGCGGAGGCGAACCCTGTTATGCCCGGGACAGCCCCATTATCCGGCCGCCCTACCCAAACACCAAGTACATAAGCCCCATCAAAGCCCACTGACCAAGCGTCACGATAACCATAGCTTGTACCAGTCTTGTACGCGATGCCACGCTGGCCCGCGCCCAAAGGCGGCATGACGCCGGACAGGATATCGGCAATATGCCAGGCAGCGACAGGTTCAAGCAAAGGCTCACCCTCAATGACCGCGGGCTTTTCCCGGATACCGTCCCCTAACTGTACTGGCCTGCCCTGATTGGCCAGCGCAGCATAGAGCTGGACAAGATCTTTCAACGTCGTACCGACGCCGCCAAGTCCAATTGCTAATCCGGGGGCCTCATTGGCTGGCAGAACCGGACGCACGTCAGCGCGGCGGAAACGAACCATCAAACGCGTTGGCCCAACCACATCGAGCAGACGCACCGCTGGCACATTCAGCGACAATTGCAATGCCTGCCTGACGCTGACATCACCTTGATAGCTCATATCGAAATTGCGCGGCCGATAGCCGAAAAAGTCTGTGGGACGATCTTCAATCATCGTTTCCTGGCTGACCAGACCATCTTCAAAGGCAAGCCCATAAATGAAGGGCTTCAGCGTCGATCCCGGCGAACGATTGATGCGCGTCATATCTATCCAGCCCGAACGGCTGGCATTAAAATAATCGGCGGAACCAACTTCTCCAACGATTTCGCCAGTGCGGGCATCAGCCATCACCATGGCGACAGACAGTTTCGGACCGAGCTTCACAGCTGCATCACGCGCAACAGTTTCCAGTCCCTCCTGAACCTTACGGCGCAGGGTGGTCTGATGACGTTTGACTTGCGGTTCTTTTTTTGCGGCAGCTTCTGCAAGGTGAGCTGCAAGGGCGGGGAGTTGCAGACGGCGGGAGGAGACGGGGATCAAGCCTGCGCGTTCAGCCTCGCCCTCCCCGACAATTTTTTCCACCGCCATGCGTTTGAGAACGCGTTCTCGCGCATTTGTCGCCGCACCAGCATTACGGTCTGGCCTTCGCTTTTCCGGTAATTGCGGCAGGGCAACCAGCAATGCTGCTTCCGAAACGCTCAAGCGACGTGGTTCCTTGCCGAAATAGCTCAAGCTTGCCGCGCGAACGCCTTCAAGATTACCTCCGTAAGGAGCGCGCGTCAGATAGAGATCGAGAATCTGCGATTTGCTTAAGCGGCGCTCGATCTGCAACGCCCGCACGACTTGCTGAAACTTTGCCGTAAGCGACCGGCCTTCACGAGGCTCGATAAGCCGGGCAACCTGCATTGATAAGGTAGACGCACCAGAGACGATGCGTCCATTAGTGACCAGCTGGAAGGCAGCCCGTCCCAAGGCCAGAGGATCAACGCCCCGATGGTCCATGAAGCGCTGATCCTCATAGGCGATCAGCATACGCACAAATTGCGGGTCAACATCCTTGGTTTTTGTACCCAGTCGCCACCGGCCTTCAGTAGTTGCAAAGGCACGCAACAACTGGCCATCCGCGTCAACCACTTCAGTTGAGACCTCGCGCGCTTTTTCAAGAGGCGGCGGGAACGCATGATCCGCCGCGTCGAGTCCAAAGGCCAACAGGGTCGCCAACACAAGATTGGCAGAAACGCCGATGCAGAATGTCCGCCACGTAAGCATTATTGTGCTTCGACGACCTCCATGCGGCCAGAGGCAGTGCGGGCAGAAAATTGCGGGCGATACATGTCCTCGACGCTAGCGGCAGGATGGCTGTAATTGCCCGGTGTGACGGCGCGAACAACGTAAGCAAGCGTAATTTCGCTATTATCGCTGGCGACCCTATCAAACGCAGCAACGAAACGATCACTACGGAACTCCGTGTGAGCCGCCTCGACCTCACCTATCCAGTCAAAATTGGTCAAGCTGGCACTATTGACCAAGCCGGGATTGTCGATCTCAAAACCAGCGGGCAACAGATCCGTAACCAGAACACGCGAGGGCCATCTATTGTTCTCTGTTATCTTCAAAACAACGACATAGCGCTCATTCTGCTTGGCCTCTGTGACGTTGGCCTCGCTACCATCAAGCGTGTAATAGGTGCGTTCAATATTAAACCCATCACCGCCCGCCGGCAGGGGCTGCGACGGTGCAGCAACCGTAGTGACAACTGCGGAAAGCGGAGCGGAGCTAGTGTTCGTAACTGTCACGGGCGACGCAATCAGTTCTTCGCCTGTAAGCTGTGATGCATAACTACCTGCATGGGCTACACCGTTAATATCGAGCTTCAGATCGCTGTCTCCGTCTTGAATTGCACGCGCAGCAAGGAGCATCCATGTCTGTTCCTGGGTGCTGGTGTACCGAGCGCTTTCCCATTGTTCAGCAACGATTTTTGACAGTTGCGGAATGATAGCCGGAACCGGGCGGCTCTCGGCTGCCAGAGCAAGAACGGCAGCGCCATCACGCAAGGATGAACCATAATCGGAGCGCACCAGGCTGACATTGCTCAACAACGATGTCTTACCGACAATATCGGTGAAAATGCTTTGCGAGCGCTGACCATCGCCATAAAGCGAAAGCGCAGCAGCTATATGTGCTTTTGCAAGGGGCGTCGGAAACTCCGAAAGCATCGTATCGGCATAGTAGCGAAGATCGCTGATTGCGGCCTTGCGATTGCGGGCCAATACGTAGAGCGCATAGGCTATTTCATTTCCTTGATCCTTGACATTCACGTCATAGCTCAACGAATTCTGGAGATTATCCAGCGCCTGAACCAGCGCCTGTTCCGGCACGTCATATTTCTGTTCGCGTGCTCGTGTCAGGAAATCCGTGACATAGGCATCGAGCCAAAGATCGCCCGAACCTGGGCTCCACAGGCCGAAACTGCCGGACGAAGACTGATAGGCAAGCACGCGGTATATGGCTTCCTGAACGCGTTTTTGAACATCGCCATCATCAGTTATACCCGATTTCTTTGCCAGTTCGCTCATATATAGCAAAGGCAAGGCGCGGCTGGTGGTCTGTTCGGCGCAGCCATAAGGGTAGCGATCAAGCGTCATCAGCAGAGCAGGAATGTCGAACGCCGTTGATCGTGTAACGTTGAGGCTAACCGAAGCGCCCTGCAGGATACTCCCGGCAAGCAATTCACTGTCCACTTTGACACTGGCATTGGGTGCAAGCTTGATTGGCTTGCGCACAGTCATCGGCAATGTTGCTGGACGAACCGGAAGATTGAGCGTTTGTTCAAGCGACATGCCGGCGGTATTTGACAGTTTCACCGAGACAACGCCATCGCCGGGATGAACGCCAACAAGCGGCAAGGTAAGGTCGAATTTGCCGCCAGC
The DNA here is from genome assembly GCF_052044585.1 of Phyllobacterium sp. 22552. Lineage (NCBI taxonomy): Bacteria > Pseudomonadati > Pseudomonadota > Alphaproteobacteria > Hyphomicrobiales > Phyllobacteriaceae > Phyllobacterium > Phyllobacterium sp. 22552. The sequence goes on along the minus strand of NZ_JBQENG010000003.1, from coordinate 567,000 downwards.
GGTCAGGTTGATCGCCTGCGATGCGCCGGGCTGCTCTACCTCGACGGCAGGATTGCCGGTGACCTGCACCTGATATTCACCAGCAGGCGCGTCGGTATTGGCTATATCAAGCCGCAAGGATGCTTTGTCGCCAGGCGTCAGGAATTTTGGCAGGCTTGCTGTCACTACCACCGGGTCACGGATAATCACGTCAGAGGTGGCATGCCCAACGCCGGATTTGGACCAGGCGACAGCCATGACCCGCGCCGTGCCATTGAACTGCGGGATATCAAAACTGACGTTCGCCTTACCTTCCGCATCAAGCTTTACGGGCCCGGAGAAGAATGCGACGAGCTTTTCAGTTGGAGGATTACCCTGCATCGGCATTTGAGCGCCGTCGCCGCCGGTACGCAGTTTCCCTGTTGCGCCCTGCGAACTATCAATCAGACGCCCATAGAGATCGCGGATTTCGAGCCCAAGCTGACGCTGGCCAAAATACCAGTTATCAGGATCAGGAGCCTCGTAACGAGTCAGATTAAGAATTCCGACATCCACTGCAGCCACGGAAACAAATGCGTTCTCATTTGCGCCAGCGCCTGCAACCTGCAATGCGATGTTGAGTGGTTGGCGTGGCTCGGTTTTTTCCGGAGCTTCAAGCTTGACTGCCAGCTTGCGATCGCCGGGATTCACATTCAGCCACTTAATACCGATGGCTCGCATGGGCATATGCGTTTCCTGTGCATCGCCCGGACGGAACAACGTGGCCGTGACATAGGCTCCTGCACCCCAATCGGCGGTGACAGGAATATCAACTTCGCCGCCTTCCGCGCCAATGCTGGCTCTGGTCGTTGCCAGCAGGCTTTCAGCGCCGACTGTCACCAGCAATTCGCCAGCGAAACGCGAGGAAACTTTCAGCTTGGCGGTATCACCAGGCGCATATTGCTCCTTGTCCAGCGCAATTTCGAGGCCGTCAGGTGTTTCCGTCGATGCGGCTTCAACATAGTAACCAGCGTCGAATTCGACGCTTGATGTGGGACCATCCGCAGCAGCTGTTTCCACTTCCAACCGGAAACGTCCCCATGTCACGGGAACTGAAATCGCCCCGCCATCCGTGGTGGCATCAACTGTGCCATTGGCAACCTGCTTGGTCGACAAAATAGGCTCGTACTTCCACGAGCTACCGTCGCGATACCACTGATAGTTCCGCTCGACGCTCAGCAGCTTCCATGACAGACCTTGCATGGCCTGCTTCTGCCCATTTGCATCAAGCGCTATGACGTTAAACTTGCCAACGGAATTCTCGCTGAGATCGCCGGAAAACTCCGGCTTGATCCCAATCATCGAGCTTTCGGATTTGACTGGCAGCGTCAATGAACGCTCAACAGCGCGTCCGCCTGCTTCCTTCAATCGTACAACCACATTTGCATTCAATAATTGTGTTGTCGAAGGAGCATCGGCAATGGTCACGTCAAACGTCGCCTTGCCGTTTTCGTCCAATGCTTCGGCAGCTTCGATCGGCACGGATACTGGTTCACTTGCCTGTTCGTCGGCCAACCCGAAGAAGTACCCTTTGAAATCCTCTCTTTCGCGCGTGGGCTTGAGAATGACCTCGCCTTCCGCAAACAAACCCGCAGCAGGAGCGCCGTATAGATAGCGCCCGTCAATAGTGACAGATGCGGGCTGGCCGATCTCCAATGATTTGGCGTCGCTTGTCAGATCGAACTCGATACGGTCGGGCACGAAATCCTCGACCATGAATTGCTTTTCCGCAATTGAAGACCCCTTTGGGTCGGTGAATATCTGCATCGTCCACGTGCCGCGCATGGCATTGGCCTGCAAAGCCAGATCCAGCGTGTGGCCGCCCAAATTCTCTCCATCACTAACCATCCGGCGATCTTCTACGCCATCTGGACGCTTGAATACGAAAGTGAGTGGCAGTTTCTCGATAGCATTTGCAGCGTTGTCACGCGCGAGAGCCGAAACGTGGACCGTTTCACCTGCCCTGTAGATGCCACGCTCGGTCCAAGCCAGAATATCGATAGCGCCAGGAGCCGCGCGGCCCGTAACACCGCGATCCGAAAGGTCGAAACCGGCTCGGGTCATGTCCAGAAAGACATAATCGGCATCACCGTTGCGGGCGGTGATTACGGCGGGAACCATGGCCGCAGTGCCGCGCATTAGCCCCGCACTGAACGTTGCACGACCATCCGTATCGGTTGTCGCGGTGCCGAGAATTTCGTTGTTCTTGGCAAGCAGCTGCAACTCAACGCCGATAAGCGGCTGGGCACTGGCAAGCGAGCGCACAAATACGTTCAGACCATCAGTACCTGTATATGTCGACAAACCAATATCTGAAACGACGAACCATTGGGTTGCCAGCGCTGCCCAATCATCCTGCTTTGCTTCAGGTGATACGGCAGTTAGCACATAAACGCCGGGCTTGCGCTGCGGCAAGGCCTCATCGACAGGGAAGCTGGTGACAACGTCCTTGTTCAAGTCGGTCTGAATATCAATCGTGCCTTCCCAAATGGCTTCACCTGCCTCGTCCTGCAGTCTTTGAGCACTGTAACCTTCCAATTGCGTAAGGAATTGCGAACTCGTCAGCAAAGGCGCAATACCGCGATCGCCGATGCGGTAGAGTTTCAGCTTGGCGCTGCTGGTATTGACAGACACAATAGGAATGCCGCGACGGGCCGTGCTGGGCAAAACGAAACTGTCACCCGTAAACCGAACCATGGCTGTGCGGTCCTTGACGTAAATATCAAGGTCGACTTGCCGCTCCAAAGATTCACCCACCGATGAAGGAAGACCGGCACGCAGCGCGAGCTTGTAGCGTTCACCATGTGTCAGACCTTCGGCGCAGATCTCACTACCCTTGGCTTCAACGCTTTTCGCCGGCACGCCGTTCAGTGTGACGAAGGGCGTGTAATCCGTCCCCATTTTTACCAATGGTTCTGAGAACTGAACGCAGGCACGTGCTGTCGCACTGTCAGCATCAATTGTGTGATTGACCACGCGGAAGCCCTGACGCGCCTGCAGATCATTGAGTGCTGCCCGAACTGTCTTTGCTTCAACCAGTTCCAAGCTTGCCTTATAGGCATTGATTGCCGCCCGGTAATTTTGCGCAATCTCCAGGGACGTTCCCAAGACGGAAAGGTCTTCTGCGCGGCTTTGTGTGGTGCGTGACAATTGATAGGCATTAAAAGCAGCTAACGCAGACTGACCACCCCTGTAGCGATCGCCTCCAACATTTCCAGCTTTTGCAAGCTCCAGCCATATGTCTTCATTGCCGGGTGCGAGCGACAAGGCAGCCATATAATTCTCGAGGGAGGTAGGAACTGCGCTGTTTCTTGCAAGCTCGATAAGCTTGTCAAAACCCATCGCTTTTTGAGCATCGGTTGCCGACAGATTGGCTTTGATCTCACGTGCATCGGTGATGAACTGCTCCGAAACAAACTGCACTTTAGGAGCGGCGCCAATATCCGGTTCGACTGAGGTCTCCACGACCTTTCCGGCAAAGACACCCGGGAAGCTCTTGAGCTCCTTGAAGTCTGATTTCAGGAAGCACCACTTTACCTTGGGGTTGTAGGTGAAGGCTTTACACGCCTGATCTGCAAGACAGACGGTTTCGCATTGATCCAGCGTAACATCTTCCTCTGTGCGCAGATCAAACCCGAAATAATCGCTATCCTTCGTAGTGACGATATCGCGGTTAATTTCCGCGGCCCCCGCCGGTAAGATGGGGGTAAAAAATGTGAGGAGAAGAGCCAGAAGCCCAAACCTTGCGCGCACAGACATATCGTCCTCCCAACGCCACTACTGATCCTGATGTTGGGCACTCTTTAAACTTCGTCGTGACTTGTCAACAGACCATGCAACTTACGGCTGAAATCTATGACATTGTTACAGTAAAAAGGCCCCGAAGGGCCTTTTTACTTCGAGCTGGAGCAATTGCTCACTGGAAGAGAATGATGGCCTGTTTGATGGTAACCCAAACACCCCACAGGATCGGGATCCCAACAGCTGCCCAGGCAATTGCCGCCTTTACGTCGAGACCGCCATGACCTATGCCGAATGATCCGCTTGTGCCCGCTTCCACGACCTTTGTCTTGGCCTGTAGCGCAGCAACTTCTGCATCCGACATGAACCATTTGTCTGCCAATGGCCGCACGAACAGATTGGCTACCAAACCGAGCGCCAACATGCCAGCCAGGATATACATTGTTCGATCATAGACCTGATCACGCGGGACACCCGCACTGATCTGGAATTCACGGATGTAATTGACCACGACGGGTCCCACGATACCGGCAGTCGCCCAAGCGGTCAGCAAGCGGCCATGAATAGCTCCAACAAACTGCGTTCCAAATATATCGGCTAGGTAGGCCGGTATAGTAGCAAAGCCACCGCCATACATCGACAAGATCACGCAGAAAATAGCAACAAACAGCGCCTGGCTTCCCATATGTGCTGCGGTCGGTGCCAAGGCATACAGCGCTATGCCCAGCGCAAAGAAGGTGTAGTAGGTTGCCTTACGGCCGAGACGGTCGGAAAGTGACGCCCAGAAGAAGCGTCCGCCAATGTTGAACAGTGAAAGCAAACCGGTAAAACCAGCCGCGATAGCTGCTACCGCAGTTTTTTGCGATGCGTCCAGTTGCGTAAAACTGACATCGGGGAAGCCAATCAGCTTGCCTGCAAATATCTCCTGAAGCATTGGCGAAGCCATGCCGATCACGCCGATGCCAGCCGATACGTTGAGGCATAGTACGGCCCAAATGAGCCAGAATTGCTTGGTCTTGTGCGCATCCCGCAAATGGACGTGACGCGTGGTAATCATGGCCTTGCCGTTAACGGGCGGGGTCCAGCCCTCTGGGCGCCAATTTGCAGGAGGAATACGATAGCCAAATGCGCCGCACATCATGAAAACAAAATAACCGGCGGCCATGACAAGCAAAGTCTGCCAAACGCCAACAGATTCCGGTGTCTTGAAGTAATTCATCAGAAGATTGGCCAGTGGCGCTCCGATCATCGCACCGCCACCAAAGCCCATGATCGCCATGCCTGTTGCCATGCCGCGTCGATCCGGAAACCATTTGATCAAGGTCGACACCGGAGAAATATAGCCAAGCCCAAGGCCGATACCGCCGATAACGCCAGCGCCAAGCCACATCAGCCACAATTGATGTGTCATGATGCCGATGGCTGCTATGACCATGCCGCCGCACCAGCAGAGGGCTGAAACAAGACCCGCCTTGCGAGGGCCTGCGCGCTCCAGCCAACCGCCCCAAATTGCTGCGGAACAGCCTAGGAGCACAAAGAACAGCGTGTATATCCAGCCGAGATCGCTGACACGCCAGTCACAACTGGTCGTAAAGAGAGCCGTTACAAGGTTGAGATCAGCACAGGCGACGGATTGTTCAATCCCGATCGAGCGGGACAATGGCAGCCAGAAAACACTGAACCCATAGGCCATGCCGATACATAAATGAATTGCCAAAGCGGCTGGCGGGACGAGCCATCGATTGAAACCCGCCTTGGCGATAATGCGCTCGCGGTCGAGAATTCCAGCGGTTCCTACCGAACCTTCTGCTGTTTGGTCAATTGCCGACATACAATGCCCCTCCCAAGGTTTGCATTAGAAAACAAGCGATTAAATTGGATCAGGCCGAAACGGTGCCCGGCTTGCGTATCTGCTTTGCAGCTTCAAGGACCAAGGGATCCAGACCGTTGTCCGGCTGTTCCAGTATGCCGAAAAGCTGCTGGCGCATGCGCGGTTCCCAGAAGTGGTTGATATGCTCGGCAACACCCGCCGCTGCCTCATCCATCGGTTGAGAGTGAAAGAAGGTTGCAATCTGATTGGCCATATAGACCAGTTTTTCCGCCGTGGTTTTATGGCTTTCACTATCCATATTGCACCAATCTAACAGTTGGACTTTGTATAAGAGTCGAGGCAGCAGGATCGGGATTGAGATGCGGCCGCTGCGGCTTTTCATCTGTGTCGGAGCCGATTTGCGCTGCGGCGACCGGGATACGTTCCGGGCGCGTAAACACATCAAATTCATCGCCGCGAACCAAGGCAACGAGCGTTAGTCCGGCGGCATGGGCCGTGCGAATAGCAAGCGCTGTCGGGGCAGAAACCGCAATCAATACTGAAGCACCAATGATCGCTGCCTTCTGGACCATTTCAATGGAAACCCGGCTGGTTATCACAATAGCACCGCTGCTGCCTTCAATGCGCGAGCGGCACAGATTGCCAGCCAATTTGTCGAGCGCATTGTGTCTTCCGACATCCTCACGCGCCGCTACAATGCCTTTTCCCGGTTGATAGAAACCAGCGGCATGAACAGCTCCCGTTTCCTTGTGAAGAGGTTGTATTTCTGAAAGCAGCCTTACTGCTTGCGCAATGTCATCTGGTGCCAGTTCCAATTTCACCTTGTCGACAGAGGAGACCGGTTTCAATGCCTGCTCGATTGATTCAATTCCGCAAAGACCGCAACCAACGGGCCCCGCCATGCGGCGGCGGCGATCACTCAAATCCTGTCCTGCCTCGCCTGCAAGCCTGATCTGGATATCAATGCCTTCAGCATGGTCTTCAATGTTGATTTCATCGATCTGTTCAAGCCGCGAGATAATGCCTTCGGAAAGACTGAAACCAACAGCAAAATCTTCCATGTCAGAAGGGGTTGCCATCATGACCGCATGGGTCGTGCCATTATAGCTGAAGGCGACCGGTGTCTCTTCCGGCACGGCACGGTCGCCGCTGGCATAGCTGGCGACTGCGCCATTCAAGCGGCGAGTGATCCGCGGTACGAGTTGGCGTGCGGGGCGCTGTTCCACGTTTATTCTGCCGCGTCGAGTATTTTGATCCGGCGACTTTGGCGGGCCTGTTCATCATATTGAACCTGCCAATCGCTTGGTCCGTTGGACGCACCGACCTGAACCGCAGTAACCTTATACTCCGGACAGTTTGTTGCCCAGTCGGAGAAGTCGGTCGTGATCACATTTGCCTGCGTCGTGGGATGGTGGAAGGTCGTGTAGACCACGCCGGGCGAGACACGATCCGTAATAAGCGCGCGCAAGGTGGTTTCGCCGGACCGGCTGCTGATCTTCACCCAATCGCCATCACGGATGCCGCGATTTTCCGCATCATGCGCATGAATTTCCAAACGGTCCTCTTCATGCCACATGACATTGTCTGTGCGGCGTGTTTGTGCGCCGACATTGTATTGCGACAGAATGCGGCCTGTTGTGAGCAAAAGCGGGAAACGCGGTCCCGTCCGCTCATCAGTGGCAACATATTCGGTACGAATGAACTTGCCCTTGCCCCGTGCAAAGCCATCAATGTGCATGATTGGCGTACCAAGAGGGGCCTTTTCATTGCACGGCCACTGAACCGAACCTTCTTTTTCAAGCAGCTCATAACTGACACCAGCAAAACTGGGTGTGGTCATGGCAATTTCATCCATGACCTGTGACGGATGGGTATAGTTCCAATTGAGGCCCATCGCTTTGGCAAGATTTTGTGTAACTTCCCAATCCGCATAGCCATTGAGCGGGCTCATAACCTTGCGCACGCGATTGATGCGGCGCTCGGCATTGGTGAAAGTGCCATCCTTTTCGAGGAATGTAGAACCCGGCAGAAACACATGGGCGTAGTTTGCAGTTTCGTTCAAAAACAGGTCATGGACGACTACACATTCCATTGCTTCCAGACCGGCAGCAACATGTTTCGTATCGGGATCTGACTGCAGGATGTCTTCACCCTGAATGTAAATGCCCTTGAACGTGCCGTCGACGGCGGCATCCAGCATGTTTGGAATGCGCAAGCCCGGCTCGTCCTGAATTTTGACGCCCCACAGCTTGTCAAAAATATCTCGTGTCGATTCATCGGAAACATGGCGATAGCCGGGAAGTTCATGCGGGAATGAACCCATATCGCAGGAACCCTGCACATTATTCTGGCCGCGCAGAGGATTAACACCGACGCCCTTGCGGCCGATATTACCGGTTGCCATTGCCAGATTGGCGATGGCCATGACCGTAGTAGAACCTTGGCTATGTTCTGTTACGCCAAGGCCGTAATAGATGGCTCCATTGCCACCAGTGGCGAACAGGCGTGCTGCTTCGCGCAGGGTTTGCGGGTTCACACCTGTCAGTTCTTCAATGGCTTCCGGGCTATGTTCCGGGCTGGAAACAAATGCAGCCCAATCCTGAAATTCTTCCCAGTCGCAACGCTCGCGAATGAACTTTTCGTCGAAAAGACCCTCTGTAACAACCACATGAGCCAGCGATGTGACCACAGCGACATTCGTGCCCGGGCGCAGTTGCAGATGTTGGGCTGCAGAGACGTGGGGCGAGCGCACCAGATCAATTCGGCGTGGATCGACGACGATGAGTTTTGCGCCCTTGCGCAAACGCTTCTTCAGACGCGAGGCAAAGACAGGATGACCATCGGTCGGATTTGCACCAATGACCATAACGACATCCGTATGCTCAACGCTGTCGAAATCCTGCGTACCCGCAGATGTACCAAAGGTTGTCTTGAGACCATAGCCGGTTGGCGAATGGCAGACACGGGCGCAGGTATCGACATTATTGTTGCCGAAACCGGCGCGGACCAACTTTTGTACGAGGTATGTTTCTTCATTGGTGCAGCGGGACGAAGTGATGCCGCCAACGGAATTGCGCCCATATTGATATTGCAGACGGCGGAATTCATTAGCGACGTACTTATATGCCTCGTCCCAGCTCACTTCGCGCCAAGGATCTGTAATTTTCTCGCGGATCATTGGGTTGAGAATGCGATCCTTGTGTGTGGAATAACCATAGGCAAAGCGGCCTTTGACGCAGGAGTGACCACGATTGGCTTTGCCATCCTTGTAGGGAACCATGCGAACAAGTTCCTCACCACGCATTTCTGCCTTGAACGAGCAGCCAACGCCACAATAGGCGCAGGTCGTGACTTTGGAGTGCTCGGGTTGTCCTATCTGGATGACCGATTTTTCCGTCAGTGTCGCGGTAGGGCATGCCTGCACGCAGGCACCGCAGGAAACACATTCACTATCCAGAAAGTTTTCGTGCATGCCCGGAGAAACGCGACTGGAAAAACCACGGCCCTCAATCGTCAGTGCAAATGTGCCCTGCACTTCTTCACAGGCACGGACACAGCGCGAACAAACGATGCATTTCGTCGGATCATAGGTGAAATAGGGGTTGCTTTCATCCTTAGGCATCCAGCGATCATTGGCGACGCCCTCTGCCTTGGTGAAAACATGGTTGTCGCCTTCATAACCATAGCGAACATCGCGCAACCCCACCGCACCTGCCATATCCTGCAACTCACAATCGCCATTGGCAGCGCAAGTCAGGCAATCGAGCGGATGATCGGAGATATAAAGCTCCATCACGCCTTTGCGGATATCCTTCAGGCGCTTGGTCTGCGTATGGACCACCAGACCTTCCATTGCAGGCGTGGTGCAGGAAGCCGGAGTACCGTTGCGGCCTTCGATTTCAATCAGGCAAAGACGGCAGGAACCAAATGCATCAACCATATCGGTGGCGCAGAGTTTCGGCACCTGAATGCCTGCTTCCATCGCAGCACGCATCAGGGAAGTTCCTTCGGGAACCGTCACCTCATTGCCGTCGATGGTAAGCGTGACCATCTTCTCCGAAAGGGAAGCTGGCGTGCCGTAGTCGATCTCGTGAACCAGTGACATGGTGAACTCCTATTCCGCCGCAACGGCAATTGGTGCCGGGCGAAAATCTTCAGGAAAATGATTAAGAGCGCTCAAAACGGGATAAGGCGTGAAACCGCCCAAGGCACAGAGCGAGCCGAATTTCATCGTATTGCAAAGATCAGTGAGAACCGCGATTTGCTTTTCCGGCTCGATATTGGCTGAAAGGCGATCCACAACCTCAACGCCGCGGGTAGAACCGATACGGCATGGCGTACACTTGCCGCAGGATTCCACAGCGCAGAATTCCATGGCAAAGCGTGCCTGTTTCAGCATATCGACACTGTCGTCAAAGACGACCAATCCGGCGTGACCGATAAGACCGTCCTTGGCTGCAAAGGCTTCGTAGTCAAACGGCGTGTCGAAAAGCGAACGTGGGAAATAAGCACCCAGTGGACCGCCGACCTGCACCGCTTTTACCGGACGGCCCGTGGCAGTGCCGCCGCCAATATCATCCACGATCTCACCAAGAGTAAGACCAAAGGCAGCCTCAAACAGACCGGCATATTTGACGTTGCCAGCTATTTGCAGCGGAATGGTGCCACGTGAGCGGCCCATGCCGAAATCTTTGTAGAACGCCGCCCCCCTGTCCATGATGACAGGCACCGAGGCCAAGGAAATCACATTATTGATGACGGTAGGTTTGCCAAACAGGCCCTTATGCGCGGGAAGCGGTGGCTTGGCGCGTACGATACCGCGACGCCCTTCAAGACTTTCAAGCAAAGCCGTTTCTTCGCCGCAGACATAGGCCCCGGCGCCGACGCGAACCTCGATATCGAAAGCATATGACGAACCGAGCACAGAGGCTCCCAGTACTCCAGACTTCCGCGCAACTTCGATGGCTTCATTCATTACTGCAATGGCATGCGGATATTCAGAACGAATGTAGATGTAGCCCTTGGTCGCCTCAACGGCGATGCCGGCAATCGCCATGCCCTCGATGAGAACAAAGGGATCGCCTTCCATGATCATACGATCAGCAAAAGTGCCGCTATCGCCCTCATCCGCATTGCAGACAATATATTTTTGCGGTGCCAAAGTATCGAGCACCGTTTTCCATTTGATGCCGGTCGGGAAGCCAGCACCTCCGCGTCCCCGCAATCCGGATTCGGTTACCTGAGCCACGATCTCGGCCCGCGATAAGGTCAGAGTGTTCTGCAGCCCCTTCAAGCCATCATGGGCGCGATAATCATCAAGCGAGACTGGATCAGTGATGCCACAACGCGCAAATGTCAGGCGTGTCTGTTTGGACAAGAACGGGAGATGCTCTGTAAGACCAAGCCAAAGCGGATGCACCCTGCCCTCGGCCAACCCGCCATCGAGCAAGGCTGCAACGTCAGAGGCCTTGACCGGCCCATAGGCTACACGGCCGCCGGGCGTTTCGACCTCGACCATCGGCTCAAGCCAGTACATGCCACGCGATCCATTGCGTATGATTTTTGCATCCAGCTTGCGTGCGGTGATTTCGTTTTCGAGCGTCTTTGCGACTTTTTCAGCGCCGAGTGCCAAGGCACCGGAATCACGCGGGACATAGAAGGTGATGCTCATAGCCGCACCTCCGCAGCAATTTCATCGAGGCGCTCAGCGTCCAGGCGACCAATAACTTCGCCATCCAACATCGCGGCCGGCGCACAGGCGCACAGGCCAAGGCAGTAAACCGGTTCGAGCGTTACCGCGCCATCTGTCGTGGTGCCATGCCAGTCAATGCCAAGCAACTGGCGCGCGCGGTCCGCCAATGCATCGCCGCCCATTGATTGACAGGCTTCAGCCCGGCAAAGCTTCAGGACATGTCGGCCACCTGGATGATCGCGATAATCATGATAAAATGAAAATACGCCGTGAACTTCGGCACGGGAAATATTGAGGGCATGTGCGATCAAAGGAAGCGTTTCCTGTGGCACATAACCAAACTCACCCTGCAACTCGTGCAAGATGGGCAATAGCGGCCCTTCTTTGCCCTTGAATTGATCGATAATGCCTATCGCTCTAGCTGCGATATTGGTACTTGCGCTCTGCATTTTGTGCAGCGCCCTCCCTAATTTCTCCTCGTGACTTAGAACAGATCAAAAAACTGATATATAATCAATATCATTGTCTCGTTGAACGATAGAATATTTCTATCAAAAAACTTCCATTGTGAGTGCCAAAGCGCGTGCCTCATGAAGGAGGGCTGATACAAGCGGCGTGTGAGGCTCCCGATCTGCCGTGACCAAACCCACCAAATGACGCGCATCCGGCTCCACAATCGGAATGGACCGGATTGGCTCGGCAAAACCCAAGGTCTCAGAGAGGTTAAGCGGCATGATGCTAACCCATTTTCCGGTGCGGATATGGGAAAAGAGGACAATCATCGAATTGGATTCGAGTGTCGGGTGAACCTCCACGCCAGCATCCTGCAAGTGCTTGTTGATAAGCCGGCGGTTCTGCATATCTTTCGTAAGCAAACATAGCGGCAGTTGACCCACCTCGGCCCATGTGACGGACGTCCTGTCCGAATAGGTATTGCCCGCTGCAGTAATCAATTGATAGCGCTCGGAATAAAGCGGGACCGAGGTCACACGCCCGAGAGGTTCATTATCAAGATAACTAATACCGGCATCGATCTCGAAATTACTGAGCAGCGTCAAGACTTCCAATGATGTTCGCGACGTAATGGAAAAGGTGACATCGGGGTGCTTCTCTCTGAAAGGCGTGGTGAGCTTGGACACCATGGCCAATGCGGTTGGAATGGCGGCAATCTTCAGGTGTCCGGCCAGTCCAAAATGCGCTGCGCGGATTTCTTCACGCATTGTTTTCGTGTCGCCAACAATTCGCCGCGCCCATTCGAGCACGCGCTGGCCTTCGGATGTCAGACCGTTGAACCGCGAGCCGCGCTGAACAAGAACAGCGCCCAGCGTATTTTCAAGCTGACGAATTGCTGCTGAAAGCGTCGGCTGTGTTACACCGCATTCTTCCGCAGCGCGGCCAAAATGCTTATGGCGAGCCAATGCGATAAAAAATTCCAACTTGTCGATCATCCAGACTCTCCTCCACAAAGACTCTAGAGCAAATGAGCAAGCCTTCTAATGCTGGGCCGCTTTGGTCTGGCAAAGAGTTTTGTTTGATGTATGTTGCGCTCAACATCCACGATTTCCAAGGACATGAAAATGGATATTCGTCAGATTGACGATCGCTACGCCGTGACGGGTCAGATTTCACCAGACGACGTTCGCGATATCGTTGCCGCTGGCTACGGCGCGCTCATCTGCAATCGGCCGGATGGCGAGTCGCCAGACCAGCCAGATTTTGCAGAGATCGCCAAAGTCGCAGAAAAGGCCGGTATTCCCGTTTATTACGTACCGATTATAGCCGGACAGCTAACGCAAGATGATGTCGATGCCATGGCTTCCGCGCTTGAACAAGCTGAAGGCCCGGTTCTCGCCTATTGTCGCTCAGGCGCCCGCTCAACCAATATTTACGGGATTGTGCAACAGCAGAAGGGTTAGAGTTGGTGCGCCTGTTCGGCACGCTGACTGTGGTCTTCTTTATGACGCTGCCCGTTGTTGCTGGCAGCGCACAGGAGAAACCATTTTCTGCCGACGATATAGATAATATGCTGGAAAACAGCGCTCCAATGCCGCTGGCGAGCGGCACTGTCGAAGATCGGTTGAAGCAAGAGATTCAGGCGTGCTGGGTTCAGCCCATCTTCAAGCGGGGCGATACTCTGCCAGAAATAAAGGTAGCTGTGAGCGTCGGGAAAGACGGGACGCTACTCAAAGACCCCAAAGTTTTGAAGACCGGAAAGGGCACCATGGGCAAACAGCTTGCTTTAAGCGCCGTGCGTGCCATCAAGCGCTGCGCACCCTTCAAAACGGTAAAAGATAATCCCGGTTCTTATGAAAACCTTCGAAGAATTATACTCAACTTTCAGCCGTCTTCGCTGTAATTGCTCACTGACTAGAAAAACGCCTGAATGCCAGTCTGTGCACGACCCAGAATGAGAGCATGCACATCGTGCGTACCTTCATAAGTATTCACCGTTTCGAGATTTTGCGAGTGCCGCATGACATGATAGCCGATCTGGATTCCATTGCCGCCATGCATATCGCGAGCCATGCGCGCGATGTCCAAGGCCTTGCCGCAATTATTGCGTTTAACCAGGCTAATCATTTCCGGCGCCATGCGGTCCTCGTCCATGAGACGGCCAACGCGCAATGAAGCCTGCAAACCAAGCGTAATTTCGGTCTGCATATCGGCAAACTTCTTCTGGAAAAGCTGTGTCGCAGCCAGTGGTCGACCGAACTGCTTACGGTCGAGGCCATATTGTACCGTGCGCTGCCAACAATCTTCAGCGGCACCCATGACACCCCAGGAAATGCCGTAGCGAGCGCGATTAAGGCATCCGAATGGACCTTTCAGACCAGCCACATTCGGCAGCAACTGTTCTTCTCCAACAATAACGCCATCCATGACAATCTCACCGGTGATCGAAGCGCGAAGGGAAAGCTTGCCGTCAATCTTTGGTGCGGAAAGCCCCTTCATGCCTTTCTCCAGCACGAATCCCTTGATCTGGCCGTCATGCGCGTCGGACTTGGCCCAAACGACAAAAACGTCGGCAATAGGGGAATTTGAAATCCACATCTTCGAGCCGGAAATACTATAGCCATCCGCAACTTTGGTCGCACGGGTCTTCATACCCGCCGGGTCGGAGCCTGCATCCGGTTCTGTCAATCCAAAGCAACCAATCCATTCACCGGACGCCAATCTCGGCAGATATTTCTTGCGCTGTTCTTCCGAACCATAGGCATAAATAGGATACATGACCAAGGAGGACTGCACGCTCATCATCGAACGATAACCACTGTCCACACGCTCCACCTCGCGGGCAACAAGTCCGTAAGCAACATATGACGCACCTGCCGTGCCATATTCCTCCGGCAAAGTGACCCCGAGTAATCCTGATTGTCCCATAAGACGGAATAATGCAGGATCAGTCTTTTCCTGCATATAGGCTTCCTCGATACGCGGCTGAAGTTCGCTTTGGGCAAAGCTACGCGCGCTGTCGCGAATCATCCTTTCGTCTTCTGTCAGTTGGTCTTCCAACAAAAAGGGATCCGTCCAGACAAAGGATGGCTTGGAGTTTGCCATAGGTATTCTCCTCAAATAGGCGACAAGACCTAGCATCAAATCCGCACCGGTGACCAGATCGCGGCATTGCTAAAATTTGCTTGGATGATGAGCGACGCGCATGATTTGCGCATTTCGATACGCAGCCGAATCCACTATATCTGTGTAATGGCCATTAAACATCTCACCGAAACAATCATCAATCAGATCGCGGCGGGCGAAGTTATCGAGCGGCCAGCCAGCGTGGTGAAAGAACTCGTTGAGAATGCAATCGATGCCGGCGCAACACGCATTGATATTGTCACTGCGGGCGGTGGAAAGAACCTTATCCGCATAATTGACAATGGTTCTGGCATTCCCGCCGATGAACTTTCATTGGCGGTTTCCCGCCATTGCACGTCGAAACTGACCGATAATGTGCACGATATCAGAGCGCTTGGTTTTCGCGGCGAAGCACTTCCTTCCATTGGTTCAATTTCGCGATTGTCACTAAAGTCGCGTGTGGCCGATGCCGATTCTGGATTTGAGATCTCCGTTAATGGCGGGCGCATGGACGGCCCGCGCCCGACGGGCATGAATGGCGGAACAATCGCGGAGGTGCGGGATCTTTTCTTTTCCACACCCGCACGCCTCAAATTCATGAAAACGGACCGCGCTGAAGCCTCTGCGATCAGCGATGTGGTCAAACGTGTTGCCATCGCCTTTCCGCATATTCGCTTTTCCATGACCGGGAGCGACCGGACACCATTTGAAATGGCCGCAACGGGGGTTGGCTCAGAGGGGATGCTGGAGCGAATCTCGCAAGTGTTGGGCAAAGAGTTTCCAGAAAATGCCATAGGCATTGATGCAATGCGCGATGGCGTTCGGCTAAGCGGTTTTGCCGGTATTCCTGCTTTTAATCGTGCAAATAGCCTTCATCAATTCGCCTATGTGAATGGCCGCCCGGTTCGCGACAAGCAGATATGGGGCGCAATTCGCGGAGCTTATGCGGATGTTATGTCGCGCGACCGTCACCCCGTTGTCGTTCTTTTCCTCAATCTCGATCCGGAACTCGTCGATGTGAATGTCCACCCAGCAAAAGCCGATGTGCGATTTCGCGATCCTGGTCTTGTTCGCGGCTTGATAGTTGGAGCAATACGGGAAGCGCTCGGGCAATCCGGTATTCGGGCGACGACCACGGGTGCTGAAGCCATGCTGCACTCTTTTCGACCTGGCGGCGGATTCGAACCTCGCTCAACAGCGCCAATATGGGGCAAGGAAACTGTCTCTCCCGGTAATCTGAACTATTCGGTGCAGCAATCGCCGTTCCGTCCTTTTGAGAGTGTCGCCAGCGCCTCGAGTCACGGCAACGGGTTTGCTGAAACCGTGCAGGAATTCCTCTATGATGGCGCTGCCGCTCTAAGCGCTGATGCCCGCGCCAGCACGATCAGTGCTCCGCCAGAATTGCTTGCCATGCCGCTCGGCGCTGCCCGGGCACAGGTTCACGCAAATTATATCGTCTCACAAACTGACGACAGCCTCGTTATTGTTGACCAGCATGCAGCGCATGAGCGCCTTGTCTATGAGGCTTTAAAAAACGCTCTGCACTCACGTCCTTTGGCGGCGCAGATGCTGCTTATCCCGGAGATTGTCGATCTTCCCGAGGAAGATGTGGGGCGGCTTGTTGCCCATGCTGAAACGCTGCAACGCTTCGGGCTTGGTCTGGAAGCTTTCGGCCCAGGTGCTGTCGCCGTTCGCGAAACCCCCTCCATGCTGGGCGAGATCGATACGCAAAAGCTGGTGCGAGACCTTGCAGATGAGATTGCAGAACACGACACGTCGGATGGCTTGAAAGCCATACTCGACCACGTGGCTGCTACCATGGCGTGTCACGGTTCAGTCAGGGCTGGACGGCGGCTTAAGCCCGACGAGATGAATGCGTTACTTCGTCAAATGGAGGCAACGCCGGGTTCAGGTACGTGCAACCACGGACGCCCGACCTATATTGAACTGAAGTTGACGGATATTGAACGGCTGTTTGGCCGGCGCTAAAGCGTTTTCCATTCTATGGAACCATTCAGGCAGACCTTGACCGCGAAAGTCGCAAAGCCGTAAATAGCGGTAAATGAACGAACTGGAACAAATGCAATGAACCGATTTGAAGGCCCCGGCTCTCGCGAAGCCAAAATTCGCTATCTAGACGGTGACTTTCAAGTCCTGTCTCCGGGGGCCTATGTCTTGTGCGCCGTCACTGGGGAAAAGATTGCTATTGATGAATTGAGGTACTGGAGCGTCGCGCGGCAGGAGCCCTATGTGGACGCACATACTTCTTTCAATCGGGAGTTGCAGGAAAATCCTGACCTGCGTCAGCGGAACAAGGCTTGAGCGTGTATAATCGTCGAACCCTCCTGCTTTCGCTCATCGGCATTGGCCTTACCATTAGCGGTTGTGCCACCAGCAAGGAGCCGCCGACCTATAGCGGACCAACCAAGACTATTCGCGGTTATTTGCAGGGACCGCCTTATGCCCGGCTTGGTGCAAGCACCGTTGTTTTCATAACGGCTTATGATGCGACAGGTGGCGCTACAGGTTCCATGCCAAAGATCGGCGCGACAAGCTTTACCCTGAATCGCAATGGCTATTTCCCGATTGCCTATGAGATCGAGATTCCCGCGAGTCATGCCGCTCCCCGCATTTCGCTTGCCGTTGAAATGCGCCAATATGGCAGGGTAACATTCACCAATGATCGACAATATAGTCAAACGACCGGACGTAATCTCGACATACCCGTGAGAGAAGCACCGCCAAGGGTCAGAACGCGCAACTATCTATAGAGTTTTAAGGATGCGCGCCTTAGCGCGTTCCCTTGTATCGCGAACAATATTATGCGCGGTTTGCGGATGGCTGAAAACAAGTTCCACATCCAGAACGAGCGTTTGCGTCGCCAATTCCTTGGTCACAGCACTTCCGTCAAACAATCTGACATGATCCTTTGCGGTCGTGATCAAGGTAAGTTGCTCTTTGGCTGCGTCCTTCATCAAATCAGCAGCGTCCTCATCCGTATAGGGATGGTGATCTGGAAAGGATTTGGTCTGTGCCACATCTAGTCCGGCTTCGTGCAAGGTCCTGAAAAACTTGGACGGATCGCCGATGCCAGCAAAAGCCAATAAGCGCCCCTGGCTTATCTGCGCAATGTTTTGTGGTTGAAGCACAGACTCATAAATCGGTTTTGCCGCCCTCGCAGCGCTGCGAACAAGCTGGTCGGCACCGCTGGCAGTGCCTATTCTGAGCAAGGCATCGGTTCGGACCAATTGGTCCGTGAGCGGTGCTCGTAGCGGCCCGGCAGGCAGGACTTTCCCGTTGCCAATTCCCCGGCCCGCATCGACCACCATAAGCGCATAGTCAAAATGCAGGCGGGCACTCTGAAAACCATCATCCATGATGATGAAATCACAACCCGACGCGATAAGCGCTTTCGCGCCAGCCACACGGTCGGCGCACACGACAACGGGTGCATGACGCGCCAGCAGAATCGGCTCATCGCCAACATGGCGCGCGCTGTCTTTATCCGGGTCGACTTTGTGCAAGCCGGAGAATGCACCGCCATAGCCACGCGATACAATTCCTGGCTTCAGGCCCATTGAGGTCGCTGCTTTGGCGAGAGCAATCGATGTTGGTGTCTTGCCCGCACCGCCAACAGTAAAATTACCGACGCATAGCACCGGAACAGAGACGGATGGCGGCTTGGCGCGCCGAAGACGGCGACCGGCAACTGCGCCGTATATGTTGGCAAGAGGACTCAAGGCTCGCGCACGCCAATCCGGCTTTTCCCACCAGAATGGAGGCGCTTCTGACGTCATTTCCAAGCGCTTTCGCGATTGGAGAGTCGAGCCTGCAGCACCAAAGGCTGCAAATAGGGCTCAAGGGCTGTCATGGTTCGCGACAGTGATCCGCGCATGTCCTCGACTGTCTTCAGCCCCGCATCAATCATAATCTGCCGTTCTGCCGGATTGTTGAACAGGTAGTTTACCGCCCCTGCCAGCATATCCTTGTCGCGTACAAGTTTGGCAGCGCCATTTTTGATCAAGCGTTGATAGGAGTCACGGAAATTCTGCACATTGCGACCCGAGAGAATGGCCGATTTCAGCATAGCCGGTTCAAGAGGATTTTGGCCACCTTGCGCAGTCAGAGAGCGGCCAACGAAGGCAATCTCTGCCATCCGCAGATAAAGACCCATATCGCCGATTGTATCGCCTATGAATATATCGGTGTCCGCATCGATCGGATCATTGCGGCTGCGCAATGCAACCTTCATTCCCATCGTTTCTATCAGAGCTGCTACCTCAGCAGCGCGATCCGGATGCCGGGGCACCAGGATCGTCAGTAAGTCGCGATGCCGGGCCTTGAGCATCTGATGCACCTGAGCGACGATTTCCTCTTCGCCCTGATGCGTAGAGATGGCAGCCCATGTCTTGCGCGGGCCGATCATCTTTTGAAGTGCGGCCAATTGCGAATTGTCCACCGGCGGAACGGCCGTATCAACCTTCAAATTGCCTGATACTGTCACCGGCCGTGCGCCAAGCGTACGGAACCGCTCACCGTCAACATCTGACTGCGCGACAACGTGAGCGAGATTTTCAAACAGCGCCTCTGCGATCGATGCACGCTTGTTCCACGCCGCGAAGGAACGGTCCGACAGGCGTCCATTAACGAGAACCTGCGGCACACGTCTTGTTCCAAGCTCGAGGATCGTCATCGGCCATATTTCAGACTCGCATATTACCGCAAGATCAGGCTGCCAGTGGGTCAGGAAACGGTCAACCGCAGGCTTGAGATCAAGTGGCACATACTGGTGAATGACACGATCCCCAAGACGATCCTGAACCATTTTCGCCGAAGTCACCGTGCCGGTGGTCAAGACGACATGGATGCCCATTTCGACGATTGCTTCGACCAATGGCGTGACAGCCGATGTTTCGCCAACGCTGGCGGCATGAACCCAGACCAATGGTCCAGAGGGTCGAGCCACGCTGGCAACACCATAGCGCTCGCCTTGACGACCGCGCTCTTCCTTGCCCTTGCTCGCACGGAAAGCAACATAGGCTCCCACTACGGGGAAAATTATAGCACCCGCCCACCGGTAGGTGCTGAGTGCCAATCTGGCCCACTTCTCACTCATATCGCGCCATCCACCAGTGTGTGAACGCGAAGCGTATTCGCATTCAGGCTGTCCGTCAGTTCAACGCGCTTAGCTTCAAGCATGGCATCATCAGCATCCTGGGGAACGAAAATCGGATCTCCGACAATCAGTCCTGACTTGCCGAAAGGCAATGGAACAGTTGTCTTATCCCAACTCTTTTCAAGAACTTTCCGTCGCGAGGTCAGGTAGCAAATTGGGAGAATTGGACGGCCCGATAATTTTGCAAGCAGAATAACGCCTATGCCTGATTGGCGAGGCGTACCATGGGGGATATCAGCAATCATTGCAGCAGTCTTGCCATCCTTCAATGCCTTTTTTAGGGCAAGCAATGCACGTGCACCGCCTTTTTCAGCCCCCTTTGCGCGGTCCCTACCGCCTGAACCGCGAATGATCTCAACACCGAAACTTTCAGCGACGCGCGCGTTCAATTCGGCATCCTTGCTGCGCGAAAACATTGCAACAAACCGGACATTGCGGGGCATGAGAAACGGCGCCATCAAATGCTGGCCGTGCCATGCAACCGCAATAAAAGGTTCGCCGCCACGCTTCATATCTTCGACATCAGACGAACCGGCGAGCCGAGGATTTGTAGCATTCACCAGCCGGAAAAACTGGGTAATAAGCCAAACTATCATCGTCCGCACAACCGGCGAATTTGCCAAAGGACCACGGACAGAACGCCAGAACCGCTTCAGCAACCCGTTTTTCTTCTTAGGCGAAGATTTGGAAGCTAACATAATTTCGCTGGTCGGCATTTCATCGTTTTGTCGTGTCACACGATCAACCTGATTTGCCCGTTACCGGATCAAGCAGCTTGTGCATATGGACGATGAAATAACGCATATGCGCATTATCGACTGTTTGCTGTGCCTTGGATTTCCAGGCGCGCTGTGCGGTTTCGAAGTTCGGATAAATTCCGACAATATCGAGATTGTCGAGATCGCGGAACTCGACGCCGCCTAACTTCTTAAGCTCCCCGCCGAAAACCAGATGCAGCAGTTGTTTTGTATCCGAGGTTTCTTCGCTCATAATTATTATCCAGATGATTTGCCAGATTGGAAGATGTCAGTCTGTTTAACCGAAGGCAGTGTCCGCTACAATGTTCAGCATGTTATCCATTAGTAGACCACTTGCCGCAACCAAAGCGCCGTGCCGGTAATCGCCTCTTTGAGTATTGCGCAGACCGTAGGTGAGTGCTTTGCCTTTTGCTGTCAAGACATTACCGCCCGCTTCAGACAAAATGAGATCGGCAGCCGCCAGATCCCAATCATGGGAGTTCGGTCTTACGAAGGTCCCAGCAAGGTCGCCCCGCGCTACCATCGCCAGCCTATAGGCAAGCGACGCTATATGAGGGGCGCGTTCAATAGAGCCAAGAAATGATTCCGGCAGCTTATTGAGAAATCCTCCCGGCGCAGCAACTTTGAATGGCCGGCTTTCCGCCTGGGCATGGATGGGACTGCCGTTCTGATCAGCGCCCTCACCCGGCAAGGCACTTATCGTCTCATGACGAGCCGGACACTCAAGAACGCCCGCCACCGGACGGCCATTCTCAATGACGGCGACACTGACGCACCAAACATCAACACCTTCTATGAAAGCACGGGTTCCATCTATTGGATCGACAACGAAAAAGCGTTGCCTGGGTGAATCTATACGCTCATCAAGCGTCTCTTCAGATATCCAGCCATAATCAGGCCGTGCGGTCAGCAGCACATCCTTGAGATATTTATCCGCGGCAAGATCCGCTTCGGTAACAGGGGAATTACCGGTCTTGAGCCATATCTGGGGCGATTGCCCATAAAAGGACAGGGCTACGCGGCCAGCGCCTATTGCTGCCTCACGAATCAGGTCAAGATCTGCTCTGTTTTGGTCATTTTCCGGCAAGAGTCATGCCTTCTATAAGGAGCGTTGGGCTGGCAACACTGAAATTGCGATCAATATCATTGGCTACCGTTAAATTAAGGAACATTTCTTTCAAATTCGATGCCAGTGTTACCTCGCTTACCGGGTAAGACAGCTCACCGTTTTCAATCCAGTATCCGCTAGCGCCACGGCTATATTGGCCAGTTATCATGTCAACACCCTGCCCAAACAGTTCCGTGACATAAAACCCTGTGCCAACGGCGCGGATTAATTCGTCCGGCGTTTTTTCGCCAGGCTCGATAGCAAAATTGGTAGATGACGGCACGACAGTCGAGCCCGAGCGTGTGCCGCGCCCGTTCGTGGTCAAATCCAATTCTTTGGCTGTAGACGTGGAGAGCAACCAGTGCTTCAGCACCCCATTTTCAACCATGTTCAATGGAACGCCCTCAAGGCCTTCGCCGTCGAAAGGGCGAGATCCAGAGCCCCGCACCCGCAATGGATCATCAGAGACGTAAATAGCGTCGCTGAGAATTTTCTCTCCCATGCGATCTTTTAGAAAGCTGGTTTTGCGGGCAACCGATGCTCCGTTGATGGCGCTCGCCAAATGCGAGGCAATGCCACGCGCCACGCGCGGATCGTAGACGACATTGACGCGCCCCGTCTGCGCCTGACGTGCATTCAGCCGCTTGACAGCGCGCGCGCCAGCGGAGCGTCCGATAGCGGCAGCATCTTCCAGCTCACCATAATAAATACGCGACGAGAAATCATAGTCGCGTTCCATCGCGGTTCCAGTGCCTGCGATAGCACTCACCGAACGTGAAAAACGTGAGCCATTATAATACCCGGCAAACCCTCCCGAAGTGACCAGAACCAACCCGCCCATGCCGGCAGATGCCGAGCCACCGCCAGAATTGGTAACGCCTTCGACGCTGAGCGCTGCTTCCTCTGCGGCAAGCGCAGCTTCAGTCAATTGTGCGGCATCGACATTGGTTGGATCGTAGAGCTCAAGATCACGAATATTGCGCACGAGCTGTTCTGTTGCCGCTAATCCTTCGTAGGCATCATCCGGCGAAACCTTGGCCATTGCGACAGCTCGTTCAGCCAGAATCTTGGGATCAGAGCCCGTATTTGCGGAAATGCTCGCGATCTTGCGGCCGACAAAGACCCGCAACGAAAATTCGTCACTTTCCGAAGATTCGGTCGACTCCACTTTGCCCAACCGCACGTTAACGCCAGTCGAGCGGGAGCGCACCACAACGGCATCTGCCGCATCAGCACCAGCACGCCTTGCGGCCTCTACCAACGCTGTGGCACTGTCTACAAATTCGCGGGAATTTACCGGCTCGACCATATTCATCTCTAAGGTTGATTGCATGAGAGGATGCGAGGACTTATCTGACAAAGCCAGACGATGTACTCCACCCTATATGGTGCAAATCAGGGTCTATCAAGGCAAACGCGCGCAACATTTTTTAAGGTCCGGATCACGAGCACATGCTTTCACAGAGCGGCAACCTCTACTATCAGGCACTTGCACTTCTTGCAGGGGCGATTATTGCGGCCCCGCTTTTCAAGCGTCTCGGTCTGGGGACCGTGCTTGGCTACCTTGCCGCCGGGCTGCTGATAGGCCCCCTTGCCAATCTGATCACGGATGGCGAACAGGTCCTTCACTTTTCAGAACTCGGCGTGGTTTTCCTGCTTTTCGTCATCGGCCTTGAACTCAAGCCATCTCGTCTTTGGACATTGCGACATGCAATTTTTGGTCTCGGCGCAGCGCAGGTAATCGTTACCGGCGCTCTTTTGACCGGCTTGATCGTTGCGCTTGCCCTTATGAATTGGCAGGCCGCCTTGATCACGGGATTTGGCCTTGCCCTCTCATCGACAGCCTTTGCCATGCAGATTCTGGAAGAGCGCGGCGAAACGACCATGCCTCACGGACAGACATCATTTGCAATTTTGCTGTTTCAGGACCTGGCAATCGTCCCGCTTTTGGCCATGGTGCCTGTCCTTGCACCGGGCTCAGCAACGCATGAGGCAGATCCGCTGGGCAAATTTCTCATCGCCGTTATCTGCGTTGGAGCGATCATTGCCGTTGGTCGCTATCTGCTTAATCCACTTTTCCGGTTTATTGCCAATACCGGCGCACGCGAAGTCATGATCGCAGCAGCCTTGTTCGTGGTTCTGGGGGCGGCGACGCTGATGCAATTTGCCGGTCTATCAATGGCTATGGGTGCATTCATTGCCGGTGTACTCTTGGCTGAATCTTCCTATCGCCATGAGCTTGAAGCCGATATCGAACCCTTTCGCGGCGTGTTCCTCGGCCTTTTCTTCATGGCTGTCGGCCTGTCTCTCGACCTTGATGTCATTTTGCAAAATTGGCAGGCAATTCTTTTGGCTGTACCGGTTTTCATGGCAATCAAAGCTTTGGTAGTTTACCTGCTCGCCCGGATATTCCGCAACAATCACAATGATGCGATCCGTGTCGCGTTTTTCCTGCCACAAGGCGGTGAGTTTGGTTTCGTCTTGTTTTCGGCAGCAGCTGCCGCAGGCCTTATGACCGGTTCGGCTGCCTCAGAACTCGTTGCGGTAACAACGCTTTCCATGGCGGCAATGCCTTTATCGGTTGCCCTTGGGAATCGTTTTCTGGTCGATCACAACAAGAAGGATGAGATTGACGAGGACTTTGACGGGGCTGGTGCCGACGTCATGATGATCGGCTTCTCGCGCTATGGGCAGATTGCAGCGCAAATTCTTCTGGCGGGCGGCAGCGACGTTACTGTTATCGATGCCTCAGCCGACCGTATACGCGCGGCGAGCAAATTCGGATTCCGCATCTATTTCGGCGATGGAACCCGAAAGGAAGTGCTGGAAGCTGCCGGTATAAGACGGGCCAAGATTGTGGCAGTCACCACGCATAAGAAAGAAACGACAAACCAGATTGTTGAAATGATTCAGGCCGAGTATCCGGATATAAAGCTTTTTGTACGATCTTACGATCGCGTACATACGCTGAAGCTACGCGCTCGCGGCGTCCACTATGAGCTGCGTGAAACCTTTGAATCCGGCCTGGTGTTCGGGCGGCGAGCGCTCGAGGAACTCGGCGTTAGCGAAGATCTCGCCTACGAAATAGTGCAGGACATTCGCCAACGCGATGAGGACAGGCTACACCTGCAGGCGGCAGAAGGCCTGTCTGCAGGTAATGATCTTCTTCTTACGCGACCGGTAACACCCGAGCCTTTGGTCAAGCCAACACGTGAGGCTCAACGTATAGACACAGTTCCGGACGAGGAGATCGACGCCAAACCTGTGCCAACGCCGGCTGAATAAACTCAGGATTGCGGCGGCCCGACGATCAACACGGCAGGGCTCGTCAAAAGCAGTTTTTGTGCCGCAGCCTTGACCTGCTCAAGCGTTACAGAGTTGATAAGATCAGCGCGTCTGTCGATATAATCACGACCAAGCTTTTGATCCTGCAAACCAACAAGAGTGCTGGCCACCGCTGACGATGAATCCAGATTGTTTACGGCATAAGAGCCAACCAGATACTTCTTCGCCTCAACCAGTTCTTCTTCTGTCGGCCCATCCTTGGCCATGCGCGCAACCTCATCTTTCAGAATTTGCAAAGTCTCATTAGACCGATCAGCACGTGTCGCGGTCGAGATTATCAGCGCGGACATATGGTCCTTGGTCGCAAGGGTCGAACCCGCGGAATAGGCAAGGCCACGCTTTTCACGAACTTCATTGTAGATACGTGAAGAGAATGTGCCGCCACCCAGAATATGGTTCATGATGAAAACCGGAAAAAAGTCCGGATCCTGACGGCGGACGCCCGGATAAACCATTGAAATTGACGTCTGGGGCAAGACATAATCCACCCGCGTGGTTCGATCCAAGCCCAGCTTTGCGTCGCTGACGGGTTCAAGCTGTGCCTTCTCAGGAAGATCGCCAAATACCTTGTCCAGCAAAGCAGCGAAATCCTCAGGGCTGATGGAGCCGACCGCTGCAACAATCAGATTATCGCGGGCAAAATTACGTTTGTGGAACGTGGCAAGATCATCATGCGTGATAGTACCCAGCGTCTCCACTTTACCTTCCGACTGACGGCCATAGGGATGCGAACCATAGAGGGCTTCAGCAAATTTGCGCCCTGCTATAGTGTTGGGATCGCGCTCGGACGCCTTTATTCCAGCCACAACCTGCTGGCGGATACGGTCAATAGGAGCTTGATCGAAGCGTGGCTTATTGACAGCGAGAGCAAGCAAGTCGACAGCAGCATCACGTCTGTCCGAAAGCATACGTACTGTGCCGGAGATCGCATCATCATCGGCGCTGAAACTCATTTCAGCACCGACATCATCGAGCTGTTGCTGAAATTTTTCGGAATCCAGATCGCCCGCGCCTTCGTCAAAAAGGCCGGTCATCAGATTGGCTATCCCATCCTTACCTGATGGGTCTTGCGCAGAACCGCCTTTGAACGAAAAGCGCATGGAGATGAGCGGGACGAAATCGTCCTGCACCAGCCATGCCCGAATGCCTTTGGGCGATACTACTTCCTTGATTTCGACGGCATAGGCAGGCGCGATGGTAATGGCGGCGAGCACAAACGCAGCGGCAAATCGCTTCATGATGGATGCACTCATTGGACAACTCCCTGCGCTGGTGCTTCACCCTCGCCTGCATTCTGCGTCTGGTTTTCAGTTTTTTTATCGGGCGTGCCCGCTTCCGGCATCAGATAGCTCGTGACTGAACGGCTATCGACGAGATATCGCTTGGCCACGTCCTGGATATCCTGAACTTTCACCGCCTTTATGCGATCCGGCCACTCTTCGATATCTTTGATGGTTTGGCCCGTAGATAGTGTCGAGCCGTAAATGCGAGCCATACCGGTTTGACTGTCTCGCGCGAAAATAACGCTTTTCAAAAAGCGGTTTCTGGCTTTTTCCAGTTCGTCTTCAGTAACGCCATCCTTGATAATCCGGGCAACCTGCGCATCGATGCCATTTTCGACATCTTTTAGTGTGGCATCGCCACGGGGCGATCCATAAACGCCAAAACTGCCATCATCGAGCGAAGAGCCCTGATAATATGCGCCAGCGCTCGCCGCTGAGCCATCCTTGACTACCAGTGTCTGGTAAATACGGCTGCGCGCAGAGCCACCAAGAATTTCGCTGAGCAAATCAAGTGCCTCTGCTTCGCCGGGTTTTGCATTGGTATAGGACGGAGCAAGCCACATCTTCTGGAAGCTGGGTTGAGAAACACGCGGGTCGGCCAGCGAAACCGTACGTTTGGTATTCTGTTCAGGTTCCTGCGGACGCTCGCGCTTGCCGGGCTCTGCCCGCCGGGGAACCTTGCCATAGGTCTTTTCCGCAAGTGCCTTAACGGTAGCGCTGTCTACGTCACCAGATACAACAAGCGTCGCATTATTGGGTGTGTAATATTTTTGATAGAAGGCCAGAGCATCTGTCAGATTGAGCTTCTCCATCTCATGCAGCCAGCCGATTACCGGCATCCGATATGGATGGTTCTGATAAAGCGTGGCATTCACTTCTTCCGAGAGCAATGAAGACGGATTGCTATCAACGCGCGATCGGCGCTCTTCCAGAACGACATCCCGTTCCGTCTTGACCACTTCATCGTTCAGGATGAGATTTTCCATCCGGTCAGCTTCATAGGCCATAGCCATTTCCAGAGCCTGTGGAGCGAGCTGCTGGTAGAAGGCCGTATAATCGTAGGATGTGAACGCGTTTTCCTGTCCGCCAATCTCGGCAACCTTGCGCGAGAACTCACCGGCCGGATAGGTCTTGGTCGCCTTGAACATCAAATGCTCAAAGAAGTGGGCAATACCAGATTTTCCGGGCTCCTCGTCGGCAGATCCGACATGATACCACAGCATGTGCGTGACAACGGGAGCACGGTGGTCGGGAATAACAACAACTTCCAGCCCATTTTCGAGATGGAACGAGCTGACATCATTCTTGATCGAGGCGTTAGCTGCAACCAATGTTGCAGTCTTTGTTTCCGCTCGCACTGGAAGGGTTGAAAACGAGGCGAAAACCACGCCCGACAAGACAAATGCCGCAACAAGGCGGCCTTGAACAAGAAGCATTCAGATCAATCCAATTCTGTTTTGCAGACACTGCAATGATGGACTTCCCAAGCTATTACGACTTCAATGTGACAAGCCTTATGATTGTTCCGCCGTAAGAACGCTCTTCGA
Source organism: Phyllobacterium sp. 22552 (assembly GCF_052044585.1). Taxonomy (NCBI): domain Bacteria; kingdom Pseudomonadati; phylum Pseudomonadota; class Alphaproteobacteria; order Hyphomicrobiales; family Phyllobacteriaceae; genus Phyllobacterium; species Phyllobacterium sp. 22552. The sequence goes on along the minus strand of NZ_JBQENG010000003.1, from coordinate 538,922 downwards.
TGATTTCAAAGCGGGCGTCAAAAGCAATGACAGCTTCAGCTTCTTCTTCGAGGATCAGCAACGCGTCCGGCTTTAACCACCCGCCATCAAGAGCGGCCTTGAATGCACGCTCGCCCAAACCTTTGCCATAGGGCGGATCAGCAAAGACCAGGTCAAAGGGCTCGACATTGCCTGCATCGCCAAGCTTGGTTGCATCACGGCTGAACACTTTGGTGTTTCCGTTGAGTCCAAACGCCTCAATATTCGTGCGAATCAAACCACGCCCTTGGGCAGATTCTTCAATGAAGATTCCATAGCGTGCGCCGCGAGACATAGCCTCCAGTCCCAAAGCGCCTGTGCCGGCAAATAGGTCGAGCACACGCGTGGACTCGAACTTTTCCGGGTAGTTATGCGCCAGTACATTGAAAAGGCTTTCACGCGTCCGGTCCGTTGTCGGCCGGATCGCGTTTGTTTCTGGGGTCGCCAAGCTGCGTCCGCGAAATTTTCCGCCAACAATCCGCATGTGAGGCCTTAGCTTTTAGGCTTGCCGCCGCGTGGTGGCCTGCTTCCGCCACCAGGGCCGCTACGCGGTGCACCCCTGGGTGCGGCTTTCGGTCCACCATAGGGGCGGTCGCCGCTGCGGCCATCCTGCCTGCCGGGCGCGCGCGTTGGCTTGCCGCTTGCACCATAGGGGCGTTCCGAGCGGTTTGGCCGGTCACCGTGTGCCGGCACGTCGCCGCGTGCTTCACGTTCCTTGAGTTCCGCACGCTCGCGCTTGCCAACCCGTGGGGGACGCGGTGCATTGCGGGAACCTTCTGGACGGTCTGAGCCGAATGAACGCTTCGGACGTTCCGCATTATCGCCGCCTTCACGCGGTGGACGCGGAGAATAACTGCGCGGCTTGTCACCGGAATACCCCCCCGGCGCACGAGCACCTGGCCTTTCACGGTCTTCCCGAGGACCATCCGAGGCCGGACGATCAGAGCCCCGAGCTGGCCGGCTCGCGCCTTCGCCAGCACGCGCCGGTCTTTCCGACCTTGCGCTTTCCGCGCGATTTCTTGCTTCACGCGATTCTACCGCCTTTGCCCTCGCACTGCCCATGGGACGGGCACCCGGAGCCATCCACACATTCGCGGAACGCGAACTGCGCGGTGCCATAGCCTCGTCTTCCTTGCGCTCCCGATCCGCTTTCGAGCTAATGCCGCGCGGCTTCTGATCGTTGTCACGAGCCGCGCGAGTTGGGCGCTCTTCGCGTGGTCCACGTGCAGGCCGTTCGTCACGACCGGTTCGCGGTGTGGCTGGGCGGTCAGTACGATCTGTCGACCAGCGGGAAAGGTTTTCTTCGCGCTGTTCATCCTTGGATTTACGAGGCGCGCGTCGTTTTTCTACCGGTGCGCTGGAAATCCACTCCGAGCGGCGTGCCGGAGCCGGACGTTCGGCGGGCTGCTGAACAGCTTCGCCTTTCACGGCATCATTCGAGAATACATTGATGATCGGCGCATCAAAATCAGCGCCGGATTCTTCGATCAGGCGTTCGCCAAGCTGGTCGCGAAGCGTGCGGCCATTCATTTCGCGAACAGAACCTTCCGGCAAATCGCTCAACTGGAATGGACCATAGGAAATACGAATGAGCCGATTAACAGACAGACCCAACGCACCCAGGACGTTCTTGACTTCGCGGTTCTTACCCTCACGAAGCCCCATCATGATCCAGACGTTAGAGCCCTGCTCACGTTCCAGATGGGCCTCAATTGCACCATAAAAGACGCCGTCAACGGCAATGCCATCCTTCAATGTATCAAGCTTTTCCTGGGTGACACTGCCATGAGCCCGAACGCGGTAACGGCGAAGCCAACCAGTCGACGGCAATTCCAGAGCGCGCGACAAGCCACCGTCATTCGTGAGCAAAAGCAGCCCTTCGGTGTTGATGTCGAGACGGCCAACGGACAAAACGCGCGGCATATCTTTCGGCAAGGATTCGAAAACGGTCTGTCGGCCTTCGGGATCGCGATTGGTCGTCACAAGACCAGCTGGCTTGTGGTAAAGCCACAAGCGCGTCCGCTCTTTTTCAGGCAATGGTTTTCCATCAACCTCGATGCGATCACTGCGCATGACGTTGATAGCGGGACTGGAAAGTCGTTTGCCATTGACGGAAACACGGCCCGCCGCAATCATCGTTTCGGCTTCGCGGCGGGATGCTATTCCCGCGCGTGCCAAACGCTTGGCTATGCGCTCGCCCTCTTCGAGCGGCGCTTCTTCTTTACGCGGTTCAAAACCGCGCTTTGCCGGAGCAGCATTGTCGAACTTGCGGGGTCCTTTGGGACCATCATTACCGCGCTTGTCGAAACTGCGCTTTTCAAAGGGGCGTTTGCCGCCCTTGCCGTCATCATTTGAGCTTGTCATGGAATGTTTGCCTTTCAGCAGGGCTCACTACCAGCTATGGAGTGTGCTTGCGAGTAAATTCTGGATGATGAGCCGCCCGTGAACCAAAAAACTGATCCTATGAGCCTGGCTTTGGCACAAGCACACGCGGCAGCGGCCCGAGGAGAGGTACCAATTGGAGCCGTCCTGGTCAAAGACGGAGCCATTATTTCGGCAGCTGGCAACCGGACCCGAGAGCTTAATGACCCGACTGCACATGCTGAAATTCTGGTTATTCGGGAAGCTTGCCAGATCCTTGCAGATGAGCGCCTGACCGGATGCGATCTCTTCGTTACCCTTGAGCCTTGCACCATGTGCGCTGCCGCAGTTTCCTTTGCTCGAATTCGCCGACTTTATTATGGCGCACAGGATATAAAAGGTGGCGGCGTCGAAAACGGGGCTCGCTTCTTCACGCAACCAACCTGCCATCACGCCCCAGAAGTCTATTCTGGTTTTGGCGAAGCCGAGTCAGAAGCTATGCTAAAAAAGTTTTTCAAGGCAAAGCGTCTCTAGTGCCGTTAATCGCTGCGTATTCTTGCCGAAAAATCAGGTGACGTGTCTGCATTTATCGCACGCTGATTGCTCAAGGCAGACTTTTCCACCTCACTTAAAGGCTTCTGATTATCTATCGCGCCAAGATCATAAAGATAGCTTGGCAGATAACCGGAGAAAATGACCCGATAATCAATGGGAATATCCGGCGTGATGGCCCGTATCATATCAAAAATAACCGTCGTGCAATTCGCGGTCACGGTGTTATAGAAGCTGGCTTTTTCCGCCAGGCGATTGGCATTGTCGACATAGGACAGGAACAATGCCTGGCGCATCTCCGGCTTCATATTGATACGATAACGATACACATCTTCCTTGCGTATATTGGTGCGCAACCGAACGATATCGCGTTCGTCGGCTGCGATCATTGCCAGTTCAAATTCTTTGAAAAAACCGCCGATCTCAGAAAACGCTTCGTGCCGCTCCTTCCGGATTTCAGCAGAAAAGACAACATGCTCGCCATTATTAAAGCCAAAACTGACAAGCGTATGCGCGATGGCGGGATTGGACCAATAGGAAAGGAATACATCGACCGATGCCAGATCTTCCATATTATACGTGCGCACTTCCCAGCGCGGCGTGAAATCCTCGCGCGTTCTCCATTCGAAGTTGCGCACATTGGACAAGGTGACCTGATTGCCTGACAAAGTTCCGGTGACCGTCTGTGCAACATCGTCAGCCCAGATGCGCGTGAGCGATGGTGTAATCGTGCTCCACCAATAGAGCAGTCCAAGCAATATTGGCACAAGAACAATTAATGCCCTAAATGACCGGCCCTTTATTTCCAGCCAAAGCACAGAAAAGGCAATCGCTATCCAGACTATAAGACAGCCGATGGTGCCGAAAACGCCAAAGGGAAGCTGATACCAAAGGGCAAGCCCGCCCCATATAAAAACCAGAACCGAAACAGGGACGAGGATAATCCGTCCGATCAATCTTAAAATGAACAATTGGGAGAATCCTCGACTGGCGTAGGTTAACTTAACGAAACGCAAGCATATCTGTTCCCAAACTTTCGGAACAGATTGCGGAAACACGCTTTAAGCGGCAACCATTACGACAGGTAAGGAGCAGTAATTCTGGATCAGTTCCAGGGAATCAAGTTTTTGAAGCTGAAGCCCTTATCCTTCCGGGCTGCAGCTTTCCGCTCACGTTCTTTCTTGACCTCGTCTTTGCCAAGATCATCCGTGGCCGCAGTCGGTGCGGGCGCCCTATATTCCAACGGTGGTTCGCTCAAATATCTGCGTGTGGTCGGTGAGCCAGCCGTTGAGGCGAGCTTGCGCGCACGAAACTCGCTGCTCTGATCGGTTTGCGGCGAGCCGGCGGGCACAACCTTCGGTGCCTTATCATTGTAAACGCCATACTCATCCCATTTTGACGACTTGGTAGCGGCAGGAATATCGTTTTCAACTTCCGGAACAAAATTCGGGTTGTTCTGGTTGGCAGTTGCGGTATCGCGAATGCGCTTGCGCCGCTGTTCTGGCGATTCTGGCCAGTTGGCGCTGTTTTCAGATACAACATTGCCCTGCGGCTGCGGCAACTGGGCGTTTGCAGAAGCGCCAGCGGGTGGACGAACAAGCTCCGGCCTTGGATTATACGCGATCGTATTTTTCTTTTTACTGAACGAAGCAATGTTTGATACGTCGTCAAGCAATTGCGCGCCGGACGTTTTGTCGGTGCCATAGGTGGGCGATGTGCTGCAGCCAGCTATTGCCAGCGATGCAAACAATGCACTTAGAACCGTGATGCGTCCGTTCAAATTCATACTCGCCACTTCCACCCAAGCCTGAGCACTGATGCCCGCCAAAAAATACGCTTGATCTATGCCCTGCCTCTAAATTCAGGCAACTCAATGGCAAGCCTTTTACATGAGGCCTGTAGCATTAAGCAAGTCGAGGCTCTTTCTTGTTAATAAATCCGCGGATTATCTCAAGGGATAACCCGCAGATTTGATTCAGGCATCAAGTTTTCCCAACTTCGCCAGTTCATGTAGCGCCGCTGCATCCCGCGCCGATACATCAGGATAGGCCGGATCTGATCCAACATCATGTGTGTATCGCCATGACCGTGCGCATTTTGTGCCGGTTGCCCGTTGCGATACGACCGCGACGCCTTTGACGTCATCAGCAACAAAGGCATCTGCTGGCGCTGCTCCGTCCGTGATGGTTATGGCACTGGTGATGCATATCTCGGCCATATCAAGACCCTTCACCGCTTCGAACAATTCAGAATCGTTGATGAAAACCAGCGGGGCAGCCTCAAGTGATGAACCCAACGTTTTCTTGGCGCGCTCCAACTCCAGCGCACCCGTAACTACGCGGCGAACATCGCGCACCTTGCGCCACTTTGCGGCCAGCGCTTCGTTCTTCCACTCTTTTGGCGTGTCCCTGAACTGCTCCAGATGAACAGAAACGGCATTCTTGTGCAGATCAAGCCATGCTTCCTCCGTTGTAAATGGCAGCATGGGAGCCAGCCAAGTCACGATACGGTCGAACAGATGCCTGACAACTTGCAGTGCAGCTTTCCGCTTGATGCTGGAAGGCGCATCGCAATAGAGTGCGTCTTTGCGGATATCGAAATAGAATGCTGACAATTCCACATTGAGGAAATCGATCAATGCGCGCGTGATCCGCTTGAATTCGAAGGCATCATAGCCCGAACGCACAAGTTCATCGAGTTCCGCGAGTCGATGCAGCATTAGCTGCTCGAGTTCTGGCATATCCGCATAGGCAACTTCATCGCCTTCGTCATGAGCCAAAGTCCCTAGCATCCAACGGATCGTATTACGCAGCTTGCGGTATGAGTCGATATTTGTCTGGATGATGTTTTTACCCAGACGTTGATCTTCCCAATAATCGGTTGTCATGACCCAAAGGCGAAGGATGTCTGCCCCGGAATCCTTGATGACATCCTGCGGCGTGACAGTATTGCCGAGCGACTTCGACATCTTGCGCCCCTCTTCATCCATGGTGAAGCCATGGGTGACAAGAGTATTATATGGAGCGCGTCCGCGTGTGCCGCAGCTTTCAAGCAAAGACGAATGGAACCAGCCGCGATGTTGATCGGAACCTTCGAGGTAAACATCCGCTGGCCATTTCAGATCAGGGCGATCCTCGAGAGTGAAGACATGGGTCGAGCCTGAATCAAACCAGACGTCGAGAATATCGCGTACTTGTACCCAGGGTTCATTGGCTTTTTCGCCAAGGAACCGCTCACGGGCACCTTCGGCAAACCAGGCGTCAGCGCCTTCCTGCTCAAAGGCCTCAAGAATGCGGGCGTTGACCGCTTCATCCTTCAAGACATTGCCATCTTCGTCGGCAAAAACGCAGATTGGCACGCCCCAGGCGCGTTGGCGCGAAAGCACCCAATCGGGACGGTCCTCAATCATTGCACGCAAGCGGTTTTGCCCACCAGCAGGGACGAAACGTGTCTCGTCGATGGCGGCAAGAGCGCGCGAACGCAATGTCGTCTGATCGCCAAGATCTTTGTCCATATAGACAAACCATTGCGGCGTATTGCGGAAAATGACCGGCTTTTTCGAACGCCACGAATGCGGATAAGAGTGTTTGATACGACCGCGTGCAAACAGCATGCCGCGATTGATCAGCTCTTCAATAACAGCCTTGTTGGCATCGCCCTTCTTGCCATTATCGTCGATGACGCGCGCGGCACCTCCTTCACGGTCCGGCCCAAATCCCGGTGCATCCTTGGTGTAGTAACCCGCATCATCAACGGTGAAGGGGATTGCCGAGGAAATACCGCGTGCTTCAAGATCGCTGCGGGCATCCATCCACGCATCGAAATCCTCACGACCATGGCCGGGCGCTGTATGGACGAAGCCTGTCCCTGCATCGTCGGTTACGTGATCCCCGCCAAGCATCGGCACTGCAAATTCATAACCACCGCCAAAACCTTTGAACGGGTGGGAGAGAGCGATGCCTGCAAACTCATCGGCTGTTATGGCTCTGATACGCTTGAAAGTCAGCTTGGCTTTCGTGGCCGAATCTTCCGCCAACGCATCTGCAAAAATCAACATCTCGCCCGGACGCGGGCCGAAATCATTCTCTGCCGTTTCAACCTCGTAAAGTCCGTAGGCTACGCGAGGTGAGTAGTTGACCGCCCTATTTCCAGGAATGGTCCAAGGGGTCGTCGTCCAGATGACGACATAGGCCGATGCGAGATCACCTTCGCCATTGACGATCGGAAACTTGACCCAGATCGTATCGCTTTCAACGTCGGCATATTCCACTTCGGCCTCGGCCAAAGCGGTGCGCTCAACAACCGACCACATGACAGGCTTGGAACCGCGATAGAGCTGGTCCGACATGGCGAACTTCAGGAGTTCCCCAGCAATGCGGCTTTCTGCATGAAATGCCATCGTTGTGTAGGGATTTTCGAAATCGCCTTCGATACCAAGCCGTTTGAACTCGGCAGATTGGACCTTGATCCAGTTGGCGGCAAATTCGCGGCATTCCTTGCGGAACTCGTTGATCGGCACCTGATCCTTGTCTTTGCCTTTGGCGCGGTACTGTTCCTCGATCTTCCATTCGATTGGCAGACCGTGGCAATCCCAACCCGGGACATAATTGGAATTGTAACCGCGCATCTGGAAGGAGCGCGTGATGACGTCCTTGAGAATTTTGTTCAGTGCATGGCCGATATGGATATTGCCATTGGCATAGGGAGGACCGTCATGCAGCACATAAAGCGGACGATCTTTGCCGTCTTCACGCAGCTTCCGATAAAGGTCCATGTCCTGCCAGCGCTGGACGAATTCCGGTTCCTTGGCTGGCAAACCAGCACGCATCGGAAAATCCGTCTGCGGCAGATATAGAGTTTTCGAATAGTCGATTGGCTTAGGCGTATCGTTCATTTTTCTTGGCTTTTCTTGGGCCCGCGCGTTATCGCTGCAAGCAAGGATTTGAAGAAATCGAAATAAGGCGCAAAGGCGCCGCCCGGACCTTCAACACCACGAAGCAAATAGCTTCAGGTTCAGGTGAAGGCCGGGCCAGTAATTCGTATCTGAATCGGTACGGACTTGGGAAAAGCCCCGCAAACGGTTTTCATGACCGCGCTTTTAGCAACCACGCTCGCGAGAATAAAGGGGCAGATGCAATAAACTTCGTCTGTATCTGCCATAATGCTTATAACGAGAAGTCGAAGCGATAAGTCGCTTGCAGGCCGAACGTTGCCTGATTGGCTGACCCACGCTCTTTGACCAGACTTGAATCGGCCGCGGGTCCCATCAAACGGTTATACTCCGCATAGGCGCTTGTCGTGATCTTGTCTGTGGTCTTCCAGGTAATTTGTCCGCCGATTCCGAGCGACTTCAGCCCCCCTCCTGGCCGGTATTCCTTAAGGCCAGACGCAGCAGACTCTGCTGGATTAACACCGTAATATTCACGGAAATAATCTTTCGTCGCGACAGTAGCGCGTGGACCGGCGGACACACGCACCGTTGGAGTAATATCCGTAAAGGCATCAACAGCGAAATCTGCAACCACGCCATCATGCGCGCCAATGCCACGGCGAACTTCAACGCGGCCGCGGACATTATCTGTCGGATAGAATTCGGCAAACCCGCCAACTTCTACGCCCCAATCGGTATCATGCAGTCCCTTCAAATCGCGGGAGTCATCATCGTCGCGCCCGGAAACCAGCTTGCCCGTCAGACCGGCGCGAAACACGCCGGTATCGATAAAGCCGATGGAAGCATTGTCATTCAGGGACGAGAATTTTTCAGACTTGCCAGCGCGTCCAAGTGAAATAACCGGAGCGGCCAGCAGGCGATAATCGCTTGCGCCATCATAGCGCGGCGCAACAAATCCCTTTGCTCCCAATGTCAGATACCAGTCGCCCGACCACCAATGATCGCCTCTTGAGCTGCTGGCCGGTGTTTCCGCATCACTATAATATTCATCCGCAAGCACTATGGCGGGGGACGCGAAAAATACTGCGCCAGCAAGGGCGCCAATCAAACGAACAGACATATCTTGACTCCGAAATTTGCCTTGGGAGACGGCAATTCCAGGCCAAGCTACGAAAGGATAGATAAAATTGGATTTATTCTTATGGTAAACGATTTGCCATTTCAGACAAAATTAATCGTGTTATCCAGCGGCGAGAGCGGCTTCACACCCTGTAAAAGTCCCCGTGCCTCTTCTTCATCCCTTCTGATCTGAAGCATCATAGGCTCCAGCCCATCGAATTTTTCTTCGCCACGAAGGTATGCAAAGAAGGAAACAGCGCAGATCTCACCGTATAGATCGCCGGAAAAATCGAAAACGTACGTTTCCAAAAGTGGCTCGCCATCCGTGTCAACTGTGGGTCTGCGTCCGAAGCTGGCCACGCCATCGTAAAGGGTGCCATCAGCCCGGCGAAAGCGAACCGCATAGATGCCGTGCTTCAAATGAGTTTCCGGGGGCAGAACCATATTGGCAGTAGGATAACCGATGGTCCGACCAAGCTGCTTGCCGTGAACCACTTTTGCCCGAATGCGATGGCGATATCCCAACAGGCTGGCCGCCTCTACAACGTCGCCCTCCCCGAACAGCGAGCGAATGCGGCTGGATGATACGGCCTGTCCGCCTTCATCGCGAAACGCATCAACCAGCGTGACATGGAAACCGCGCTTGTCACCGGCCTCCATGAGAAAAGCGGGGCCGCCTTGGCGATTTTTGCCAAAATGAAAATCAAAGCCGGTGACGATGCGGCTTGCATGCAGGGCACTGACCAGAATCTGGTCAACGAAGTCATCGGCAGTCAATTGCGAGAATTCGCGCGTGAACGGGCATTCCACCACGGCGTCGAAGCCCAAAGCCTCCAGAATAGTAGCTTTTTCAGCTGCCGGTGTCAGCCGGTCCACGGGTTGGTCCGGCACAAAGACGCTGCGTGGATGCGGCTCGAACGTTAAAACCAGCGAGGGCCTGCCCGCAGCCTGAGCCGCTTCCAAAGCGCGTTCGAGAACTGCTTGATGCCCACGATGCACCCCGTCAAAGTTACCAATCGCGACTACAGCGTCTCTTAAATCAGCTGGCAGCTGCGTGGGGTCCGTCAAGCGCAAAATTGGCATAGCTGCTTGTCCTCAAGCCAGAGCAGGCATCGTAGCAACAGGATTGCTTCCGTGTTTCTTCAGGAATTCCAGCAGCTTTTCGACATCGTGAACGCCACCATGGACATAATCACCCGCGTGAATGCCACCGGATATATATAGGACATCTATGCCAAAGAGATCAGCACCTTTGACATCCGTCAGCATACCATCGCCTATCGCAATGACACGGTTAAGGTCCACAGGTTTACCACGCACCTCTTCAGCTGCGGCAATGGAAGCCTCATAAATCGGTCGATGCGGCTTGCCGGCGATCAAGGTCCGGCCACCAAGCTGGCCATAATCGCGGGCCAAAGCACCGGCACACCAGATCAGACGATCTCCGCGCTCAACGACAATATCAGGATTGGCACAGATAAATGGCAGATCGCGCGAACGGAAACGCGTCAGCATTTCGGCATAATCAGCCGGTGTCTCCGTTTCGTCATCAAAATAACCAGTACAGACGACGACATCAGCCTCCCGCTCTTCCACAAGCTCAACGTCCAGTCCTTCGTAAAGCGTTTCATCACGCTCCGGTCCAAGATGGAAGACCTTACGCGGCGAATTGCGGATCAATTCACGCGTAACATCGCCTGATGTAACGATCCGGTCATAGGCATCTTCGGGCACACCCAAGCCATGGATTTGCGCTGCCACGCTATCGAAGCGTCGCGGGGCGTTGGTTATCAGGACCACGGTCAAACCAGCGGCTCTCGCGCGAGCCAATGCTTTTGAAGCGGAGGCAAACGAATCGACACCATTGTGCAAAACACCCCAGACATCGCAAAGAAGCACGTCATAACGATCCATCAAGTCGTCCAGACTTGCCAAATGTACCATGTCGGTCATGCCGCTCTTCTCCATGCCAGTAATCGAGTTGCACCTCGCTTACCTGATTGCAGGAAAACTGTCACTCGGGATCATCATCAAAAGCTGCATCGACCGGTTGACAGTAAACACATGAACAAATATTGATATGTTTGTTATCAAACGAGGTTCAAATGGCGCATTCCCACGGCACGCACGGGCACGATCACGCACATGATCATGCTCCCAAAATAACGGCTGACAATGAGCGCAAGGTCCTGATCGCCTTCCTGATCACATTCACGTTTATGATTGTGGAAGTCATTGGGGGCCTTTTATCGGGTTCCTTGGCATTGATTGCCGACGCCGGACATATGTTGACGGATGCTGGGGCTCTCGCACTGGCCTATGCAGCATTTCGTTTTGGCAAACGCGCGGCTGATGAACGCCGCACATTTGGATATCTGCGCTTTGAGGTCATTGCCGGCCTTATTAATGCGCTCGCACTTTTCGCCATTCTTGTCTGGATCGCCATCGAAGCCTTTGAGCGGTTTCGCAATCCCGGCGAGGTCCTCGCGGGTCCAATGTTTATCGTCGCAACGATAGGACTGCTCGTAAATATCGGCGTCTTCTGGATTTTGACCCGCGGCGACAAGGATCACGTCAACATCAAAGGTGCGATCTTGCACGTTCTTGGCGACCTGCTTGGTTCCGTAGCTGCCATTACGGCATCGGTCATTATCTATTATACTGGTTGGACACCAATCGACCCGATCCTTTCGGTCTTCGTGTGCTTGTTGATCCTGCGCAGCGCTTGGGCACTTCTGCGCAATTCCCTGCATATTCTGCTTGAAGGCGCCCCGGAAAATGCCAAGCCGGAAGAAATCGAACAGCACTTGATGAAAACGGTCTCCGACCTGGCTGGCGTACGCCATGTCCACGTCTGGATGATCACATCCGGCAAGGCGCTGGCAACCTTGCATGTGAAGCCAAAAGAGGGCAGCGATCCGCGCCTGCTGGTGAAAGCCGTCGAGGCGGAGCTGATCAAAAAATTCGAGATCGAGCATTCGACCATTGCCATCGATTTTGCCGATGCTACCGGCGACTGCTGTCTTGGCATCGACACCTCCGGCGAACATGACCACGATCACGGGGAGGATGACCATAGCGGCCACGGTGATCATGATCATGCAGCGCATGACCATAGCCATGAAGGTCACAAACATTGAGCAAAATAACGATACCATCCCAGCTTGATACGACCATCCTCGCCGAGACATTCAAACTGCTTGGCGACCCGACGCGACTACGAATCCTGTTCTTTTGTCTCGAACACCCACGCTCCGTCGGCGACATTGCGGCAAGCCTGGATTTGTCGCAATCATTGGTCAGTCACCACTTGCGATTACTGCGTGGGGCGCGTCTGGTGCGCGGCAACCGGCAGGCAAAGCAGATTTTTTATGAACTTGCTGACAAACATGTCAGCGACATGCTTGTCGATATGGCGCATCACGTATGCGAGGATAGTGACGACTAAAACTGCTTCATCGGATCGTTTTATACTTCAGGTAAGGCGCTCACCAAAGTTCTGGGCTCTTTTTCAAAGGACAAGTTGCCGCAATGGCGCGCAATCAAAGACAGCACATGCACATTGCTCGAGCGCTGGATGGTGAAATAGCGATGGAGCCTACCGGGGCCCTGCTATCTGAGTATGACGGCGTCCAACCTGGAACTTCGAATCCACCAATGTCATGAAAATTTCATCGCCTTTCCCTTGACTCTTTCGACCCCTCCCACTATCTCCGGCTCCAGTTAGCACTCACTATCAACGAGTGCTAATAACGCGAATGGCACAACTGTTTGCGAAACCGTTTTGACACCAACATCAAGGGTTCTAACCATGGCCAAGACCAAGTTCCGCCCGCTTCACGACCGCGTCGTAGTACGCCGCGTTGAATCGGAAGCAAAGACTGCAGGCGGCATCATCATTCCGGATACTGCCAAGGAAAAGCCACAGGAAGGCGAAATCGTCTCCGTAGGCACAGGCGCTCGTGACGAAGCTGGCAAGCTCATACCGCTCGATGTCAAGGCAGGCGATCACATCCTGTTCGGCAAGTGGTCCGGCACGGAAGTCAAGATCGGCGGCGAAGATCTGCTGATCATGAAGGAATCCGACATTCTCGGCATCCTCGGCTAATCACCGTCACCCAATAATATTTCGATCAAACCGGGTTAAATCCCAGGAGAGATAAAATGGCTTCTAAAGAAGTAAAATTCGGCCGCGACGCGCGTGAGCGCATGCTGCGCGGCGTTAATATCCTTGCAGATGCAGTCAAGGTAACGCTCGGCCCGAAAGGCCGTAACGTTGTCATCGACAAGTCCTTCGGCGCTCCACGCATCACCAAGGACGGCGTGACTGTTGCCAAGGAAATCGAACTTGAAGACAAGTTCGAAAACATGGGCGCACAGATGGTCCGTGAAGTCGCTTCGAAGACGAACGACATCGCTGGCGACGGCACCACGACTGCTACTGTTCTTGCTCAGGCAATCGTTCAGGAAGGCGGCAAGGCTGTTGCTGCTGGCATGAACCCGATGGATCTGAAGCGCGGCATCGATCTTGCTGTTGCAGAAGTCGTCAAGCAGCTCGGCAAGAGCGCCAAGAAGATCAAGACTTCGGAAGAAGTTGCGCAGGTTGGCACGATCTCTGCCAATGGCGAGACCGAAATCGGCGAAATGATTGCCAAGGCAATGCAGAAGGTCGGCAACGAGGGTGTCATCACCGTTGAAGAAGCCAAGACCGCTGAAACCGAACTGGAAGTCGTTGAAGGCATGCAGTTCGATCGCGGCTACCTGTCGCCATACTTCGTCACCAACCCTGAAAAGATGGTTGCTGATCTTGAAGATGCTTACATCCTTCTTCATGAAAAGAAGCTCTCGAACCTTCAGGCTCTTTTGCCAGTTCTCGAAGCTGTTGTTCAGACTTCCAAGCCACTCGTCATCATTTCTGAAGACGTAGAAGGCGAAGCTCTTGCTACGCTCGTTGTCAACAAGCTGCGCGGCGGTCTGAAGATTGCGGCTGTAAAGGCTCCTGGCTTCGGCGATCGCCGCAAGGCAATGCTTGAAGACATCGCTATCCTTACTGGCGGTCAGGTTATTTCCGAAGACCTCGGCATCAAGCTCGAAAGCGTTACGCTCGACATGCTCGGCCGCGCCAAGAAGGTGTCGATCACCAAGGAAAACACCACGATCGTTGACGGTCATGGCAAGAAGGGTGAAATCAACGCCCGCGTCGGCCAGATCAAGCAGCAGATCGATGAAACAACTTCCGACTACGACCGTGAGAAGCTGCAGGAACGTCTTGCCAAGCTCGCTGGCGGTGTTGCAGTTATCCGCGTTGGCGGTGCAACGGAAGTTGAAGTGAAGGAAAAGAAGGACCGCGTTGACGACGCTCTCAACGCAACGCGTGCTGCTGTTGAAGAAGGCATTGTTCCTGGCGGTGGTGTTGCTCTTCTACGTGCCTCTGCGAACCTTACTCTTAAGGGCGCAAATTCCGATCAGGATGCAGGCATCAACATCGTTCGTCGTGCTCTGCAGGCTCCGGCTCGTCAGATCGCAACAAATGCTGGCGATGAAGCTTCCATCGTTGTTGGCAAGATTCTTGAAAGCAAGAAAGAAACCTACGGCTACAATGCGGCCAATGGTGAATATGGCGATCTGATCGTCATGGGCATTGTTGATCCAGTCAAGGTTGTTCGTACTGCTCTGCAGGACGCAGCATCGGTTGCAGGTCTTCTAGTCACCACCGAAGCCATGATTGCCGAAGCTCCTAAGAAGGACAATGGCGGTGCTCCCCAGATGCCAGGCGGCGGAATGGGCGGCATGGGCGGCATGGACTTCTAAGAAGTCCTCTCCCTATAGAATACGGAAAAGGCGGGTTTCGACCCGCCTTTTTTGTTGTACGAGTAAGCGTTTTTATTCGGCAGCTTGAGCGAAAGGCGGAGTGATTTCCGTAGCCTTGTTCGCGGAATCGAAGCTGGCCCGCGCATTGGCGATACGCGTTTCATTTTGGATGGCGAAGTCAGCAAGGTTGCGCACCGGCACAAGCAGATCGCGTCCAAGATCGGTAAGCTCATAATCCACACGCGGCGGGATTGTCGGAAACACCGTTCTCGTTACAAAACCGTCGCGCTCCAAGCCACGCAAAGTGCTGGTAAGCATTTTTTGAGAAATGCCATCAATCGAGCGTTTCAACTCGTTGAACCGCATTGAACCAGCGCCCAAATAATTAACGACCAGCACGGTCCACTTATCTCCGACACGGGAAAGAATCTGGTGGACCGCACCACAGGCAGGAGTTACCTCAAAGTGCTTCGGTTTCAAAAAAGTGCCTCCTTGCTAGAACTTTTAACAGTCACCTATATAGCTCCGGTCACAAATAGTTACCATCCCAAGATAAGGATTTCTGAAAATGGCAAAACTAAAAATCGGCGTCATCGTCGGCAGCACGCGCATTGGCCGGTTCGCCGAGTTTCCTGCCAAATGGATCGCTGACGTTGCAAGCCAACGCGATGATTTAGAGGTCGAGATTGTCGACCTGCTAGACTATCCTATGCATTTCTTTGGTGAAGAACGCAGCACGACGGCGGAAAGCGAAACCGCCGAGCGCTGGAAGAAGAAGATGCGCTCTTTCGACGGATTTATTTTCACTGTCGCAGAGTACAACCACGCGCCAACTGCCGTGCTGAAGAATGCGATAGATCTTGGTGAGTTCATTCAAAAGCCAGTCGCTTTTGTGGGATATGGTGGTGTCGGCGGTGCACGCGCCGTTGAACATCTGCGTCTTATATTCGTTGAAATGGGTGCGGCATCTGTCAAGACCGGCGTCCATATTTCCTTCCCCGAATATTTGACTGTCGTTAAAGGGGAAAAGAAGCTTAGCGATTATCCGCACCTCAATGAGGCGGCAGGCGCCCAGCTTGATCAGCTTGTCTGGTGGGGCAACGCCTTGAAAGCTGCACGCGACGCCTAATGCTATTCGGCGGCTGCTTGTGCAGCCGCCTCCTTACTTGTCCGACCAGACCGCCAATTCGTAGCCTTCCGGATCAACAAAATGGAAGCGCTTCCCTCCGGGAAATTCAAATATCTCTTTTGAAATTTTTCCGCCCGCTTTTTTGACACGTTCCAGCGTATCCGCAAGATCATCGGCGAAAAGAATAACCAATGGGCCGCCAGATCTCACCCCCTCAGAATGAGCAAAACCGCCCTTGAGATTGCCGTCCGAAAACTCGCAATAGGCCGGGCCATAATCGGTGAAGGTCCAGCCGAATGCGGTGCCGTAGAAATCCTTCGCGCGCGAAATATCCTCGACGTTGAACTCGATATAGTTGATCTGTTTGTCTTGACCTGAACTATTGCTCATCCCTTACTCCAGCAATTGCGCTTCCAGCAAATCTCTCAGTTTCTGTAAGTCGCGCATAACCCATGCTGCGTCCGCAGTAAACTTTTCATCGTCAATGCCGGGCAATCGAAACAAGGTGAATATCACTTCGGAAGCATTGCCATTGGCAACGACGCGCAGGGGAATATAAACATTCTCTCCGGTTTCCGTTATTACCCAATGGTCTAACACGCCAAACTCATTATCGGGCGCAAACCGAAGACGCAGCTTTCCGGCGGGACCGTCAGCCACCCATTCATTTCCGGACTTCTGCAGGCCCGAAGTCAATCCCGATGCCCACTCCGGCAAATGCTCAGGCAAGCTTGCATAGCGGTAAACATCCTTCCAATCGCGTTGAATGGCGATCTGAAGAGTTCGTGCTTCCAGTGCTGTCATAGCTTGACCTCCCACCAGTGCTATAATCGATTTTATCTTAGCACCTTACGAAATCCAGACCAACATTCCGTGCTGGAACCTTGCCTCCCGGACCGCTTCGCAGTAGTCATTGCGCCAACTGTCACAGGAAAAATAGACGATGACTTCTACACGCACCGAAACAGACACGTTTGGTCCAATCGAAGTAGCTGCCGACAAATATTGGGGCGCACAGACCGAGCGCTCTTTGCATAATTTCAAGATCGGCGGCGAACGTATGCCCATCCCATTGGTTCGGGCACTTGGTATCGTAAAACGCGCTGCGGCAGAAACCAATATGGCTCTGGGCAAACTGGATGAAGTCACCGGCCGCGCAATTACAGTTGCCGCCGAAGAGGTTATCGAAGGCAAGCTCGATGATCATTTCCCGCTCGTCGTATGGCAGACTGGTTCCGGAACACAGTCCAATATGAATGCAAACGAGGTTATCTCTAACCGTGCTATTGAAATGCTCGGCGGAACGAAGGGCTCGAAGAAACCGGTCCATCCGAACGATCACGTCAATATGAGCCAGTCGTCAAATGACACGTTCCCGACGGCCATTCACATTGCAACGGCGGTCGAAGCGACCGAGCGTCTCTATCCTGCCCTGGCCCATCTGACAGCAGCGCTTGCCAAAAAGGAAAAGGCCTTCGCCGACATTATCAAGATTGGCCGTACGCACACTCAGGATGCGACACCTGTAACACTTGGACAGGAGTTTTCGGGGTACCGCGCCGCGCTTGAATACGCCCGCAAACGCATCGAACAGAGCTTGGCGGACGTTTTCCTGCTGGCGCAGGGCGGTACTGCCGTCGGCACAGGGCTCAATGCTCCGGCTGGCTTCGATACCGGCTTTGCTGAAGCTGTGTCAGACATAACGGGATTGCCGTTCAAGACGGCTCCAAACAAATTTGAGGCTCTGGCGAGCCATGGCGCGTTGGCGAATTTCCATGGCAGCCTGAATGCGCTTGCTACTGATCTTTTCAAGATTGCCAATGATATTCGCTTTCTCGGATCGGGGCCCCGTTCGGGTCTCGGTGAGTTGAAATTGCCAGAAAACGAACCTGGTTCCTCGATTATGCCAGGCAAGGTCAACCCGACCCAGGCAGAAGCACTGACGATGGTTGCAGCACAGGTTTTCGGTAATCAAACTACCGTTACAGTGGCAGCGAGCCAAGGCCACTTTGAACTGAATGTGTTCAAGCCTGTTATCGCGCTCAATGTACTCCAGTCCATTCGCCTGCTTGCCGATTCGATGGTGTCCTTTGCCGACAATTGCGTCGAGGGCATCGAAGCCGACGAAGTTCGCATCAAGGATTTGCTCGAACGTTCGCTCATGCTCGTCACTGCGTTGGCTCCGGCCATCGGATACGACAATGCGGCCAAGATCGCCAAGACAGCGCATAAGAACGGGACGACTTTGCGTGAGGAAGCGCTTGCCAGCGGACATGTGTCAGCCGAGGACTATGATCGTCTTGTGCGGCCGGAACGGATGATCGCTCCGGAATAAGCAGTGGATTTGATGAACAATCTGTTGTCGAAAAAGTGACTTTAGTAAACAGTATGCATCGCGTACTGACCGCGCAGTCACTTTTTTGGAGAAAAATCTATGTCTAACAATGGCATTCTGGTTCTGATCGGTCGCATTCTGCTTTCGGTCATGTTTATCATGGCTGGCTGGGGCAAGCTAACAGCTATCGGCGGTACTGCTGCCTATTTTGGCGGCATGGGTTTGCCAGCGCCAACAGTTGTTGCGGTTCTTGTCGGTCTGCTTGAATTCTTCGGGGGCATTGCAGTTCTCGTTGGCTTCCAGACCCGTATTGCGGCTCTCTTGCTTGGCCTCTTCACTTTGGCCGCCACGGCGACTGCTCATCTAAACTGGGCTGGCGATGCCGGCATGACCCAATTCATGTTCTTTCAGAAAAACCTGGGCGTAGCTGGTGGTTTCTTTGTCCTGGCTGCTTATGGAGCTGGTGCACTTTCAATCGACGCAAAGCGCGGTTAAACGAAAATATCATTCGCTTATAAAGGCCGCTTCACGCGGCCTTTATTTTTATTGTTGCGTCAATTGGTAGGCTGGACTTCACTCACAAGCACCGGCTTTTCCCGATATTCCTGCGGAAAGAGCTTGCTCAAGTTTTTGATCTTGGGCAGATCATTGTAAACGATATAGGGCTGCGTCGGATTAATGGTCGCATAATCCTGATGATAGGCTTCTGCCGTGTAAAAAGCCTTGAGAGGCTCGACCTTGGTCACTATCGGATCTGAATAGACCTTGGCTTTGTCGAGCTGGTCTATATAGGCCTTCACCACTTTTTCTTGATCTACACTGGTCGTGAACACTGCAGAGCGATATTGCGTGCCCGTATCTGGTCCTTGCCGGTTCAGTTCGGTTGGGTTGTGAGCGACAGAAAAATAGACCTGTAAAATCTTGCCCAGGCTGACGGTCTTTGGATCAAACGTGACCTCAACCGCTTCCGCATGGCCGGTATCGCCGCCACTCACAAGATCATAATTCGCAGTGCCCTTTTCTCCACCCGAATAACCTGACACAGCGTTTGTGACGCCCTTCATGTGCTGGTAAACACCCTGAACGCCCCAAAAACATCCGCCGGCAAGCACGATTTTTTCAGTTCCGGCCGCTATTGACTGATCCATCGCTGGCGGAGGCACCATCGTGACGCTTTCCGCGAATGCCATAGCTGGGGCAAATAGCAAGGTGGTTGCAAGTAACAAGTAACGAAGTTTCATTTGTTTTTCCTTCGAAATAGCTTAGGCAGCAGCGGGCATGAATTTCATGGCAACACCGTTCATGCAGTAGCGAAGACCGGTGGGTTGCGGACCATCGTCGAAGACATGCCCTAGATGGCCACCGCAGCGATGACACTCCACCGCCGTACGCACCATGCCGAACGAGTTGTCGGATTTCTCGATCACCGCACCTTTTATCGGCTGCCAGAAGCTGGGCCAGCCAGTACCACTGTCAAACTTCTTTTCGGATTCAAAAAGCTGCTGATCACAGCCAGCGCAGGCAAATATGCCTTTACGTTTTTCATGATTTAACGGGCTGGTGAAGGGCGCTTCCGTGCCTTCCTGACGCAGCACATCATACTGCTCCGGCGTCAGAAGTTTCTTCCATTCAGCATCCGTGTGTTCAATTTCGAATGTACCCGTAGCGTGAGCCTTGGGCATGGTCGCAAAGCGCGCGGCAACAACTGCACCAAATGTGGCCACAGCGCCTCCGAACAGGGTTCGACGTGTCATCATGGATAAGCTCCCTGCATGATGATACCGAATTATTTCGGCTTCATGCAGGGAAATACGAAGGAAGAACCCAAAAGGTTACGTTCAACCGGACGGATCACAGAGAGTTGATGGATTTACAGCTAACCGAGCGCTGCCTTTATGCGCTGCGATAGTTCTGATACAGCCTTGGCGTCTGCTGCCGCACGCGAAGAAATCAAACATGCCTGCGACTTCAGGATGACGCCATCTTCCAGAATTTTGAGCTGATTGGCACGCAGCGTAGACCCTGTCGATGTAATATCGACGATGATATCTGCCGACCCGGAGGCAGGAGCACCTTCGGTTGCGCCAAGGCTCTCAACGATGCGATAAACCTGGATACCGTGCATCTGTGAGAAAAATTGCTGGGTTAACCGCCAATATTTTGTTGCAATACGCAAACGACGACCGTGGCGCTGACGGAAATCGGCAGCAACGTCATCAAGGTCCGCCATGGTAGATACGTCGTACCAAACCTCTGGCACAGCGACGATCACATCCGCATGGCCAAAGCCAAGCCGTGCCTCGATTTGCACCCGATCATCGGCGGAAGACAGGGTTTCACGAATGAGGTCTTCGCCGGTTACACCAAGATCGACGCTGCCATATCCCAGTTCACGGGCAATCTCGGAAGCAGAAAGGAAAAGAATGTCAATTTGGCCCTCGCCCGCTACCTGCGCCCTGTAGTTACGCTGATCACTCGGAAGGAGGACTTCCAAACCGGCTTTCCTGAGTACTTCAAGAGCCTGCTCCTTAAGCCGCCCCTTTGATGGAAGTGCTAATGTGATGGTCATTTGGCATCTCCAGCTATCTGCTCGAGACGGTCAAGCCAGATGGAAAAGCCCACACCCGGGATCGAACCGACAGCACCAAGCATCGTCAGCAGCCGATCATAACGGCCGCCGCCAACGATAGCACCAAGTTCGGCATTGCTCACTGCACGGGTTTCGTAGACCAGACCCGTATAATAATCGAGCGGACGCCCAAACGAAGCGTCGTAGATAATGGTTTCATCTCCGATACCCGCTTCCACGATCGATACAGAACGCGCCTCGAATTGTTCCAAAGCTGGACCCAAATCGAATTCATTTGCGCGCGCATATCGCAACAGATGCCCCGCTGCTGATTGCAAAGGAATGCGGATCGCCAGAAAATCCTGAAGTGCCGAAATCGCCTTGGGCTGCAAGCGCACGGAAGCAAGGGCCACTTTTTCGATGAGACGGCGAGCAATTTCAACAGGTGTACGACCGGCCCCTGGAGAAATGCCAGCCGACTCCATATCCTTTTCCAATTCGGCGGCGAGCGCGGCCTCGTCACCTTTGGCAACCAGCGCTGCAAGATGGACCGGCAGATCGCCATTTTGTCTGTCGGATGACAAATCCTTCAACAAGCCCTTGAGCTGATCAGGATTGCCGAAAGCCCGGACAAGCTTTTTTTGCCAGCCGCGTGGCAGGCCGAGAGCTGCCAGAACCGCTTCAAAGATCGCTTGGTCTCCAAGCAAGGTTTCCAGCTGGGCATCGGGCGCAACGAGCCTTATAGAAGCCAGAGCGTCCGCTAGAGAGCGTGCATCGGCTCGGGCGCGATTGGCATCGCCCAAATCTTCAATACCCGCTTGGAAGAACTCATTGCCACCATCGCGCCGCTGGCGGAATACCTCGCCTAGATAAGCATACCGTTTTGGCGTCGCAGCATTGAGTTCGATATGATTGCGACAGACCGGGATTGTAAATTCAGGGCGCAGACACAGGCTTTGGCCTGTTTCATTCTCCGTGAGGAAAATCCTTCGGCGCAAATCTTCACCAGCCATATCCAGAAACTGGTCCGCAGGCTGGATGACAGGAATATCGACAAGTTCCGCTTCCCTGCTCGCGATCAACGCGGCAAGTCTATCGCTAAATAAAGGAGCACGGGAAGCAACCATTCGAGCTTACGAGGCCTTTACTGCGTTGACGCGATCTTGGGCCTGCGCATCGAGAATCTTACGCACCTCCGCGATAATATCGCCTTCCTTTGCCGTGATCTGTGCAGGGCGGCTTTCCCGCCAGGTAATATTATCCTCGATTTCGGCCGATAAACGTGCACCTTCGATCAAATCCTTGATCTGCACCTCGCCAAGATCACGTTCCTGCGAACCCTGAATGATGACGCAGGGAGCGCCGCGACGGTCCGCATATTTCATCTGCGGCTTCATGCCTGAGCCACCAAGATACATTTCGGCACGGATCCCGGCCTGCCGCAGATCGGATACCATTTTCTGGTAGCGGCCAAGGCTTTCCGTATCGCGGTCCATGACCATCACGACAACAGGTCCGATATTGTCGGACATATCGAGCTTTCCGAGATTTTTGAGCGCGGTCATCAGGCGGGAAACACCGATAGAAATACCTGTTGCCGGCACGGGTTCAGAGCGAAAACGCGAAACAAGTCCATCATAGCGTCCGCCGCCTCCCACCGAGCCAAAACGGACAATCTGGCCATCTTCGTTTGGAATTTCAGCAAGAAGCTCCGCTTCGAAAACGGGGCCGGTATAATATTCAAGACCCCGCACGACGGATGGATCAATCTTGACGCGGCCATCATAACCAGCGGCAGAACAAAGCGCTTCTATTGTACCCAGTTCAGCGACGCCCTCTGCGCCTTTATCATTGCCGGTGACAACTTTTTCCAGATTGGCAATAGTAGCACTGCCCGTCGCAGCGCCTGCCGCAGTGAAATCAAGAACCTGCTTGATAGCGGCCTCATCCAGGTTTGCACCTTTGGTGAAATCGCCGCTTTCGTCTTTGCGGCCTTTTCCAAGCAACTCACGAACGCCCTCGACACCGAACTTATCAAGCTTGTCGATGGCGCGCAGCACAGTCAGGCGTCTGCCTGCATTCTCATCGCCGCCGAGCCCAATCGCCTCAAGCACCCCATCAAGAACCTTGCGATTATTGACCCGGATTACGTAGTCGCCGCGCTGAATGCCGAGCGCCTCCATGACGTCAGCCATCATCATGCACATCTCGGCATCGGCCGAGACATTGGGCGCACCCACCGTATCCGCATCGAACTGCATGAACTGACGGAAGCGGCCGGGGCCTGGCTTTTCGTTACGGAATACCCATCCAGCCCGGTAGCTGCGATATGGCTTCGGGATGCTTTCGTAATTTTCGGCGACATAGCGCGCCAACGGCGCGGTCAAATCATAGCGCAGCGAAAGCCATTGCTCATCATCGTCCTGAAACGAGAACACGCCTTCATTCGGGCGATCCTGATCAGGAAGGAATTTTCCAAGCGCATCGGTATATTCAATCAATGGCGTTTCAACTGGCTCAAAACCATAAAGCTCATAGACTTTGCGGATTTCCGCCATCATTTTTTCGGCGGCGCGCAAATCATCCGGTGTCCGGTCCACGAAACCGCGCGGCAGCCGCGCTTTTACCCTGTCTGCCTTGGTTGCCATGATGATGATCCGATATCCTGAGATGAAGCTGATTGCCGAAGCGGGTTTGCTCTAGCTTATCAGGCTCCCAAGGGCAAGGATTGAACGTTATTTGGGCCTTTTGAAACTTGCACGGATGGTTTCAATTTCCTGACGACATTTGCAGCCCTCGATATGATCATTCACGAGACCCATCGCCTGCATATGCGCATACATTGTTGTTGGCCCCACGAAACTCCAGCCGCGCTTCTTCAAATCCTTGGAAAGACGCGTTGACGTCGGTGATGTGGGATTGGCCACGAGGGTTGCATAATCGACAATCTTGGGGCGCTCGTCTGCGGGCGGCTCAAACGACCAGAAATAGGCGGCAAGCGAGCCGGTTTCTTTAACCAGTTCGATAGCGCGATTGGCATTGTTGATAGCAGAATTTATCTTGCCGCGATGGCGGATAATGCCAGCATTACCAAGCAGCCGTTCGACATCCTTATCGGTATACCGGGCGATCTTGTGATAGTCGAAACCATCAAAAGCTTCGCGAAAATTCGCGCGCTTGCGCAGAATTGTCAGCCATGAAAGCCCGGATTGAAAACCTTCGAGGCATATTTTTTCAAACAGTCGCGTGTCGTCCGTTACCGGCCTGCCCCATTCATTGTCGTGGTAGCGAATATATTCAGGCAAAGCACCAGGCCAGAAACAGCGCGTAGCGCCGTCATCACCTTTTATCAGGCCGGTCTTCACGGGAACATCTTCAGTCATAACCAGTCCTCTTTACTTTTTACCGGCGATTAACCAGCTTGCAACACGCTTCGGTAACCATACCAAATGGTTTCCGCCCAAAATTGCGCTTTATCGATTCTCGTTCACTTTTTTCTACCCTGCCACTGGCAAACTCAATCCGAAACCTGACAAAACCTGTCAGCAGAGTTATATTACGAGACTGAGTTCCATGAAGTCTGCGCGCCTGCTTTTGCTATCCTGCATTGGCCTTACCATCGCCTCCGGCGCATTTGCCAGCGAACGTTATGCTACCCGCCCGCCTGTGGTCATGAGTCCTGACTTATCGGCTCCATGGGTTATGCAACTACGCCAGCGACCTGTCGGCACACCAGTCAATCCGCGCGGATATGTTGTCTTTGACGAGCAGCCCAGCCCGCGTGCCAAGCAACGCGAACGCCGAGCAGCGCGTAAAAGCCTTAGCTCCAATCCTGCTGTGCGCGAAGTTTCGTTTCAGCGCCCCACCGCTCCATCAACTGATGCTAAACCAAAAAAACGGGAAATGGACGCGAAGTTCCTGCCGCAGAGCGTAGCTTATGATGGTCCTGAGCAACCCGGAACAATTGTCATCGATACGGCGCAACGTTTTCTCTACCTGGTCGAAGCCGGTGGAACGGCGCAGCGATACGGCGTCGGCGTTGGCAAAGAAGGCTTTGGCTGGTCCGGTACGAACACGATAAGTCGCAAAGCAGAATGGCCGTCTTGGTACCCGCCAGCCGAGATGATCAAACGTGAGAAACGCAAGGGCCGTATTCTACCTGCGCATATGGAGGGTGGCGTTGAAAATCCTCTTGGCGCCCGAGCGCTCTATCTAGGATCCACGCTTTACCGTATTCACGGGACAAATGCGCCATGGACGATCGGTCAGTCCGTGTCGAGCGGCTGTATTCGCATGCGCAACGAAGACGTCACCGATCTCTATGAGCGGGTGAATGTTGGTACAAAAGTTATCGTCAGATAAGGTTACGGGGGCCGGCATCAGGGGTGGTGCCGGAAAAGGCAGCGGCGCATTTTTGAATGCGTCGCTGCCCTTTATTCAGCAATGTTAAGCACAGGCTTGGCTTGCGGGACGCATGAAGGTTGCGGACCGCCATAAGCCCAATCCAGCAACTCTACCGTATGGACAATCGGCAATCTGGTTCCACTCGCAATCTGGGTAATGCAACCTATATTGCCCGTTGCAATCAAGCTGGCTCCGGTGGCCTCTATATTCTTGACCTTGCGGTTCCGAAGCGTGCGGGCGATTTCGGGCTGCATGATGTTATAGGTGCCAGCCGAACCGCAACAGAGATGACCTTCAGCGGGTTCCTTGACAATAAAACCGGCGGCCTTCAGCAAATCCTTAGGCTGACGGGTAATTTTTTGGCCATGCTGCATGGAACAGGCTGAGTGATAGGCGACTGTGACCCCCGTTTGATACGCAGCCTCTGGTAAATCCAGCATTGTCAGATACTCGGTAACATCTTTTGCCAAGGCAGAGATGCGTGCGGCTTTCTCTTTATAGGCAGCGTCAAGTCGCAGCATATAACCATAATCCTTGATCGTCGTCCCGCAGCCTGAAGCCGTGATGACGATCGCATCAAGGCCACCATTCTCAAGCTCGCGCGTCCATATATCGACATTCCGGCGAGCATTTTCCAAGGCAGCTTCCTCGCGTCCCATATGGTGCACGAGCGCGCCACAACAGCCCTCGCCTTTTGGTACAGTTACCTCAATGCCAAGCCGGGTCAGCAGCCGGATCGTTGCCTCGTTAATTTCGGGGGCAAGGACTGGCTGCGCGCAGCCGGTTAAAATGGCGACTCGTCCCCTTTTTGCTGTTTTCGCCTTGTGCGTACCCGCTTCTGCATAGGACGATTTTGCAGCAAGCGATTTGGGTGCAAGTTCCAGCATTGCAGCCATGGGCTTCAAAGCCGCAGCAGATTTGAACAGAGGGATCAACGGCCTGCCAAATCTGGCTGCCGTCACTGCAAGGCGGAAACGCGACGGATAAGGCAGAACCAGCGCAAGCAGGGCGCGCGTCAGACGATTGATGAATGGCCGTTTATAGGTTTTCTCGATATGCGCCCGGGCATTGTCCACCAAGTGCATATAATTTACACCGGAAGGACAGGTTGTCATGCAGGCAAGACAGGACAGACACCTGTCCACGTGCTTGACGATCTGCTCATCCGCCGCCCTCCCATTTTCAAGCATGTCCTTGATCAGGTAAATGCGCCCACGCGGGCTATCGAGTTCATTGCCAAGCGTGACATAGGTAGGACAGGTCGCGGTACAAAATCCGCAATGCACACATTTGCGCAGTATCTTTTCCGACTCTGCGACACCGGGATCAAGCAATTGCTCGGGAGTAAAGTTGGTTTGCATCCTACACTCCTGCAACCATGCGACCGGGATTAAATATGCCGCTGGGGTCAAACTGTTGTTTCAACCTTTTCGACAGGGCTGCCAAGGGCGCGGGTTGCGGTTCGAATACGGGCAATGCGGCACGCAGAGCCACTGAAGCACGCACCAATGTTGCGTGACCTCCGCCATACTTTGCAACAAGCGCACGGACAGCCTCTGCCTCCGGATCGCCTTCCATCCGCAGCCAGATCAAGCCGCCCTGCCAGTCATAAAACGCGTCGACCGCCGCGCCCATGCGAAGAGAGGCAACCAGTTTGTAAGCCTCCATCGGCGCCATCGACACCCGCCAGACCGGATGCTCCGTTCCATCCGCGAATGGTATGACATCGCGGATTTCGCGCCACAGGTTTCGGGATATATCTTCGCTCAACGTGTCAACCGTTCCCGCTGACGCCAATAGTTTTTTTAGCATTTCCGCGCGATCGGCGACGGAAGGCGCAAAACCTTCAAGACGAAGCAAAGTCGAGGCTTCACCTTGAAGGGTACCGCCAATCACACGGCTGGCGACATTGCCGGGTAGATGCGCCGCGGAAGCCACCTCTCCACTTGAACCCATTGCAATCGCCATCGCCCGGGCGGCTTCATCGTCGGCTAATCCGCGCAGTACCAGAGTGGTCTCAGCTTCGGGCTTGGGCAGAACTTTAAATGTGATTTCTGTTGCAACACCCAAGGTTCCCCACGAATGTGCCATGCCTTTCGAAAGATCATAACCCGTCACGTTTTTGACGACACGGCCACCTGACTTGAACAATTCGCCTCGCCCAGAGACAACCCGCACACCCAAGACGTGATCGCGCGCTGAGCCCGCCTTAAGGCGGCGGGGGCCGCAAAGATTTGTCGCAAGCAGGCCGCCAAGACTGCCCTGCCCCGCAGCTTTACCAAGCAATGGCCCATAATCCATTGGCTCAAACTGAAATACCTGACCGCTGGCAGCAAGCAGTGCTTCCAGTTCAGCCACCGGTGTTCCGGCCTTTGCCGCCAGCACGAGCTCGTCGGGCTCGTAGAGTGTCACGCCCGAATAGGTTGATAAGGCGATCGTGTGTTCCGTTTGCAAAGGACGTCCGAGTTCGCGCTTGGAGCCCTGACCGATGATCTCAATCGGGGCTTGTTCAGACAGCGCCCATTGCACGATCTCAACAATCTCATCTTCAGAATGGGGATTGAATGTGCTCAAGTTCAGAATCTCGGTATATCTGGAAATGGCACCTGACCTCGATGCACATGCATCCGGCCAAGCTCCGCACAACGATGCAGCTGCGGAAAGACTTTGCCGGGATTTAACAAGTGCCGTTCATCGAAAGCGCACTTGACGCGGATCTGTTGATTGAGATCGATTTCGTTAAACATTTCCGGCATGAGGTCACGCTTCTCGACACCGACTCCATGTTCGCCGGTCAATACGCCCCCGACTTTCACGCAAAGCCGCAATATATCCGCACCAAAGCTTTCTGCCTTGTGCAATTCGTCCGGGATATTGGCGTCATAAAGGATGAGCGGGTGGAGATTGCCATCGCCTGCATGGAAAACATTGGCAACGCGCAAGCCATATTTCTCGGAAAGCTCGCGCATCCCGGCAAGGACTTTCGGCAGCTCTTTTCGCGGGATTGTGCCATCCATGCACAGGTAATCGGGCGAAATACGACCAACCGCCGGGAAGGCAGCCTTGCGCCCTGCCCAAAATGCCATGCGCTCCTCTTCGCTCTGCGATATGACGCAAGTCGTCGCGCCATTCTTGCGCCCGATGGCTTCAACCATAGTGATGAGGTGGTCAACCTCGACGGCCGGCCCGTCCAATTCGATAATGAGCAATGCTTCAACGTCAAGAGGGTAGCCCGCATGAACGAAATCTTCGGCTGCGTGGATCGCCGGCCGATCCATCATTTCCATACCACCTGGAATTATCCCCGCTGCAATAATTTCTGCCACGCATTGCCCGGCCTGCTCGCTTGTAGGAAAGCCTACCATAAGCGCACGTGCTGTCGTTGGCTTTTGCAAAATGCGAACGGTAACTTCAGTGACAACCCCGAGCAAACCCTCCGAACCGGTCATGAGTCCCAAGAAGTCATAGCCTTCGCTATCGAGATGCTTACCGCCAAGCCGAATGACTTCCCCGGTTATCAGCACCATCTCCAGACCCAGAACATTGTTTGCTGTCAGCCCGTATTTCAGACAGTGAACGCCGCCGGAATTTTCTGCAACATTGCCTCCAATCGAACAGGCAATTTGCGAAGAAGGATCAGGCGCATAATAAAAACCTTCATGTTCTACTGCCTTGGTTATTCCCAGGTTGGTGACGCCCGGCTGCACAACAGCGGTTCTGTTGGGGTAATCAATCTCAAGAATGCGGTTGAAGCGGGTCATGACCAGAAGCACCGCATCTTCTAGGGGTAAAGCCCCACCAGACAATGATGTGCCAGAGCCGCGCGGAACAACCTTCACATTGTTTTCATAGCAATATTTGAGAATGAGCGAGACCTGCGCCACGGTCTGGGGAAGTACCACAACAAGGGGCAACTGGTGATAAGCAGTCAGCGCATCCGATTCGAATACGCGCATTTCGTTCGTGGCATCAACGACGCCTTCGCCCGGAACAATTGCCTGCAGGGCTGCAACAATAGCTGCACGACGCGACATGGTTGCTTCGTCAGCCTTTGGCATAACAAGTCCCGGCATTGTTCCTCCCAGTCACAGTCTTCTGAAAGAGCTATAACATCCCAATGATCCGCTTAGACTGCGTCATGCTGTTCCAGTGGTCAATTCAGACATTCATATTTGTCAAAGCATCAAACCGTGCCAAGATTTGATTTCGAAACAGCTTTCAATGACGGATCATGAAAACAGTCGATTTCAAACATGCCCGGGGTCCCGATAAATTGCGCATCTATGCCATAGGCGACGTGCATGGCAGGCTTGATCTTTTGCAAGAGATGCATCGACGTATCTACATGGAGAATGAAAAGTCACCGCCCTTTGATTGGGTGGTTGTGCATCTTGGCGATTATGTTGATCGGGGACTACACTCCTGCGGCGTCATCGATTTCCTGATCAATGGACAACGCAAAAATCATCGAATACTTGCCCTGGCCGGTAATCACGAAGTTGGTTTTGTTGATTTTCTCAATACTGGCGACGCTTACGGTGTTTTTGCTCGCTGCGGCGGTCGCCAGACGGGGTTGTCCTATGGTGTGAATATTGATTTCAACAATGAACTGTCGGTCGCATCAGGTCATGAAGCATTGAAGCGCGCTGTGCCGAACAGCCACGTGGATTTTATCAGACGGCTACCCCGATCAATGATCTTTGGAGATTTTTTCTTCTGCCACGCCGGTATTCGCCCCGGCATTGCGCTTGAACGACAGAGTCAGGAAGATTTGATCTGGATCAGGTCCGAATTTTTGGATGATCAACGGCCTCATTCCAAAATCATCATCCACGGGCATACGCCAGCGACCGAGGTCGAAATCAGGCCAAATCGAATTAATTTAGATACTGGTGCTTATGCCAGCGGACGGCTTAGCGCAATTATGATCGATGGGCCGAACAAGACGTTTCTTGAGGCGACCGTATAATCGAGGCTATCGGCGAAACGACGTGCTGATCCCGTATCCATCGCTCGATACCGGATGCCCGCCAGCATCAACGGAAAACAAACCAACGCCCATGAACAAAATAGCTGACAGCATAAAGGCGGTCAAAAGGGCGGCACTTTTGGTGGTCATCTTAGGCGTTTCCATTGCTAGCTTTGTTCTGGCTTGATGCCAGTTGTGCGTGTGCCCACTAAAGGACACACTCGTTACCAACTAGTGAATTGAAGACACGTTCCACATATTTGAGCAGCGTTGAAGCGATTCAGGATACACATGTTGCATAGCTGCAACTAAAGCCGGATGCCCGCTATCGGATCAGCGCTACCCACGCACGAGCCAGAGCGAGCCCTGCTGCGTCTGCAGCAGCACCATCCTTCGCAACGTTACCGGCATAATTAGCAAGCCAATCCGGATAACTTTCAACTATCTGGTCATGGAACACGTGTTTCCATTCGTCGACAAGGCGCGTGTCAGCCTCAAAGTGAAATTGGATACCGTAGACTGCCCGACCAATCCGGAAGGCTTGATTGGTTGTCATCTGGCTTAGGGCGAGATGTGTTGCCTGCTCCGGCAGCGTAAAAGTATCGCTGTGCCAATGAAAGATCGGAAACCGCTCTTCGACGGCGGAGAGCACCGGATCCGACGCAGCCTCAGCCGTGCAGATCACGTCGTGCCAGCCAAATTCCGCTGGACGGCCAAGAATGTTGGTAGCGCCATAGCCCCGCGCCACCAATTGGCTACCAAGACATATGCCAAGAACCGCCTTGTCCGCATCGCCAAATTTTTTGATGAGATCAGCGAGTTGCGGGAGATAGGGATATTCTTCGTCAGCCAGGGCATTTTGATCACCGCCAAGGACGACAATCGCGTCATGATCGTCATGGCTGATCGGCAAAGCTTCGCCAAGATAGGCGCTGCGAAGGTCAATCGAGGCATTGGCCTCATTTAACGCGGTGCCAACCTGTCCAAGTCCGGTATTGTGATAATTCTGAACGACAA
Organism: Phyllobacterium sp. 22552; assembly: GCF_052044585.1. Lineage (NCBI taxonomy): Bacteria > Pseudomonadati > Pseudomonadota > Alphaproteobacteria > Hyphomicrobiales > Phyllobacteriaceae > Phyllobacterium > Phyllobacterium sp. 22552. The sequence goes on along the minus strand of NZ_JBQENG010000003.1, from coordinate 507,747 downwards.
GAACGTGCATGGCGACCCTGATGTGTATTGACTATGTTCCCGGATAGCATGAGGACTCAATGACCGGAAGCCGCAAGATGCCCCTGCAAAATCGTGTCACACCCTTTGGCGACATTATTGCTGTAACACAACGCGGCTCGCTGATGGGAAACCGCGGCATTATCCATGACCCCGCTACGAAAACGCTCTTAAAAAGGCGATGGTCATCGCGCGCCTGGATCATCTGCGTTTGCCAGTTCAAGAATGTACGGCGCGATGTGATGGCGCGCCGAAGCTGGACTGAGCTGTTCTTTCTCGATGAAGCTACCGCTCTTAGCGCGGGGCATCGCCCCTGCTTCTACTGCCAGCGGCAAAGAGCCAAAGAGTTTCAAGCGGCCTGGGCTGATGGAAACGCAACCGAGCTGCCATCTGCGCCACAGATGGATGCAATACTCCACGGCGAAAGGCTTGATCAAAAGGGCCGCAAAAGACACCACCCACTCAAAAGCGCAGTTCGCGACCTGCCCGATGGAACCATGCTGGCCAGCGGAGCCAATGCTTTTCTGGTCAGAAAGGGCGAGACCCTGCTCTGGTCTTGGGAAGGCTATTCATCGGCTGAAATCGAATTATCCAAGGCAAGCTTGCTCACACCGCCTTCCACAGTTCGGGCTCTCAGAGCAGGCTTCACACCACTTGCGAGATAAGACTTCAAATTTTTGCATTGACAATCACCAGCCTGCGAAAGCTCCAGCCCAGACTTGTTCCGGCGGCGGCAATCAGAATTATCGCTGAGCCTAGTAGCTGACTTGCCTGCAAGGCATGACCGAAGGCAAAATAATCAACCAGAATGGCGGCCACCGGATAAATGAAGGATAGCGAGCCAGTAATGTGAGTGGGTAGTCTTTGTATAGCGCTGTAGAGCAGGATATACATCAGCCCAGTATGCACGATGCCTATGGTTATGATGCTCGCCCACTCGCCCGTACTTTGTGGCAGAGTAGTAAAATCGGCAAGGGGCGCGAGCATCACAATGCCGACGCTCACTTGGATCAGCGCTATCAAATGCGGCGGGGTGCCTCTCAACCGTTTGGCGACGATCGCTGCTATGGCATAGAGAAATGCCGCGCCGAGCGCCAAAGCAATACCGGCCATGTAGTCAGATCCGCTATAGATTCCGCCTGGCTTCGCCTGCACGATCAACAACATGCCCGCAAATGCGAGTGCCAGCCACGCCAGCTTTGTAACTGTGAGCTTTTCCTTGAACATTAAGGCTCCCAAACCGACGAGCATGAACGGCTGTACATTATAAACTGTGGTGGCGATTGCGATGGATGCGCGCGGGTAGGCAGCAAACAGCAGAACCCAATTAAGCACAATTGCGACACCGCCTATCATGGCCAATCCCAGAATTTTCAACGAGATCACATTAGGGCGAAGCAAACCCAAAGCGCTGCAAATAAGCAGCAATGTCAACGCGCCTATGGCGCAGCGCCAGAACACCACGGAGAAAACAGGTTGACCTGACATCAATACGAACCAGCCAATCGTACCGGAAATGACCATTGCTGCAGTCATTTCCAAACTGCCTCTGACGATATCTCTTTCCATTGCCTGTTCTCCTTAGCTGTTAAGGAACAGACTATGCGGCGGCTTCGAGATTTGATATGATTTTGAGACAGGAATATTGGCGTTCAACCTTTTTAATGAAGGCTATTTTAGCTAAGAGCCTTACGGAAGAAACATGCTTGATGAACTCGACAGGACCATTATCGAAATTCTGGTTGACGACGCGCGTATCTCTTTGAAAGAGCTCAGCCAAAAAGTGGGTCTATCATCGCCGAGCGTTTCAGAACGACTGCGACGACTGGAAGAAAGGAAGGTCATCCGCGCCTTCACTGTCGATATTGACCCACAGACATTAGGCTATAATCTGACTGCAATTGTGCGGGTACGGCCGCTCCCCGGCATGATCCACATCGTGGAAAAGCTGATCCAGGAAACACCGGAAATTACCGAATGCGATAAGGTCACGGGTGATGATTGCTTTATCGGCAAATTACAGTTCCGAACAATGCAGCAATTGGACAGCATCCTTGACCGCTTGGCCGAAAAGGCTGAAACAAACACTGCAATTGTCAAATCCTCGCCGGTAAAACGCCGCTTGCCACCCCTCGCCTGACGCCCGGAGCCAATGATGCGCGCAAACTATAAGATGCAACGGCTTTTTGTTGCTGCGGACTTGAGAACGGGAAGCAAGGCTGATGCTGCACCGGAAGCAGTCAACTATCTAGTCAATGTTCTGCGGATGACGGATGGCGATGAGATTCTTATCTTCAACGGCCGCGACGGGGAATGGCGTGCCGTCTTGCGGTTCGAGAGCAAGAAAAAGCTGTATTTTGAGCCCGTAGAATTGACCCGTGAACAGCCCGCAATCCCTGATTTGATCTACTGTTTCGCTCCACTGAAGCAGGGGCGGCTCGATTATCTGGTGCAGAAGGCCGTTGAAATGGGTGCCGGCATTCTGCAACCAGTGATAACCCAACATACGCAAGTGGCGCGTATCGGCATTGAGCGCATTGAAGCAAATGCAATTGAAGCAGCTGAACAATGTGGAGTTTTGGCGATACCTGCAGTGCGCGAACCTTTGAAACTGGAAAGATTGCTCGATGAATGGGACCCCGCGCGGCGGTTGATCTTCTGCGACGAGGGACACGACACACATAATCCCCTACCTCTGTTGGAATCATTGCCTAAAACACCTCTTGGCGTGATCATTGGACCAGAGGGCGGCTTCTCCGATCAAGAGCGGCAGAGATTACGCACCTTGCCTTTTGTAACGGCAATTCCGCTTGGTCAGCGCATCTTGCGGGCAGACACTGCGGCGGTAGCTGCACTCGCCCTGATTCAGGCGACAATCGGAGATTGGTGAGAAGCAATTTCTGTTGATCGATCTATCAATGAAATTTGCTTGCGCTCTCATGCAAAAAATGGCCAATCACGCCCAACAATATTTCAATAATGGAAACACCAGTCATGGCGCGGGACACGACAGACGAAACACGGATCGCCAATACAGAAGAATTGGCTGCGCATCTCGCGGAAGGATCAAAGCCGGAATCTGCCTGGCGGATCGGGACGGAACACGAGAAATTCCCCTTCTACACCGAGCATAACAGCCCGGTTCCCTATGACGGGCCACGCGGCATTCGCGCGATTTTGGAAGGCATGCAGTCTAAACTCGGCTGGGAACCGATCATTGACGAAGGTAATATTATCGGCCTGGTTGAGCCAACAGGACAAGGGGCAATTTCGCTTGAACCGGGCGGGCAGTTCGAGCTTTCCGGCGCACCGCTTCTTTCCATCCATCAGACTTGCCGCGAATCCAACGCTCACCTGGCTCAAGTCCGCGAGATTGCCGAACCACTCGGCATTCGTTTTCTGGGTCTTGGCGGCAGCCCGAAATGGACGCTTGCCGAAACACCGCGCATGCCCAAATCCCGGTACAATATCATGTCCAATTATATGCCAAAGGTTGGCAAGGATGGACTGAACATGATGTACCGCACCTGTACTATCCAGGTAAATCTGGACTTCTCATCAGAAACCGATATGCGGCGCAAGATGCAGGTTTCGGTCAAACTGCAATCCATCGCTACCGCACTGTTCGCCATGTCGCCTTTCACGGAAGGCAAGCCAAATGGCCTGCTTTCGTGGCGTTCGGAGATATGGCGGGATACCGATAATAATCGCTCGGGCGTCCTGCCCTTCATCTTCAACGAAAATTTCGGCTTTGCCGACTATGTTGAATGGGCGCTGGATGTCCCGATGTATTTTGTCATGCGTCACGGGCGCTATCACGACTGTACCCATGTGACGTTCCGGCAATTCATGAATGGTGCGCTTAAGGATTCGATACCGGAAAGCACGCCCAATATGGGTGATTGGGCCAATCATCTTTCAACGCTTTTTCCCGAGGTTCGGCTGAAACGCTTCCTCGAAATGCGCGGCGCAGATGGTGGACCATGGCGGCGTATCTGCGCCCTGCCCGCGTTCTGGGTAGGTTTGCTCTATGATGCCGAGGCTCTCAATGCAGCGGAAGCCATGACGCGTGACTGGAGCTACGAAGAAGTTCAGGCATTGCGCGATGAGGTTCCCGCCAAGGGCCTTCAGGCCAAATTACGCAATCGTTCCGTCCACGAAATAGCGCGCGACGTGCTGGCTATTTCGAAGCTTGGCCTTCGAAACAGAGCGATGCTCAATAGTGAAGGTTTCGACGAGACGCACTATCTCTCTTCGCTGGAAGAAGTCGTTGCGCGTGGTACAACATCAGCCGAACAGATGTTATCCCAGTACAACACAGTTTGGGGCAGTTCCGTCGAACCCGCATTTCTGGAATATGCCTACTGAGCAGAGGAAAAAGCCCGATGGCAAAGACAATTCTGATCACAGGCGGGAGCCGCGGTATTGGTCGTTCAGCCGCAATTCTCGCTGGTCAAAAGGGCTGGTCCGTTGGCGTAAACTACGCAAGCAACAAAGCTGCTGCTGACGAAGTGGTGGAGGCCGTCATCGCAGCTGGCGGCAAGGCATTAGCCATTCAGGGAGACGTAGCCGTTGAGGCTGATGTCATTTCAATGTTCGAGCAGACCAAGCAGCTCGGCAGACTTGATGGCGTTGTGGTCAATGCGGGTATCGTGGCTCCGGCTTCCAAACTCATGGATATGGACAGCGACCGCATGCGGCGTGTCTTCGACGTGAATGTATTTGGAGCCTATTTGTGTGCCCGCGAGGCTGTACGCTATCTCGCACCGTCGCGCGGCGGCAATGGTGGCTCCATAGTGCTTTTATCTTCGGCAGCGGCCCGCATCGGTGGCCCTTTCGAATATGTGGATTATGCCGGATCAAAAGGCGCAATGGACAGCCTGACACTTGGTCTTGCAAAAGAGGCTGGCTCTGAAAATATTCGCGTCAATGCAGTGCGTCCGGGATTGATCGAGACCGACCTTCACGCCAGTGGAGGGCAACCCGACCGTGCGCAACGGCTTGGAGCCACAGCCCCACTCGGCAGGGCTGGAACCGCAGAGGAAGTTGGGGAATCGATCGTCTGGCTACTAAGCGATGCATCATCCTATGTCACGGGCGCATTGCTCGACGTGACGGGTGGACGTTAAACGTTCATATCGACAATTAGGACTCCCGTTGCGCGCTATATGTGTTATGCGGAGCAATCTCATTCACGCGGATTGACGAACCATGGCAAAACACAAAGCGCTGTCCGAAGCCTTTATCCCCGAGCTTCCAAATTACTATAAAGGCAAAGTTCGCGAGAATTACGATCTTGCGGATGGCACGCGCATCATTATCGCTACGGATCGCATCAGTGCGTTTGACCGTATATTGGCCTCGATACCGCTCAAAGGGCAGGTTTTGACGCAAACGGCGCGTTTCCAGTTTGAGCAAACGCAGGATATTTGTCCCAACCACGTTATTGAATATCCCGACCCAAATGTTTTGCTCTGCCGCAAGCTTACTATCTTGCCGGTCGAAATCATTGTGCGTGGCTATCTCGCCGGAACAACGGGCACGTCAATCCTGACACTATACAAGTCCGGCCGACGTGAAATGTACGGCTTCACCCTTCCGGACGGCATGCTGGACAATGAAAAGCTGCCGGAGCCAATCATCACGCCAACTTCCAAAGCATTTGATGGCGGTCACGACGAGCCTTTGACTGCTGAAGATATAATCGAGCAAAAGCTGCTGACCAAAGAACAATGGGAGACAATCTCATCCTACGCTTTGAAGCTCTTTGCACGCGGCCAGGAAATTGCGACAAGCCGGGGTCTGATCCTTGCCGACACCAAATATGAATTCGGTACGGATGAAGCAGGAAATATCGTTCTTGCCGATGAAATCCATACGCCCGATTCCAGCCGTTACTGGTTTGCCGATAGCTACGAAGCGGGCAAGCGCCCTGTCAGTTTTGACAAGGATTTCGTGCGAAATTGGGTCGTTGAGCGTTGCGATCCATACAAGGATGATATTCCGGAAATTCCTGAAGACGTCATTGATGCGACGACCAAGGTCTATATTCAGGCCTATGAGAAAATCACTGACCGTAAATTTGAAGCCGGTGATGCTGCAACAGATCCATTGCAACGCATCAGGGAAAATCTGAAGCGCTTTTTCTAGACTCACAAATCAGTTGATGTTCGCATTATTACGGCGGTAGTCTTCCTCAACACCAAGTGTGAGGGAGGACAGCGTTATGAATCTCGTGGACATGTTTCTAAAGGGTGATGGGGGGAAAAATATTGAAGCGCTTTCCCGGCAATTCAATCTTTCCCAACAGCAAACGCTTGCCGCTATCGAAGCGTTGATGCCCGCATTTTCGCAAGGGCTGCAGCGCAACACTGCCGATCCCATGGGCATGGGCGCTTTCGTGCAGGCACTTTCATCGGGTCAGCACGCCAATTATTTTGATGATCCTTCTGCGGCATTCAATTCGTCTGGTATAGCTGACGGCAATAATATTCTGGGCCATTTGTTTGGCTCCAAGGATTTGTCACGGGCTGTAGCTGACCATGCCGCTGCCACGACCGGCCTAGCGACTACGACGCTAAAGGAGATGCTTCCCGTTATCGCTTCCATGCTGATGGGCGGGCTCTATAAGAAGTCTACGGGCCAATTTGCCGCCTCCGGTCTTGGCGGCGGAAATGTAATCGGCGATCTGATCGAGCAGATGATGCGGCAAGGGGGCGGAGGCCAGACTGCCAGCACGCAACAAAATGCACCCAGCGCCAATCCTTGGGGGCAGATTCTCGAAGGAATGCTGGGGGGCGCAACGCAGCAACCACAAGGGCAAGGTGGTACCACCGGTAATAACCCGCTCGGAAAGATCTTTGAGGAAATGATGCGTGGGGGAATTCCTGGCAGTGCAGCTCCAAAAACCTCACAGCAAAACCAACAGCAGCCGGGCGCAGGCCAAAATCCCTTTGGCGATAATCCTTTCGGCAAAATCTTTGAAGAAATGCTTGGTGGCGCGACGCAAAAGCGATCGACTCCGCAGCCAGAACCCGCGCCAGAGCCGGAAACTGCGTCTGCGCGTCCTTCCGATAATCCTTTGAAAGATATTTTAGGCCAGATGTTCGATACGGGCCGTAAGACCAACGAGCAATATCAGAAGGGCATGGAATCCATTTTCGACCAATATATGCGGGGAATGGACCGCCACAAATAGGTCAGGCGCGATAAGAAAAAGCCCGGCCAAATTGCATATGCAAAATGGGCCGGGCAGGAGGCAGGCGGAGCGCCGGGAGGGGATTCCGGCGTGAATGGGCGCCTGCTAAACAGTCAAATCATACTATCTGGTTGCACTACGAACGCGTGAGCGCACGTCTGCAAGCGCTCCCAGCCTTTCGCTCGGATCATCCAGCAGCGATGTTCCAATGGCGGAATGGAGATCCGCACGCGTGACACCAATGTCATGCAGCATTGAATCGTTCCATTCGCCAAGACTCAAAATCGTTTTACGGTTCCGGCGGGCAACAATCATTCGGTTGACAAAGCTGACAGCCAGCGACGCAAGCGATGCGATCGTGCCGGTGAAACCAGTTACTTCAGTCATTCTCGTTGTTGTTGTCATCGCCCGTACTCCTTTGAACGGCAGCGATCAGAAGTTAAATCACGCGAAAAACCATTTTCCGCGCAGCACGCTCAATGTCCGTTAGACACCAGCGTTTCCTGAACATCTTTAGAATGATACAGAAGGATTGATTATTCAAACGAATGTTTTTAATGTAAACGTTCAATAATAATGATGAGTCAACAGCCTTGGGAACCTGTCATGAGCGCACCGCTTGATCTCGACCAGTTGCAGACATTCACAGCCATAGCCGACTTGGGAAGCTTCACCAAGGCAGCCGATAAGGTCAACAAGACTCAATCGGCTGTATCGATGCAGATGAGGCGCTTGGAAGAACGTGTTTCGAAGGCGCTTTTCGAACGCGATGGCCGCACGAACCGTCTGACCGAGGATGGCGAGCGGCTTCTTGCATATGCACGGCGCATGCTGCAGCTAAACAATGAAACCATTGCAGCTTTTGATGATACGCAGTTGCAGGGTCATATCCGCATCGGCACTCCAGACGACTATGCAGATCGTTTTCTGCCCGAAATCATGGCGCGTTTCTCGCGCTCGAATCCGCGTGTCGAACTATCCGTTGTCTGTGAGCCAACGGTCAATCTTGATGAGATGATCCGCAAGGGCCAGTTGGATATTGCGCTGGTTACTCAATGCGACGAACAGCGCCGCTCTGAGGTCGTGCGTAGCGAACAGCTCCTATGGGTGACGTCCGCAAATCATAATGTGCATGAGGAGGTGGTTCTGCCGCTGGCAGTGGGTCGACCCACCTGCATATGGCGCGCAGCAGCTGTCGATGTGCTCGACTCGATGCATCACGACTATCGCATTCTCTTTACCAGCTGGTCCGCAACAGTTCTTGCCGCGGCTGTTCTCGCCGGGCTTGCCGTGTCAATTCTACCGGAATGTGCGTTGCGACCGGGTATGCGGGTTCTAACGGAGGCTGATGGATTTGGCCGTCTTCCAGAGTTTGGAATCGGCATCATGCGCGGTCACACGAAGCCCTCCGCCATTGTTGATGCGTTGGTGCAGCACATTGTTGAAAGTCTTGATAATCTGTCCATGCCAACGCCGGTCAGCATGACACAAGCGGCAGTTCCAGTGCCGGTCAATCAGCGCATGAGACAAGTCCGCTCGACCGAACTTGTCCCGGGTTGGTAATTATAATCCGCCCTGCCAGGCTTTGATTGCATCAAGCGGATAGAGCAACATGACAATATTAAGGGTGAGGTTGTCGCGGATAACCCACCCAGCCAGCAACTCAAATATGATTGCCAGAACGATTGTCAGCCAGATTGGCGCACGCGCGGCAAAGAAAAAGCCGAGCACCATAAACAGAATATCGCTGACGGAGTTCAGCACGCTGTCACCAACATAGCCAAGCGCAATGGTCGCTTCGCGATAGCGGCTTATGACCATCTCGGTATTTTCAAATATTTCCCAGGCTGCCTCTATGAAAATGGCTCCGAGAAGACGCTGACCGACTGGCCTTTTGCGGGCTGCAAGCCAGAGAATCCCGTAAAACAGAAAGCCGTGAATGATATGGGAAAGCGTATACCAATCGGCGATATGCTGCGAATTGTCCGAAGAGTTTGTGTCACTGACCCATAATTTTACAGTCCCACAAGTGCATATCGGATTGCGGCCCATGAGCAGCAAAATCACCGCAGCACCCGCAATCATGAGCGCACCCAACAGCAAATAGTAACGCAAATTCGGGCTTTTTTTCTGTATATATGCAACTGCAGGCATATGGTGTTCCCTCTTTCCCCTATACATTCTCCCATAGGCGTTATTCGTCTGCCGCTGAGAATGCAATCGGAGATTATGGAAGGTTGATTTCCGCCATCGTCCCGATAGGAATGGAATATGACTGAAAAACTCGAAACCACATCCAATGTTGCCGAATATACCGTGTCTGAAATTTCGGGGGCGTTGAAGCGTACCGTCGAGGATACATTCGGCCATGTTCGGGTTCGGGGTGAGATTTCCGGTTATCGGGGACCGCATTCTTCGGGGCATGCCTATTTTTCCCTGAAGGATGACAAGGCGCGTATTGAAGCTGTTGTTTGGCGCGGCTCCATGAGCCGTATGCGCTTTCAGCCTGAAGAAGGCATGGAAGTGATCGCTACCGGCAAATTGACCACTTACCCCGGTTCTTCAAAATATCAGATTGTCATCGAACAAATGGAGCCAGCCGGTGCCGGGGCTCTGATGGCGCTTCTTGAAGAGCGGAAACGCAAGCTTGGTGCAGAAGGACTTTTCGACAGTACCGCCAAGCAGCTTTTGCCTTATATGCCACGGATTATCGGCGTCGTGACGTCACCTACAGGTGCAGTCATTCGCGATATTATTCACCGCATAACAGACCGCTTTCCGCTGCACGTTCTGGTCTGGCCGGTGCGCGTACAAGGTGAGACTTCCGGCAATGAGGTTGCCAATGCTGTCAATGGTTTCAATAGCTTAGCCAATAGCGCTGTTTTCCCGCAGCCGGACGTCCTGATCGTGGCGCGCGGAGGAGGAAGCCTTGAAGACCTTTGGGGCTTCAATGATGAGGTGGTGGTGAGAGCCGTCGCTGCCTCGCATATACCTGTCATTTCCGCTGTTGGTCATGAGACCGATTGGACATTGATTGACCTGGCCGCCGATGTTCGCGCCCCGACACCCACTGGGGCCGCAGAGATGGCAGTGCCTGTAAAAGCCGACCTGGTTGCCCATCTTGCAACGCTTGGCGCAAGGCTTTCCTCAGGCATGTCGCGCTATCTCGACCGGCGGCGGCAGGCTCAAAGAGCCTTGGCGAGAGCCCTGCCCTCGGCAGACCAGTTACTGGCATTGCCAAGACGGCATTTCGACGAAACCGCGGCGCGCTTAGGCCGTGCGTTGCAAGCCAATACGCAGAAGAAACGCGGAGAGTTCGATGGTGCCGCGCGGCAATTATCACCGCGCCTTCTCGAACAGCGCTTTCGGGAAAAGCGACGTGAAATCAGCGTGTTATCTGCTCGCCTGCCGCGTGGTCTTGCAATTCTTATTCGTGACCGAAGAGCCTATTTTGAACGGCGTTCGGTAAGACTGTCGATTGAACAGACAGCACGTCTGGCGGAGCGCGGCAGGCAGCATTTGCAGCAGCTCGACCGACGCCAGATCCAAGCTGTAAAGCTCCTGCTTGACCGCGCCAAACGCCGCAGGGACGAACAATGGCGGCTGCTGAACGGCTTGTCCCACACGAGCATTTTGGAGCGTGGTTTTGCCATCGTTCTCGATCCTTCCGGAACGCCGATCAAGCGCGCCTCGGGTATCGCTGCTGGCGATGATTTGACGCTCCGGTTTCAGGATGGAGACATTCAGGCATTGGCAAAAGACGGCGCTGCAAAGCCCGCACAGCCAAAAATCGAGAAGCCCGCAGCCATCAAGAAAACACCTGTTCCGGGCGGTTCGCAGGGATCACTTTTTTAGCTCTACTCGCGTCGCCACAACTATTTTACTCGCCATGATGGAAATTTTTCAGCAAAAATCAGCCATTCTTCGGCAAAAAGCTTCGAACTTTGTCTGAAATGTAGTTGTTTGGCGCAAAACCTGTGTGAGACAGGGCTTACAGCTAGCTAAAAGCCAAACATTGATTTTCCAAAACCGTTTTATCTATTCCCGATTCCATGAAGGGCTGTTCAATTCAATCAGTGATTGCGACCAATCATCAATGAAACGCTGCCGTTGCGCTCTGTCCTGCACCGCCAGCAAGGCAGGTCCAATGCGGATCGGCTGCGCAATACCCGACTCCTTCAAGTTTTGCGGGCCATCAACACCGGGCGGCAGGCTGCCGGTTTCGGTAAAGTAAAACGCATTGTTTTTTGCAACCGATTGCCCCTGCTGCGAGAGGAGATAATCCAGAAATCTTGCGGCAAGATCGGCACGTTTCGCGCCTTTCGGAATCAGGGCACCACGACTCAACACCAAAGTGTAATCACGAGGAACGACAACTTTTAATTGCGGATAGCGGCGTGCCGCCTCATAGGCATAGGAACCGAGCATATTATAGCCGATATAGAGATTGCCCTTGGCAACTTCCTCAAGAATTTCGCCCGTGCAGCAACGAGCCACGGCAGAGGCGCGCGCCATGCCTTCCAGCAACCGGCCAAACACGGCTGTTGTCTGACGGGCATCATTAAATGCCAACAAATATCCAATGCCGGACAGGCGGATATCATAGGTTCCGACACGTCCACGATAGGTATCGAGTTTCTCGCGCAGCAGATCTGCAAGCTCGACATGGGTGCGCGGCACGTCGCCCGGCGGCACCTTGACATTATTATATACAAAGACGGCCGGTTCGTAAGTGAACCCAAAAACCTCATCCCTCCAATTTGCCCAGTCGGCAACGCGAGCGGTTTCGGGTGAGGTATGGGCCGTTGCACAGCCATCATTGGCCAGTTTCACAAGTTGATCCACGGATGATGACAGCAGAAGATCGCCGAGCGGTTGCTGTTTGCGGCAGGCCTCGGCAGCACGCACGCTGAGCTCATTGGTCAGGTAATCGATAACGTCGACAGTTACGTCCGGCCAAATGGTTTGAAAGTCATCAATCAACGGCTTCATGACAACAAGGTCTGTGGCCGAATAAATGGTCAAGCGACCGGTTTCTGTCTGCAAGGCAGGAAAGCGGATTGTGTTATCTGCGGCAAAGGCGGGCGCCGCAATGAATGCTGCGGCTAGCGCAACACATAGGCGTTTGATCATCTTCCGGCTCCCAGCCAAGTTGCCAATATAGGCATATACGAGGTTGCTGTTCAAAAGCGCAAGACAAGCTCAGGATGGCAAGGGCGTTATGCGTGGTTCGACGGAGCCCACCATGAGGAAAGTGGAGATTGGCAAGGAACTCGTACTGTTAGCGCATAGTACAATCCCAATCTCGCTCATCAGTTTGGCGAGAACTTTAATTCCGCATTGAATACGGTTTTTGCAGTCCTCAACCTTCCTCATGGTGAGCCCCGTCGAACCACGCACAAAGTTGGAGCCAATGGCAGATTTGAAGGTGGCTGTATGATCCCATCTCAACTCCCCCGCAACCTGGTCCCCGCTGCGGCAACTTGGAGGCCCTTCGGGGCCTGTCTTTTTTATCAGCAATGGTGAGGACTAATCTGCGGCTTGCTCTTTCTGGTGGAGCGGCAGTGTTAAAACCACAACGAAACCGCGTTCATTGCGTGGACGGAAACTCAGGCTTCCGCCATGGGCCTTGGCAACTTCCTGTGCGATCGCGAAGCCGAGTCCGGAGCCGCCTTCGTGGGATTTCGATGTAGAGAAACGCTGCATCGCCTTTTCCCACCCTTCCGGTGGGATGCCTGGCCCATCATCTTCGACCTCGACAAAGGCGTGCGTTTGGTCCGCATTGACCCGCACTTCCAGACGATTACGAGTGCCATGACGCAGCGCATTATCAATGACGTTGACAATCGCCTCGCGAAGGCTGACCGCATCGCCCAGGACAAAGGGGCGATCCTCCGGCGCCTCGAAGGAAACGACAATATCCGGATCAACAGTAATGGGCACAGCCGCACGCCAAGCGCGCCGAGCCACATCAACGAGACTGATGGGTTCCAGTTGCACAGAATCGGCGCGGTGAACAACCATGGCATGACTGAGCAATTGATTGGTCAAGCGGGATAACTCGTCCGTGCGTTCCTTGACGCGATCAAAATGCTGGCGGTCGGCTTTACTCATTTTCCCTGAACCAAGCAGATCAATCTGGGCATTAAGTGCGGTAAGCGGGGTGCGTATCTGATGAGCGGCATCGGCGATGAAGCGCTGCAGCAGGTCGACCCGCTCACCAAGACGACCCATAAAATGATTGATTGAACCGACAAATGGATCAAGTTCGCGCGGCACATCGACAGAAACTGGTGTCAAATCATGGGGATCGCGGCCGCGGACTTCCGTCCCCAAATGTTCGACAGGCTTGAGCGCATAACGAATGGCAAGCATGGCCCCGACAAATGCCAGAAGGCTCATGACGATCACCAATATAGTCGCGCGCAAAGTGAGTTCGCGGGTCAATGCCGATCGCGCTTCATTTGTCTGTGCGACGATGACATAGGCGCGGCCCGTAACGGCTGGATCAGCGAGAACGCGGGTGGCGCGGGTAATACGAACATCCTCTCCCTTATAAGTGCCCTCTTCGACACGCATTGCATCATCATTGCCTTCCGGAGCGCGCGGACTCTCAAGGTCGTCATAGCCGGTAAGCGTTTCGCCATTGGTATCAATGACGCGGTAGAAAATCCGGTCACGATCGGCAAGACCTAGGAGCTCGAAAGCCGAGGCCGGAAGGCGAACACTGAGCTTTCCATCTTCAACTGCCAGGCTTTCCGCCATTTGCAGCGCAGCGCCCACAAGCAGACGGTCATAGGCCTTGTCCGCGGCGGTGTCGGCATAATACCAGGCGGCGCTGACCAGCAGAGCTGCCCCAACACCAAGAACCAGCGAAATGCGCCTTGCAAGGCGCGCGAACAGCGAAGGTTGGGTTGCGCGCATTTCAGGCAGCATCGCCGGACACCAATTGATAACCCAAGCCGCGAACAGTGACGATGCGGGCTTTGGCTCCATCAAGTTTTTTGCGCAAACGGCCAATATAGAGTTCGATGGCATTGGCATTGGCCGCCTCATCGAATCCGAAAATCTGGTCGAGCAATTCATCCTTGCTGAAAACGCGGCCCGGCCTGGCGACCAATACCTCCAGCAAAGTCAGCTCGCGCCGCTTCAACTGTATTTCACGCTTGCCCACATGGACAGAACGCGTGGCGCGATCCACGGCAATATCGCCGCATTTGATAAGGTTGGTCGCTTCCCCGCCACCATGGCGACGCATTAAAACGCGAGCACGGGCCTCCAATTCGCGGAAGTCGAATGGCTTGACCAGGTAGTCGTCCGCGCCAAGATCAAGTGCGCTCACGCGGTCATCAATTTCCGATCTGGCCGTGAGGATCAGCACGGGAACGGCATTTCCCGACTTGCGGATGGATTTGAGAATTTCAAAACCGTCCATGCCCGGCAGCATGACGTCAAGAATGATGAGCGCGTATTCGGTAAAATCAATTATTTCCGCCGCATTGCGCCCGTTGGTTTCCCAATCGACGGCATGGCCAGTCGCTTCAAAGCGCTTGACGATCGCTTCTCCCACATCGTGCGTGTCTTCTACCAGCAATATGCGCATGGTGTTTCATTGGCACGAAACAGGAAAGCCCGCAAACAGTATCGATTGCCGCCCGCGCAACTGCTCAACCCAGCCAGCATAGATGATTGCAACCCTGCATTCGTTGCAGCACGTGTGAATTCAGGCGATGGGTCAGACGCTTATTCGATTTTGAGCGCAGAAGCAGCAGCATTGAGCCAGCCAGTGCATCAAGGAAGATAGGCTTCCTTGACTGCGGCATCAGCCTTGCTCTCAAACTTGGAGGTAAGCTATGTGGCCAAAACCGCTTAGCATTACCCTCATCGTAAAAAGAACCCGGACCGGCTGGCAGCTGGTGATCCGGGTTCACTTTACGAAATGAGGAAAGGGGCGGACGAAAGTTCGCCCCACTCCAAGAACAAATATAGCATCTCATCGACCATTGCTAAAGTGTCAATTCGTCTAATGCGAAACTCTTCAGGGCTGGACGGCGGCAGGCAGAGTATTATTCTGCAATTTCAAAACAGGCTAGGACTCACAGACAATGCACATGAATTTGAGCAGCCGCACGCCAGGGTTGCAATGGCTGGCTCTGCTTGCCCTATCCCTGCTCTTTTTTGTAATTTTTCAGGCCATGCGCCTCCCCGCAGCGCTGCTTCTTGGCCCCATGGCAGCGGCGATTGCGATTGCGGCGGCTGAAGGCGCCATTCGTGTTCCGGTACGTCCTTTCATCCTATCTCAAGGTGTAATCGGTTGTCTTATTGCCCATAGTATCGAACCCTCGACGCTGAAAGAAATGGTGCATGACTGGCCGATTTTCCTGATGGTCATTGCATCTGTAATTTTTGCCAGCAACACGCTCGGCTGGTTTCTCGCACGTTGGCAGGTACTGCCAGGTACGACGGCAGTCTGGGGTTCGTCGCCGGGTGCAGCTGCCGCGATGACCCTGATGGCCGAAGCCTATGGCGCGGATATCCGCCTCGTCGCCTTCATGCAATATCTGCGCGTTGTTTTCGTAGCAGTGATCGCCTCGCTCGTTTCCCGCATGTGGATAACAGGTCCGGCCGCCGCAGCACCTGAATTCATCTGGTTCCCACCACTCGACTGGTTAGGCTTTGGCCAGACCTTGATTCTGATCATAGGAGGAAGTTGGCTCGCGGTCAGGTTGCGTATCCCGGCTGGACCAATGCTGGTGCCGATGATTCTCGGCATTATTCTTCACAATACCGGCCTGATGACCATCGTACTGCCGCCCTGGATGCTTGCAGCCAGCTATGCGCTGATCGGCTGGAACATCGGCTCACGGTTTACGCGGCCGATCCTCGTTCATGCAGCGCGCGCCCTGCCCCGCGTGGTTGCATCCATCCTTACACTCATCACCATATGCGGCGGCATTGCAGCCTTGCTGGTTTATTTCGCCGATATTGACCCGCTAACAGCCTATCTTGCAACCAGCCCGGGCGGTGCCGATTCCATCGCTATTATTGCCGCCTCAAGCGATGTGGATTTGCCATTCGTCATGGCCATGCAAACAGCGCGTTTTCTCATCGTGCTTGTAACAGGCCCAGCCATCGCCCGCTTCATAGCAAAGCGCACGGGGCTGACCGGCAGGAATGATCTTTGATAATGTGGGAAAAATGGTACGGACGGGTGGATTCGAACCACCGACCTCAGGAGCCACAATCCTGCGCTCTAACCAACTGAGCTACGACCGCACACCGTCAAGTTTTTGACTTGGCGTCACATACGGAGAATTGATGCTTTTTGCAAGCGCTTGATGCAACAAAAGGCAGGGACATTCCCAAAAAAACGCCAAGCTACCTCCAGAAAAGAAAAAAGGCCGGGGGGAGGACCCGGCCTTTTCCATAAATGCGAGAATGGCTGGGAGGAGATGCCGGTTCTCGCGTCTCCGGCGGCTGGGAGGAGGAATGCCGCTGGAGAATATCTGGATCGCCTAACGCCTTTGCAGGCAAAAATTGCGATCCGCAGGTGCCTGATCAGGCTACCTTTACGTCCTTGATTGCCTTCTCTACAGCCGACTTGACCGGTGCGGAGATTTCTTCAACTGCCTTGGAAGCAACAGCCTGAAGCTCTTTGGCCTGGCCGGAGATTGCTTCAGCCTGCTTGCGAACAAATGCAGTCTGCAGTTCGATAACTTCGCCGAACGACTTTACGCCGAACAGAGCTTCGATATGTGCAAAGCCAGCTTCTGTGTTGGTGCGCAGGGCAGCAAGCGCCTTCAACGAAAGAGCCGTGCCATTGGACTGGGCAGTTTCGAAAGTTGTTTCAAGAGTCTTCTGTGCAGCTTCAGCCTGATCCTTGATCTTGGCATAGGCTTCCTTGGACTGGGCAACACCCTTTTCAGTGAATTCGCGAACCTGATCGGTTACAGCGGTAGCGTCGAAGGCAGGCATTGCAAATGCGTCGGCAGTCTGTTTAGCAGTCTTGCTCATAATAAAGCCCTTCCTTGGTGCAGATGTTTGTCTCTGCAAGTGATTTGATAGGCCGAATATAATACATTTATTGTGCATTGCAACATTTTTCTTGCAGCGCACCATTTCCCGTTGATTTTCCAAGGAAATTATTCTGGGGACCATTAAAAGGCGCTGATCGAAGTTAACTAAACCAAGAGAAAGAGCTGGCAGATAAGAGGCAGCCAGTGGACGCGCGCCGTTGTGGCTATTATTAATAAAGTATTAAGGACGTCGCATGGATGCGGTGGTCCGCTACGGAGCTGCTAAACAATAATGGCGTCTGGAACATACCCGTTCATCGACATTGCCGTTCTCGATGAAATTCGCGAGCATTTTGCCAATGGCGATGCGCTTGTGGTCATTTCACCCGATCTTGCAAATGTCATCTGGGCCAATGGCCAGGGCGCCTCCATGCTTGGATATGCGACAGTCGATGACATATTGACTGCTGGCACGGTGCTGGGCGTTCAGGCACAGCGGCAGTTGAAGGCGCTGGACGGCTTTCCTTCCATCGGGCATGGGCGCAGTGTTTCGCTTCGCATTGCATTCGGGCTGACCAGCCGCATTCTAACCTTTCAGGCCAGCGATATTATTCTGCCGCGCGGCGAACAGGCTATCGTGCTTTCAATCGCCAATAATGACCGCGTGAGTTCCGAGGAGCAGATCGCAGCTCTGGCGATAAAAGGCTTTGGTGACGAAACAACCCATGCCGCCATGGTCGATGGATCAGGCGTTATCATCGCAGCATCGCAACAATTCTCAACGCTTGGCTTTAATGACAAGAGCCTTGGCGACCTGGTGCGCGAAGTCCGCCATGAGCGTAATCGGCTGGTGAAGCGCGCTGTCACGACGATAAAGGGTATCGTGCCGACAGGTATAGCCCGGCTGACTGATAGCCCTGCCCTGCATTTATTGCTGGCTATCGAACCTGAGAATGTCGGGCTGGTGGCGCCTGCCGAGAATGTAATCCCCGCCGCACCTGTTCCAGATGCCGAAGTGAAGGACATGCCGCAGGCAAGTCTGTCATTCGAACCGATTGCGCCTGCCATAACTGCCGAAGATAAACAGACGGCAGTAAGATCAAGCGAGAGCGAACCAGTTTCCGAGACGTTTCAATATAGGCCCAGTGACACATCCGCCCGTTTTGTCTGGAAAGTGGATGCGCAGGCCAATTTCAGCGAGATTTCGCCGGAATTCGCGGCAGCAGTCGGGCCGGTTTCAGCCGATATTATCGGCAAATCTTTTCGCGACGTGGCCGCCCAATATGGTTTTGATGCGGATGGCGAAATAGCCGGGCTGCTTGAACGGCGCGATACATGGTCAGGGCGGGCCGTGCTTTGGCCAATCGAGGGCACCAATCTGCGCGTGCCAATTGAACTTGCAGCATTGCCCATCTATTCGCGTGAGCGGGTCTTTTTGGGCTTTCGCGGCTTTGGTGTAGCCAAAATGGCAGAGGTCGTTGAGGACTTGACCGTCATCGACACGCCATTGGACTCGAGCGGGCTGGAAACTTCGGTCGATCCGATAGCTGCCAGCGAGCCCGATTCATTTGGGGGCGAACCGCCGGCTCTTGCCACCGCATCATCAGAGCCCAGCAATGTTGTAGCGCTGAAAACCCAGCGGCCCTTGCAGAATGATGGCCGCTTGAATGATGCAGAACGCAATGCATTTCGTGAGATTGCCGAGAGGCTGCGCCGGGAGGTTCTTGCAGAGCCCGCTTCTGTTAACGCAGAAGAAGCCGTTACTGATCGGGAAGAAAAAGCGAAGCCTGTAGCCGCGAAAGCCAAGGTGCCTGAAGCCGAGATTGTTGGGCCCGGATTTGCCGCTGACGCGCCGTCGAAGAGTTTTGCCAGCGACATTCGCGAGCAGGTGCGCCAGGGCGTCGACACATCGATTCTGGCAGCCTTGCCGCTTGCTGTTTTGATCCATCGTGAAGGCCAGATTCTTTATGCCAACAAAGCCATGCTTGATGCGACGGCTTATGAGAGTGCAGAAGAAATCAATGTCGCTGGCGGATTAAGCACCCTTTTCGCCGACGGCCCTGAAGGCGAAGACGAGGATGAAGGCGGCATGAATTTGCGCCGCAATGACGCTTCGACGCTCCGTGTTGAAGCACATTTACAGGCTGTGCGCTGGAATGATGAAAACGGCGATGGGTCACGCGCCCTGCTTCTGGCTTTGTCGCCCCAAACAAAGGCCAATCATTTCGACGAAAGCGAACGACTGCTGCTGCAGACGCGGATCGATGAGCTCAACGCCATTCTCGATACGGCTACCGATGGTGTGATCCTGCTTGACTCCGCAGGTTCCATCCGCTCGATCAATCACTCTGCTTCCGCGCTGTTTGGCTATGAACCGGAAGAGGTCAACGGCAAAGCATTCTCGCTCCTGTTCGCTATCGAAAGCCAAAGAGCGGCGATGGATTATCTCAACAGCCTTTCCAATAATGGTGTTGCCAGCCTGCTGAATGATGGGCGCGAAGTGATTGGCCGCGAATGTCAGGGGCGTTTTATTCCGCTGTTCATGACAATCGGCAAGCTGGACGCTTCCAAAGGATATTGTGTCGTGCTGCGCGACATAACCCACTGGAAACGCGCGGAAGAAGAACTGCTAAGCGCCAAGCGCGAGGCTGAACGCACGTCCACCCAGAAAAGTGAATTTCTGGCTCGCATTAGCCATGAGATCCGCACGCCGCTGAACGCCATAATCGGTTTTTCCGAATTGATGGCGGATGAAAAATTCGGTCCCATCGGCAGCGAGCGTTACCGCGACTATCTGCACGATATCAGCCGCTCGGGTAATCACGTGCTTTCGCTGGTCAATGATCTTCTGGATATTTCCAAGATCGAGGCTGGCGCTGTCGAGATGAATTTCGAGGCAGTCTCCTTGAACGACGCCCTGACGGAAGCTGTCGCGATCATGCAGCCACAAGCCAATCGCGAGCGCGTCATTATCCGGTCAAGCCTGACCTCGCGCTTGCCGGACATCGTGGCGGACAACCGCTCCATCACGCAGATCGCGCTGAATTTATTGTCAAATGCCGTGCGTTTTACCGGCCCCGGCGGGCAGGTCATCGTTTCGACAAGCTATGAAGCCAGCGGCGATGTTTTGCTGCGGGTACGCGATACAGGCATCGGCATGACCCGGCAGGAGGTCGAGCAGGCTCTGCGCCCCTACAAGCAGATTACAACACCGGGGAATGTTCGCAGCGACGGAACAGGTCTCGGTCTGCCGCTCACCAAAGCGATGGCGGAAGCAAACCGGGCGAGTTTCAATATTGATTCCAGCCCGGGCCGCGGAACGATGGTCGAAATTACGTTCCCTTCAACGCGGGTGCTGGCCGAGTAATCTTCCATCTTCGAATAAAGACACCCCTGCTGATATGCAGGGTATGGTCCTTATTGATCAGGCGACGATTTCAACGGGGCCATGATCATCGCAATGATCGCCATGTGGATGATGCAAATGCCCATCCACGAGATAATCAATATGATCCCCGTGGGGTACGGCCTCGTGGCCGCAGCCAGGACCATGCACATGGTCAGCATCGTGGCCCGAGCAATGATGTTCCGGTGTGCAGCGATCAGGATTCTTAGCGCTTACCTCAAGCACGTGCTCATCAATATGGTCGCCATGAGGGTGATGCAAATGGCCATCGTGAAGGTAGTCCACATGATCGCCGTGACGAATGGCGGTGTGGCCGCAATTAGGCTCATGCTTGTGATCATGATCGTGGTGATGCGGAAAAGAGCAGTTGCTCATAATTCATTCCTTTCAAAAAAACTTGGTGGTTAATGTTGCTCGATCGCATTCTCGATAAGCTTCAGGACGTGATCGTCGGCAATTAAATAGATCACGGTCTTACCGTCCTTACGTTCTCCGACCAGACGCGCGCCTGTCAATTTGAAAATGCGCGCGCACGGGATTAAACAGGAGCTTAGGCAATAAAATTGCGCCAAAGCCGTTTTATCGACTTGAATTGCTGCCCATGATGGCTAAACCGTTGATAGATAGTGCAATAGCACCATGAGCTTTGGCTCACTGGCTGTAAATCGGAATACTCATGTTCTGGCTGAGACCGAGAAACCTTTTGGCGACAATCCTGCTATTGGCATTTATCGCCGGTGGGATACTCGTTGCTTTGCCCAGCCTTGTCAGCACGGATCTCATTCGCGAGCGTTTGGCTCAAGAAATCAGCAACTGGACTGGCTACAGCGTCGAAGCAAGTCAAGAGCCTCACATTTCCTTCTTTCCAACATTCACCGCGTCAATGGGCAATGTGACCATCCGCAACCCATGGGCTACGGAAGGCCAACCCTTCATGCAGGCAGAGCGGATCGAGGTTGATCTTTCCCTGCTCTCGGCGTTGATGGGAAAAACCGAATTCACCGAGACCAAAATCATCAGGCCACGGTTTGTCCTCGATGAGCCAATTAAAAGCCTTGCAGATATTGGTGAAGCGCTTGCCAGGAGCGATGGGCGCATCGGCGATGTCGTGCGCGAGGCAAAGGCCGCTATCGTGGCCAACCCTGCCAAGCCGGATATGAGCACAGTGTCGTCGCAGCCATTCGGGCGTGTGCGGCTGGAAGATGCAATGGTCACGTTCAAAAGGCCCATCAACGGCGCTGAAGAACAGATTTCAAGCATAAGCGGTGTGTTTGACTGGCCGCAGACATCTGGCATTGCCAGCTTTCAGGGCAAAGCAATCTGGCATGGCGAAGAGACTGAAATCGACAGCTCTGCCAGCAAGGCGCTGCTGCTTCTGGCGGGCGGGTCAAGCCCGATGCAGATCAATCTGAGTTCGACGCCATTGACCCTTTCTTTCAATGGCTCCGCCAATATTGCCAAGGACCGTTTTTTTGAAGGGACACTATCCCTCACCTCACCATCGCTGCGACGCACGCTCGAATGGTCCCGAATGGCGGAAATCCCGACGGCGCCCATTGGCAGCTTTACGCTTGATGCTTCCGTTACCGGCTCCTCTTCCCGTGTGAAACTGGATAATCTGACGGCCACGCTGAACGACAATCCGGCAAAGGGTGTGATCGAAATCACGCTGAATAACGCGGCAACGGGCACTCCGCTTGGTATCAATGGAACGCTGGCATTCGAGACGTTGGACCTTCGCTCGGTTTTCTCCGGCATCATGCCGCTGCCGGATGGCTCAGCCAATTCCGACGCTGAGATAAACACGGCCTTTCTTAAACAGCTCAATCTTGATCTGCGGGTTTCGGCGCAAAAGGCAACGGCGGGCAATGTCAGCCTGACAAAGGTGGCGGCGACTGCACAAGTGCGGAATGGCCGCGCCATATTTGACATTGGCGATGCCACTGCTTTTGACGGCTCGGTTGCCGGAAGCTTCCAACTTGCCGACGAACCTGAAGCCGGGACAACCGGGGAGTTGCGCTTGAATGGAACCGATGTAAACAGCGCTTCCATTGCCTCGCTGCTCGGACTTGGAAATCGCTTTGAGCTTGGCAAGGGCACCGTGTCACTGGTGCTGAAGGGGCCGATAACACGCTGGTCCACAGCCTTGAGCAGCGCCAAGGGCACGCTATCCATGCGCTTCGGCAATGGTCAAATCCGTAGTCTCGATCTCAATCGCTTGCTTAGCAAAGCAAAGACAGATCGATTTTTCAGCCTGAACGAAAAGACCGATGCATGGCTTAGTCTCGACAGGCTGGAGCTTAAGGCAAATATCATGGACGGAGTCGCGGCGCTCGAAACGGCGCAGATCCAGAACAAGCTTGGCACCTTTACCTTTGCAGGCATTGTAACGCTTGTGAGCAAGAGCCTGGCACTCACCGGTGACTTCGCAGCACCGATCGCTACGCCCGCGCCTGCGGAAGGCGCGCCTGCTGATGCGCCAAAGCCGGAACCTATGTTCAATCATACGCGGTTCTTCATCGGCGGCTCGTGGGACAATCCATTCATCTCGCCAATCATTTCACAATAATTCGCCTATCCCTCTGGTGGAGAGAGAAAGGTTCGCGCTTTTTTTGCTGTTTACTTACGCTGCAAACAACAGCATTTCCTGCATCAATTCCGTGCGGCGGCCTGTTCATCGCGGGCGCGGTTGACCTCACGGCGCTTATTGGCAATCGAAGCGATGATTACTCCCACAGCAACAATGGCGATAAGGATCGTGCAGGCAGCATTGATCTCCGGTGTCACGCCAAGACGCACCTGCGAATAAATGCGCATCGGCAAGGTGGTTGCCCCTGGTCCAGAAGTGAAGCTGGAAATAACCAGATCATCAAGCGAGAGGGTGAAAGCAAGCATCCAGCCAGAGACGACAGCAGGAAGGATAACGGGCAATGTCACCTTGAAGAACGTCGTGACGGGCGTTGCGCCAAGGTCCATCGCCGCTTCTTCCAGCGAACGATCAAAGGTGACAAGGCGCGACTGAACCACCACGGCCACGAAGCACATGGAAAAAGTGATATGCGCGAGCGTGACTGTCAAAATGCCCCTGTCGAGACCGATGGCGACAAAGAGCAACAGCAGTGACAGACCTGTGATGACTTCAGGCATGACCAGCGGCGCATAGATCATCGCGGAAAAGAGCATGCGCCCCCGAAAGCGCGTGTAGCGGGTCATCGCCAACGCACCGAGCGTGCCAAGAATGGTAGCAAAGGTCGCCGAAATCAGGCCGACACGGATGGTAACCCAAGCCGCATCGATAAAGGCTTGGTTGTGGAAAAGCGATACATACCATTTGGTCGAGAAACCGGCCCAAACGGTGACGAGACGGGACTCGTTGAACGAATAGATCACCAGCAGAACGATGGGCAGATAAAGAAAGGCAAAGCCCAAAACCAGCGAAGCAATGTTAAAGCGGGACCAGGTTGTGTTCATTTTATTTCCCGCTTTCCTGGGCTTTGGCTTCGGACCGCTGGAACAGCACAATGGGCACGACCAGCAGCAAAAGCAGGACAACCGCAACCGCCGACGAGACAGGCCAATCGCGGTTTGAGAAGAATTCGCTCCACAATGTCTTGCCGATCATCAGCGTAGACGAGCCGCCCAAGAGATCAGGAATGACAAACTCGCCGGTAGCCGGAATGAAAACAAGGAAGCAACCGGCAATGACACCGGGCATTGAGAGTGGAAATGTGATCTTCCAGAACGCCATGAGCGGCGGGCATCCAAGATCTTCGGCAGCTTCAACCAACGAATAATCCATCTTTTCCAAAGCCGAATAAATCGGCAGGACGAGGAACGGCAGATAAGAATAGACGATACCGATGAAAATCGCCGTATTGGTGTTGAGAATATTCAGCGGGGTATCGATGACATTGGCCCACATCAGAAACTGATTGAGCAATCCTTCGGGCTTCAAAATGCCTATCCACGCATAAACGCGAATAAGAAAACTGGTCCAGAATGGAAGAATGACAAGCATAAGCAGAGTCGGGCGAACGCTTGCAGGCGCGCGCGCCATGCCATAGGCGATTGGATAGCCTATGATGAGTGTCAGAAGGGTTGAAACCGCCGCTATGAGCAGGCTGGAAATATAGGCCTTATAGTAAAGCGGATCCTCGACCAGCCAGATATAATTATCCCAGGAGAACTGCGATATGCTGTTGAAGACAGACCTGATACCCGCCGTAATATCAAGCACGGGCGTATAGGGCGGAATGGCCATCGCCACTTCGGACAGGGAAATCTTGAATACGATGAGGAATGGAACAAGAAAGAAGACGAGCAGCCACAGATAAGGGACGCTGATGACCAACCGGCTTGTGACGGATGCTATCAATTTTTGCATCGGATAGCCCTCCTCACGCGGTTAAAAGAATACCGGCATCGGTATCGAAATTGACCCAGACCATATCCTCATATCCAAGCGGGTCTTCCACCGTGCGCACTGCATTCAGGCTTGCCGCCTTGATGATACGGCCATTTTCAAGCCGCACATGGAAAACTGTCATGTCACCGAAATAGGCAATGTCGTAAAGCTCGCCATAAGCGGTGTTAACTGAGGAGTTTGCAGGCTCCTTACGGCTGATCCTGATTTTCTCCGGCCGGATTGCGAAACCGACCGTTTGCCCGACAGAACAGTCGCGCGTCGCCTCCGTTCGGATCGTCATTTTATCGGTCGCAACGTCAATATCGATCTTGCCCTTTTCGACCGCCGCCGCCGTACCCTCGAACATATTCACATTGCCGATAAAGTCTGCGACAAATTTCGAATTAGGTGCTTCGTAAACTTCTGCAGGGGTCGCCACTTGCTTGACCTTGCCCTTGTCCATGACCGCGATGCGATCTGACATGGTCATTGCCTCTTCCTGATCATGCGTTACCACGACGAATGTCAGACCAAGCTTCATCTGCAGGTCCATGAGTTCGAACTGGGTTTCCTCGCGCAGCTTCTTGTCGAGTGCGCCCAGAGGCTCATCCAGAAGCAAAACCTTTGGCCGCTTGGCGACACAACGCGCCAAGGCAACGCGCTGGCGCTGCCCGCCAGAAAGCTGGTGCGGCTTGCGCTTGGCAAATTGTTCGAGCTTGACCAGTTTGAGCATCTCGGCAACGCGGGCTTCGATCTCGTTTTTGGGCATGCCATCCTGCTTGAGGCCAAAGGCGATATTGCCCTCGACTGTCATATGCGGAAACAGCGCATAGGACTGGAACATCATATTGACCGGACGCTTATACGGCGGAATGCCGCTCATATCCTGGCCATCAATCAAAATACGGCCCGATGTCGGTGTTTCAAAGCCAGCCAGCATGCGCAGCAGCGTTGACTTGCCGCAACCCGACGCGCCGAGCAGCGCAAAGAACTCACGATTGTAGATATTCAGGGAAAGATCGTCGACCGCGGTGAAATCGCCGAATCTCTTGGTAACGTTCTCGACAGCGATGAAGGGCTTTGCTTCCGGATCATTCCAGGGTGCAAATTTGCGGCGAAAACTTCCCAATGACTTCATAATATGCCCCGATATTCTGTCGCTTTTGTTAAAAGACCCCGGCAATTGCTGCCGGGGTCTTTGTTGATTATTGGCCTGTGACGACTTTGGTCCACAGGCGCGTCACCACACGCTGAATTTTGGTATCGTAGGGCGTGACGGTAAACAGTTTCGACAGAACTTCAGGCGTTGGATAAATCGCCGGATCATCCATGATTTCCTTGCTGACGAATTCCTGCGAGGCCTTGTTGCCATTGGCATAGAAGACCACGTTGGAAGCCTTGGCGGCTACATCCGGACGCATCAGATAATTGATGAGTTCGTGTGCTTCGGCCACATGCGGCGCATCGGCAGGAATGGCCAGCACGTCGAACCACATTTGCGCAGCACCCGGAATGGAATAGCCGACTTCAACACCGGCCTTGGCTTCCGCTGCGCGGTCGCGGGCCTGGAAAATATCGCCCGAATAGCCAAGTGCAAGGCAGATATCGCCATTGGCCAGTCCATTAATATATTCTGACGAATGGAACTTGCGGATATTGGGGCGGGTCTTTTCCAGCAACTCGCCGGCCTTTGCCAGGTCGTCTGGGTTCTTGCTGTCCGGATCAAGACCAAGATAGGCAAGAACGGATGGCAGGACATCGGTTGCCGAGTCGAGAACATGAATGCCGCAATCCTTGAACTTGGCAGCCAGTTCCGGCTTAAACAATGCATCCCATGTCGGCGGCTCATCATTGCCCAGGATTTCCTTGGCTTTGGCTACGTTATAACCAAGGCCCGTGGTTCCCCACATCCAGTCAACCGCATATTCATTGCCGGGATCGTATTTCTGGACGCGCTCGGAGATGACGTCCCACATATTGGAGAGGTTTGGCAGCTTTGACTTGTCGAGCTTTTGGAATACCCCGGCAGCAATCTGGCGCTGGAGAAAGGAGGCTGTCGGAACAACAACATCATAGCCGGTTCCGCCCGCCAGAAGCTTGGTTTCCAGAATTTCGTTGGAGTCGAAGGTGTCATAGACGACCTTGATCCCTGTTTCCTTGGTAAAATCTTCAAGAGTGGTCGGGTCAATATAGTCTGACCAGTTGTAGACATTAACGACGCGTTCCTGCGCCCACACGGATGTGTTCAGCCCCAGCGCAAGCGTTGCGGTTAACAATATAGTTTTGATACCCATTATTTTCTCCATGCTGCCAGCACCTTCTACAATGCCGCTCGTTCCCAGATCGACGCTTTACTGTATCTTTGTGCATCCGCGAAGGTGCACCGCACAGGTAAGTTTCCCCTACCTTTTTAGATTGCGATGACTTCGTCAACTGGGATCGCGCAGGTCTTATGCAGAAAGTTGTTTGGGCATGAATTTTTTTGCATCAAACTCCGTGGTGTTACGCACCTTTGCCCCGGAAAAACACAGAACGTATCAGTGTAAAAAAGCGATTAAGCAACAGGGAAAGCCGGCTTGGTGGTCCACCGTACTTTTCATAAAACTCATCCTCCGACATCCGGCACCTTTGATTCCGGCTTATTAGCTGATGGGCCGTACCCCACAACAGGTAAAAATCGCCACTCATATTTATCTCCAGTAAAAAACCGTTTGCACATGAGAGAAGAATGGGCAGATTAATGGCTGTTTTCTACGAGCAACGATGAAACAGATTTTTCAAAAATGAAAAACGAGAATTGGGATGACCTGAAACTTTTCCTGCATGTTGCGCGCGAGGGTGGCTTAACCGGCGCATCGGAAAAAACCGGTGCAAGCCCGGCGACAATAGGACGGCGGCTATTGGCTTTGGAGCGCCAGATGGGGCGCAACTTTTTCATACGGCGGCAAACCGGTTATTCGCTGACCAAGGACGGACAAGCGCTGCTCACACATGTTCTGGCGATGAACGAAGCCGCCCGGTCTATCGGCGCCTGGAATGAAGGCGTCAATGAGCTTCCGACGGTGCGTATTTCAGCTGGCAGCTGGATGTCGCATTTCATTGCGGTCAATCTGGCGCAGCTATGGACGCCTGACGACCCATTCCGTCTTTGTTTCAAGACGGCGGAAATCCGTCTTGATCTGGCGCATCGCGAAGCGGAAATCGGCATTCGCAACAGCTTTCCGGAAAGCAGCAATCTGGCGGCGCGACCGATCGGCGATGTTGCCTATGCACCCTACTGCGCCAGCCATTTCAACATGGTGCGTGACTGCAACTGGGTGGGGATCGGGGCTGATGACGCGGTCGCACCTTCTGCGCGCTGGCTGCTTGCTCAGACAGACCTATGGGTGACGATCTGGGCAAATAATCCGCGCATGCTGCATGATCTTCTGCGTAGCGGAGCCGGACGGGGAGTGCTGCCGTGCTTTGTTGGCGATACTGACCCTTCGCTGGTGCGGGCCGGCGAGGAGATCAAGCCGCTTTATCACCGGCAATGGCTGGTGATGCATGATGATGACAGGCGGCGCCCGGAAATCCGCACCTTGGTCGAGCGGCTTGCGCAACTGATCGAAAAACAGCAGCCGCTGTTTCGTGGCCAAAGGCCGAGAGGATGATTACTGAAAATCAAACGCGCTCAAGCCTGTGACCATTTCATCAAGGCCGAGCGGGCGTGTAACCGGTGGTTCGGCACGGGAAAGACAGGCCGAACGCTCGCACAGGCGGCAGGCGGGCCCGACAGGCGTGAGGCCAACAAACTTGCCAAGAGGCGCGGCACTAATGCTGCGATTTCCCAGCGCGCTGCCATAGACTGTCTCATCGGCAAAGCTGATGTCACATCCCAGCAGAAGTGCAGTACGACGCGGACGCTCATTGAAAGCGCCTTGCGGACCTTCGAGCGTGCGCGCGATGGTCAAAAACTCTGCACCATCCGGCATTTCCACCGCCTCAACCAATATTTGACCGGGCTGCGCGAAGGCCGAATGAATGGCGAGTTTGGGACAGTCGCCGCCAAAGCGCGATTGTGGAAAACCCTGCGCGCCCGCCCTGCGGAAACGGTTTCCCGCATGATCGACTTCGAGCATGAAAAAGGGAATGCTGTTACCGGGTGCGGCAAGCGTGGTGAGCCGGTTTGCCGCTTGTTCGAACGAAACGGAGAAACGAGAGCGCAGCACATCAATGTCATATCTGGCGCGTGCAGCGGCTGTCTGGAACGCCTGATAGGGCATCATCAGCGCATGGGCGGCGTAGCGGCCAAATTCAAAGCGGGCGATACGGCGGGCTTCGTCGGATGAGAATTTGAGATCCTGAATTTCGGCGGCAATGACCACCTGCATGCGGATCAGCGCCGCCTCCATGGCCAGTTCACGCAACTGGTCGAAAGGCGACAGGCGCTCTGACAGAAACAGGCGCTGCGAGTGACGATCATAACGACGGCGCCAGTTGGGCATGGTCGCGACCGGCAGGATGCGAACTGTGGTGCCATATTCGCTTTTCAGCCAGGCCTTCAGCGCTCCTGAAAGATCATCCCCGGGCTTTATCAGACTGAGGAAGCTATCTACCTCTCCTTCAATGCGCGGGAAATAATTGGCGCGGCGCTCCATCACCTCGCGCACTTCATTGAGCGGCAGGCGCGTGCCGGAAAGCGATGGCGCCTGCCCGTCCTTGGCCAGAAGCGCCGAAAGATCCGACAGGCGCTCTTGCTGTTCGCGATAGGCGCGGTAGAGCTTGATCATGCCGGTTGCAGCATTGGGCGCAGCGTTGGAAATCTCGATCAGTTCCTGATCACCCGGCAGTTCTCCATTCAACAGCGGATCAGAAAATACCTCTTTAAGCGACGCCATGGATGATCCGGTTTCAAGCTGCAGCGTATCCAGCTCGATCTTATAGGTGGAGGATAGCTTGAGCAGGAGTTGCACGGTGAGCGGACGTTGATTGCGCTCGATCAGATTGAGATAGGAAGGCGAAATGCCGAGCGCCTCGGCCATGGAGGTCTGCGTTAAACCTTGCTCATTGCGGATGCGCCTGATGCGCGGACCTGCGAAGATTTTCCCCTCAGCCATCACAACTCCCGCATTCTGTGACAATATTTACATTAAAGCGCTCTTTGCAGCCTATTACAACATTTACAGATTTACAATCGCGATCTGTAAATCCCATTACAAGATAACTCGAAATATCGGCATAAAATGGCGATATTTCTCGCTTTCATCGCAGTGCAATGTAAATTTAGTCAAACAGAAGCGGCTATCTTGCTTCCTGATTTGGTCGCCGTGAGTGTTTACATCTATTTTTGGAGACGACAATGACTGATTTTTACAACCTTGTACCGAATGCGCCAGCTGGCCGCTTTGACAATATTGAGCGTCCATATACCGCTGAAGACGTCAAGCGGCTGCGCGGTTCGGTTCAGATAAAGCACACGCTGGCGGAAAACGGCGCGAACCGGTTGTGGAAACTCATTCACGAGGAGGATTTCGTCAATGCGCTTGGCGCGCTCTCCGGCAATCAGGCCATGCAGATGGTTCGCGCCGGGCTGAAGGCGATCTATCTCTCGGGCTGGCAGGTTGCCGCAGATGCAAATACAGCCTCATCCATGTATCCGGACCAGTCACTTTATCCGGCGAATGCGGCTCCCGAACTGGCAAAGCGCATCAACAAGACGTTGCAGCGTGCCGATCAAATCGAAACCGCCGAGGGTAAAGGTCTTTCGGTCGATACATGGTTTGCGCCGATCATCGCCGATGCGGAAGCAGGTTTTGGTGGCCCCCTGAATGCTTTTGAGATCATGAAAGCCTTTATCGAGGCAGGCGCGGCGGGCGTTCACTATGAAGATCAGCTCGCTTCGGAAAAGAAGTGCGGCCATCTTGGCGGCAAGGTTCTCATCCCGACAGCAGCGCATATTCGCAATCTCAATGCAGCGCGTCTGGCTGCGGACGTGATGGGTACGCCAACACTGGTTATTGCCCGCACGGATGCGGAAGCTGCAAAGCTGCTGACTTCAGATATTGACGAGCGCGATCAGCCTTTCGTTGATTATGATGCGGGGCGGACAACAGAAGGCTTCTATCAGGTCAAGAATGGCCTCGACTCCTGCATTGCCCGTGCTGTCGCCTATGCACCACATGCGGATCTTATCTGGTGCGAGACATCCAAGCCTGATCTGGAACAAGCACGACGCTTTGCCGAAGGCGTGCACAAGGAACATCCGGGCAAGCTACTGGCCTATAATTGTTCACCTTCCTTCAACTGGAAGAAGCATCTGGATGAAGCAACAATTGCCAAATTCCAGCGCGAACTCGGTGCGATGGGCTATAAATTCCAGTTTATTACGCTGGCCGGCTTCCATCAGCTGAACTTCGGCATGTTTGAACTGGCACGTGGCTACAAGGACCGGCAGATGTCCGCCTATTCGGAACTGCAAGAGGCTGAGTTTGCCGCTGAAGCAAATGGCTACACCGCCACCAAACACCAACGCGAAGTTGGCACAGGCTATTTTGATGCGGTTTCACTGGCGATCACAGGTGGCCAGTCTTCAACAACTGCAATGAAGGAATCAACGGAAACCGCGCAATTCCGCCCGGCTGCCGAATAGAGATAACAAGAGGAGAACGATCATGGCTTCCATTTCACGCGTAAAAGAACGGGCTGAGGAACAGGCTTCCTCCATGAATACAGACCAGCAGGCTGTTATTCGTATGGTTGCCAATGATCTCCATCGCCTCAACCAGTCTGTCATGAAGGCGGTTGATGCCGGAGTTTCGGTCGAGCTGGTCCGCTCTGCCCGTCATCATGGCGGCGATGGAAACTGGGGAGACCTTTTGATCCCCGTCGTTGTAACCCGGCAGTAGAGATCAGGACCGTAATTCTGATCGGTAAACCGGTTCCCACTTTTCCTGGAAATAAGCTTTGTCTACGCAATTCCGGACGGAAAACCGGTTCCCACTTTTCCTGGAATTGCTCTGCTGTGGCCTTCTCTGGTTTCGGTCTGGGGACCAGCACGGCAGCGCAGAACCGCCCGCGAGAAATTGCGGGCGGTTTTGTTTTAACGGTTTCCAAAACGCATCACCTCGCCCGTCATTCTCTGGCTTGACCCGCGAACCCTAAGAACAGGAACGGCGCTATCAATGTGTGGATCCTCGGATATCCGCGCCACTTGCCGTGAGAACGCCGAGAAAATTGAAGAAGCCGGACCAGATGACGGCAATCTCGGCGGGAAGCGAGTTTGTATAGATGACTGTCGCGACGGCATTGGCAGTATCGTGGAAGCCGTTGACGAACTCAAAGCCCAATGCTGTGACCAGCGCCAGCCCCAAAAGTATCCATGGCACAGCGACAGAGCTCGTTAGATCCTGCGTCAGCGACCAGCCCACGTAGAACATGCCGCCAATGAAAATGGCAACCACGGCATAATTGGGCAAATTTCCGAGCTTTGCCAATGGGTGATCAACGCCCATTCCCATGTTGGTTGTATCGGGTCATTGTCATCATGAAAATTCCTCATCGAAATGACAAATCACTAGGACAATGGCATGAAGCTTTAATGACAATGGGTCTCATTTGCTCTATCGCTTTTTGAAGAAGAAAAACTCTGGAAACGCCCATGCATAAAGTCGTCATCAGCGGTACAGGCGTTTTCACGCCGGACCAGTCCATCAGCAATGCCGAACTTGTTGAGGCGTTCAACACTTATGCAACGCGGCAAAACGAGCTGTATGCGGGCGAAATCGCTGCTGGCACGCGCGATGCGATGACTATGTCAAACGAAGATTTCATTGTCCGCGCCTCGGGCATTGAAAATCGGTATGTGCTCAATAAATCGGGCATTCTGGATCCCGACATCATGCATCCCGTCTTGCCCGAACGCAGCGATGAAGATCTTTCCGTCATGGCGCAAATGGCCGTCCATGCTGCCACTCTGGCTTTAAAAAAGGCCGGGCGTGAAGCATCGGAAATTGACGCCGTCATTTGCGCGGCGTCGAACCATGAACGCGCCTATCCGGCGATCGCCATCGAAGTGCAGCAGGCTCTTGGTATTGAAGGCTTCGGTTTCGACATGAATGTGGCTTGCTCATCGGCAACATTCGGTATTCAGGCGGCCGCCGACATGATCCGCTCCGGCTCCGCTCGCGCAATTCTCATGGTCAATCCGGAAATTTGCTCGGCGCATCTTGAATGGCGCGATCGTGACTGCCATTTTATCTTTGGCGATGTTTGTACGGCAGTATTGCTCGAACGCGACGATCTGGCCACCGCAGAAGATCGGTTTGAGGTCGTCTCAACGCGCTGTCTGACGCAGTTCTCCAACAATATCCGCAACAATAATGGCTTTCTGCGCCGTACACGCGAAGGTCACATGAGCGATCGCCGCGATATGCTTTTCAAGCAGGAGGGCCGCAAGGTTTTCAAACAGGTCGTGCCTATTGTTTCCGATCTTATCCTGACACATCTCGCCGATGAGAATATCGCGCCTGCGCATCTTTCACGCCTGTGGTTGCATCAGGCAAATAAGGGAATGAACGATTTGATCGGGGTGAAAGTGCTTGGCCGTGAACCGGAACCTGGCGAACAGCCCAATATCTTGCAGGATTACGCCAATACATCATCGGCAGGCTCGATCATCGCATTTTCGAAATATTCCGATGACCTTGCGCCGGGAAGCCTTGGCGTTATCTGCTCATTTGGAGCGGGCTATTCCGTGGGCAGCGTGATTGTGCGGAAGATTTAGGCTACTCTTGTTGCAAAAGCACGTTAAATCCGGTCCACCAGAGCGTACCAGCTGAGCGCCAGAAACAGCATGGGCGAACGGAATGTTCGCCCACCCGGAAATGCCGGGACTTTGAGGTCTTCCAGAAGCTTCAGCCGGTCGCGATTGCCAGCAACAGTTTCCGCATAGAGCTTGCCGACGAAATTGGACAGCATGACGCCATGGCCCGAATAACCGCCGGCGGAAATCACATTGGGCATGACCTCCCGCACAAAAGGCTGGCGTGGCATGGTGATTCCAACCGATCCGCCCCAGGCTTGAGTCATCTCCACATTGGCAAGCGCCGGATAAATCTCGGCGATCTGGCGGCGAATATGGGTGCTTATATCTAGCGGATTGTCGGCTGTATAAGCCTCACGCCCGCCGAACAGCAGGCGGCCATCCTTTGAGCGGCGAAAGTAGCGCACTACGAAACGCGAATCGTCCACGCTTTCGCCACCCGGCAGCACCGGGCTATCGTCACCCAATGGCACTGTTGCGCCTATGAAGGAGCGTATCGGCATGACATGCGACGCGCTGATGGGTTCAAGGTTACCGCCATAGGCATTGACCGCGATCAAGGCCTTTGCCGCAGTGACGGTACCGGTCGCAGTGGTGACACGCACCTTGCCGTTCTCGGATTTAATGCCGGTAACCTTGGTGTTCTCATAGAGATGAGCACCTGCCCTTGCCGCTGCGCTGGCGGTGCCGACAACAAGTTTCATCGGCTGGATATGCCCGGTTCCTTTGTCGTAAAGGCCGCCGAAATAGCGGTTGGAGCCCAGCCGTTCGGCAGTCTCATCGGCTTCCATATAGTGAATATGCGGATAATTGAATCGTGTCGTCATAAGCTCCGCATGTTCGCGGTAGCTCTTGAGGTAACGCTTCTTGTGCACAACGGACATCTGGCCGGGCACATATTCAATATCGATCTGATGGGTTTCAGCAAATTCCAGCAAATGGCTCTTTGCCTCTTCGGCAAGCTCGAACAGGGCTTTGGCGCGTTCAAAACCATATTGAGCCTCGAGCTCTTCCGCCCATGCACGCTGACCCGTACCAAGCTGGCCGCCATTACGCCCCGACGCCCCATCACCAAACCGGAACGCTTCCAGCAGAACAACATCAACACCTGAAGACGCCAGATGCACGGCTGCCGACAGGCCGGTGAATCCGCCGCCAATAATCACAACGTCAGCCGTGCGAGAGCCATCCAGAGGTGGATATTCCGTACGATCAGAAATCGTCGTTTCGTACCACGATATGCCGGGCGAGATGGGAGACTGGTAAGCCATATATTGATGCAATCTTGTTCACTCTTGAGGCAAAAACGCCGTGCGTGGTTCGACGGGACTCACCATGAGGAAGGTATTGCCCTGCAAGTTAATTGCCGAACAGTTTCAGCACCGCAATCAATCACTTCCCTCATGGTGGCCCCTCCCCAGCTTGTCGAATGGCGGACCACGCACGAAGATGCTGCTGCCAAACTCAAACGTTCAGCAGCAGAAATTCACGTTCCCAAGGACTGATAACCTCCATGAAGGTTTCGAACTCTGCACGTTTGATGGCGGCATAGGTGATCGCGAAAGACTCACCCAGCATGGCAATCAAATCCTTGTCCTGCTCGAACAGCAAGGTGGCCTCGATCAATCCGCGAGGCAGCTCGATCAAATTGTCATTAACCGTCGTGGAAGCGGGTGCGTCGGGCTCAATCCGGTTGTTCATACCGAGCAACCCGCAAGCAAGCGATGCTGCCAGCGCCAGATAGGGATTGGCATCGGAGGACGGAATACGATTTTCCACGCGACGCGCCGCCGGGTCGGAGCGCGGCACACGGAATGCCGTGGTGCGATTATCATAGCCCCATTTGACGTTGACTGGTGCCGAAGCAGCCGGTGTCAGGCGGCGATAGGAATTCACATAGGGAGCAAACATGACCAGCGAAGCCGGAACGTGCTTCTGCATACCACCGATGAAATGCCTGAACGCTTCGCTTTCCGTACCATCCGGATTGGAGAAGACATTGCGTCCGGTCTTCTTGTCGACGATGGACTGGTGGATATGCATGGCAGACCCCGGTTGTCCCTGAATGGGCTTGGCCATGAAAGTCGCATACATATCGTGCTTCAGCGCCGCTTCTCTGATCGTGCGCTTAAACAGGAAAACCTGATCGGCAAGTTCGACCGGATCGCCATGACGCAGGTTGATTTCCAGCTGCGCTGCACCTTCTTCATGGATCAATGTATCGATCTCAAGGCCCTGGCTCTCGGAGAAATGGTAGATGTCATCGATCAGTTCGTCGAATTCGTTGACGCCCGCAATTGAATAGCCCTGTCCGCCGCCGATAGCGCGGCCCGACCTGCCAACTGGCGGTGTCAGCGGATAGTCAGGATCGGGGTTTTTCTTGACGAGATAAAATTCGATTTCAGGCGCAACGACGGGCTTCAGCCCCTTCTTGTGATATGCCGCCACCACGCGCTTCAATACGTTGCGCGGCGTAAACTCGACCGCATGCCCATCCTTGTTTACCAGATCACAAATGACCTGAGCAGTAGGGTCGCTTTCCCATGGCACCTCCGACAGGGTGGAAAGGTCTGGCATCAGTTTAAGATCGCCATCATCTTCAGGATAGGCGAACCCATGGCCATCTTCCGGATAAGAACCGGAAATCGTCGCCATGAAAACAGCCGATGGCAGTGCAAGCGATGTGTTTGAAGTGAATTTCTTCGAGGGCATCATCTTGCCCCGCGCCACGCCAGCTTGATCGGGCGTGATGCATTCTATGTCTTCGATATCCCGCCAGGCCAGCCATTCGGCAGCTTCACGCCAGTTTTTTACTCCGCGTGTGGCTTTGACATAGGCAGGCGTACGCGGCCGCTTCGCTGAGGTTCGCGCGGATTTCTTTTCGGGAGTTTCGGAAGGCATCAATCACCAGGATTAGTTTCGGTGACAGGATGATAGCGCATAAAACAGGCCGATGGGAGGCTGGGCCCGAAAATTGTTTTAGCAAACTCGTGAAGGATGCGGCCACGCGAATATCTCGTCCGAAATGCGCGCGTGGCCCTTCAAACTATTGCTTTGGCGCGTCCGCGCCTATGCTCACTTCAGCCCAAGCATCGAAATCGCGTTGCATTTCCGTGATTTTTTCGCGAGCGCCATCAAGGGCGATCTTGCCAAGCAACAGACGCAGCGGCGGATCGTTCGCCTCAACCGCCTTGACGATTGCCTGCACGGCTTTCACCGGATCGCCCGGCTGATTGCCGCTCGCTTCCCTGATCTGGCGCATACGCTCCCCGGCAGAGGGGCGATAATCTTCGATGGTTTCCGACGCTTCATTGGCAGAACGACCGGCCCAATCGGTACGGAATCCGCTCGGCTCTACGATCAGCACCTTGATACCAAGATGCGCGACTTCCTTGGAGAGCGCCTCCGACAATCCCTCGACAGCAAACTTTGTCGCATTATAAAAACCGACCGCCGGAAAGCCCCTTAATCCGCCAATCGAGGAGATATTGACCACGGTGCCGGAGCGTTGCTTGCGCATGCCCGGCAGAGCAGCGCGGGTCATGTCCATAAGACCCCAGATATTGATGTCGAACATCTTGCGCGCTTCGGCCAGATCGCTTTCTTCGAGAGAGCCAAAATAGCCGATGCCCGCATTGTTCACCAACACATCTATGTGTCCGAAGCGCGCTTCGGCAGCCTTGACTGCAGCGGCGACTTCTTCCGGCTTGGTGACATCAAGCTTCAGGACAAGAGCATTGTCTTCGTGACCCTTGGCGATATCTTCGACCTGCGCGGGGTTGCGGGCGGTGACAACAGTCGGATAACCGAGCGACAATGTATATTGGGCGAGCTCGCGGCCAAAGCCGGTTGAACAACCAGTGATGAACCAGACAGGTTTCGATGTCATGATGATATCCTTGAAAAAGCATAACGCCAGAGCGGCAGCTTGGCCGGGCAGCGCTTATTAAAGGGGGAATACATCAAAGATGTAGACCCCTATCTCATTGATTCAAGGGTAAACCCCACTTTTATATGCAACGCCCGCCGTCGACCTCGAGCGCAACGCCTGTGATGAACTGGGCTTCGTCGGAAGCCAGATAGAGCGCTGCATTGGCAACATCGAGAGGTACAGACAGACGGCCGAGAGGAATGGTGGCCTTGAATTGCGCCCGGCGTTCTGGCGTATCCTCACCGAGAAACAGCCCGAGCATGGGTGTTTCGCCTGCCGCAGGGCAGAGGCAATTGACGCGAATATTCTTCGGGCCAAGCTCGACGGCCATGGATTTTGTAACGCTGATGGCCCAGCCTTTTGAGGCATTGTACCAGGTTAGACCCGGACGCGGGCGCAAGCCAGCAGTCGAAGCTGTCGTGATGATCGATCCACTGCCCTGCCGCTCCATGATCGGCACAACAGCAAGAGCGGTATAATAAATGGCCTTCATGTTGATCGCGGCGATGAGATCATATGTATCTTCATCTACGCCAAGCATGGACCCGTTTCGGTGGGAATAACCGGCATTATTGACCATGATGTCGATGCGACCGAACTTGTCCATGGTGGTCTGCACCATGGCGTCAATTTCTTCCTTGCGCGTCACATCCGTATGCACGGCAAGAGCGTTTTCACCGAGGGATTGAGCGACGGCCTCCGCTCCGACAAGATTTAAATCAGCAACAACGACATTGGCGCCCTCCTCGGCAAAACGGCGCGCCATTGCCTCGCCAAATCCTGATGCCGCACCGGTAATGATCGCTGTTTTGCCTGCCAAACGGGCCATGTTCTATCCTCCATCTACTGTGATTTGTTTTATGGGATTCAATCGTGGCGGAAAACGATCGTCTTGGTTGCAGACATATCGTAAAGCGCCTCAAACCCCTTTTCGCGGCCATGGCCGGAACGCTTGAAACCGCCGAAAGGCAGCTCCACGCCACCGCCAGCGCCATAGGAATTGACATAGACTTGCCCTGCACGCACGCGCTTGGCCACACGATGCTGACGCGCACCGTCACTGGTCCAGACCCCCGCGACAAGCCCATATTCAGTGCTGTTGGCGAGGCGAATTGCTTCCTCCTCATCATTGAAGGAAAAAAGCGAAAGTACGGGGCCGAATACCTCTTCTTGCGCCAGAACTGCCGCCGGCTCGACCGCACCGAACAGAACCGGCGCGACGTAGAAACCGGAGAGCGGCGCATCCACATGGATTGAGCCGCGCGCCACGACCTCAATCCCGGCTTCGGCAGCGGCTGTTATATAATTTTCCACGCGGCGCTTTTGCGCTGCATTGATCATGGGTCCAAGGTCGAGATCCGCGTCATGTGGCCCGGCGACAAGATTGTTGAACCTTGCCGCCAACTCTCCCGCAACTTCGTTATATATAGAATGCTCAATGAGAATGCGGCTTCCTGCCGAGCACGTCTGGCCGCCATTCTGAATGATGGCATTGACGAGGACCGGAAGGGCCTTGCCAATATCGGCATCGGCGAAAACAATTTGCGGTGATTTACCACCAAGCTCCATCGTTACGCCGCGATTATTGGTGGCCGCCGCCTGCTGGATCGCAGTGCCAGTCACGGGTGAGCCGGTAAAAGTGACGTAATCAACGCCGGGATGCGCAGACAATGCCGCTCCTGCTTCACCCCCAAACCCGGTGATGATATTGAGCACGCCATCTGGAAACCCCGCTTCAATGGCGAGTTCGCCGATGCGGATAGTGGATAGCGAGGCATCTTCGGCGGGTTTGATCACCAGTGTATTGCCCATGGCAAGCGCTGCTCCAACTACCCGCGCCATGATTTGCATCGGATAGTTCCATGGGGTGATACCGGCAACAACGCCGTGCGGCTCGCGTAATGTCAGGGCCGTGTAGCCATCCAAAAAAGGTATCGTATCGCCGTGAATCTTGTCGGCTGCACCGCCATAAAACTCGTAATAGCGTATCGTTGCAGCAACGTCAGCCTTGCCCTGTCTTATCGGTTTTCCGGTATCGCGCGCCTCAAGGGCAGCGAGTTCATCACCATGTTCTTCTACGAGCTGCCCAAGACGCGTCAGCAAGCGCCCGCGCTCAAAGGCAGGCATATGCGACCAGGCTCCCTCTTCAAAAGCCAGCCGGGCCGCGCTGACAGCGCGATCCACATCGGTTGCGTCGCAAGCGGGGATAGTGGCGAAATCCGACCCGTCCGAAGGGCATGCCACAGCTATGGTTTTTCCCGTGACTGCGCCGACACGTCTGCCATTGATGATGTTCAGGAAATTCTTATCCTGTGCGATAATTCGCGAGAGATTCTGTAACATGGCTGTTTCCCGTTCGTGATAGTCGTACCGGAACTTCAGCGGATTGGAAATGCAATTTGACGCAGTTTGCGCTAAAGGACTGGTCATTTTAAATCGATTAGATTATAGAAACCATGCGCTTCGGAGCTACACTTTGTGTTGCGCAATTCAGGCATAGCGAGACTCTATTCATGACAAGTCAGATTATCCCGGTTGAACCATTTGATTGCATTGTTTTTGGCGGAACCGGCGATCTTGCCGAACGCAAGCTGATCCCGGCGCTGTATCAGCGCCAGCGGGATGGCCAGCTTTCCGAACCAACCCGTATTATCGGTGCGTCACGTTCAGCCATGTCGACTGAGGATTATCGCAAGTTTGCCCAGGCTGCGATCAAGGAATTCGTCAAGGCTGATGAATATGACAAAGCGCAGGTGGAGCAATTTCTCCAGCGCATCAGCTATGTCGCGGTTGACGCGACCTCGGATGCCGGATGGGAAGAGCTGAAGAACGAAATCGGCAATGACTCCAAGCGCATCCGCGCTTTTTACCTCGCGGTAAGCCCTTCACTTTTCGGTGATATTGCGAGCCGCTTGAAGAGCAACAAACTTGTTACCGATCACACGCGCATCATTGTTGAAAAGCCTATCGGCCGCGACCTCGATAGCGCCATCGCGCTCAATGACACAATCGGCCATGTGTTCAGCGAACAGCAAATCTTCCGTATCGATCATTATCTCGGCAAGGAAACCGTGCAGAACCTCATGGCGCTGCGCTTTGCCAATGCGTTTTACGAGCCGCTATGGAATTCCGCCCATATTGATCACGTTCAGATCACTGTTGCCGAGCAGGTGGGTCTTGAAGGCCGTGCCGGTTACTATGACAAGGCCGGTGCGCTGCGCGACATGGTGCAGAACCACATCATGCAGCTCCTGTGCCTTGTCGCAATGGAACCGCCCGCATCCATGGATGCCGATGCCGTTCGCGATGAAAAGTTGAAAGTGCTGCGCTCGCTGAGCCCCGTCACCTCGAAAAACGCCGAAGAACTGACCGTACGCGGCCAATACCGTGCCGGTGCTTCATCGGGCGGCGCCGTCAAAGGCTATCTCGACGAAC
Source organism: Phyllobacterium sp. 22552 (assembly GCF_052044585.1). Taxonomy (NCBI): domain Bacteria; kingdom Pseudomonadati; phylum Pseudomonadota; class Alphaproteobacteria; order Hyphomicrobiales; family Phyllobacteriaceae; genus Phyllobacterium; species Phyllobacterium sp. 22552. Next base: position 466,535 of record NZ_JBQENG010000003.1, on the reverse strand, counting down.
TTGGCTCTCCAAGCAGCACGGAAACATTTGTCGCCATCAAAGCGGAAATTGCCAATTGGCGCTGGGCTGGTGTGCCGTTCTACCTTCGCACCGGCAAGCGTCTCGGCGCGCGCGCATCGGAGATCGTCGTTTCGTTCAAGCCGATTCCTCATTCCATTTTTGGCGAGACAGCCGGACGCATTGTTGCCAACCAGCTCGTCATCCGCCTGCAGCCGGATGAAGGCGTGAAGCAGTGGATGATGATCAAGGATCCGGGTCCGGGCGGCATGCGCCTGCGTCACGTTCCGCTGGATATGAGTTTTGCCGAATCGTTCAAGGTTCGCAGCCCTGACGCATATGAGCGGCTGCTGATGGATGTTGTTCGCGGCAATCAGACATTGTTCATGCGCCGTGACGAAGTGGTTGCGGCCTGGCGCTGGATCGACCCTATTCTCAAAGCCTGGGCCGAGACCGAGCAGGTGCCTTCGGGCTATACCGCCGGAACATGGGGCCCCTCATCCGCTATTGCACTTATTGAGCGTGATGGCCGCACATGGCACGAGCCGGAATAGGGCGCAATTCCATGGCGACAGATGAACGATTGAACAGTTTTGAGAATGGCGACGCTCTGGCCGAGGCTTTGGCAACAACTGTTGCGGGCCACCTGCGGGCGGGCTGCGAGGCAAATGGCAAGGCAGTGCTGGCTGTTTCCGGTGGCACAACCCCGACCCGCTTTTTCAAGGCTTTATCGCTCAAGGATTTGCCGTGGAACAAGATCACGATAACGTTGGTGGACGAGCGCTTTGTGCCGCCCACCAGCGAGCGCTCAAACGAACGTCTGGTGCGCGAAGCGCTTTTGCAAAATGCGGCAGCTGGCGCAAATTTTGTCGGGCTGTATCGCGAAGCTGTTGACGCGGATCAAGGCGCGAAAATGGCGGCCGCTGAAATTGCCAGGCTCGGACAACCTTTCGATGTGGTAGTGCTTGGCATGGGCGGTGATGGCCATACGGCGTCATTTTTTCCCGGCGGCGACAATTTGAAAGCAGCAATTTCCAAAGATGAGAAAGCTTTGGTTTTGCCAATGTCCGCAGAAAATGCAGGCGAGCCGAGATTGACGCTGACACTGCCTGTCATCATAGCCGCGCGTTTCATCGCGTTGCACATTGAAGGTGCCGGCAAGATGACCACGCTGGAAGCAGCACTTGGCGAGGGTGAGGTCGAGGACATGCCTATCCGCGCCGTGCTATCCTCTCAGCCGATTGATCTTGAGATTTTCTGGGCGCCGTAAACGCCCGGATGCGTGATCGCCGGGAGGCTCCCAAACTCACCGGCAGACGCTACAAGGAGAGAACACATGACCGTCATGCAACGGGTGAAAAGCATTACAAATCGCATCCGCGAACAGTCAAAGCCAACGCGTGATGTGTATCTCGATCATTTGCGCGAGGCCGCATCGCGCAAGCCAAAACGCTCCGCTCTTGCCTGCGCCAATCTCGCCCATGGTTTTGCCGCATGCAGCCCTTCCGACAAGGCGGCGCTTGCGGGCGATGTGGTGCCAAACTTAGGCATTATCACTTCCTATAATGATATGCTTTCCGCGCATCAGCCATTCGAGACTTATCCGAACCTGATCAAGCAGGCAGCAAAGGAAGCAGGCGGCGTGGCGCAGGTTGCGGGCGGCGTGCCTGCCATGTGCGATGGCGTGACGCAGGGCCAGCCCGGCATGGAATTGTCGCTGTTCTCGCGCGATGTCATCGCCATGGCGACAGCCATCGGCCTATCGCATGATATGTTCGACGCGGCGGTCTATCTTGGTGTTTGCGACAAGATTGTTCCGGGTCTGGTCATCGGTGCGCTGACTTTCGGTCATTTGCCAGCCGTGTTCATACCTGCGGGCCCCATGACCACTGGACTGCCGAATGATGAGAAGGCCAAAACACGGCAGCTCTACGCGGAAGGCAAGGTCGGGCGCGACGAATTGCTTGAATCGGAGTCAAAATCTTATCATGGTCCCGGCACCTGCACCTTCTATGGCACTGCAAATTCCAACCAGATGCTGATGGAGATCATGGGCCTGCATATGCCCGGCTCATCTTTCATCAATCCGGGCACGCCCTTGCGTGATGCGCTGACGCGTGAAGCCGCCAAGCGCGCACTTGCAATCACGGCGCTCGGCAATGAATTCACGCCTGTCGGCGAAATGATCGACGAGCGTACTATCGTCAATGGCGTTGTGGGTCTGCATGCAACCGGCGGCTCAACCAATCACACGATGCATCTGGTTGCAATGGCTGCCGCCGCTGGCATCAAACTCACATGGCAGGACATTTCCGACCTTTCCGATGTCGTGCCACTCTTGGCACGCGTCTATCCGAATGGTCTTGCCGATGTAAACCATTTCCACGCGGCGGGCGGCATGGGCTACATCATCCGGGAATTGCTTGATGGCGGATTGCTGCATGAGGATGTCAAGACGGTCTGGGGCGGCAGCGATGGCTTGCGCGCTTATACAATCGAACCCGCGCTTGGCGAAAACGGTACTGTGGTTCGCAATCCTACGCCAGCCGAAAGCGCCGACAAAAAAGTGCTCTCGACCTGCGTAGAACCGTTTCAGGTGACTGGCGGACTGAAGATGCTCAAGGGCAATCTTGGCACTGCCGTTATCAAAACTTCCGCAGTCAAAGCCGACCGCCATATTATTGAAGCACCGGCTTTGGTCTTTGACAGCCAGGCGGCGCTGCAAGACGCCTTCAAGGCCGGAAAACTCAATCGCGATTTCGTAGCGATTGTGCGTTTTCAGGGTCCGCGTGCCAATGGCATGCCGGAACTGCATAAATTGACCCCTGCCCTTGGCGTATTGCAAGATCGCGGTCACATGGTTGCGCTTGTTACCGATGGCCGTATGTCCGGTGCATCGGGCAAGGTGCCAGCCGCTATTCATGTCACGCCAGAGGCTCTGGACGGCGGCATCATCGGCAAAATACGCGATGGCGATATAGTGCGGCTAGACGCTGAGATCGGCACGCTTGACGTGTTGGAAGACCCGGCAGTGCTGGCGGCGCGTCCGGAGCCGGTCGTCGATATCAGCCATAACAGCTATGGAATGGGACGGGAACTCTTTGCTTCCTTCCGCAATGTCGTAGGCCGCGCGGATGCAGGCGCATCGGTGTTTGGACTTTAGGGTCAGCACGTGCCTATCCTGACCAAGGATGCTGGTTTCGCACTTACCGATATCGAAACAATCGGGCCGGCGAAAAATCAGTAATTGGTACGGCGCTCGTCGGAAGGTGAGCGCCCGAATTGCGCGCGATAGCTTTGGGCAAAATAAGAATGTGATGTGAAGCCGGTGGCCAGCGCTACATCCAGAATGGGCGAGTGGGTTTGCCGCAAAAGCTCGCGCGCGCGCTCAAGGCGCAGGCTCATATAGTAGCGTCCGGGCGTCATATTGAGATGACGCAGGAAGAGCCGCTCTACCTGACGAACGGACAATCCAACGGCCTTGGCCAACCGCACGGCAGATTTCGGCTGCTCCAGATTATCGGCCATAATCTCGACGATCTTGCGCAATTTCTCCGATTTGCCGGTGAGATCGCGCTCAGGGCCGATGCGCTGTCGGTCTGTTTGAGAGCGAATACGCTCATGATGAAACTGGTTGGCCACCTCATTGGCAAGGGCCGGGCTGAAATCCTGCTTGATGATTTCCAGCATCAGATCGATCGATGTAGTGCCGCCTGCACATGTATAGCGCTTGCGGTCAATCTCGAAGACATTTCCCGTGCATTCAATCTGCGGAAAACGCTCCTGAAAACCAGCCCGGTTTTCCCAGTGAATGGTGCAACGATGCCCTTCCAATTGGCCCGCCTCAGCAAGGATATAGCTGCCAATATTCAAACCGCCCAATGAGGCGCCGCGTCGTCCAAGATTGCGTAATGTCGCGATGACTTTCGGCTTGTCTTCAAATTCGGTCGTCAATCCGGCACAGATGAAAAATATGTCGGCCGAGGGCAGATCAGCAAGCGCATATTCCACATTGATCTGAAGACCATTGGATGCAGTTACAGCTGCTCCGGTCGCCGATACAGTGATCCACGAATAAAAGGTCTCTTCGGACATGCGATTGGCCGTGCGCATTGTATCGATAGCAGCCGCAAGGCTGAACATCGGAAATTTGTCGACGAGCAGAAAGGCGAAGGTTCTGCCGACCTTGATTGTTTCGGCCATACGGTGTTGTAACGAGATTCCCTATTTGAGCAAATGGATCAGAAGCGCGGCGGCGTTTTTCCAGCGGAGCGATAGGCGGCGACAAGCGTATTTGCCATAAGCATGGCGATTGTCATGGGACCAACGCCACCGGGCACCGGGGTGACCGCCGCAGCAACCGTCGCAGCATCGGCAAAATCCACATCGCCCACAAGCCGTGTCTTTCCTTCGCCTCGCTCAGGAGCTGGAATACGATTGATGCCAACGTCAATGACCGTCGCTCCGGGCTTTACCCAATCGGCCTTGATCATTTGCGGCCTGCCGACAGCGGCCACAAGAATATCGGCAGTGCGGCAGAGAGCTGCCAGATCTTTCGTTTTGCTATGGGCGATAGTGACTGTCGCATTATGTGCAAGAAGCAAATTGAACATGGGCTTGCCAACAATATTGGAACGACCAACCACCACAGCATTCAAGCCGGAAAGATCGCGCCCGAGAACCCGATCGATCAACAGCATCGAGCCAGCAGGCGTGCAGGGAACAAATGCAGTGTCGAGTTCGCCGGTGCCCAATTTTCCGACATTGATAAAATGGAAACCATCGACATCCTTGTCCGGCGATATCGTCTGGATAATGCGGCCCGAATCAATGTGCTTGGGCAAAGGGAGCTGTACCAGAATGCCGTGGATCAGCGGATCAGCATTGAGCTTCTCTACCAGCGTAACAAGGTCTTCCTCGGAGGTTTCCGCAGGCAAGGTATGTTGCTCGGAATGAAACCCGCATTCGCGCGCTTTTTTGCCCTTGGATGCAACATAAACCTGACTGGCAGGATCTTCGCCAACGATGACAACGGCGATCCCCGGTGTAATGCCCGTGCCCTCAATCAGCTCGGCGGCAGATAGCTTGACCTTCGAAACCACATCCTCGGCAATCTCCTTGCCATTGATTGTCACTGCCATGTGCTGCTCCTGAAACTCTTACTTCGCGGATTGAGCGTCATTCTCTTGATTTTACGCCCAAACAATACCGTCAGAACGGCGTTCCCTGACGCAATAGCGAAAGCGATACAGAACCGCAATGCGATGATACGTTGCAGGGCTTGGCTAACGCAGCAAATCCAAGCATGATTGTGAACACCTTACCGATTCCGGGAATTCAAATGCGCTATTCAGCCTTCAGCCTGCTTAAAAATGCCCTTAACGGCAACAAGGACTGGAAGCCTGCATGGCGTAAACCTGATCCGAAACCTGCCTATGATGTGGTTATAATCGGGGGCGGCCACGGACTTGCGACGGCCTATTATCTTGCAAAGGAACATGGCATCCGCAACATAGCCGTGGTGGAAAAAGGCTGGCTCGGATCGGGCAATATCGGCCGCAACACCACCGCTATCCGCTCCAATTACCTCCTTTCCGAAAATCAGCATTTCTATGAAGCGTCGATGAAGTTGTGGGAAACCATGTCCCATGACCTCAACTATAATGTGATGTTTTCGCAGCGCGGCGTTGTTAATCTCGCTCACTCCCTGCCGCAGCTCGACGTCTATGCAAGGCGCGGCAACCAGATGCGGCTGAACGGTATAGACGCAGAACTGGTGACTCCGGTCCAGATCAAGAAATTGATACCGGGCCTCGATATCAGCAGTTCGGCGCGCTTTCCCATTATTGGCGGCTTGATGCAGCGCAGCGCGGGTACGGCGCGGCACGATGCCGTGGTTTGGGGCTATGCGCGGGCTGCCGATCAACTTGGCGTCGATATTATCGAGAACTGCGAAGTGACCAGTTTTCTGAAAGACGGCGATCAGGTTACCGGCGTCATGACAACCCGCGGACCGATCAATGCCAAAAAGGTTGGCTGTGCGGTGGCGGGCAATACGAGTGAACTCATGCGCCGTGCAGGCATTGATCGTTTGCCGCTTGAATCACATGTGCTGCAAGCGTTTGTTTCGGAAGCGCTGAAGCCCGTCGTCGATACGGTTGCAACTTTTGGCGGGGGGCATCTTTATTTCAGTCAGTCCGACAAGGGCGGGCTGGTTTTTGGCGGCGACATTGACGGTTACAATTCCTATGCGCAGCGTGGCAATCTTCCGGTTGTTGAAGATGTCATGAGCGAATTCGTCGCGCTTATCCCGGCTCTGGCGCGGGTCAAGTTGCTGCGTTCGTGGGGCGGTATCATGGATATGAGCATGGACGGCTCACCTATCATTACCACGGGACCACTTCCTGGCATGTATCTGAACACCGGCTGGTGCTATGGCGGCTTCAAGGCAACGCCGATTTCCGGCAAATGTTTTGCCTGGACAATTGCCCGGGATGAGCCGCACCCTCTCTCCGCGCCCTTTACGCTGGATCGTTTCTATCGTGGCTATGTTGTAGACGATAAGGGGCAAGGCCCCACGCCAAGGCTGCATTAGAGCTGATCGGAAAACGCTGGAACTACCTAAGAAGCCTGCCGCTCGGCTTCTTCACGCAATATCTCGCGCAATGCTGCAATCTCGTCCAGCATCTCTTCGATATTGGAATTGTCGTGTTCACGGGGGGCAATATGGGCGTCGGCATAGGCATAAAGGAACTCGGCGATTGCCACTTCATCCTCAAGCTCGGATGAGGTTCCGCTGCTATGCACACGTTCAATGGCAGCACCCAATCGCGACTTCTCCGGCGAGGTAGCCTCATCGCTGGGCAAAGGTTTGGTCCGCCTGCCATTTCCTGTTGGGCGAGGCTCCGTTGGCGAATTTCCCGCACGAAAACTTTCAATCATGCCAAGCAGGATCGCGATACCAAGGCCTGCGAAAAGCCCCCCGAGCAAACCTGCGACAGCCACAAGCTTGCGCGACCCGCCCGTGCTTTCGAGTGCAGGCCGTGCAGGAGAAATCACGCGTATATTGGTGGTGTTGACGCCTTCAAGCTCACCGGTTTCCTTGGCACGCAGGAGAAACGCTTCATAGACTGCACGCTTGGCCGCAACTTCGCGCTCAAGTTCACGTAGTTTGACCATCTCCTCATTGTTGGAGGCGGTGCGCGCCTTTAACTGGTTCAGGCGTGTCATCAACTCCTGTTCCTGCTGTTGAGAGCGCTTGAGTTCCGTTTGCACCGATGAGACGATGCGCTGCAATTCATTGCGGATTTCACTGCGGATACCGCTGACTTGCGATTGCGCCTGAATGAGCTGCGGGTGGCGCGGTCCAAGCTTGGTGGCAAGGCCATCGGCCTGCTGCTTTAACGCACCATATTGCGAGCGCAGGGCGACAATGACGCCTGAGCGAAATTCTTCCGGCAGAGTATTGCCAAGCACACCCTCAACAGAGGTACTGCGAATAGATGCTGCCTGCGCGTTCAGCCGGATTGTCTGGTTGCGCGCGGCTGTCAATTCATCATTGGTGCGCGTGATTTCGTCGTCGCTGATCAGCCGTCCCTGAACATCAACGAGATCATTTTCAGCCTTGAACTTTTGAACGGCGTTTTCAGCCTCTTCGACCCCTGCCCGCAGGTCATTCAGCCGGGCTGTCAGTGCCTCTGTGGCCTGTCTTGCCGTATCGGACTGAATATTGCCCTGCTCTTCACGGAAGACATCCGACACGGTATTGGCGATGAGTGCGGATTTTTCCGGATCGCGTGAATCGACCGTGATGTTGAAAATGTAGTTCTTGGTGCTGCGCTCGACGTTCAAATGCTCATAAAGATTGCGAAGAAGCAGAGTCTCTCGTGTCGTGGCATCAGGCGTGCTGTCAGTGGAAAACAATTCCCTTATCGTAGCAACCAGCCCGCGCTCTTTCAGATCACCATTAAACTCCGGATCTTTGGCAAGACCGGCCCGGTCTATCACTTTCGTCAACACGCTGCTCGACTGGATGACACGCAATTGACTTTCAGCAACGGCAAGCGAGGCGTCGAGAGGAAGTTGGGTTGACGAAATCTCTTTGTCGACGATTTTGAGGTCACGAGGGTCAACAAGCAATTCAACCGTGGAGGAATACAGCTTGGGCAGGGTCATGGCGTAACCGACGCCCAGCAAAGTCCCAATGAGCGTCGTCGCCACGATCAATGATTTAGACCGGCCAACTCTGTTTATGACAATACGCGGATCGACCAGAGGCCGCCATTCATCATCCTGATAACTGGTATTTTGAGGTTCTGACCGGGCTGGTTCCGGCCGCCGCAAAGGAGAAAATACCGGCTTCTCAAACGGCACCGGCTCTTCAATTACCGGCTCGGTAATTGGGGGAATGGGGACTCGAGGCACGTCCGCAGGCTTGTTGTTCGGCAGCAGGTCGTCATAGGTCGCCTCGGGCATGCGAACTTCGCTTTCGGCAGCATCAACGCGGCGATTGAGCTCGGCCTTGATCGCCGCCATATCGGCGCGCATACGGTTTATGGCATCCTGCTCGGCTGCCTCATCACTGAGATTTTCAGGGATATCATTGAGCGGCGGCTGGATAGATTCGGACTCAGCGGCAAGGCGTAAATTGCGCATTCTATGATAATGATCGAGATTGGTCTCGTTGCGCACAGATGATGCAGGCCCAACTGGCGATGGCTGTGCCTCCAAGCCCTCCTCGCTGGCAAACGAGAGCAGCGAGCGCCGCTTTACCGTCTCGTTTTCACGACTAGTCATCCGCAACTGAACTCCAACATCTCAACCCAAATGCGATCAATCGCGGATGCTGAGATCCACGGTTAATCCACACTAAAGTTCTATGGAAAATAAAACGTTAATTGTCATGGCACCTTCCGGCTTACAGGGGAGTCATATCAACACGCAACTCAAATCCCGTGGCCTCAGCGTATCGTCGCAAAGTTGCAATAGAGGGGGAGACCCTCCCGCCTTCGAGCCTTGCAATTGCGGACTGCGTGGTTGCCATGCGCTTGGCCAGTTCTGCTTGAGTCATTTTGGCCTGGGTTCGGCTGCGAATAAGCAACTCTATCACCGAATATTCCAAATCTGCTTGTTTGTAATGCTTCCGGAATTCCGGATCATTCATGTATTTTTCTTTCAGTTTCCCGAGAGTTTTCATGTTTCCACCTCATTCATCCGCCGATAGGCCAATGCCAACGCATTTCGGGGTGTCCGTTGTGATTTTTTTACAAAGACATGCAAAATCACAATTCGCCTGCCTGTTACAGCCACGTATAACCCTCGTGCTATTCCTTCCGGTGCCTTGGCGCGAAGCTCCCACAGCTTTCCATCAATATGTTTTACATGGGGCTCTCGCATGGCTTCGAGCCCTATACATTCCACCATCTCCATAAGGCGGGTCAATCGCGCCTGCAAACCAGAAGGCAGTGCATCCATCTCCGCTTCCGCCGAGCCTAGAATTTCAACAGACCAATCCATTTCAGTATAGCCTATATGATATAATTTTGAAATATGATGCAGAGAAAATAAGAAGCTATCTTCCGCAAGCGCCATTTACAATTGCTCCAATACGAGCCGTTAAGCCTTTTACGCTAAATCATTGAAACGTTGTTATGCAGGATATGAAATTGGTCGTTCGGCACGTGAAAGCCAATGCGGGGCTCATCCGCGACTATTTCTCGGTGATCAGCGGATCGGCGGGGCGGCTGGTTATATCGCTGGCCTATTTTGTCGCGCTGGCCAACACGCTGACAATTGCAGAGTTTGGACTGTTCGCCACAGCATCGGCGACCGGCGTGGTACTTTCACGCCTTGTCTCTTTCGGTTTTGTCTCGCCGCTTTACCGTATCTCGACGGTGAAACCGCAGTTAATCGGTGCATATACGGGCGGGTTTCTGGCGGCCGTCATCATATCTCTACCGATCTTCATACTCGCTGCCTATCTGGCTCATCTGGTATTTTTCGGTGCCGATCTTGCGCTTGGAACTTTTGCCGTCATTGTCGGCACTGAAGCCCTGCTCTGGCGCTCCATGGAAGTTGTCGTCATTGTCAATAATGGCCTCAACCGATTTGGCCGGGCAGCGCTGCTTGTCATTATCGGCACGGCATTACGAGCCGGTGCAGCGGTATTATTTGCATTTTCCAGCATTGCCAATCTTGCCATCTGGAGCTGGTGGTATGCAGGCGCCAATGGCATTGCCCTGATCATTGCCATCCTGTTTTTCTATCCGAGAGTGCGGTTGCGGCTGGTGCCGAAACTTTATCGCCGCAGGCTAAGTGACTCATTTGCGGTCACCGGCGCGGAAGTATTGTTCTATGTTCAGTCAGAACTGGACAAATTGCTGGTTCTGGCTGTTGGCGGACCGCAGACAGCCGGTGTGTACACGATCATCATGCGTCTCGTTGATTTGACCGCGCTGCCGGTGCGCTCTTTCAATATGATGCTGGTTCAAAAGCTGATGCGCACGCCCGATATGCTCAAGTCGATGAAAATCCGTGGCGGGTTGGAACTGGGCGTGTTTCTGGTCTCGACTCTGGGCTTGGCCGCGCTAGCGCTTTTCCTGCATATTTTTCCACGGGCCCTGGGCGACAATGTTGCATCAGTGGTTGCCCTGCTGCCCTTGGTCATCCTCGTACCGGGCCTGCGCAATCTCGTTGAATACCAAGCGGAAATACTCTATGCGCGCGGCCAATCGGGTTTGAGGGCAGTCAATCTTGCCGTGCTCGGTATTATCAAAGCGGGGCTGCTGTCCTGGCTTTTGGTGACATTCCTTGAGGTCAATGACTGGCTTGTCTGGCTCAACGCAATGTTCGTAGTGATCTATATCGCTTCTACCGCGCTCACCTACAGCGCGATCAAGAAACCGGCGCGGCGCGTCTAAAAGAACAGTTTGCGAATGCGATCGGTGCCATCACCAAGAAATGACTGAATGCCGATTGCCACCTGATAAGGTGCCATTTCCTCAACGAATTTCACCAGTTCGGCATCGGTTGGCGCGGGTGCCGACCAATGAATCCGGCAGAATTCGCGGCCATCATGGTAATGGCCCCTGGCGTTCAAAACTTCATCGACATAGCGGCCATAGATCATGCATTCTGAAAACTTGCGTGTGCGGCCAATAGCTGCCACCCAGTGCTTGCCGCTGCGCTTCTCTATGAGATTGCACATGCCGATCACCGCATCGCGCCGCCATGCAATGAGGGTTCCGATGTAATCATGCCCCACAATACTAACCGGCGTCACGCCGAGCAGATTTCCCGCATTTTCCGACCAGATGAGCTGATCGCCCGGGACTGGCCGCAACAGATCACCATCGCGCCGGAACAGCCGCATAGTGTTACCGCGCCAGAACGAAGCACAGTCAAATGGCTTGAGAAAAGTCACGTCTGAATCAATGTAGATCAGCGCATCATCATCTGTATATTTGGCAATAGCGATGCGCCGCAACTGCTGCATATGCCAGCCACGCAACGGCATGGTTTTTGGCGACAGCCAGATACGGCGCCTGCCAAAATTCGTGGGATCAGGAAAAGGCCTTATCCAGCCGGGTAAAAGATCGTTTTCATCGATGATGATGCGGTTGGGCGTTTCGAGCTGCTTGAACAAAGCAATATCGCGGTGCTCTACTAGGATATAATGCTTGGTATAGCCCGTCACAAAACGGTCAATGGTCTCGCACAGAAGTTGGCAACGCCGGAAATCCGGCGCGTAACTCGCGGTAACCAGTGCGTTCTTCAATTGCGACCCCTTAATTTTGCTCGCACGACGCGTAGCAGAAAAAGCGGGTTGCCGACAACATAGCGGCGCCACAAACGTCCCGGTTCCTGGGCTAGACGATAAAGCCACTCAAAACGCATTTTTTGTATGAGCAGCGGAGCGCGAGGCACGGCGCCCGCCATGAAATCGAACAATGCGCCGACGCCTAATGCCACGGTGCAATGCTGTGCCGTCAATTTTTGCGCCATGAATATTTCCTGGCGCGGAACGCCCATCGCGACAAGAAGAATATGCGGCGAGAAGTCGTTCAGTGATTCCAGGATACGCGGTTCATCTGCCGCGTTAAAAAACCCGTCGCTGATCACGCGAATCTCGTGCTGAGGAGCGATCCGCCGGAACTTGCCCGCCGCTTTTTCAACGACATCCGGCCTTGCGCCAATCAGGCCGATGCGCAGCGGATTGATTTCGGCTTGCAACAGAGCAGGCGTAAAGTCTGTTCCATTCAAATTGGCGGGAAACCGTGAGCCATGCAGAATCTTTGCGGCGATATCTACGCCGATGCCATCGGGTAGAACCAGAAAATTATCCAGCGCTGCGCGAAATCCGGCGTCTGTTTGTGCAACATTGGCATTGTGAGCATTGAGCCAAGTGATGAGCGTAAAATCATGCGTGGCAATGCACTGGCGCAGCAGATCAATCGCTTCCTGCCATGGCAAAGCAATAACAGACACGCCGAGAATAGAGCGGCTGGGTAAAGCGCTCATGCTCATTTCACCGCTTCAATTCGGCCAAGGCCGAGCTTTAGCTGGCGATCAAAACGGGCCTGTTGCGCTTGCCGGAAAACTTTACCGGAGCGGATCATATCTTCGCCGGACCGTACCTTGCGAACCATTTGGCTGACAGCCTTGGCGAACACTATCGGATCGTCGGCCACCACGCAGTTGTCCGGTATATCGGCAATGCCCCGTATAGACAGCGCTGTAGCGACACTCGGTAAGCCCAGCTCAAACGTTTCGATCGTTTTCAGCTGAACGCCTGTTCCCGCCCGGCTGATCAATGGAATCACCGCGCAGCTGCGAACAAAATCCGTTGCGTCCGGCACACGCCCAGCAAAATTTACCTTTGGCCATGCCGCTTTGAGATCAGCCGGGATGCTGCCAGCAACTGTAATACCAATATCATTGTCCAGATGGGGCGCTACTTCGCGCAGAAACCATTCAAGGCCAATACGATTGGGCTGCCATGTCCACGTGCCTATCAGGCCCAAATCATGTTCAATCGTGCGGCTGGACATTTTCGCCGGGTCCGCTTCAGTTACCAAAGGCAAGGCGGCGGCACGATCAGTTGTATCAAGTTGCAATGCGGCTATGTCTTCATCAGCCAATGTAAAGACGAATGCAGCACTATCGCAAAGGCGCTTTTCCAATCCTGCCAACAGCCGGGATTCGCGATCGAACAGATATTTTTGTATCGGGCTCGTCGCGGCCTCTGCGTTTTCGCGAGCGGAGCGGTGCTCGACATTATGGGCGATGAATATTTGCGGCTTGCCGGTAAAACAATCTTCGAAAGCACCCGCAAGCGCCACACCATTCAATATATAGGCGTCGAATGGTTCCGCAGAAGCAAGTGCGGCTCGAAACTTTGCCCTGGTAATGATGCGCAGTTTTACTGAGGATACGGTTAGTCCTGTGAGCACGGCCTTGCCCAGCCAACGCAATTTGCGGCTAAAGCTCGCCGTATCGTTTCTAACATCCACCTCGCCGAGCAATATTGTATTTTCCGGATCAAGCGGCGTGCTGCCCGGCCAGACAAAGCCGATTACCGTGACCTTTACGCCAGCGCGCTTCAGCCCATCGATAATTGCCTTATTGGCTATTTCATAGCCGGTGGCCGGTTTACCGTCCGGGACGATAGATGTGACGAAAACTACATGCATTGCGGCTCGAACGTAATGAAATATTGAACAAGTGTCTTCTATATCCTCATATAGATAAATAACGGATAAATAGCCCCGTGATGAAACTGAACGGCCACGACAATATAAGTATCGTCATGCAGTCGCCCGGCCTTTCGCCGGAAACGATTGACGTTGTTGTTACTCTGCCAACCTTCAAGCGGCCCGATCACCTGCTGAGGACCCTCGCCTCGCTCAAGGAACAGGCGACAGACCGGTCATTTGCAATTATTGTCATGGAGAATGAGGCGGAGAAACGCGAGGGCGCGGCTGTCGCTTCACCACTGTTCGAAAGCGGCGACTATAGTGGCTTGGTAATCGTCGCGCATGATCGCGGCAATTGTAATGCCTATAATGCCGGTTGGCAGACAGCGCTGGAAATCTTCCCGAACTTCACATCCTTGGTGGTGATCGACGATGATGAGATCGCGGCCCCCGATTGGCTCGAAAATCTTTGCAGAACGCGCGAAGCCTATAATGTCGATTTTGTCGGCGGCCCTCAAATCCCGATATTTGCAAAGCCGGAACACCAAATATGGGCAAAGCATCCTGTATTCAGCCCGCATTATGATACAACCGGACGTGTGCCGATTATTTACTCCTCGGGCAATCTGCTGATTGGGCGAAATGTGCTTGAGGCGATGCCTTTCCCGTTTCTCGACCTCACCTTCAATTTTATGGGTGGCGGAGATTCTGATTTTATCAGCAGGAGCGTGGTCAAAGGCTTTACCATTGCGTGGTGTGCAGAAGCGCCCGTCTATGAAACCGTGCCTGCCCGGCGCGTAGAAGCTGGCTGGATCAGAGCACGCGCTTTGCGCAATGGCGTCATCTCAAGCCTCATCGAAAAACGCAAACGCGCTGACGAACCTTTGGGCAAGGTAAAGACCGTTTTGAAAAGCCTTGCGCTGCTTGCAATTTCGCCTTTTCGCGCCGCGCTGAAAACAGCGCAAACCGGCTCGCTATCTATCGGTGTCTATCAAATTTATATTGGGCTTGGCCGCGTCTTGGCAGAATTCGGATATTCGAATGAGCAATATCGGCAACCTGAAAAGAACTGACGCGCCTATGGCGATACCGATGCGGCTTGTCGCCAGCCTTCTTGCCGGGCTGATTTTGTGTGTTCTGCTTGTGTCATTCCGGCCATTTCAACCGGCGAGCACTGCCATTGCCGGGGGCGGCGGTGATCTGGTCAACCAGCTGGGTTTTGGCGCCCTTGGCGGCGTTTCAATTCTTGCGATGATTGTGTTGGCTGATCCACGCCGTCTGCTTTCTCTTGCAAGCCCGCTGTGGATCGTCATGTTCGGGTTTGTTTTCCTTTCAACGCTTGTTGCTGTCGATCCCGGTGCGGCACAACGTGCGGTCATCTTCACCATTATCGGGGTATTATGCGTCGTGGCTGTTCTGGCGCTTCCACCCGACATGGACGGCTTCTCGCTTGCTCTGATTATTGCTGCAACGGCAGTACTTGTTCTGTCCTATGTCGGATTGGTCGTCGTACCCGATCTCGCCAAGCATACGGCGGGTGAAATAGAGTCTGAACATGCCGGACTTTGGCGCGGTATTTTTGCCCATAAGAATGTTGCCGGGCCTGTCATGGCCTCCTTCGCCTTTGCAGGCATTTATCTCATTCGCCGTGACTGGCGAAAAAGCGGGGCAGCAATTTTGGTATTTGCGCTGGTCTTTGTTGCGCATACTGGCTCCAAAACATCCACTGCGCTGGTCCCCATGGTGATCCTGCTTGTCATGGTTCCAGGTCTATTCGGATTACGAATACTGACTGCGCTGCTCATCGTGGCTGCGCTTGCAGGCTTTTTCTGTTTCACCATTGGCACGCTTTTCTTTCCTCCCTTACACGATCTACTGGTTCAAATGGGAGCCGATGCAACCTTTACGGGCCGAACATCAATATGGCAGTTTGGTCTTGAAAAGCTCAGCGAAACGCCATGGCGAGGCTATGGACTGGAAAGCTTTTGGGAGGCGGCAGTTGTCCGGCAAGCGGAAAACCCATATTATCTGGACTGGGATGTCCGCGGCATAGTTCATGCACATAATGGCTATCTGGATATTGCCATTGCCATGGGCGTTCCCGCGTTGATTTGCGCGATGGTCGTTCTGGTCGTGCTTCCGCTTGTGGACTATGTGCGAACTTTGAGGAAACGCGAGAATATATTTCTCTCCGATTTTCTTATGATGTGCCTGACCTTCTCGCTTATGAATGCCTTTCTTGAGAGCTTTTTCTTTCGCCGGGCGGATCCTGTCTGGTTGATTGTCGTCATGGCCTGTTTCGGATTGCGCATGACGGCCCGGGTTCCATTGCAATCGCGTTCCTGATTTTGACGGAAGCCAGTTGACCGAAGCACCCGGACCGGATCAAAGTGCCGCCCATTCAAATGGAGAGAAAAAATGTCCGATAATGTGGTTCTGGTTGGATGCGGCAATATGGGTTTTGCCATGCTTAAAGGCTGGCTGGACGCCGGGATATTGCAGCCTGACCAAGTCACTGTTGTCGAGCCAACCCCTGCCCTTCTCGAACGCGCTGCAAGTTTGGGCGTGAATGCTGTTGATGACGCATCAAAGGTTGAGGACGATCTCGCACCGCGTGTCATACTTGTCGCGGTGAAGCCTCAGGTGATGCGCGACGTGCTTCCTGCCTATGCGCGATTTGCAGGAACATCGACATTTGTCAGTGTGGCAGCGGGAATAAAAGTAGCATTCTTTGAAGAACATCTCGGTGCAAGCG
The DNA here is from genome assembly GCF_052044585.1 of Phyllobacterium sp. 22552. Lineage (NCBI taxonomy): Bacteria > Pseudomonadati > Pseudomonadota > Alphaproteobacteria > Hyphomicrobiales > Phyllobacteriaceae > Phyllobacterium > Phyllobacterium sp. 22552. The sequence continues at coordinate 450,089 of NZ_JBQENG010000003.1, read as the reverse complement.
CAGCGATCATCCGCACCATTCCCAATACGCCGGCAGCAATCGGCAAGGGCATGATAGTGACATTTCGCAATGCCCATGTCGCAGATGATAATGCAGCATTTGTTGACCGGCTGCTTGAAACCAGCGGCGCCGTGGCCGCAGTGGATGATGAAAGTCTGATTGATGTTGCAACAGCCGTTTCAGGATCGGGACCGGCTTATGTATTTCATTTCATAGAAGCGCTGACAGAGGCTGGTGTCCATGCAGGGCTTGAACGGAAGACCGCAGAAATACTGGCCATGCAGACAGTGTTCGGAGCAGGCGCATTGGCCGCTTCAAGCGAGGATACGCCGACAAAGCTGCGGGAACAGGTAACCAGCCCGAAGGGAACAACGGCCGCCGCCCTCGATGTCTTGATGGGTGCAGACAGGCTTAAAAACCTCGTGATCGAAGCGGTTTCCGCTGCACATAAGCGTGCTGTCGAATTGGGTAATCAGGCATAGAAATACGACCGGAAGTTTCCGGTCGTATTCACTGACTTTGCTGGAGGCAAAGAAATTTGGATCAGCTCGGCTTTTTGGTGACGAGCGTCAGCAGCCCTTTTGAATCGAGGCTGGCTATCACAACTGCTTCGGATGTGAGGCCTTTTTCCTTCAACGCGGATGTTACTTCCGGCGATTTATCGATGGAAGAACGCAGTTTCTTTACGTCTTCGTCGCTGCGCTGAGCAACGGCATCGTTGACCTGCGTTTTGGTGGCATCCGGCAATTCATTGATATCGACAATATTGATGGTCGTGATCTGCGGTGCCCCTGTTTGAGCTGGCGCTTCAGGTGATGGAGCAGCAGCGTTTGGAGCGGTCTGCGTAGCTGTCTGGGCATAAGCGGCCGAAGTGGCCAAGGGGAATGCCGCGCAGAGCGCGAGCACTATCATCTTTCGCATCGTTTTTCCTTTCAGATGATTGGCGAACGATCATCTATTGATGATGCCCGCCACTTCACCTGCGAAATTCGATCTCAACCAGTCGATGGCCGGGTTTTTTCAAGGCAATATTGCGGCAAAAATGCGTCCGCCACTTATGCCAACAGACCAACTGGCGCGGGCGTACTATCATGTCCAATCATTGTTTTGGCCAGAATTTCATATGATCGCACCCGCGCCTTATGCTCGAAAATATGGCCCGTAACCATGATCTCATCGGCGCCGGTACGATGGATAAACTCTTCGACACCGGTCTTGATGGCAGGCGCGGCACCAACGACAGAACAGGATAGAGCTTGACGCAGAATCGCCTTTGCATGCAGATCAAGCGTTTCTTCATAGCCCTGAACAGGCGCTGGAAGCGGTCCGGGATTTCCGGTACGCAAATTTACAAAGGCCTGTTGCTGGGATGTTTGCAAAAGTTGGGCTTCTTCATCGCTCTCAGCGGCAAATACGTTGAGACCAAGCATCACATAGGGTTTGTCGAGATAGCGAGACGGCTCGAAACGCGCGCGATAAATTTCGATTGCGCGCTCCATTTCCGCTGGCGCGAAATGGGATGCAAAAGCATAAGGAAGCCCCAATGCGGCAGCGAGCTGAGCGCCGAAAAGGCTGGAGCCCAAAATCCACACGGGAACATCAAGTCCCGCACCCGGAACGGCTATGACATGCTGGCCGGGTTGAGGCTCGCCAAAATAACTCAGCAATTCGACGACATCTTGCGGGAACCCATTAATATCCTGATTGAGATTACGGCGAAGCGCCTGAGCCGTGATCTGATCCGTACCCGGAGCGCGGCCAACGCCAAGGTCAATGCGGCCAGGGTGAAGAGAGGCAAGCGTGCCAAAAGCTTCGGCGACCATCAAAGGCGAGTGGTTGGGCAGCATGATACCGCCTGCACCAAGGCGAATTTTGGAGGTCCCCGCCGCAACATGCGCGATCACAACGGCTGTCGCCGCACTGGCAATGCCGCGCATACTGTGATGCTCGGCAAGCCAAAGACGATGATAGCCAAGGCGCTCGGCATTCTGCGCGAGATCCAGTGAGTTACGAAGAGACTGCGCGGCAGTGCTGCCTGCTGCAATCGGTGAAAGGTCGAGGACTGATAATGGGATCATGAGCTGAATATAGGCCGCGACAAACGCTACACAATGAGGCCACGCGATTTCATGATTCACAAAAATTGAACGTCGATTAAATCGGGATCTTGTTAAATCCTGTTCTTATCCGACTGTGCCGCTGCGAGAGGAAGCCAAGCGCAACTCCATGCCAACAACGGGGCGTCTTTCCTGTGAAAGCTGTTCATCGGATTCGCGAATGGCGGTTTCAATGAAATAGGCAATCATTTCAAAACCCTCATCATCTGCAAGAGCGCATAACCGGGAAAGCTCTGCTTTCAGAACTTCCAATGTCTCGGTCCTCTTATTCATGCCTGCCGCTCCCACAACCCAAAGTTGCGGGACCCTAATACCACATTTGGCATTTTGAAAAGACTAAATCTTGCACGGACCACAGGTTTCGTTAGTAATTTACAGTAAAATTAATTTCAAATTTTATCATGTTGCATGCAACCCTATGAGATCATTCAGTAACGTACTTGCTCAATTAAAAGCTAGACATTTGCACTTCAGGAGTTTCACACATCTTTTTTGATCCGGTCTTGGTGGCATTATCAATAATACCAGAGGCGAGGTCGGAAACGACTTCAACAGCGATATCTTCCGGCAAACCGGTCTCCGCCATGACGGCCCGCATAGCTGCCTCACTTGCTTCAGTACCAGTACCGCAAATATAGGCCTTGGCTTCCAATACAGCCGCCCTTTGGAACTTCTTATTACTAATATCGCCGCCCTCACCTTCGGTTTCCAGAGACCCCTTGATGCTGAAAGCATGACTTGTCATAACAGGGGCAAATGCCAGAAACCCTGTCGTAAGCAATATCATTGATGATCTTAAAAGGTGCATGATTCGCCCTTTCCAGCCATAATCCAAAGCGCGGCAGTTTGCCGTTTTCACCCTCGTTAACCTATTATAAACGATGCGGAGCCGTTTGCGTTCCCCAGGCCTCTTCAACTGGCTGTGATGTCTCGCTTAGAACCATGCGAAAATGTTGCATTGCACCAACTGCAATGCTGCTATGCAATATTGTCTGTATTAAATCACGGTGATTGAGTTATTTTCAGATCAGGAATTTTCGACAGCGTCACCTCCTCCCGACCCTGTCGAAACGGACGGTCTCTTCTCCTCCCAGAAGACCCTCCATAACCAACGAAACCCACCGCACCTCCTCCCGCGGTGGGTTTTGTTGTTTCTGGGCCTCAGGCTGCGCGGGCGCAGAACGGCCACCCAGCTGCTAGCCTCCCATGGAATTGTTCAAAACCCTGCTTCTACAGTGGATTGTGCCAGTCAGGTCATTGCGGGATAGCGGCCACACTCGAAATTTCATTCTCTCGGATGCTCGCCCGGCTCTCATTCAAATAAAAATGCCGTTTCAGTTCTTGCGAAATGAAACGACATTGTAATCAGGCCATAAACGTATCAGGGCTTATAGCTTGCCCGTCTCCAGTTTGCGCCTTGCGACGCTCTCTTCGAGGGTCAATTTCTTTTCAGGCTTTGCACGTTCAGTAAGAGACTTCGGCGGCGGGACAAACGAGACGTCCTTGACCGGCGAATTGGCGGGAACGCCACCAGTCGAACCGGTTGTGCAACCAGCAACGACGATTGCCGAAAGAATAATCAAGGTAGGTGCAACTCGCATTCAACTTTCCTTTTGCATAAAACGCCATTGAGTGGCGCAGGCCTCAAGCGCTGCGAATTTGACATTTGCGTCCCATCCGGTCGCAAACTCTTATGCAAATGTCAAACCCGTAAACGCGGACCACGGTTGACCATCGAATAATGGCGATAGCGCGTCAACGAACAAGAATTGCCCGCAAATCGTTTACATTTGTTCCAGTGGGTCCGGGTACAAAAAGATCCCCAATGGCATCGAATGCCGTCCACGCATTATTGCCATTGAGATAGGCCGATGCGTCCTGTCCCTTTGCCAGCAAACGCGCCACCGTTGTGCTATCGGCAAATGCGCCTGCATTGTCTTCGGAACCATCAATGCCGTCCGTATCGGCGGCAAAAGCACTGATGCCATGGGCGCCATCAATATCCATGGCGAGCGACAACAGGAATTCGGTATTGCGACCCCCTTTGCCTTTTCCGCGCACTGTGACTGTGGTTTCGCCGCCGGAGAGGATCACAACGGGTTTCGTAAAAGGCTGTCCTTTTGCAAGCACGTGTTTTGCAAGAGCCGCATGCACATGAGCAACCTCCCGCGCCTCGCCTTCTATTGCGTCAGAGAGAATGACGGCCTCGATGCCATTTTCCCGCGCAACTTTGGCAGCAGCTTCGAGGGAAACACCAGCCGATGCTATGACATGGTGTTCGTGACCTTTGAAAACAGCATCGCCTGGTTTTGGAGCATCCGCAGCATGTGATTGAAGATGCGCAAGAGCTGCGGCCGGCAAGTCGAGACTGTAGCGGTCCACAATTGCCAGCGCCTCTTCCCGCGTTGTTTCGTCCGGAACCGTAGGCCCGGAAGCGACAAATGCAGGATTGTCTCCGGGAATATCCGACACGACAAGCGAATATACCCGGGCCGGAAATGCCGCTGCAGCAAGACGTCCGCCCTTGATGGTGGATAAGTGCTTGCGAACCGCATTCATTGCCGAAATTGGTGCTCCTGAAGCCAGAAGAACCTTGTTCACTGCAATCTCGTCCTCAATGGTCATGCCGTCCGGCGGCGATGGCAGCAATGCAGAGCCCCCACCCGACACAAGGGCGATGACAAGATCATCCGCCGTCAAACCAGACACGGTTTCCAGAAGACGTTTCGAGGCGACGAGACCCGCCGCATCGGGCACTGGATGGGACGCTTCGATAATTTCTATGTGCTCGCAGACCACGCCAAAACCATAACGGGTCACGACCAGTCCTTCGATGGATGAATCAGGATATTTGGCCGTCCATGCTTTTTCAAACGCGCTCGCCATTTGCGCCGAACCCTTGCCTGCGCCGATTACAATCGTCCGGCCTTTTGGCCTTGGTGGCAGGTGAGATGCAATCACGCGCTCAGGATTGGCGGCGTCCACAGCAGCGCGGAACAGTTTGGTGAAAAACTCCTTGTCTCGCATGGGTGTCAAACTTCCAGATCGAACACAAAGACGCCGTCCGGACCGCCAATGGCTGAAGAGACGATGCGCCCGCCAATGGCTTGATGTTCCGGATGAATGAGATAGGCATCCCGCGCTGCGGCGTCAGCGAAATCAATCAGAAAGCCTTCGGTAAATCCTTTATCCATGCCCACCTCCGGGCTGACATTGACACCGGACCGGAAGGTCAGGGCGCCCGGCAGTTTCGCGCAGAGTATGGCGAGATCATCATAACAAGCCTGTCTATCCGACGTGGGAACCCCGTCACGAAAACGGATAAAAACACAGTGACGGATCATGAAAACCTTCCTTCTGAATATTGGATGCGCATCCTGACGGGATTGCTGAAAATTGCGAGCAATATTTCACTCCCTCAACAAAACGTCAGGTGAAAATGCGCTCTACGGCCATTGCCATAGCAAGCAACCTGCGGTCGGTGCCGTGCTGCGCCATGAGCATTAGCCCCGCTGGCAGTGCCATATCCGGCATCGGCAGGCTGATCGCGGTCAGATCAAACTGGTTGGCCACCTGCGTATTGCGCAGCAGCAGCGATTCTGTTTCCCGGTAGAAATTTTCATCGCTGACCGCCTCGATCGAAGGAGCCATAATTGGCACAGTCGGCAAGGCCAAAAAATTATAGACTCTCAATCGCTGATCCATTTCATGCATCAAAGACTGACGTTTCAACATGAGGTCGATGTAATCGGATTCGGACGTCTCCAACCTACGCAAGAGCGGACGCTGCACACGCTGGTCTACGTCCAGGCTTTCATCTCGCAACCATCCCGCGTGAATCCTGCTTGCTTCGATACCTGCAATCGATCCGGCCAAGGTTGCTCGCGCCATGGCCTCAATCAGGTCATCTATTGAACAGTCGACAATCGTCGCACCGGCTTTTTCGCAGGCTTGAAGACTTAAATCGAATGCCTTTTCAATTTCCGATCCGATATTGCTGAATAATATACCGCGCGGCACGCCAATATGCAGGCCGGACAATGAGAACTGATCGAGGGGCTGCGGACGCTCACCCGCCAAGACCGTGTCGGTAGATGCGCAGTCTGCTACGTTTCGCGCCAAAGGCCCAATGGAATCCAGACTGGGCGAAAGGGGAAACGCGCCTTGCAGAGGAACGCGCCTGGCGGTTGGTTTAAAACCGGTCACGCCATTCAAAGCCGCTGGAATTCGTATCGAACCGCCCGTGTCCGAGCCGATTGAAATTTCGCTCGTGCCTTCCGCTATCGAAATTCCAGCTCCGATAGATGAGCCGCCAGCCACGCGCGAAGAATCCATGGCATTGCCTGCTGTCGGATAGTGCGGATTCAAGCCTACTGCGGTGAATGCAAACTCGGTCATGAGTGTTTTGCCGATGATGACCGCACCCGCTGCGCGCAATCGCTGCACGATGAGCGCATCATTGGCCGCTGCCGCAGCCGTTTTCCGTATCACCGAGCCAGCCAAGGTCGCCTCCCCGGCAACGTCGAACAGATCCTTGATGGAGACTATTCGCCCATCGAGCGGCCCAAGCGTTTCGTTCTTGCGGAAGCGACTGTCCGAGGCCTGCGCCTCCTGGCGCGCTGAACCGGCATAGAGGCGGGTAAAAACCCGCTCGTCTGCCTCACGCTCCATCAAGCGCGCAAGAATATGTTCAAGCCTTTGGGAGGCCGACGGATTTGGATTTGGCAAGAAAATATCCCGCTGGAAATGTTGCGTCACGCTTTCTATAGCGCGAAGACCTTGCGGGTTAAAGTCCGGTAACTTGCCATGCACCGAGTGCAAGGGTGCGTTGCAACATTCACAGTTTTAAATCGATATTATTTGAAGCAATCTACGCAACAGGGAGGGCAACAATAAAAGGGGTAAGAGCCATGAGCCTTCGCAATCGCATTCAGAAATATCGTCAATATCGCCAGAATCTCCATGAGCTGCGCCTGTGCAGCGATCGCAATCTTGCTGATCTTGGTATTTCCCGCGCCGACATCCGCCAGGTTGCCTGGATGGCGTGCAACTAATCAAACCCGTAAAGTTTTAAAAGGGCGCCGTGGGCTTTGCTCCGGCGCTTTTTGTTGAGTGTTTGGTGGCACGACATCCGATGCATCGCATTGCACGGCGCACATCAAACCGGTACTAAGAAGCTCGTGGGACAATATCCGATGATCGGAGCCCGGGGTGAGCATTCTACAGTGATCAAAGCATTCATCATACATCTGGCACGGTCTACAGACAGACAGCAACAGGTAGATTTGCTTAGCCAAACGCTCCCTGTTTCGACCGATGTCGTCGACGCTGTCGATGCCAGAAAACTGACCGATGAAGATGTCCGCCGTGTCTACAAAGCCGGACTGCATGCTCCGCGCTATCCCTTTGATCTCAATATCAGGGAAGTCGCCTGTTTCCTGTCGCACCGGAAAGCATGGCAAGCGATCGTCGACCAAAATCTCACAGCGGGGCTGGTGCTTGAGGATGATGTTGCCCTGACGCCCGAATTTGCCGCGGCATATTCCGCAGCTGCCCGATTTGCAGGCCCGACGGATTTTATCCGCTTTCCATTCCGGCCTCATCGCGAACAGGGGCCGGAGGTTTTTGCCGCTGACAACGCCCGCATTCTGCGCGCCAAACCGGTCGGGCTGGGAATGGTAACCCAACTCATCGGCTACGAAGCGGCCAAACGATTACTGGCTGTCACCGAAACCTTTGACCGTCCGGTTGATACGATGTTGCAGATGAACTGGATAACAGGACTGTCGCCGCTCGCAGTCGTTCCTGGCGGCGTCAGGGAAGTTTCTTCGCAACTTGGCGGCAGCACAATTCAACAGAAGAAACCTTTGCTGGAAAAATTAAGGCGCGAAATATTACGGCCGATTTACCGAATGCGGGTCAACGCCTATTCTCGCGGCAAGGAGAGCTGACCGTGCCTGTACCAATTCTCCTATATCATCAGATCGCCACGCCACCGTTTCGCAAGACGCCCTTTAGAAGCATGATTGTAAGCCCGGAATCCTTTCGGCGGCAGATGGGCTGGCTCAAGCGATTGGGTTATCAAGGGCTCTCGCTGCGCGAAAGCTTGCCTTACATTTCCGGTCAGAAAACCGGAAAAGTGGCCGCTATCACCTTCGATGATGGCTTTACCAATGTTTATCAAAATGCCATGCCGATCCTGCAGGAATTCGGTTTCACCGCGACCAATTTTTTCGTCAGCAACCAGATTGGCGGCTCTAATGAATGGGATCGTCCGCTCGGTGTTTTACCAGCAACCTGCATGGATATCAGCCAGATAAAACAATGGCTTTCTTCCGGTCACGAAGTTGGTGCGCATACAATGGATCATGTGCATCTCAGTCAGATTCCCGAGACGCAGGCTTTCGAGCAGCTCTCCCTTTGTAAGGAAAAGCTGCAGGAGATCGTCGGCGACAGGGTCGAGACTTTTGCCTATCCCTATGGCGACCACAATGACAGGGTGCGCGAGCTCGTAAGGCAGGCAGGCTATATAGTGGCAGCAGGCACAGAACGGCGCCGCTCGACCGGCAATGACGATCTGATGAACCTGCCAAGGCTGACAATCCGCCGCGATGATACCTGGTTACACTTCGTCGCAAAGTGCCTGCTGCGCTAAGAACCCAGAGTCCAGTTATCCGCTTTCCAGAGCGGCAATCCCGTTGATTGCGCAACGTCCGGATCAGCGGTGTAAACAGGATGGCCAGCCCGAAGAAGTGCAACCAGCACATCATGATCAGTCTGGCTATGCTGACGACCCAGATTGAGATTGTTGTAAATGTGCCCTTGGGACGCAGGATTGATGCCGGTGATGATAACGGCGCGAGCCCCACTGGCCAGCGCGTAAAGCACGGCAGTCACACCATTTGAGAATCTTGTTTCAAGATCGTCTTCAGTGTTCAGATAGCCCATAATGCGCTTGAACAATGCCATGCGTTGCAGCCTGTTCACGATATGCAGGTGGCGATAGCTGTAATTGAACGCAGCCAGCCCGTCTTCAAGCTCTTTCCTGCTCTGGGTCCAGCGCATCACATAAAGATGCCCTGTCGACTGGTCTTTCAATGCCTTGCGTACCGCCACGGCATTGTCATTGGTGCCATAGACCTGCCTGTATTGAAGGAAAGTCACATCGGGATCGGCCAGCCCCCAACCGGTCGACACCGATTGCGACCCGTTGATCGTAAGAAGGTGGTAATTGGATTGATAACCTTCCGGCAGATTTGAAACAGGCGCAGATCCCACAATCAAAACAGGATTGCGAAAGGGCGAAGGATAGTGAGGCGGTTGCGGGCGAAGCGCATAATAACCGACCCGGCGAATGAGTGATTTATAAGCTTTCAATTTTCAAACCCGATGCAAGAGACCGAATGGTACATAGGCTATTTGCAGGGTTCTGCCCATCCTCAGTCTGCATAAGTTTGAACAGGACGGCCGCTACACGCGCCATCTCATGGAAGCCCCAAAGTGTTGTTAAACCGCTTCGTTCAGTTTCACACGCTTTTCCAGCATCGCGATGCTCTCTTTTCGCTCGCTATAGCGATCTGTCAAATAACCGGAAACATCGCGAGTCAGCAGTGTGAATTTGACCAGCTCCTCCATCACATCCACCACCCGATCATAGTAGGCGGAGGGTTTCATGCGACCGTTTTCATCAAACTCCTGATAGGCCTTCGCCACAGAGGACTGATTGGGGATAGTGATCATTCGCATCCAGCGTCCAAGCACCCGCATCTGATTGACCGCGTTGAAAGACTGTGAGCCGCCCGAGACCTGCATGAGGGCAAGCGTGCGGCCCTGCGTCGGACGGATTGCTCCCATTGCGAGCGGTATCCAATCAATCTGCGATTTCATGACGCCTGTCATTGCGCCGTGGCGTTCTGGACTGGTCCAGACCTGGCCTTCGGACCAGAGTGATAATTCCCGCAATTCCTGAACTTTTGGATGATCGACCGGTGCGTCGTCCGGCAGTGGCAGACCGGAAGGATCATAGATCCGCGTTTCGGCACCAAAATGCTCAAGCAACCGGGCTGCTTCCTGCGTCAGGAGACGACTATAGGCGACTTTGCGCAATGAGCCATACAGCAGAAGAATGCGTGGACGATGCGTCGACATCGGAGCACTGAGCTTTGCGGACTCTGGGAGACGCAGAGCCTCCGGATTTGTGTTCGGCAGATCAGACAAGGCGATTTCCTTCCGCATCTATAACGACTTCACCGTCTTCCTTGGTGAAGGGGCCTTGTTGTGCAGCAGGTAAAATATCCAGCACCCGTTCAGATGGCCGCGCCAAACGCACGCCGAGATCCGTTACAACGAAAGGGCGGTTGATCAGGATCGGATGTGCTTCCATTGCGTCTAATAATTGCTCATCCGTCAGGGATGGATCGTCAAGACCAAGCTCGGCGTAAGGCGTTCCCTTCTCGCGAATAGCCTCACGCACCGTCAAACCGGCTCGCTTGATCATGTCTTTGAGTTCTTTGCGGCTCGGCGCTGTCTTCAAATATTCAATCACGACAGGTTCAATGCCCGCATTGCGAATGAGTGCCAGCGTATTGCGCGACGTGCCGCAGGATGGATTGTGGTAGATGGTGACGGTCATCCGACTGTCCTTTCAATTTTCTTGAGATTTTGAACGGCGGCACCGCTTTCGTACCAGCCCTTGCTGCGATTTACGATCCACACGACAGACAGCATGACGGGCACTTCGATCAACACTCCCACAACTGTGGCAAGGGCCGCACCGGAATTAAAGCCAAACAAACTAATGGCGGCTGCAACGGCGAGTTCGAAGAAATTGCTGGCGCCGATCAGCGCGGATGGCCCTGCAACGCAATGCTGTTCCCCGCTTATGCGATTGAGCAGATAGGCAAGTCCCGAATTGAAATAGACCTGAATGAGGATCGGCACTGCCAGCAAGGCAATGATCAACGGCTGGGCTATGATCTGCTCACCTTGAAAGCCGAAGAGCATGATGAGGGTTGCCAAAAGCGAGACCAACGAAATTGGTTGCAAGATACCAAGAAGGCGTTCAAACGCAGCATTGCCCCGTCCCAGCAACTGGCGGCGGGCAACCTGCGCAATAATCACCGGAATAACAATATAAAGCACCACGGACAGGACAAGCGTATCCCAAGGCACGGTAATTGCCGAAAGGCCGAGCAGGAGGCCGACAATGGGAGCAAAAGCCACGATCATGATCGCGTCGTTCAAGGCAACCTGCGACAGGGTGAAATGCGGCTCGCCTTTTGTAAGGTTAGACCAGACGAATACCATTGCTGTGCATGGAGCCGCTGCCAGAATGATCAGACCGGCAATATACGAGTCGATCTGCATTTCAGGCAAATATGGCCGAAACAGCCAGCCGATGAACAGCCAACCGAGCAATGCCATGGAAAACGGCTTGACCGCCCAGTTGATAAATAGCGTGACGCCGATACCACGCCAGAACTGTCCTACATGGCCAAGCGAAGCAAAATCAATGCGCAGCAGCATGGGGATGATCATCAACCAGATCAGTACTGCCATCGGAATATTGACCTTGGCATATTCCGCCGAACCTATGGCCTGGAAAACGACTGGAATGAAATGACCAAGCGCAATGCCGACGACAATGCACAGGGCAACCCACACGGTGAGGTAGCGCTCGAAGATAGACATTCTGCTTTTCCTTAAAGAGAGACCGAGCGCACCATCATGGTAGCGGTTGAAGGGCAAAGACCAGAGGCTTGCGGTGTCGCCAGAATCTCGGGGGGCGCTTCGCTTTTGGCGATGGTCTTGAAACCGAGCTTGTTGAAAAATGGCGCGGCTCCCATTGTCAGCAAATATCCAGATTCTGCACCCGCCATCTCGGCGTAGCGCAACAGCGAGCGAGTAATGGCAGTGCCGTAACCGGACTTCTGCATGCCTTGCGGGACTGTTATTGAACGTAACAGAGCACTCTTGCCATGCAATTCGATTCCACCAAACCCGGCAGGCTCACCCTTATCATCCGTGAAGCGAAAGAATGTGCCTCCGGACTGCAACAGATCGTCAATCGGCAGCGAGGCTTCCTGCAGCGCTTTTGCCAATTCCTCATCGGACGACAGAATCGATTCGGCAATGACGGAGCGGGCGGAGTTTCCAGTGCACTGGATCGAGACATTGGAGATACGGTCAGCCATTGAAGGTCTCCTTGGGCGGGCAACAGGGAACGATATCCGCAAGCAGTGGCGCGCAAATGTCCGGATGTCCGGCACAGCAATCTTTCAGAAGATAATTGATCGCTCCGCGCAGGCTTTCGAAGTCCGCACGATAGATGATGGATCGACTTTGCCGTTCGGAGGAAATCAAGCCGGCCCGGGAAAGAATGCCAAGATGAGTGGACATGGTGTTTTGCGGCACATTGAGTATCCGTGAAATTTCACCCGCAGGAATGCCGTCAGGCTCATGCATAACGATAAGCTTGAACGCATCCATCCGCGTGGTCTGGGCCAAGGCGGCGAAGGCATCGATTGTGTTTTCTTTTTCCATATATCGAGATATACGGATATAAATGCTTGCAGTCAATTGATTTTGCTGCTCAACGAGAGCAAACTTGCTCTAGTTGCAGCATGTGGACGATGCACTGCTCGAGCCACAACAGCTAGTGGCAGCAACTTGCGCCGCACGATGTCTCGGCTTGCAGATCGCCGGACGAGCAACCAGGTTCAACACAAGCCGTTCAGCCTCAAGAATCAACGTGCTCGCGTCGAATATTTGCATGGGCATATCTGGCAGCCCTACTTCGAACGTCAGGCGAGCATCGGCACGAAGCTCAACCTTCTTTCCTACCAGGCTGAGGATGCTGCTGAATTTTTCCACAGTCATAAAGTCTCTACCCTGTTCCGACGGCAAGTCTTCGACCTGCAGGACCGATTCATGCCAGCTATCGGGATTGCCACCGCAGTCCAGCGTTACAAACGAACCTGCCTTCACCTCTGTAACATGATATCCGGGCTGGATGGTCCTCCCTGCATATTCAATAACAAGAGGGCGTTCGTGATAGGGTTCGAGCGCTGACAGCAATGCATGAAGTGAAGCATCGCCATGAAAATCTATGAGTATAGGGCTGGTAACGGAGTTCATGATCATATAACCTCATTTCAACATCTTTTGAGATATTGAGGTAATTATGAATGAATTGCAAGCCCTTGACGCTTTTGCGTCGCTCTCACAAGAAACCCGGTTGAGGATTGTGCGCCTGCTGGTCAAGGCTGGCCCGGAGGGAATGCCTGCCGGAGCGGTAGGCGACGCTATGGGAGCATCATCGTCCAAGATCTCGTTTCACTTGAGCCATCTGGAGCGCTCTGGCCTGATCCAGTCACGGCGCGAGGCGCGTTCCATCATTTACAGCGCCGTCTATCCCGCGCTCTCCGGGTTAATTGAATTCCTGATGAAAGATTGCTGTCAAGGACGGTGCGACCCAGTCGAGAAAAATTGCGCTGATACCTGCACCGACTGAGCCGCGTACCCGTTTGATCCAAGAGGTCCAGAATGTCCGCTTCCTCCCATCGGGACTACCTCGTCGTTGCCGTTCTCGGCCTAACGCAAATTATCGGCTATGGCACGCTGTATTATAGTTTCAGTGTACTTGCCCAAGCTATGGCGGAAGATTTTGGCTGGCCACCGGAATGGGTTTTTGGCGTTTTCTCAATTTCGCTTCTTGCAGGTGGATTGGCCGCTCCAGTGGCGGGCGGCTGGATAGATCGCCACGGAGCAGGCAAAGTCATGAGCTGGGGCACCATTGGCGCAGTGACGGCATTGATCGCCTGCGCGATTGCCCCAAGCCCCATAACCTTTACTGCTGGATTGATAACGATAGAGCTTGCCTCCACCTTCGTTCTCTACAATGCCGCCTTTGCTGTATTGGTACAGATCAACCCTGTCACCGCACCACGGGCGATCACTTATCTCACGCTTATCGCAGGCTTCGCTTCGACAATATTCTGGCCCTTGACCTCAGCGCTCCACGCGTCTTTGTCGTGGCGAGAGGTCTATATCGTCTTTGCCGCGCTCCATATAACTCTCTGCCTTCCAATACATGTCTGGCTGTCCTGTCTACCCGCCAGATCGAGGGCAGATATGTCTGGTGAGGCACCGACAACGCCCTCCGTCGAGGGCAGCCTTGCTCAAGACCGGAGACGATCAGGCTTTATCCTGATGTCCATGGGACTCGCCCTTGTAAGCTTCGTTGACGCAGCAATTCTTATCCACATGTTGCCGATGTTGACCTCATTGGGAATTGGAAGCACAAGCGTCCTGATCGGAACATTGTTTGGCCCCGCTCAAGTTGCCAGTCGACTATTCAGCATGTTCAGCGGCAATCATATCCCACCATTGGGTCTGGCGCTGATCTCAGCACTGCTCGTGCCTGTGTCCGTTTTCATCCTGCTGTTGAGCGGCTCATGGGTTCCCGGGTCCCTTGCATTTGCTATCATTTTTGGTTTGGGAGCTGGGCTTGCCAGCATCGTACAGGGAACGCTGCCGCTCGCTCTCTTCGGCAGCTACGGTTACGGACAACGCGTCGGAAAGGCCACCGCAATTCGCTTGGTTGCGACTGCCGCGGCGCCTTTCGCATTCGCATTTATCATGCAACATTTTGGTGTTCGAGCCGGCTTGATAGCCTTTGCGGTACTTGGATTAATGGCCGTCATATCGTTCGCCGCTCTCGGCAGGCAGGGCCATGGCGTTTTTGCCAAGAAATCAGCCCGCAAACCTCTGTCTGACTTGGCTGAGTTGACCAGTATTCCCGATTGACGACCGGCTTCTTCTCCCTATAGATTGACGATATCGAAAATCGCTATTGTGAGCCGAATAACTATAGCCGGGCAAACATGGAACATCAGGATTTACTCAGCGGCCTCATCCGGCTCCACGTCTTGCATCACGCAGTCGAAGGGGAACTTTACGGCCAATGGATGATCGATGAGCTTGCCCATCATGGGTATAGGCTGAGTGCGGGCACGCTTTATCCAATGCTCAAGGCCATGGAAAAGAAGGGCTATCTTGTGTCAGAAAATCGGCGCGACGGACGTACGGCCCGTAAATTTTACCGTGCCACCCCTTTGGGACGCGAGGCATTGGAAATCGCCCGTCTCAAAGTAAAGGAACTCTTTGGAGAAATGATTTCTTAGAGCTCTGGAAAAGAGCGCCCTTCCATCCGCAATAAGGAACTGCTGAGTGACCATGGTCGAACCCACCCCCATCGCTTCCGCCATGAACCGGATTGTCGAAGTATTCATTGTGTTCCTGAAACTCGGCCTTACCTCCTTTGGCGGGCCCATTGCCCATCTTGGCTATTTTCGAGAGGAATTTGTAAATCGCCGCAAATGGTTGACCGATGGAGCCTTTGCCGACCTGGTGGCCCTATGTCAGTTTCTGCCCGGCCCTGCTTCCAGTCAGGTTGGCTTCGCTATCGGAACATTCCGTGGTGGCGGGGTATTGGGAGGAATCGCAGCCTGGACGGCTTTTACGCTCCCTTCCGCGATTTTGTTGATCGCATTTGCTTATGGAGCAGCAAATTTTGCGGGGCCAATCGGTCAGGGCATTATCCATGGATTGAAACTTGTCGCCGTCGCCGTTGTAGCACAGGCAATCTGGGGCATGGCTCGTACTCTGACACCTGATAAAACCAGAATCGCCATTGCGCTGGCCGCAATAGCTGCAGCAGTTTTCCTTAGCAGCACACTCGGACAGATAGGCGCGATTGCAGGTGGCGCATTGGCCGGTCTGTTCTTTTGCCGCAATACCGATACTCAAGACACACATCGTCTCGGCTTTTCCGTTACCAGGCGCAGCGCCATCCTGGCCCTCATTCTGTTTGCGGCTTTGTTTGCTCTTCCTGTGATATTGCCAGATAGCTTGCACAGCCAAGCGATCTCGCTGTTTGACGCATTCTACCGTTCTGGCGCGCTCGTCTTTGGTGGCGGCCATGTGGTTTTGCCACTGCTCGAAACAGCGGTCGTGGCTCCCGGCTGGGTGAGCCATGAGGCGTTCCTTGCAGGTTATGGGGCAGCACAGGCAGTTCCCGGGCCGCTTTTTACGTTTGGTGCCTATCTTGGCGCAATCGTGAATTCACCGCCCAACGGGCTGCCCGGCGCGCTTATTGCAGTGATTGCATTGTCTCTGCCGGGATTGCTTCTTGCCTATGGAACCTTGCCGTTTTGGGACGACCTCAGACGCCTCCCCTTAGCGCAAGCAGCCATGAGAGGCGCCAATGCCGCTGTGGTGGGGATTCTTGCAGCTGCATTCTATAATCCTGTTTGGACGAGCGCAGTTTTCAAGCCATCGGACTTCCTGCTGGTGACAGCCGGATTCCTGTTTCTGACAATATGGAAGATGCCGCCTTGGATTGTCGTAGTCGCTCTTGCCATTGCTGGCGCGATCATGGGCGCTGCGTAGACTTCAGTCGTTACAAGAAAAGTGGCCCCCATTTGGGGCCACCTAACATTAATTTGACGTGGATCAGATACCGCGCAGCATCTTGCAAAGAGCGACAAGCCCGCCGTCATAGTTCATTGCATTAGCGGAAATATCGCGGCAACGCACCTTCAACTTCGTGCGCTCGGTTGCACTCAAGCTGGCGAACCGGGCGGATACCACACGGGCATTCAGGCGCGTACCGGGACTGACAGAAGTTCCCCTGGGAGTCACTCCAGCAGTCGTCCTGGTGCCGGGATTTATGCCACTGCCAGGATTAGTGATGGTGTTACCAATGCCGACGCCAACGCCAGCATTTATGCCACCTGCCCCACCAACGCTTAAGCCCGCCCCTGCACGGACCCCGCCAGTGACACTGGCGCCCACTCCGGCCGTAACACCACTGGTGCCGCCAACATTCGCTCCCGCGCCGACCGCCGTTCCTCCGGATCCGCCGATCGAAGCACCCGCGCCCGCATTTACGCCGCTTGCCCCGCCAACGTTTAAGCCTGCACCTGCATTGACCCCGTTATTGACAGAAGCTCCCACTCCGGTCGAAATACCGCTCGTGCCGCCGACATTTGCTCCAGCGCCGACCGTCGTTCCTCTGGATCCGCCAATTGAAGCGTCCACTCCAGCCTTGATGCCGCCGAGATCTGCACCAACGCTCGCACCGAGGCCGCCATTGCGCGAGCCACCGACGGAGATACCGCCTGCAAATGCTGGAACAGTAAGTGCTGTTATGATGACAGAATATGAGAGTAACTTGGTAACATTGGTTATAATTCTAGTCATTATGTCCTCCCTTATCCCAATTTTCAAACCAATGTGAAATACAATGGCAGCTTGGGTTGGAGAATAGTATTCATTATTTATTTCAAAATTACAAGTAAATCTAATACTAAGCTAATTACTATTCATAATACTATTAAAAATTCAAACAAAACTCTAACTCATCCAACGGGATGCGAAAACAAACAACACACTACTCAAGCATTCGTTACAATTTTATCAAAGTTGAAATGGCCCTCCATTCTTTTATGCCTATTCTATACTATTTTTTAACTTGTGCTTACAAACATTTGCAATCATCTGTCCATGGGAGCTTCACCACAATTCGCACGCCACTGGTTTGATTGTGGGTCACTGGAGTCGCAATGATCTGACGGACTTTGAGTGGCACGTGATCGAGCCGCCGCAAACGAACTAAAAAAGGAACAAAAGTGTCCAGCTTTTCACAGTGGTATGCGTTTGCTGACCAGTCTGGGCAAAGATAATCAACAACAAAAATGGGTAAAATGAGAAGTGGTGCCCAGACGCGGATTCGAACCACGGACACGCGGATTTTCAATCCGACATTGCCTATTGTTTTTATTACTATATTTCCTTTTATGTCGCGTTCATGTCGCACTTACGCCAGAAGCGCGTTCTCGGCAGCGGCCAATTCGTCTGCATCATCACCCCTCGGGAAAAGGTGTCCGTAGACGTCCATAGTCATCATTATCGAGGCATGACCGAGCCGTTCTTGCACTACTTTCGGGGGCAAACCCAAGCCACCATCTGTTGGCCGATTAATGCACCACGAGGCATAGAAGTGCCTCAGCGCGTGCATACCGGTGTACTTGGCTCTCATGATTGGATTGCTTTCTTTATCCTTCTCCCCGGTATCAACCGACACTCCAGCCAATACCTGTACCGGCAACAATGCGCGGTTAATGATGTTGGCCAAGGACTCGATATTTCCTGCTCCGTTCGGAAAGACATAGTTGAGTTCTTTGATCGGCTCGCCTTCTGAATTGTATTTTCCCGTCGCCAGTTTCGGACAAACCAGTTTCCACTCCCGCAACGCGTTTATCACTATGGGAGGAAGCGGAACTGAACGCTCTCCGGCTTCTGACTTCGGTTGACCCATTTCATTGAACCGATCCGCGCGCTCCCTGACGTGCAACTCACGCTTGTCGAAGTCAACATTAACCCACCGTAAACCTCGCAGCTCGGAAGCACGCAGTCCAGTAAATATCGTCGTGAGGAGCAAGGGGCGCCATTTGCCCTGCAAAACACCAACAATGGCTTTGACTTCTTCGCGAGTGGGAATATCCACACCGACCCGAAGTTTGCCCTTCTGGCGTCTCTCTGCCCGCCTGTCTTTGCCCTTGCGTCGTTTGCCCCGCATATCGCGGACAGTGTTTTTTGAGGTCAGCCCGCGTTCCTGAGCATCAGAAAGCAGAGAACCTAAACTTACCAGCACCTTCTTCACCATGGCGCTGGATCGACCCTTATGAGCCAAATCATCCTCGAATGCCCGGACGGCTGGAATATTCAACGCTGAAAGTTTGGTGTCTCCGATCAATGGCTTGATATGGAGATTCAAGTGCTGCCGGTATTGATCGACACTCGATTTCTCAAGGCCTGCCTTCTCAGCAGATGTGATCCAGAACTCACCAGCCTTTGCCACGGTTGTGCTGGCACTGTCAGCAACGTGGACCCCCTCCCTCACTTCGACGCTGGCCGTCGCAGCAAATTGGTCTGCTTCTTTTTTGAGTTTGAAAGTTTTCAGCCGACGGACACTGTTGGTATCGAGGTAATCTACCACCCAGGCGGTTTTTACCTCGCCCTTGGCATTGGTCCATGTGCGCTTGCGGATCGACATTAGAAAGGAGTGTCCTCGTCTAGCATCTTCTTTATTCGGTTACGGAGCTCCTTCCCAACCGACGTATCCTCATCAAGATGGAACATTGCTCCCGCTATCAGCCTCCTCATCAGCTTTTGGACGGTTAATCCTCGACGGTCAGCTTCTTGTTTGAGCCGCTCGTAAACAATGGGTGGCAAATCAACGTCGGTAGCTTCATCCAAAAGAAGCTCTTCCTGTAGCTCTGACAAGGCGCGAATCAAAGGGAGCTTGGGGTCGTCGAAAGTAGACTCGAGCCGAGAGACTATTTCTGCGGTCATACTTCGATGACTCAGCGAAGCAGCTGCCTGCACCTGGTGCTTCAATTCCTCCGGAATCCGGAGTCTAAAATGCAAATCTTCTCGAGCCATGCCTCACCAATGACACACTTTTTGATTGACAGCTATGCCCCACGCATGACACACATTACATGAC
Source organism: Phyllobacterium sp. 22552 (assembly GCF_052044585.1). Classification (NCBI taxonomy): domain Bacteria; kingdom Pseudomonadati; phylum Pseudomonadota; class Alphaproteobacteria; order Hyphomicrobiales; family Phyllobacteriaceae; genus Phyllobacterium; species Phyllobacterium sp. 22552. The sequence goes on along the minus strand of NZ_JBQENG010000003.1, from coordinate 430,400 downwards.
ACACGCATGACACACGCTTAATACGCGTCTTTCATTAATTTCCAAGGATTTCCTATGAACACTAACACAGATGAGTTGGACTTGGTTTGGGGACTGGAAGCGATCTCCAAGGTAATAGGAAGAACAGTGCGACAAACGCACTACATGCTTTCCACTGGCAAACTTCCTGCAAAACAAATTGGAAGTCGGTGGGTTGCCGAGCGCGGCAAACTGATACGCTTCTTTATGGAAGATGCTGCATGACTTTGGTTTGCAAAATATGTTCAGTTTGCGGCGTGCTCTTGAGCAGGTTTCGTGAGAGGGCGCTTTGAAATGAGCAGCGCGGCCCGCAAATGGCTCGACAAGCAGGCGGTCGAGGATGCAACGTTGCGCCACATCTTAAAAGTCTTGGCCGATGAAGCCGACACTGAAGGAGCCTGCCAAATCACACAGGCAAAGGTAGCCAAACGGACCTCGCTTGAAGAACGCACTGTTCGAAGGTCAATCATCTTACTTGAGAGCGTCGGGATGCTGTCGCGGTCACGTCCCAGCGCCTGGCATAAAATTGGTCGGGCCAGCGACCATATTTATCTCACCCTCAATGATGTTTTTAATCTCAACAGAGACGCTATTTTGGCGGCTCGGAAAGCGGGAGCAACCGGACATAAGGTCCCGCTGAACAGCGGGGAGCAACCGGACTTAGAGTCCGCTTCGCCCCGACCTCTCCCTATAAGAAAGACTATATATGGCAAACACTGTGCTGAAAATTCTCCAGGATTTATATACTCCAGTCGCGTCTGGTGGGATGTATCTCGGAGCAAGTGGCGCGCTCGATTTCGCTTAAACGGAATTGAACTTGATCTCGGCCGCTTCGGTTCCAAGGAGGAAGCAGAAGACGACCTCGCGATTTCAATGTCTGACGTTAAATTTACCTCCACTCACAGATCCGGCAGTCCTGTAAACGCCGTCAAAAATCCTTCACTCCAAAATCTTTCTGGCAGAGCGCTTCATAATTTTTTGGTTGGGGAAAGACTCCCATCTCAAGAACGGATCGAAGGCAGCAGCATTCGGCAGGGGATGGCCCTGAAGGCCACCCCCAGCGTTGGAGCCGTAGTTTCGACAGTACGACTGGCGCCGAGTTCGGGCCGGCCGTCAGGGCCGGACCCACAAATGTAAACCGCCACAAACTCCGGCGGGATGGGAGCGGACGAGAATACTTAGAAGTCAGCGGCGAACTCACCGCAAATTTCAACAAGGTCAATCTGGAGATTTCGATGAATAAAACATTGCATAGGATCGTGTCGTCAGACTGCCTCGATGCGCCTATTGCGACCGCGGCCACCAGGCCACACTTCCTTATCGACACGGAGCACGTAGCATGTGACCACGGCACGGGAGCTATCCACATGCAGAACAACCGTCACGACGCTGTCCCAATTCCTTTTCTTAATCCCACCCCTGCAAGAACTACTCTATTCGGGTTGATCGAAGCACATCAGCACGCACTCGTTCGAGTGGATAACGTGAGTGACGCAGATCAAGATGTTGAAGCAGGCTGTGACGCAGAAGAGAGTGCTCTCGAAAACCTGCTGAGCTATTCCCCGCAAGACATGGCTGAAGTGCAGGCGAAAGCTGCCTATTTCATTGACCGCCTGGAATTCCTTGGTTGCGAAGACCCGCGCATGCTGATGTTCATGCGTGCGATGCTGTAAATTTTGGAGGGATCGATGGCACTGGATTTAGGTGTTACTTCAAATGGCGCAACTGCCAGTCTGCCTCTCCGATTTGCTAATCGTCATGGTCTCGTCACCGGCGCAACCGGTACCGGCAAGACGGTCACGCTCCAGCAATTGGCCGAAGAATTTTCCCGAAATGGCGTCCCTGTTTTCGCTGCTGATGTGAAAGGCGATCTATCAGGGATTGCCACCTCGTTTCCTGCAGAGTTTTGGGACATCTATGGTCGCAAGGGATTCCAGATCAGGACAAGCGTGCAGGAAATGGGCGCTCAGCTCATCTCGCGGATGCTCGGATTGAATGAGACGCAGCAAGGCGCAATTGAGATTGCATTCCGCATTTCTGAGAAAGAACAATGCTTTTTGCTCACGCTTGACGATTTGCGCTGGGCACTGTCGGACATGCTCGATAACCGTGAAGACGTTTGCAAAGAGCACGGCAACATCACAGTAGCATCAATATCCGCGATCCAGCGCAACTTGCTGGCGCTCGAGGCGCAAGGGGGCGCCAATTTGTTCGGCGAGCCTCCCTTTGATATTCTTGATTTTATCCGAACCGATGACACTGGGCGAGGAATCGTCAATCTGCTTCATGCAGATCAATTGATGGAAGCGCCCAAGCTGTACGCCACATTCCTGCTCTGGTTGCTGACAGAACTATTCCGCCGTCTTCCTGAAGCTGGCGATCTGGACAAGCCCAAGCTGGTATTCTTCTTTGACGAGGCACACTTGCTATTCCGCGATGCTCCTCGCCCTCTCGTGCAGAGCATCGAGCGACTGGTGCGCCTAGTGCGCTCCAAGGGCGTCGGCGTGTACTTTGTGACCCAATCTCCCGCCGACGTGCCTGACACCGTGCTGGCGCAGCTTGGCAACCGTATTCAGCACGCTCTTCGCGCCTATACTCCCAGCGATCAGCGAAATGTGAAGGCATCGGCAAATTCATTCCGCCCTAATCCCGGAGTGGATGTCAAAGCAGAAATTACGGCGATGGGTGTGGGTGAAGCGCTCGTTTCAATGCTTCAGGACAATGGTGTCCCCCAGCCTGTAGAAAAGGTTCGCATAACCAAGCCTTCAGCTCAGATCGGTCCGGTTTCGGATCTCGAGCGTGAAACCACAATTGCGGGGTCCAGGATGTTTGAAAAGTACAAGGCGGGACTGCTCCCTCACGAGGCGTGCCACGCGTTCGGCAATCGGATGAAGGCGCAGAGGGGAATTGAATTTGATGCTACTGCTGACGCTCTTCCTCCCGAGGATAGCGTGTATTTGAAACACATTCCTAATCTCGGCGTCGAAGAACTTGGTGAACGGCCAAGTTTGGCGAAGCTCCTGCTGGAAGTCGGGTTGTGGGGGGCGGTGGTTCTTGGAGGGCTGAAAATAACAGGCGCCTTGTAGTCGATACATAGTATTCACGAACGCTCTGTGGAAAGATCAACTTAATCCAAACAAATATATAACAAGTGGTTACAGTGTGCTCAGAGGTTTCAATATGGCCGACGGCACTTTTAAAGTTCTGAGCTTGGACGGTGGCGGCGCAAAGGGCTTCTACACTCTCGGAGTGTTGCGGCAACTTGAAGGAATGCTCGGTGGTCGCCTAGCTCATCATTTCGACCTCATTTATGGTACCAGCACTGGTTCTATCATTGGTGCATTGCTTGGTCTCGGGCACTCCGTTGAATCAATCAAGGAACTTTATGAGGAACATGTTGTTAAGATAGTCGGGAAGAAATTGCCTTGCCAAAAATCAGCGGCACTCATGGAACTTGCCTCGTCGGTATTTGGTAAGCAGAAGTTTGATGCTTTTCAAACCGAGGTTGGGATCGTGACCACTAAGTGGCTCACGGAACGACCGATGATCTTCAAGACCAGCGCTTTCCAAGCATTTGGCGGCAAGGAAATGTTTGAGCCAGGCTTTGGTTGCTCAATAGCTGAGGCAGTCGAAGCATCGTGTTCGGCATACCCTTTTTTCAAAAGAAAAATAGTACGCACAAATGATGGAGAGCTGGAGCTTATTGATGGAGGCTATTGCGCCAATAATCCGACCCTTTACGCGGTTGCGGACGCTCGGGAAGCTTTGGGGATAGCAAAAGATCGCATACGTATTTTGAGCGTGGGCGTCGGTGAGTATCCACCTGTTCGGCGCCCTTTAAACGTCATGTGGTGGCTTAGTCGGTTGCCTAGCGTCAAGCTCCTCCAGAAAACACTTGAAATCAACACCCAGTCAATGGACCAGTTGCGAACTGTTTTATTCCGAGAGGTAAAAACTGTGCGTATAAGCGATAGTTTTTCGCAACCAGAGATGGCCACCGACTTATTTGAAAACGACATTCGTAAACTAAATATCCTACGTCAGCGCGGGAAAGACTCTTTCGCAAAAAAAGAAATAGAAATTAGGGAGCTGCTTGGACTGCAGGCTGAATGATATGGCTATTACTGAAGAGCAGCTGACAACTTGGTCGAATATCGGCTCACTGGTTCAGTCAGCTGAAACATATTCTTCAATTAAGCAAGTCATCGAGGATAAAGACGCGCCTTATGCAACAAGGAAGCCTGACTCGTTTTTGCAAGGATCTTACGGAAATAGAACCAATGTTTTAGGCACGGAAAGTGATGTGGACGTTGTTCTGAAATGCGGGTCAGTTTTTTATTACGATATAGAAAATCTGGAAAAAGACTCTCAGCAGCTTTTTAAAGCAATGAACCAAGCCGCAGATTATCGGTACGAAAATTTCAAAAAAGAGGTTTCCGATTGGCTCGAGGAAAACTTTGGTGCTGATTTTGATCCAGGCCAAAAGGCAATTCGAATTAAAGGTCGCAATAATCGACGTGAAGTGGACGTTTTGCCATGCGTAAATTTTCGCCGCTACACTCGCTTCACGGGTGCAGGGGATCAGGCAGATAGCTATGTTGAGGGCGTGTGTTTTTTCCTCCCCGATCAAACCAAGGTCGTGAACTATCCCAAGCTTCACCATGATAATTGCGCGTTGAAGAACCAGGATACAGCGGGATATTTCAAGGAAATGGTCCGTATTTTCAAGAATATGCGAAATAGAATGCGGGCCGATAATGTGGTGGAGGAGGGTATCGCACCCTCATATTATCTTGAAGGAATGCTTTGGAATGTACCGAACGAGCTTTTCGGTGGTTCGTACGAGCAAACCTTTATCGAGAGCTATAATTGGCTAATCAATGCAGACGAAGCTGCCCTAGTATGCGCGAACAGGCAGGCGTGGTTACTGCGCGAAGGTACACCAACGAGTTGGAATCCCGGCCATTTCAACGAATTCATGATAGCATTAGCGGACTTTTGGAAATCCGGCGGATAATCTTTTAATTAATGTATGTCTTACCACACCGCGACCTGTCCCTGGTTCAAGCTAGAAGCTATTACTTCGGCAGCTTTATCGCGACGCTGGTGGAATGTCGTGTATGACCATCCCCGTTTCCGACACTCTTTGCCAACAGTCCCCGCGATTTCCAAATGAACGATGCTACCAGGCATCGACGCATGCCATCACTTCCACTCAAGTATCCAACAACTTATGCCGGATGCTCCTTGCCGTCATTGCCGCTACGCCCAAGCAAGACCTTGTCTATATTGGAAATGTCGCGGGCCGAGCGCTGGATGCGGGCTTTCATGCGGCCGTCAGAGTTGGTGCCAGCAAGCTGCTATTCTGCGCAATAACCTGCCGGCCAATTCCTGGTGTGCGCGCGGGCCGACACCGCCAAAACCTCGAAAGCAGTCATCATCCGCTTTCACATATTTCGGGGTCCATTCAACCTGCTCATTCACCGTCGAACCGGCCATCCGTCACCGCTGCGTAGAGATCATCTGAAACAGCGCATATCGCAATCCGACGAAGATACTCCTCCGGCGGAATTCTAAGTTTTTTGGCGCGTTGGGTTAAGAGATGGCGTTCGTGGGCGACCAGCGAGACAGGTACCGTCGCAATATGCCTCCCACCGGTGGGAGTCATTGGCAGACGCCAACGCCGCCACATCGCCCGAATAGTTTCAGCCCGAACACCGTCATTCAAAACTCGAGCAATTTCCGTGGCGGGAACCCCTTTGCCGGTCAGATAGGCGACGTGGGCTGCCTTGGCATTTGTCCAACGCTCGACGAGCAGTTGCTTGCCGCGAAATCGGTCAGTGTGGTGGGTTTTTCGTTTGTTGAGCTTTTTCGGGAGTGGATCGGGCGTCATTTTTCTCACTTCAAGCGCTGGAGGCAGGGAATAATTTAGGATTTTACCGAATAGTAGGAGAAAACCCCTAAAAATTACCAAATGGTTTAGATCATGAATGAAATTTTGGAAGAGAGGCAGAACGGCGGGCGCGGATACACCCGGTCAGGACGACATTGGCGTTTCAACTCAGCCATGTGCCTTGGGAAGCAACTGAAACCCGGGCTTGAAACAGCCTAACTTTCACGATGCTAGCAAAGGAAAATGCAATGTCACGAACGTTTCTGGGGCAACTTATTCTGCGCCTGCAGGATCAAATGTCCGGCAAAGCCAAGAGAGCTGCGACCGACGTCACCGGCTCGATGAAAATGATTGAGGATCGTGCCCGCAGGCTCGCTGGCACCCAATGGGGCGTCGGCTTTCAGCGGCAAATGGAAAAGATGGGTGCATCTGCTAAGGAATTTGACCAGGTGCGCCGTTCATGGGACCGGCTTCAGCAGGATCTCAGGTCACGCAATCTCGGTACAGCGCTTCAAAAATCAGAGGTTGGTGGATGGAAAGTTGCTACGCTGTCGCATCTGGCAGAGGTTCGCTCCAGTATGCGCTCAACCGAGAAAGAAGCCCGTCGCATCGGACTGGCAATGAAACTGGCACTGAAGCCCGCTTACATCGCCATGGGAGGCTACAGCGGTGCTTATATGGTTGGACATGGGGCAAGTATGGCTCTTGCAGCGGCATCCGAAGATCGGCGCGTTCAAGCTGAAGCCAAATACTCGGGCCTCTCAGGTGGTGAACGGAGCAAGATTGATACTCGCGCAAATGACCTTTCGGAAAAATATCGGCTGAACAAATCCCAAATTTACGAGGTGATGAAAGAAGCATCGCTTTCCATGCCTTCGACCGATTCTGCCTTGGCGGTCTCGGATGATATGGCAAAGGCGTTTCTGGTACTGTCCAACGCTCTTGGAAGTACCGAACAGGCTATCGCTGGCCTGCGATCTTTCAACAAGGCAATGGACAATATCGAGCAGGTCTCTCCGGATGAGTACCGGTTCGGTCTCGAGAACTACATAAAGGCCCAGCAGGTTATCGGCAAGGATATTGATCCGGATGCCTTTGCCCAGGCAATCAAATATTCGCGGTCGGCTGGCAAGGTTGTGTCTCCCGAGTTTCTGTTCAAATGGCTACCAATGCTGATCGCGGAAACAGGCGGATCAGACGCAGGTACCAAATTGCGCGCAGGGTTTGATCAGTTCGTTGTTGGTCGGGCATCGAAGAAGTCTCTCCTGGCTCAGAAAGAGTACGGGATCCGCAGCGAGGACGGAAAACTTCTTGGCGAGGAAACGTTCGGTGAAAATCCTATCAAATGGATTTACGACGTACTCCTGCCGCAACTGGAAAAAAAGGGATTTAACAAGGATAACGAAGTCGAACTGGCCCGGGTTGTCGGTGAGCTGACCAACAACAGGTTGTCGTCTGACTTGATTATGAGTGGTATCCTGTCCTTCGCTCAGTATCGCAGGTTGGTGGAGGAACGTCTCCCAAATGCAACCGGACTGGACGCCGCCAACCAAGTGCAGACAGACAATCCATTTGCTGCGTTTCAAGGCTTTAAGGACAGCATATCAAATCTCTCCTCAGCTATCATGCCCATGACGACCATCAGTCAGGGTCTCAACAGCTTCGCCGATGGCCTGAATGCCTTCACCGCCAAAGTTCGGGAAGGTGATCCGAGCATAGCAACCGGTCTTGCTGTCGGCGGCATCGCGGCGGCAGGTTTGGGTACCTATAAGATTGGTTCGGCCATTTACGGCTTGATCACCGCCGGAACAAACTTGAATGCAGCCGCTCTTGCCCTGCAGCAAGCCGCTGCGATGCAAGGCGGGGGCGGTGCAGGAGAATTGCTCGAAGGCAAGAATAGCGGTAAGGCCGGTTGGTTCGCCGCCCTTATGCTGAAAGCAAGAAACTTGAGCTTGGCGGCCGCGCCGGGTCTTGCTGCTGGCGCTTTGACCTATTCGCCGGAATCATTCGAGGAGCAGGTTGCTCAGCAGCGAAAGAACAAAGAGCAGATGCAGCGCATGGCCGGATTCTTCGGTAGCAAGCAATTCTGGCTGGGCAAAGCTGCAGATCCGGATGTGAACGTCAAAGATGCGTTCGGCATAAAGCTCGGCAGGCCCGATGCCGGCGCCTCGCCAGAAGCCATGGACGAGATCCTGAGGAGTTCTGCTGATGTTGGCCGGCAAATGGCTGAAAACCTTTCCGTGACAGCCAAACCCAATGTTGATGGCTCCGGTATCAAGTCCGCATTGGCCGATGCAAAAGAGCTGAAAGCTGTTCTCAGCAGTCTTGGGTCGCTCGTGGCGACAGCACAGGAGAAGGTCGACTCGCAGATGCGCCGCAGCTTCGCGGATTACGGGGTGTCGCCATAACTGTAACAACGCGCATCGAGCGTACGTATCGACTTCGGTCGTCTTAGGTACGGGGCGTTCGACCAAGCTTTCCGAGACTTTTCATGCTTGGAAATAGGAGGATCATAGCGACGTATATAGCGGCACCGATAACGAGGGCGATGCTGGCGACTGAGAGCGCCAGATTGAAACCCGTATCGATGTTTACAACGTGCCCCATAATCGCACTAACAGCTGGCGGGCCCATGATCTGGCCAATGGCGAAAACGGCCGTCAGCAAACCCATGTAGCGTGCATGATGGCTGGACCGAATTCTCCTGACTTCGTTCATAGCAAAGTAGCTGATTGCAGTGAATGGCAGACCCACCAATACGCTGCTGAGGGCAAGACCGAGAGGGTCGCGCCAAATCACAGATATCGCAACGCCCAAAGCCTGCACCAGATGGGCGCCCACGAGATGGAGCCTAACGTCATCGGCGTGCTTCACGCGTGCTGCCAGCAACGACCCTGCGACCGCAGCCAACCCAAATAAGGGCCAAAAGACGGTAAGAAGAGCTGAACCCGGGATGCTATTTTTGGCAATTACCGGTAGGTAGGTCGCCGTGATAATATATCCGAAGCCTGCTAGCCCGTAGGCGATCGCAAACAACGGCATTTCCGACTTCGGTACTTTCCCGGAGGCTCGTGTAGCCACGCCAACGGAATATGCTTCTGATGGCGATGAATTTTTCCCGAAGGTACGCCAAATAATCCCGCTGATTGCGGCGGAGATCAAGGCGAAGACGAGCCAAGCCGTGGCTGCGGACAGGCCGAGAACCGCCATCCCACTGGCTGCCAAGCCCGAAACCGCTATCCCAGCGCCGGGTCCAGTGAATATGGCACTGGCGAACGAGTTCCCGCTTCCAGAGAGCTGGGCGAGGCACCAGCCGGAAGTAAACACGAAGCCAACCGCCGAGGCCACGCCCGCCAGAAACCGAAGAGCCGACCATGCTTGGGCATAGGGCGTGCACATCATGGCCGTAAGCAAAACTGTAGATGCCAGCGCTAGCCGAATGAGGAACGTATGGTCCCACGTTTTGGGCACAAGCATTGCCGCCAACGCGCCAACAAGGTAGCCGACATAGTTCGCGGTGGCCAATCCTCCTGCACGAGAGAAATCAAGCACCCCGTCATGAAGCATCATGGGAAGGATAGGGGTAAAGGCGAATCGGCCAACTCCCATAGCGATGGCGAGTGACGCGGATCCTGCGAGAACTACCGCATACGGATTGTGCCTTTGCTTCGACATTTGCTATCCTTCATTTTCTAAAAAATGTGGCCGTTGAAGTATGAGCGCCGGGATGGCGTGAGTTCGAGATGGTGCACTTGAGCGTCTGTGGGAACCTGCGATCCCCGCAAGGCAGCCCACCGCGTTTTGAAAGAATTGCGACGGCTCAAATCATGTGGGATTGAAGCGGCCAATAATCTCTTGGGCCCTTCGATAGAGCTCTCGGGTTAGTTCCTCGGCACCAGTTCTTGGGGCGAGCCTTGCGGCCTGACCTGACCATAAGTTCGTGAAGTCGTTTCGCGACGCCGCCTCTGCCCTTGCTCTGATCGGGGCGAGAGCGGCGCCCGCTGTTGGGAACGAGGGTACGCTGTCGGAAATCGGTCCCAAATCTCGCATCAGTCGGTTGACAACGCTTCTCGCTGGACGACCGGTAAACAGATTCGTGATCGCGGTACTGTCGTCTCCGGCTGCTGCCAGCGCTTTGGCGTGAACGGGGTGAACCCTTGCTTCAGGGCAGAACAGGTAAGCCGTTCCAACCTGCACGGCGGAAGCGCCGAGCATCAGGGCGGCCGCAACTCCTCGCCCATCAGAGATACCCCCCGCTGCGATGACCGGGACCCGAACGGCGTCCACCACCTGAGGAACAAGTGCCATCGTACCGACTTGCGTCGCCATATCATGCGTCAGGAAGTTTCCACGGTGACCGCCCGCCTCAAAGCCCATCGCAATGACAGCATCGACGCCATTTGCTTCCAGCCAGATAGCTTCGGCGACAGTTGTCGCCGAAGCTATTATCCTTGCACCGGTTGCCTTCACCCGCTGGACGAGTTCGTTCGCGGGCAGCCCAAAATGAAAGCTCACCACCTCCGGCCTGAATTCTTCCACGACTTCACAGAATGTCCCGTCAAATGGCGCGCGACCGACTCCGGTGATCGGCGTTCCCGAATCGAGACCGTACTCAGCATAGTAGGGGGAAAGCATGGCCTCCCAACGCTTCTGGGCCTCAAGGTCGGCGGGTGGAGAACGGTGCGAAAAGAAGTTGACGTTTATCGGCGCATTCGTCGAGGTCCGGATATGATTCAGTGCTTGACGCAATTCATCGACATCCAAGAGGGCACTGGGAAGAGACCCCAAACCGCCTGCCTTGGCAGTGGCGACAACCATGTCAACCGTTGTCGCACCCGCCAAGGGTGCCTGGATAATGGGAAGCTCTATTCCGAATAGGTCTGGAATGCGTCGATCCGGCCAATGAGTCATGTTGAACTCCGTCGTACTTGCTGCTGCAAATTTTGATATTCCTGGCCGTGTCGTACGTCTATTGTACCTTGGTCTATGTTGTGAGGCCGCCTTATAGACACTTTGGTATAATATCGTTGGTGGGCTTTAGCGTTATAGTTTCCGTTGGACGAGGCGGCAGCCTCTCTCAACTCTCATTGACTAGGTCAACATTGGAGCACGAACTTGTGCCCTGAAACTACTCTCGTTTGGACGTTCAGGACGGGAGCCGTGACTGAATCGTGGATTTTGACACTCGACTGATGAAGCTGTCAAAAATGGCAGGAACGACAACGACAGCACCTGTCCAGACATCTTTCGATACCTGGAATTGCTGACGGATGTTTAAATTCGCTGCAATAATCATACTTTTGCGTGCAATAGGTTGGCAAGAAGACCATCAATACCTATTTGAGGTCATCTCGCGCTCGTCAATTACCTTCAAATATCTCCTGTCCAATCTGTAGGGAATTCACAAATGATGGTTGGTAAGAACACATGAAAATCTCCGGTGACCTTTTGATCGGTGGCGCGGGCATCCGGGGAGCGGCAGAGGCTTTCTCCGCGGTCAACCCCGCCAACGGCATGCTCATGGAACCATCCTTCGGGGGTGCCACAAAAGAGCAAGTGGAAAAAGCCACGGCTTTGGCGTGGGAAGCCTTCCCGATATACAAGGAGATATCCCTCAAAGATCGTGCGTATTTCCTCGAAGCGATTGCGGAACGCATCCTCGAACTCGGCGACACTCTAATCCTTCGAGCATTAGATGAAACTGGCCTGGCGCGTGGACGCCTTGAAGGCGAGCGCGACCGAACCGTGGGGCAGCTTCAACTATTCGCCAACGAGGTTCGCGAAGGCAACTTTCAAGAGCTCCGCTTTGATCCGGCGGACGCTGATCGGAAGCCCGCCGCCAAGCCGGATCTTCGGCTACGCAACATCGCCCTTGGACCCGTTGCAGTGTTTGGAGCATCGAACTTCCCGCTTGCCTTCTCGGTAGCTGGGGGTGACACCGCGTCCGCTCTGGCCGCCGGCTGTCCTGTGATCGTCAAGGCCCACTCCGCGCATCCGGGAACATCTGCCTTGGTTGGTAGTGCGATCGTTGATGCTGTCAAAGCCTGCGGGTTTCCACCGGGCACCTTCGCACTGCTCTACGATTCGGGCTATGAGGTTGGGCAGGCTTTGGTAGCCGACCACCAGATACGTGCTGTCGGCTTCACCGGCTCGCGCCGGGGCGGTACTGCGCTCATGAAGATCGCCTCGGAACGGAAGCAGCCAATACCGGTTTATGCGGAGATGAGCAGCATTAACCCAGTCATCCTCTATCCGAATGCATTGCGCCATCGGGGAGCTGAGATCGGACATTCGTTCGCGTCATCGCTAATGCTGGGGGCCGGCCAGTTCTGCACGAATCCTGGCCTCGTCATTGCCATTGACGATACAGGGCTTGATGCCTTCATCGCAACAGCCACTTCAGCCCTCGTAAAATCTCATGCTCAAACCATGCTGTCCGCCAGCATCTGCGAAGCCTATTACAAGGGCGTCGCCAAGCTGACGGCATCTTCCTCGGTGTCACAGGTCGCCGCGGGAATGGGTGGAACGCCCCGTCAAGCCCCAGCGTTCCTTTTTGAAACAACGGCAGCCGCGTTTCTGGCGGAACCTAGCCTGCAGGATGAGGTATTCGGCGCCTCAGGATTGGTCGTCCGCTGCCAAGATGAAGCAGAGCTCAAGAACGTTATTGGATCCTTGGAAGGTCAGTTGACGATTGCTCTGCATCTGGACGAAGGCGACGTTCAGGCCGCCTCGAAGATGATCCCAACGTTGGAACTGCTTGCTGGTCGCCTACTTGTTAATGGCTTCGGGACCGGTGTCGAAGTCTCGCCGGCGATGGTTCATGGAGGGCCCTACCCCGCGACTTCGGACGGCAGATCGACCTCAGTTGGCACTTTGGCAATCTATCGGTTCTTACGACCAGTCTCTTATCAGGACTTCCCGATGGAACTGCTTCCGGAACCGCTCCGACAGTTATAACGTCTCCGACAGTACGATTGCGTCGTGGCTAATTTGCTTTCCTATGGTTTCGTCGAGTACGAACGGCTTCCTGCTGCCTTCGCCGCCTCACGCAGTAGTTGCTCTGATAACAATGGCAGGATTTTCCCTATTTGGAGCTAGTCTTCGACACCATTTCGCTAGCCGGTGTGGTCCCCGAGCGGGAGTTTTCGGCCGTGCCTATCGAAACCGAAACCAAAGTATAATTACGGCAAAAATTCCGTTGAATTATGGTTCTTCCAGACGGCAGCTCCTCCCCAATGCCGTTTCGGACTTTGTTCCGTTGAGGCCGCTCTCCCTGTGAGCGGCCTCTTTTTTAGCCGTTTGATTGGCCAGATGACAGATACTTCTAACGAAGCAAGAATCAAACTTTACCGACAAGTTAGTGAATGTCCGCGTTGGCCATCTTTCTCAACAATGTGTTGAGCAGTAAGCTCACGTTTCCCCTCCGACATCATAACTCAGGCGGTTTCGTCAATCGTGGCGATAATTTTGTCTCAGAAGCCGATACCCTGTTCTATTTTGTTTACCCTCGATGAGGGCAGGTACGCTGCTTTGAGTGTGGCCCGGTACTAAGCTCCGTCCTCGTGCAGTTGCACCTATTCTGTGGCATCTACGAATGTGGCAACAATCGCAACACCATCGTATAATAGAATTTATCGCCGTTTCGAGCGATTGAAGATCAGCAGCTTCGCCCGAAAGGTCGCGACTGTCCTCCCTCAATCAATTGGAGCATGGCGATGCAAGAGTTTCAGATCAATAATTTAAACCGACGTTCATTCGGCGCAATCACGTTGGCTCTTTCGGCTGCAGGAATTACGGGCGTGGCCGGCGTTGCAACCGACGCAACCGGCCAAGAAAAACCTCAACCAGCCGCCACCTTTCAGAATGTAAAGAAGATAAAGGCCGGCGACTTGAACGTGGAGTACGCCGATATTGGCCCAACTGATGGTTCCCCGATTCTACTGCTGCATGGCTGGCCATATGATATCTTCAGCTTCAGTGAGGTCGCGCCCATCTTGGAGGCAAAAGGTTACCGAGTCTTCATTCCGTACTTACGCGGCTATGGTGGCACTACGTTTGTCTCGCCGAAGACTAAGCGAAACGGACAGCAGGCGGCGCTCGCCATGGACATGATAAACTTCATGGATGCGATGAAGATTGATCGTGCAACAATCGGTGGGTTCGATTGGGGTGCGAGGACCGCGGACATAATGGCAGCTCTCTGGCCGACCCGCTGCAAGGCACTCGTCTCAGTGAGCGGTTACCTCATCGGAAGCCAGATGGCCGGGGCGACTCCTTTGCCCCCACAAGCTGAGTTGCAATGGTGGTACCAATATTATTTCGCGACAAAGCGTGGACGTGAAGGATATGCCAAATACACCAATGACTTTGCAAAACTCATCTGGAAGCTTGCCTCGCCGCATTGGCGATTCGATGACGCCACATTTGAAAGAAGCGCACCAGCGTTCACTAGTCCCGATCACGTTGATATAGTCATTCACAACTATCGCTGGCGTCTGGGCTTGGAAAAAGGTGAGCGCCGCTTCGATGAATTGGAAACGAAGCTTGCGAACGCTCCGGACATCACAGTACCGACTATCACACTCGAAGGCGACGCGAACGGCGCTCCGCACCCCGACCCGAAGGTCTACGCGAAGAAATTCAAAGGGAAGTACGAACACCGTCTTATATCGAATGGCATTGGCCACAACCTTCCGCAGGAAGCGCCGGAAGCATTCGCTCAAGCCATTATAGATGTAGACTCGTGGGCATAGCCTGCGATTGTGTCACGATGTTTGGGGTACCGTTTTTCTCGGTGCCCCCTTCGGACACGGAGATTCACGGTACTCTCCGGGACTAAGACCCAATCAACTAACGAAGATGACAGGGCCCTACAAATGCTTGATCATTAGATTACGACGCCCGTGATTTTGACGACGGCCTGCCCCATTTAACAAGGGCCCGCTGCTGTCTGGATCACGACCAAATCCGTTCCTAAGAGTCTGTCCGAGAATAGGGCTAAGTGATCGGATCGATGATTTCGCGAAGGTGTCTGCGGCTAGAGCGTCACGGACGCGTGGTCGTGTTGGGCATGACAAAACGGCGTAACAGGTGAAGCATGACGCTGCTCACTGACGCTCTACTGGCCTCAATGGATTGTCTTCGAAACTATTTATCCCCATGTGTGCGGAACAGCCGTGAACGAGCGGCCGAAAAATCACAAGATAAACGAAAGCAATATACCAATGACCGATGACCAAAGCATCGTAATGATCAACGTCTTTACCGTCAGCCCGGGCGATCAAGATAGGCTTGTGGATCTTTTGACATCCGCAACGAGCGGCGTGGTGGATCAAGCGCCTGGCTTCATTTCAGCAGCTCTGCACAAAAGTGTCGACGGTACCAAAGTCGCCATGTATGCGAGGTGGAGAAGCGCCGCCGACTACGAGGCCATGCGTGCCGATCCTAGGCCGCTGCCCTACCTCAAGGAAGCGCTGGGTTTCTCCACATTTGAGCCCGGGATGTACCGTGTCGAGCGTGCGTTCTCTCCTTCCGTATAGCAGTCCTATCTGTTCACACGATGAAACCATTATCTGACGGCAGCGCCATTATCGGCTTGGGCTAAGGCTGCGCCACTCGCCGGAACAGTAGTCGATCCCCAATGAGAAAATGGCCCGGATGATTGTCCGGGCCATTGCCATGTTAATTGTTCTCGTGTTCGTTTCGGTTGGTCGGGCTCCACATGGCGCTTCCATTTAGGATCGGCCCGATCACTCAACTCTATTTTCGGCGAGGCTCTAAGAAGTTTTACCGAAAATAATTCTCTGATAGTCAGCAAGCAATTTAGGATCTTCTACCGAACCATGATGGTGAAGCTGCCGCCACCCAGCGCTCGTTTTAATAAACCACCTTGTCGTTCGAAAAGCCAAGTCCAATGTTTCACTGGGCGTCTTGCATATCCCGCGTTCCCGGCCCACAAACAAGTGCCAGTTCGTGTCTCCCTGACTGGTAAAATCGTGGAAGGTAACAGAAACCTTCGCACTTCCGCCAAAGAGCTTCGAATAGGCCTCACCTATAGAGTCCCAGCCGCGTCGGATGCCGCCGATGGGATTGTCCATGCTGGCGGCCTCGCCCTCAATCCAATTGGCCTGAAGGCCTAAAGTGTCACCACCATTGAAGGCTCGATAGAATTCGACGAGCGCATCCATCGCGCTGCCGTCGCCAGCTGTGGCTTCCGAGCCGTCTATTTCGTTATAAATTGCGTCCATGGAAGTACCTCCTGCCCGGCAATCCAATCAGATAGGCCCAATTGGATTGCCTACAAGCATCTCTGATTAAAGAAGCATCAACAGGGCTTGCGCTGCGGCGGTGGACGACGCGGGATTCTGGCCGGTTATAAGCCGTCCATCCGTGATGGCAAAGCTTCCCCAATCGGCTACCTTCTCAAACAGACCACCCATTTGCTTGAGGTCATCTTCGACAAGAAACGGAACTACATCGGTAAGATCCACCGCCGCTTCTTCCGAGTTGGTAAATCCTGTCACACGCTTGCCCTTGACCAGCGGCTCACCTTGATATTTCACATGGTGAAAAACAGCAGGGGCGTGGCAAACTGCGGCAACGGGTTTTCCGGAGTTATAAAAACTCTCGATGAGCGAAATGGATTTCTTGTTGTCGACGAGATCCCACATGGGACCGTGACCTCCGGAATAGAAGACCGTATCGAAATCGCCCGCGTCGATAGTTTCAAGCTTAACTGTATTGGCGAGAACCGCCTGGGCCTCTTTATCGCCTTTGAATCGGGCCATCGAAGCGGTTTGATTGCCGGGTTCATCACTTTTTGGATCAATTGGAGGTTGCCCGCCCTTCGGCGATGCTACGGTCAGGTCAGCCCCGGCATCTTTGAAGACGTAGTACGGTGAGGCAAATTCCTCGAGCCAAAATCCAGTCTTCCTTCCAGTGTTTCCCAAACGGTCGTGGGACGTTAAAACCATCAAAATCTTGCTCATCGGCTTTCCTTTATGTTGAAATGTTCACGGCCGCTTCAAAGCTTGCCGGTGTTCTGGGAATTGGCCCGCGATACGCCAAACCAATTGCAACAAAAGGACGATAGCTAATACGTAAGAGATGAACTATTGTACTAAGGTGTCGCCAAATGGCCATCTGGTAGCTCACTACCGTTAGAAGCCCTGGGTGACATTCCACGAATAACACGATGATTTTGGATTTGTTACGGTACGTAGACGAGAGCAGTCGGTGGGGACGATCGAGTGACCAATTTCCGCACCAGTTGCCGATTGGGAGGGATAGAAAGCGGTGACAAAAGAAAACTTGAACGCTATTCGCTTCGCCGGCTCGGAACTCGGCCAAAACAGACACGCATGTGCGTTCTTTAACGGCGACGATGAAGCCTATCGGGTTCTCGAGCCATTCATCTGTGACGGATTTGACTGCGGCCATAAAGCGGTTCATCTCATCAAGCCTGGACAACGCGAAAACCATATGCATCGACTGCGTTGCGTGGGGATTGATACAGTTCTGGCAGAACAAACTGGTCAACTTGAAGTCCAAACAGCGCTGGAAGCCTATCTTCCAAATGGCCGCTTCGACCAAGGCCGGTTGCTGCAAAAATTTGAAGGATTGGCTAGCGGTAACGCTGAGGGCCCTTTTCCGCTGAGTCGGATAGTTTGCAATATGGATTGGGCGGCCGACGCAGACGTTCCCAAGCTGGATCTTATCGAGTTTGAGTCACGCATAAATGAGGTCTGGAGCAAGCACGACGACGTAGTGATCTGCGTATATGATCTGGCAAAGTTTAGTGGTGAAACGATAATCGCCATCCTGCGCACCCACCCTTTGGCTGTAGTCGGTGGCGTGTTACATGCAAACCCGTTTTACATTCCACCTGCAGAATTTTTGAAGGAGTTGGGGACGGGACATATGGCAGGGGAAGAGTTACTTGACGCAACTGGCTGAAGGTTCCGCAACACAAAGCGCTGCGGCGTTGGAAATCAAAAAACTCCGCCGTTGTATGAACGATCTCATAACACTGACCGCCCTTCCTTCGATCTGGAATGGCGGCGACGTCACATTGATCGGAAATACTCTGCTCGATGCAGTCGACGCCATAATGAACGTCGACTTCCTCTATCTGCGCCTACCGTCGCCGCAAGGCAACGCCGATTTAGAGTTTGCCCGTTTGCCAGGTATAAATAACTTCAGCGACGCGGGTCGATTTGGAGAGTATCTCTATAGTGAATTTGATAGTGCCCCTCCCCATTGGCCACGCTTTGCTACGTTGCAGCTAGAGTCAAAGTCTTATTCAACAGTTCTGGTGCAGTTGGGTCTTCATAGCAATGCAGGAATCTTGGTGGCGGGTACCAAAAGCGCCTCATTCCCCACCCAGCAGGACACGCTTATCCTAAATATTGCAGCAAATCAGGTAGCGATGGCGACTAGCGAAGCCGTACGCTTCCTTGAACAGCGAAATATCGCAGCAGAACTTGATCGCCGCGTCGTTGAAAGAACCGCAGAACTTGATGCACTCAATGTTGCATTGCGCACGGAGATCGCTGAGCGGAGACAGACCGAGGAGGCGTTGCGGAACAGCGAGCTCACGTCGCGACGAAGCGCGGCATTTCTAACGCAAGGGCAACGTCTGACCGCAACCGGCAGCGTTTGGTGGAAACCATCGACACGGGATATATTCTGGTCTGAAGAAGCGTACCGGATCGCAGGATATCCTGATACGCAGAAGCCCAGCGTAGAATTGATGCTCGATCGATGCCACCCAGACGACTTGCCAATGCTTCGGGAGTTGGTGGAACGTGCGGCGCAGCTCGGCGCTAATGTGGATATGGAACACCGGCTGCTCATGCCGGATCGCAGTGTAAAATATGTCCATGTTGTTTTGCAGAACATAAGCAAGGAGACGGCAGAACCGGAATTCATAGGTGCAGTGACGGACGTCACTGCGAGAAAGGTTGCAGAAGAAAGAGTACAGCGCAGCGATTTATTGTTGGCGGAAGGGCAACGCATAAGCCAGACGGGGACATTTTCCTGGCAAGTCGATACAGATAAGCTCTCGTTCTCCAGCGAAATGAATCGCATCTTTGGCTTTAAGGACGGCACAGTTATCGATTTCGACCTGATAGCCGGCAGAGTATACGAAGAGGATCTTCCACTCCTTGCAGTCAAGATGGCGGACGTACGTTCCGGGGGCGATAATCCCGATTATGAGATCAGATTGCAGGTGGACGGCTCCATAAAGCATGTCAGAGTCGTCGGCAGGATAGTTCGACATCTTGACGGATCAACGGAGTGTATTGGCGCGGTACAGGACGTCACCGCCCAAAGAGTGGCGGAAGCGGCCCGCGATAAGTTACGGTCTGAACTGACGCAAATCGCTCGTGTGATGAGTCTTAGCACGATGGCCGCAGCGATCGCGCATGAGGTCAATCAACCTCTTTCTGGCGTCATTACGAATGCCAGCACGGCTCTTCGTATGCTATCTGCAACCCCGCCGAATATAGAAGGGGCACTAGAGACCGCACGTCGGACAATACGCGACGGGAACCGAGCGGCAGACGTGGTTACACGATTGAAGACGCTGTTTCTGCGGGGTATTTCGACAATCGAATTATTCGACCTTAACAATGCTGCGCGGGAAGTGATTGCTCTTTTCGCAAACGATATCCAGCGCGAACGTATATCTTTGCGCGCGGAACTCTCCCAAGCGCTGCCGTTTATCGGGGCGGATCGGGTACAGGTTCAGCAGGTGATAATGAATTTGATTCGCAACTCCATCGATGCAATGGCGGAAATATCGCAAGGAGCTCGCGACATTCTCGTCCGCACTGCAGTCGGCAGCGACGAGGAGGTGCTGCTCACTGTCGAGGATACAGGACCCGGTATTGCCAGCGCCGACATAGCCTGGCTGTTTGATCCGTTCCATACGACAAAGGCCAAGGGTATGGGTATCGGCTTGTCAGTCAGCCGTTCTATTGTCGAAGCGCACGGAGGAAGAATTTGGGGCATATCCAATCCTGCCGGGGGAGCCACTTTCGGGTTCTCTATTCCCTATCGGTCGGACAATACTCAACCTCGACGTGATTAGCGCCTGGAGAATTGACATCGACAAGGCAGCCATTCGTCCTCACATGATATCTGCAATATCGGTGCCGGCTTGGTTCCACAGAAGCAAGCCGAGTTTTTGCTCCCCCAGCTCATTTGGTTTTCACGGTGTGATACGCTGGTAACGTAGATGGCCAGAGAACGAAGATAGAGTTAAAAGCCGATGTATTTTTCCTGATTCTCGGGCCGGATTCACCTCACTCATTCATTGCGAAGAGGCTTGTGGCAGTGAAAGTTCGCAGTTGCCATTTATCCGCAAGGCCCAGCTCGAGCGCACTATCGTAAAGCATCATCGGCATGATCGGCGTGAAAGCAAATCGGCCGACACCCATTACGATGGCAAGCGATGCTGAACCCGCAAGGGCGACTAAAAGCGTTGTCGAACATATCCGTGCATTAAAGTCCCTTCCATTTGCATTCTTTAAAACAGGCATAAATGCCGCTGGTTTGATCAGGTCCAGCCGCAACGGAAACAACTGGTCAGCGGCACGAGTTGCATCGGTAATACCGGAACGCTTGTGGAATTAACGAACTTTGAACGGGGCACCGCCTGCCGGTCACGCTCGATTAACGTGGGCTGAGAGAGGACGCCTGTCGGACGGCCCAATGAAAACAAGGCAGTCCGAAACAGCGTCAATCAAGCCATGCCGAACCGATACCAAGGTGTCGGCGACACTTTGGTACAATATACGGCTGGTTCTTTTTGCTGGATGCTCAGGCTTCATTGGCGCTGGCCAATTCAACGGAAATCTACGGCTTGGACGTTCTCGGTCTTCTTTAGGAGGAGCGGACGAACTCGCGTTCCATACAAGGGAGACGGCGATGACTGGGCACAAAACGGTCCTGATAACAGGAGCATCACAAGGCATAGGTGCCGGACTGGTGAACTTCTTTTTAAAGAGCGGATACAACGTCGTAGCAACCTCGCGACGGGTCAGCCATGCCGGAGGACTTGTTCGTTCGCATCGACTGGAGCTTATCGACGGTGATGTTGGCGATCCCGAGACTGCTGAGCGCGTGTCAAACGTCGCCATCGAAAGGTTCGGATCAATCGATGCCCTTGTGAACAATGCCGGTATTTTCCTGACGAAGCCGTTTTTGGAGTTCACCATCGAAGATTTCAGACAATTGTCGTCTACCAACATCGAAGGTTTCATCCACTTCACCAAACACGCGATCAGCCAGATGCTCCGACAAAAAACAGGAGGAAGCATCGTCAGCATAACGACGTCGCTGACCGATCATCCCATCGCAGGCGTGAATGCTTCTGTTGCCATGATCACCAAAGGTGGAATCGAAGCGGCTACTAGAAATCTTGCATTGGAGTTTGCAACGGAAAACATCCGGTTGAACTGCGTTGCGCCGGGAATAGTCGACACCCCGATGCACGCGAACGACCCGCAGGATTTCCTGAGATCGCTGTCTCCAATGGGTGAGATATCACCTGTTCAGGACATTGTTGACGCTGTGATGTTCTTAACGGAAGCCGCACACATTACCGGGGAGGTGCTGCACGTCGACAACGGCGCACATCTGGGAAAATGGTAAGCGCTGCCGTTATGCCGAAGAACGGCCCGGAGAGCCGCCTGGTAGAGCTGGCGATCGAACTCCCGCCAGAACCAACTCCGTTTGGGGCATATGTCGAGGCTGTCCAATGCGGTTCACTGCTGTTCCTGAGCGGAATGCTTCCTGTGATTGGACACGACCCGAAATATATAGGCCGCATAAGAAGGGATCTTTCAGTCATCGAGGGCTATGACGCAGCGCGAACCGCCTGCCTCAGTGGACTTGCCGCGGCGAAGGCTTACCTAGGCACCTTGAACTCAATCAGGACCGTCGCGAAGCTCGGCGTTTATATTGCGGCGACCGAAGACTTTCTGGAGCATCCAAAAGTCGCAGATGGAGCATCCGAGCTTCTGCTGCAGGTTTTTGGCCCCGACAAGGTTCCACCCCGCATCGTTCTGGGCGTGGCCAGCGTACCGTTGGGAATGCCTATCGAAATCGAACTCGTATTCGAGCTCGAATCCCCCCGAGCACCTCGCTAACCCTGTACATGGAGGCTATCATGAACATTAAACACAATGGCGGGTCCAATCATGGTTTGAATTTCCTGATTGGAACATCGAAGTTCCTCAGCGCAGCGGCGTTGCTTATGCTTGCGGTGTTGGCGCTATCTGGGCCGTCGGCAATCCTTGCGAAAGCGGAAGGTACGCAAAAGGCGAATGGCAATCAGTCGCAAGTCAAGCTCGAGAAGCGGACGCCTACTTACTGGCGCGTGACAATCAACAATCCGCCGTTCAACATATTCGGGCCCGAAACAATTCCGCAGTTCGAAAAAGTCATCTCTGCGATCGAATCTGATGACAATGTGAAAGTGGTCGTCTTTGACAGTGCAGTGCCGGACTTTTTCCTTACGCACTATAACTTCACGCCGCCGCTCGCGGAATCAACGGGACTTGCCTCGGGACCAACCGGGCTTCACCCCCTGCCCGATATGCTGGTTCGCTTAAGCAAGTCACCCGTCGTTTCCATTAGTCTGATCCGCGGTCGTGCCACTGGCGTCGGCAGTGAACTGGCGCTTGCAAGCGACATGCGGTTTGCGAGCCGGGAAAAGGCGATCCTTTCGCAATGGGAGGTTGGCGCGGCACTTGTCCCTGGCGGCGGACCGATGGCACGACTACCGAGGCTGATGGGCCGCGGACGCGCACTTGAGGTTTTGCTGGGTTCGAATGACGTGGATGGAGATCTGGCCGAAAAGTACGGCTACGTTAACCGCTCGCTTCCTGACGATGAACTCGACAAGTTCGTCGACGCCCTGGCAACGCGCATCTCCGGGTTCGACCGTCAGGCGATTGCGGATACAAAGCGGCTGGTCGATTTTGCCAGTCTACCGTCCGATCCTGAGATCGGTGCCGGCTGGGATGCGTTCATCACGTCAGTGCAACGGCCAGCCGCCCAGGCCAACATCAAGAAATTGATGGAGATGGGACTACAGACCAACCCTGACATTGAAGGAAGGCTCGGCTACTACACCGAAACCTTGCAGGAGAAATAGCACTACAGTCCCGGCGATTGCCCCGCCCCGACGGGACCTTTCAACGGGTGCCACACTCCGAAGCCGCAGCTTCGCCGTCAACAACCAATCATGACTTCTATTCAACGCCCCCACCGCGGTGGCGATAGCCGCCGCTAACCTATCAAGGAGATTTGATATGAAAGAGAACCAGATCGTTGACTCCAGTTTTTCGGCAATCATTAATGCGCCGATTAGGCAGATCGACATCCCGGAGTGGTGTTTTTCCCTTCCGGAGAAAGAATACCAGGGTTGCTCACCCGCACACATCGCCGCCGGGTTCACCACCGCTGCTGACGGCAAACGGATGTCCATCAACGTCGAGTCGATTGGCGGCAGCCTGATGGTTCAGCATTATATCGAAACGCTGGGTCAGAAAGACCATTTGATCCTCGATTCTGATTCTGACGTCTTTACCCCCAACGGCAGGACCACAATTCATGTGACCTGGGAGCTCAGCGTAAAGCCAATCGACGAGCACCGCTGCGAATTCACCAATCGGGTCCAGTCCTTTGCAACAGACGAGATGATCGCATTCCTCGCTCGTCAGGGTATTCCCTTCGACCTTTTCCGGGCACAGCGCCAACCAGCCTCCATCGCCCACAATCAAGGTGAAACGCCCCTGTTCGCAGCCAGTATTGAACGCGCCGCGCGCCGGAAC
The DNA here is from genome assembly GCF_052044585.1 of Phyllobacterium sp. 22552. Classification (NCBI taxonomy): domain Bacteria; kingdom Pseudomonadati; phylum Pseudomonadota; class Alphaproteobacteria; order Hyphomicrobiales; family Phyllobacteriaceae; genus Phyllobacterium; species Phyllobacterium sp. 22552. Next base: position 406,643 of record NZ_JBQENG010000003.1, on the reverse strand, counting down.
AACTGAATCATCAGGGCGTCTGGTCCAGGATATGGAGATAACGATGACACAGCTGACTTATGAACCCGACATCACAGGACTGGTGGTAGTCGATCCCTACAACGATTTCATTTCCGAGGGCGGCAAGATCTGGCCCCGTATCAAGGCCGTAGCTGAAGCAAACAATTGCGTCCCTCACATGGAGCAGGTTCTAAATACGGCCCGCAGTGCCAATCTGCGAGTTTTCTTTGCCATGCACCACAGATACCGGCCCGGCGACTATGAGGACTGGAAATACCTAGCGCCCATTCAACGCGCTGCGTGGCATCGCAAGAGTTTTGAGTATGACACTTGGGGCGGTGAGTTCCGTGCCGGGTTCGAGCCTGCGCCTGGAGAGATCGTCGCGTCGGAGCACTGGTGCTCCAGCGGCTTTGCCAATACCGATCTCGATATGCAGTTGAAGAAACATGGTATCCATAAGCTCATTGTGATCGGATTGGTCGCCCACACCTGCATTGAGGCTACAGTGCGTTTTGCCGCAGAACTTGGCTACGAAGTCACAGTTATCAGGGACGCCATAGCGGACTACTCAGACGAAATGATGCACGCAGCGCTTGAGATTAATATGCCAAATTATGCGAGCGCAATTATAGAAACCAAGGATATCGTCGCGGCGCTGTCGGCACACCACACCGCCTAGATTGACCGCAACTAACACTACCCTCGGTGAACGCCAGTGCACCGAGGGGTAGTGGCCTAACGGCAAAGTTGTGAGCTCAGATCGATCGGCTATGCAGCCACCATTGCCGAAAGGTGCGCCTCAAGTTCATCGACGGGCGCATATCCCTGACCAACCATACGAAGAGTGTCACCCTCCTTGATGAACAGAGCGGGGAAGCTTAAAACGCCCATGGCACGGCTCGCCGCGAAGTCAGCTGCGGTCTCTTCTATGGTGCCCCTCTTGTTCCACGTTGAAAGAAATTCCTCTGCGGAGACGGGATGACCAAGCTGCGTGAGTGCGCGGGATCCAACATCCGCAAGCACCGCGCCATCCGTGGTATCGAGCGCATCGACATAGAAGGCATGTTGGAATGCACGAAAGACTTTGAGAATTTCCGCTTCCGGTTGAAGGACCCGGGCTGCCACGACGGCTCGGCAAACGGGTTCGGTGTCATAGACAAAATTGGTTCTGGCGAGGACGCCTTCACGGTTGAAAGGAAGCCCGCTGGCTTCTTCGACCTTTGCCCAATGATGCAGTCTGAAAAGCTTGCCCCCGTCGTCGAGAATGTCCGTTGCCCCCGCGCGCAGCCCGCCGAGGACGATCTTCAAGGACGTTTCCGGATGGCGCTGCAGTAACAGCTCCATTTCTTTACCAAATCCATAGCACCAAGAGCACATGGGATCAGCGGCCAACACAAGTTCCATTATCTTTCCTTCCATTCATCAGGGACAATTCGTTGTGCGACGGACAAGGACCGACGCCCTCTGCAGTGGATCCTATGCATTTATATGCTGCCGACTATCGGGTGAATTACTGAGGCACGGCGATCACTCTCCCGTTCCACGGGATAATGTATGGGTTTCAGCGGGCTGAAAGTTACACACTAAAGTCGGAGCTCCGCGGCGTAACATTACTCGGCGATACTATAGTATCGGCCATACCATGGTTTAATATCCCTCTGCGCACTCCTCGGTATCCTGCAAAGAACCTCGACAGTCCTTGGCGAGTGTCACAATAAAGGAGCCCGACATGACCAATGCCACGCTGCATACAATGCCTCCGACCGGAACTTCAAACATCAAACCGATAGCTACGAATCTCGAACTGCTCGTCATCCCGGTTTCCGATGCCGACCGCGCCAAAACATTCTACGAAAGCTTGGGCTGGCGGCTCGACATCGATCATTCTACGGGAGAGGACTATCGCATCGTCCAATTCAGCCCGATAGGTTCCGGCTGTTCGATAATGTTTGGGCGAAACATCACTGCCGCCGCACCAGGTTCCGCACAGGGGATGCATCTCGTGGTCTCAGACATACTCACCGCGCGTGACGACCTGATCCGGCGCGGGGTGAGGGTGAGTGAGCCGTTCCACGACGTCGGAGGGATTTTTCATCACTCCAACGGCAAGGATATTGTCGGCGGTCCTAATCCGGACAGGAAAAGTTACGCTTCCTACGCTACATTCCATGACCCTGACGGAAACCAGTGGACTCTCCAGGAAGTGACCGCGCGTCTCCCCGGACAACGCGGAGACACAAGTTTCACGGCGCAGCTTTACGATGCCGTTTGGGGGCCCGCATGAACGCCATCCTTGGCGGCCGGCCCGTCAGGGCAAGCTGCCCATCTTTGGCGCTCGCCCTGCCACCTTCAGGCGGGTATCGGCGCCACATCTGCTCAGACTACGTACACTCTCCAGATTTACCCCAAGGACTTTTAGCCAAAACATAAGCACACCATAGGTGGAGCGCGTTGCGCTCCACCTAACTGGTACCAGGATGTTGAGTGGAAAGCCGCTCGTGCTCGCCGATCAGTACCGGACGTTTGTGAACCTCGTTCGATCCGCCTGCCAGTCCATTGGTTCTTTTCTTGGATGATCATCCAATATGGCGTACCAATGGAGAAACGCCGCGAATGGTCGTAAGGAGATGTCGCGTTGCTGACGTCAGCTGCCGCCATCAGTAAGGCTGAAAATGATCAAGCCAGGTTAGGCCCATCCCTTGGGATTTGCGGGTAAGCGACTATTCCGTCGGGATTCTGCTATCGCTAGAGCTGGCCCAAGTGATAGCCAAGGCGGTCCTCAACATCACCGGGTTTATGGAAACCTTGATCGATTAGGGTCCTGATACCGGTTTGTGCTGCGGGACGCGCCAGAGATGCCATACAAGCGTCCCATCCAGCACCCAGTTCAATGTCCGGCGACAGGCTCGTGTTAACGAGGCGCTTAGTATTAGCTATCGCCCACTTGTCGAATTTCGCAATACGTGAAGCGAGTTCATTGACGAACGCGTCAAGACCGCTATCCGGCAGAGCTCGATTTACATAACCATACGCCTCTGCTTGTTTTGCGGATATGTCGTCGGAACCCAATAACACTTCCAGCGCGCGATTTCTGCCTATGAGCTGAGGGAGGCGAGCCATCGGACCACCTCCTGCGACCATACCAACGCCTACTTCCCACTGCGAAATAACCGCTTTTTCCAGGCTCGCGAAGCTCATATCGCAGGCGAGCGCCAACTCACTTCCGTTTCCGGTGGCGCGTCCTCTGATCAGTGCCATTGAAACCACCGGAGCCCGGGGTAAGCGCATAAGGAAATCAGGCCATGGTGGAAGTCCAGTAGTCCCAGGCGGCAATGAGGTAATGTCGTCGAGCGGCGCTAGAAAATCGGAGTGGTTGAGAAAAAAGCCGCTTACAGCGCTGTCGAAGATTACCACCTTGACATCCGCATCAGTCTCCAAGGCGGAGATGAGTTCTTGGAATTGTTTTACCATCTCCGCGCCCATGACATTAAGAGGCGGATGATCGATGGTCACGCGCCAACAGGCTCGCGACATCTTGGCAAGCCTGAGCTGCGTGGGTTTTAACGTGCGGTTCATAAGGTCCTCCTGAATCCTGACACTCGAATATTGGGGAAACTTGAACCGACGGAGCTGAAGCCACAATTGAACGAAAGTATCGCCTATACCAAGGTATTGCGCTCTACCCCGCATCCGCCCTACTCAGCTGCTTCAGGTCTTGGGAACCACGAATCCCGACCGGACGGGTGTACAAGGAGCGGAGAAAGGTCTTTCCAGAGAGGAACCGCCCTATCGCGAGCGCCCTCCCCCTGGCGTATCGGGTTGACCATTGTCCAAAACGACAGGCGTCAAGGACAACGGTTAACGAGACCGCGAAAATGGTTAAGCGCAAAAAGGGCAATCCTCGCTTCGGCGGAAGAAGCCAATGTTTGCGAAGAAAAGGCGGGATATCATTGCTGGTACATGAAGACATCCGAATAGGCATAAAGACCGGGAATTCCACCCGTCATCACAAACAGAACGTTTGACCGGGGCGCTATTACGCCGCTGTCGATATCGGCAAGCAGACCTGCAAGTGCCTTACCCCCGTATACCGGATCCAGCAGCAGCCCTTCGGATCTTCCGATCATCCCGACAGCGTCCACCATGGCAGAGGTGGGTATGCCATATCCACCTCCTAGCTCGTCGCCGCCGATTTCCACATCCGTTTGCTCAATTCGCTTGTCGATCGACAAGAGATCAAAGATCGCATTGACCTTATCAGCAGTGGCGGTGATGCACGCTTCGCGCGGCGACAAGACCGTATGTGCCCTGATCTTAGTTGCAGTATCTCCGGCGAGCACCATTCCTGCAGCAAGACCGGCATGCATGCCGCCGCTCCCGTTCGGAATAACGATGTGGTCAAACACAATATCGAGTTCCTTTGCTTGCATAGTCAATTCGAAGGCACAATCAACGTATCCGAGGCAACCGATCGGGGTTGAACCACCAAGCACGGCTATAAAAGCCTTCCCACCGTCGGCGGCAATTTCATCTGATCGGCGTTTGACTAACACCGCGGGGTCTTCGTCTTGCGAAAGGATGTGTACACGTGCGCCAAACAATTGGTCGAGCAAAACGTTACCGTTGTTCTGATAGTTATCGCTCTGGCGAGGAACCATTTGCGCGAGCACCAGCTCACACTTGAGCCCGGTCTTTGCACACGCGGCTGCCGCTAACCGTGCAAAATTTGACTGAACCCCTCCAGTGGCAATGATCGTATTGCAGCTTTCCGATATTGCCTGCCCCAGAAGAAACTCGAGCTTTCGGAGTTTATTACCGCCGCCGCCCAGCTCCATGAAATCATCTCGCTTGGCCCAAATCCTGACCTCCTGCCGCCGTGTGCCAAGTACGTCTTCAAGGCGGTCCAACCGTTGAATCGGTGTGCGGCCCTGCATCAACGAGACGCGGGGAAATTTCCCTAACAGATCAGCAGTTTGCATTGGCTTTCTCCCCGGGACAGCGGTGATACAGTCTCCAACCTATTGGCTGCCGGCATGGTATTGGCGGGTTTATGGATTATGAGAGAAGAATCCCCGCCCCGAATTCGGACCCGTGGGATGAATCGCGTTCGATGCCACCAGCGCGGCAACACAGGAAGCAATTTCCCGCATTCTTGTTCTGCCGCGTTTGCTGTCGTTTTCTTGTTCATGGCACTTTTCTGATTCCAGAAACGCGCTAGCTTCTAGGACGCAAGGGCCACAGTGTGGTAGCGGGATGCTGGCTCACTTCTGGACAACTGGGGGATAAGTGTCTGGCGAGCAGCTTCGTATGCCTCCCAATCACCGGCATTCGGGAGGGAAGGAAGCGTCACCAGTTCGCCCATGTCCAATCCGGCAAGAGCCGCGTCTACAGTGTTGTCGGGCCGCATCACAATATGTTCTGGAAGATGATCCAAAGAACCCCCGGCCACTTCCCAGAACTGCGTCGCTACTGCTCCCGGAAGAACCGCCTGCACTTGCAGGTGCTTTCCGGCCAATTCCTTATGCAAGGACAGTGTAAGGGCCAGCACATAGGCTTTGGTGGCTCCGTACACACCGTTAAAGAGCTCAGGAGCGATGGCCAGCGCGGAGGCTAAATTGATGATTGTTCCCCTTCCCCGCGAAACAAATGACGGCGCAGCGGCGTACACGAGGCGGGTCAAAGCAGTGACATTGAGGGCGATCATTCGCTCCATGTCCTCCACATCGGACTCGAGCAAAGGCTCAACTGCGCCTACTCCTGCATTGTTTACAAGCATTGTAATTGACGGATCGGATCGGAGCATTGTCTCGATCATTCGAAGGTCATCTTTGTTGCCGAGATCGGCCCGAACCGTGGTTATGGTCCGCCCGGTCGCCTGCGTGATATCACGGGCAACCCGATTCAGAGATTCCTGCCCTCGAGCAACGAGAATGAGATCAAATCCACGGTGGGCCAGTCTGTCGGCATAGATCGCTCCGATGCCTGAGGATGCGCCTGTAATCAGCGCGGTGCCTTTCGGGTTCGTAGTCATAGTACTTTCTCCTGATGGACGTTACGCCAATGTCGGCGCATGGAATGGGTCTGGCCGACTGTCAGCGCAGTGACTTGAAAGCGGCACGCAGCTCGGCAGTGAACAATGCGGGCTGCTCCCAAGCAGCGAAGTGCCCACCCTTGTCGACCTTGTTAAAGTAAATGAGCTTTCGGTAAGCCTTCTCGGCCCAGCTCCTGGGTGTCTGATAAATTTCACCGGGAAATACTGTAATCGCCGCAGGGATTGAGATATCGACAGCATTGAAGTTATTGGCGTTGTTCTCCCAATAGAGACGTGCGCCTGACGTGGCAGTGCTCGTGAACCAATACAGAGAGATATCGTCCAGCATTTCATCCTTGGTCAGAGATTTCTCGGGGTCCCCGCCGCTGTATGTCCAATCAGCGAATTTATCGTAGTACCAGGCTGCAAGCCCCACCGGAGAATCATTCAACGCATAGCCGATGGTCTGCGGCCGGGTCACCATCATCACGGCATAGCCTGCCCCCTTCGTATAAAGTGCGTTCATTTGTTCGTAGGCTGCCTTTTCGTCCGCGGACAAACCTGCAGGAGCTGGCTCGCCGCTCGCCAGTGCTTTTGCAACATCGGGTGGAACAGTGGCGGGCATATTCACGTGAATACCCAGAAGGCCCTTTGGTGCCTGGCGTGCCATCTTGTCGGTGATAACGGCACCCCAATCCCCGCCCTGGGATACGTAGCGGTCGTAACCAAGCCTCATCATGAGTTCGTGCCAGGCCATACCGATCCGATCTGGTCCCCATCCCGTTTCCCTTGGAATTCCCGAGAATCCATAACCCGGCATTGACGGAATGACGACATGAAATGCGTCACCACCCGTCCCGCCGTGGGCAGTAGGATCTGTAAGGGGGGCGATGGTTTTGATGAGTTCGAATATCGATCCTGGCCAACCATGAGTCATGATCAACGGCAGCGCGTCCGAATGCTTCGATTTGACGTGAATAAAGTGAATGTCCACGCCATCAATTTTGGTAATAAATTGCGGATGAGCGTTTAATTTTGCTTCGCCCTTGCGCCAGTCGTAACCGGAGCCCCAATATTCCACGAGTGGCTTCAATTTGTTCAATTGCGCACCCTGGGATCTATCGGACACAATCTCACGGTCCGGCCACCGCGTGGTGTGGATCCGGCGGCGAAGCTCGTCGATATCGTTCTGCGATACAGCGCAATGGAACTGTCGAATTTCTGCTCCGCCGGGAGCCGCGCCACGAGCGCTACGGGGAAGAAGGCTCAAAGCGGCAGTGGCCGCGGTAGCGGCAAGCAGTTCGCGGCGGGTGGTCGACGTGGCGATGGTTGGTAGAGTTCTATCTGACATGGCTGCCTCCGTGCTGTTTAAACGAATGCAACCAAGAAAGCCTGCCGTGCCAAAGGAATCTATTACACCATGGTATCCCCGATACCTTAGGATTGGTTTCACTGCGGGCAGCAAACCAATACCATCGAATAATAGCCATGCAGGCGCCAGTGAGCGATCATCCACACCAGCTGCGCGTTCAACCGCAGAAATTGTTCAATGGTTCTTAGGAGAGTGAAATGACGTCGGTCATTCGAACGGAACAAGCCGCACAACGCTATAGTCAACCTGACATGAAGCTGGAGGTCATCGTCATTCCGGTCGCCGACGTTGATCGTGCAAAGGACTTCTACGCCAGCCTTCACTGGAGGTTAGATGCGGACGTCTCCGGTAAGGACTCTTTTCGGGTCGTGCAATTCACGCCTCCGGGCTCCCCTTGTTCTGTGATCTTTGGCAACGGCGTTACCTCAGCTGTCCCAGGATCTGCGAGGGGGCTGCATCTCATTGTCTCTGATATCATCGCGGCACATGCAGCGGTTGCCGAACGCGGAATTGAGATAAGTGAACCGTTCCACGACATTGGCGGTGTCTTCCATCACAGCGACCAAATCGGCAGACTGAAAGGAACCCATCCAACGCGAAGCAGCTACTCAACCTTCGCATCTTTCAACGATCCGGACGGAAACGAATGGATATTCCAAGAAGTTACCGCCCGATTGCCTGGGCGGGTTGAGGCAGCAAATGCCGCGTTTACTTCATTCATCGATCTTGCCGGCGCGCTTCGACGCGCGGCGGCAGCACATGGTCAGTACGAGGCACGGAGCGGCGGAGTTCATGATGAAACCTGGCCGGACTGGTACGCTGACTACATCTGGAAGGAGCAAACGGGCCAGCCTTTGCCCTCCTGACCGCAGCCCAAAACACCGCGACCATAGGATCCAGCACAACTTGGCGGTGGTGGCAACCAACACCATTGGATAATACATCGCGGGTTGTCACCAGTTTAAGTTGGCCAAACGGCTAACCGCGAAGGGGACGGCTATGGGAATGGAACTCTGCCGGGTTCTTGAAATGCTACCGGTAATGGCGTTTATTGCCCTTCCGGACGGACGATTTGACTTTATGAACAACAGAATGGCTGAGTTCACCAACAGCAACGGTCAAATGCCTGACTTCTTGACCTGGGCAGCGACAGCCAATCCCGAGAATTCAGCCGGATTGGTTGACAGTTGGCAGGCTCATCTATCGACGGGAGAGCCTTTCGAACTGGAAATGCCGATCCAGCGACCCGACGGCGCACAGCGGTCGCTGGTTCTTCAATGCAATCCCCTGAAGGACGAGTCAGGCCTAACTCTGAAATGGTGTGGTCTGGCGAACGAGTTGAGGCTTAGTGAGACCAGCGATTTTCAGCTCATTATAGACAGCGTTCCTGTTCCGGTCGCCGTCACCACACCGACGGGCGACGTCGAAGCGCTCAACCAGCCAGCACTCAACTATTTCGGAATGTCGCTTGAGGAGCTCAAGGACTGGAAAGCAACTGAAGTCGTGCATCCGGAGGACCTTCAAAGGACAGCCCAGGACCAACTTGCAGCTCATATGAACGGCACCCCATATAATGTGGAAAGCCGCCATCTGAGGGCCGACGGCGTATATCGGTGGCACAATGTGCTGGGCTTGCCTTTAAGAGACTCCCGAGGACAGATCTTGCGGTGGTTTCATTTACTCGTCGACATCGATGACAGAAAGCGGGCGGAGGTTGAACTGGCGGAACGCGAGCGGGAAGCTCAGCTGATTCCCGAGAGCATCCCTGCCGGCATCGGCGTTTTCAATGCAGACGGCGAGGTCTTGGCGATAAACAGCCATCTGTTGCAGTATTATGGGCGGACGCTGGAAGAATTGCGAGAATGGGCTGCGACTGACGTCGTACATGCTGATGACATGCCACGTATGATCGAAGCGGTCGAAGGAGCAATTTCCACCGGCACTCCGTACAATGTAGAAGTCCGTTTACGGAGAGCCGATGGTGAACATCGCTGGTTTCAAGTGCGCGGCCATGCGCTCAGGGATGACAACGGCCAGATTATTCGCTGGTATGCACTTCACATTGATATCAATGAACGGAAGCAGGCCGAAGTATCCCTGCAGGAGAGCGAGCTGCGGCTTCGCAAGATTATCAATGCGATGCCGACCACCGCATGGACGACGCGTCCAGACGGCTATTGTGATTTTCTGAACGACCGCTGGCTGGATTACGCTGGGTTTACCTCAGAGCAAGCACAAGGATGGGGCTGGGTGTCAATCATTCATCCTGATGACGCTAACGTGTTTACAAACAGTTGGAACGCAAGTTTAGCATCGGGTGCTCCACTCGACATTGAGGCACGAATGCGCAGCTCGCACGGTGAGTATCGCTGGTTTCTTTTTCGGGCCACGCCTTTTCACGATTCCGAAGGCAAAATCACCAAGTGGTATGGGACGAACATCGACATTGAAGACCGAAAGCGGGCCGAAAAGGCACTTGCCGAGCGTGAACGGGAATCACGGTTTATCGTGGATGGCATTGCAGGAATGATAGCCATTTTTTCACCCGATGGGGTGTTAGAAGGCGGCAACCAACAAATTCTAGATTATTTCCGGCTACCGCTCGCAGACTTGAACGACTGGTCGACGAACGGGATAACCCACCCTGATGATTTGCAATTGTGCATAGACAACTTCATGAGCTCGATCGCCACCGGAGAACCTTATGACTACGAGACGCGGTTCCGTAGGTTTGATGGCGTTTACCGCTGGTTTCAGCTGCGTGGTCTGCCGCTGAGGGACGCCGACGGCAACATTGTCCGCTGGTATGGTCTCCTAACCGACATCGATGACAGAAAACGTGCCGAGGAGCAGCTACGGCGGAGCGAAGCATTTCTTGCCGATGCCCAACGCCTCAGTAAAACAGGTAGCTTTTCACTGAAGATTGGCGCTGATGTGGTTACCTGTTCAGAGGAGACATACCGCATATTCGGTTTGGTGCCCTCTGTTCGTGCTACACTCGACGATCTTTTACGGCGGCTCCACCCCGATAGTCTCGCATTGGTAGAGCAGGTTCTCGATCAAACACGCACGGGCCTCAGCGATTTTGATTTTGAGATTCGGCTGTTGATGCAAGACGAGTCAGTCAAGAACGTACATGTTCTTGCACACAGCGAGCAAAACAAATACGGCGAACAGGAACTCGTGGGCGTTGTGCAAGACATCACCGAAAACCGTATCGCCGAAGAAGCGCTCAATAAAGCCCGATCCGAGTTGGCATACGTGGCCAGGGTCACCAGCCTCGGCGTTCTGACCGCCTCGATTGCACACGAGGTGAATCAACCGCTTGCAGGCATAATAACGAACGCTGACACATGCCTTCGAATGCTTGCCATGGACCCTCCGAATATTGAAATCGCACAAGAGACGGCGCGACGTACGATTCGAGACGGAAACCGCGCTGCCGATGTTATTGTCAAGCTGCGTGCGTTGTTCAGTAAGAAACCGCCACTAATTGAGGAGCTGGATTTGAACGAGATTGCGACAGAAGTCACAGCACTCGCTTTAAGCGAAATTCAGCGAGAAAAAGTGGTGCTGCGAACCGAGTTCACACCGAAACTACCCCGCGTTGGAGGCGCTCGCGTACAGCTTCAGCAAGTCATCATGAATCTTTTACGCAATTCGATTGAGGCGATGAGTGCAGTGACGGACCGCCCCAGACGCCTGGTGATAAAGACAGAACATGCTCCAGACCAAGGAGTGCAACTTTCCGTTCAGGATGCCGGCGTAGGTTTCGCGCCGGACGAACCAAAAAGGATTTTTGACGCCTTCTACACGACAAAGCAGGACGGAATGGGGATCGGATTGTCGGTGAGCCGGTCAATCATAGCAAATCACAACGGTAGGCTATGGGCTCAAGCTAACCATGACCACGGCGCAACCGTAGCTTTCTCTGTTCCAGCCTATGGCAGCAGTAGTGAAACGATAAACCCTCAGATTGGAAATCCAAACGCAATGGACAGCGAATATTTTGGGAGATCGTCATGACGTTCCAGTCAGCGTTTGTATCTGTTGTTGATGACGATGACTCGGTCCGAGAGTCACTCCCCGATCTTTTGCGATCGTTTGGCGTTCGGGTTGAAGCTTTCGCTTCTGCAGAGTCCTTTCTGAGTTCCAAGGCTCTCGACACGGTGGACTGTCTCGTATTGGACGTTGCGATGCCTGGAATGACGGGACCGGAGCTTCAAGGCGAATTGGCCCTACAGGGGCGGAAAATCCCCATCATCTTCATTACGGCGATGAAAGACGAAAACCTTCGCGCACGTCTGAAGCATCTTGGGGCAGTGGAATGTCTGTTTAAGCCATTCAGTGATGACGACCTTGAAAAGGCATTACGGCTAGCATTTGGGAATTCATAAGAGGTTGTTGAACAGATGATACTAGGAGTATGATCGATGTATTCTCTTACGACGAATGCGGTGAAAGCAAACACGATGCCGGATGACTCGCCTCTCGTGATCGTCGTCGATGACGACATCTCCGTTCGAGAGTCACTTGAACTTTTGATTCGATCGGTCGGATGGCAACCGGAACTATACGAATGTGCAAAGGATTTTCTCTCGCGACAGCCAATCAGTCAGCCTGCATGTTTGATTTTGGACGTTAATCTTCCGGATCTCAGTGGCCTGGAGATTCAGGAAAGTGTTGCGATCAACCGTGCGGACCTGCCGATCATTTTCCTGACGGGATATGGAGATGTTGCTATGACCGTCAAGGCCATGAAGGCTGGAGCAGTAGAGTTCCTGACGAAGCCTTTTAGCGACGATGTGTTGATTAGTGCGATCGAGAGCGCTTTGGAGCGAAGCCGCGTTTCACTTGCAGAAAACGTTGGATTGCGTTCTTTGAGGAGCCGGTTCGATTCGCTTACGCCGCGCGAACATCAGGTGATGACCCTCATCGTGAGAGGTCTGTTGAACAAACAAGTTGCATATGAGTTAGGCATCAGCGAAATCACGGTGAAAGCGCATCGCGGCCAGATGATGCGGAAAATGAAAGCGCGTTCGTTACCTGACCTTGTAAATATGGCCGCCCAATTGGGTCCCGCTGCCATGGACGATATCGGCGCGCGTCAGCCGCACGCCGATATCACAGCTTAAAGTTCCCCGGCTGCAACCCGTTTCTTACGATACTCTACCGTTGGAAGACCTCCCCACCCCCAGTTGTCGAGATCGACCTCTTCGATGACGACATAGGTGGATTCCAGCGGCTTGTTCAGTACGTCCAGCAAGACTTGGCTGACGCCCGCAATGATCGCTGCCTTCTGCTCCCTAGTGGCAGCGTTTCTATCAGGGGTTGTACCCTCACGGGTGATTTGTACAGTGACGATCGGCATGCTGATTCCCTTTCTGACAGTTGAAGAATGATTCAGGTTCCGAACTCCGGCTAGCTTCTCGCCTGCCGGAGTTCCACTGTCAGCGGCCTGCCTGCTGTCCGCCATCCACGTGAAGAATTTCTCCGGTCACGAAACTTGCGCTTTCAAGATAAAGTACAGCTTCAACGATGTCGCGGATTTCTCCCATGCGTCCAACCGGATGCAGTGCGGAGAGAAAACCATGGGTCTCCGGCGGATTCATCGGTGTCTTGATGATGCCGGGAGCGACAGCATTGACCCGAATTCCGCGTGTTGCGAACTCGATCGCCAATTCCTGCGTAACAGCGTTCAACCCCCCCTTGGTGAGTGAAGCCAGAGCAGATGGAACGCCTGCTATGGGCTGTTCTACAAGGCTCGTGGTGACACTGATGATATGTCCGGATCCTTGGTCGATCATATGCTTGGCTGCGCGTTGCGTAATGTGAAAGAAGCCGGCGACATTAACGCCCATATTGTGGTCGAAATCTTCCTGAGTGAACTCAACGAATGGCTTAGCAAGAAAAACGCCGGCATTATTCACCAGTGTATCGATCCGGCCAAATTTTTGGATCGCTTCTTGGACGACGCGATCGGCCGTTGCCGGATTTACAATGTCGCCTGGGACGGCATGTATCCCGGCATCGGCGCTTTGAACAATCGAGCGGGACGTCGCAACCACATTGTAACCACGGTCGCGATAAGCTTTGACGATGCCCTCGCCTATTCCTTGTGACGCGCCAGTAACGATGACGACTTTCTGTGTAGACATGATATTGCATCCTTTTATCCAGTGGACCTACGAGGCCGCCAACGCCGGTGGCGTCGGTCCGAATAAGTTAGGGGCTGGCGCAATAAGGGGGAATTGTCGGCGTCAGGCGATCACTCAACCGATATTCGGGATAATAAGAGCGTTGGCTTCTGCAGCGATACGCGCGAGTTCGGTGCGCAAACGCGGAACAGCGTGATCCACGAAAGCGCGGACTTTCGGGACGGATATCCGACCGTGTGGGGCAAGAAGATGCACTGGCAACGGTTCGGGCTCGGCATCAGCAAGTACAATCGTAAGCCGTCCCTCTTTGACGTATTCTGAGATATGATAGGAATAAAGCCTCGTCACCCCTACTCCGGCGGCTGCGGAAGCTGCGGCCGCCCTCACGCTGTTGACGGTGTACCTCGGGGAGAAATGAACGGTTCTCGGGATGGAAGACGCCTTGGCGGGTTTGAAGCTCCAGGAATCAAGACCAAAATTGCTGAACGCCACGATCTGGTGTTTGAGCAGATCTGACGGCTCTTCAATCTTGGGATTGCTCGCGAGATATCGGGGAGAAGCCACAACAACGCGCCGCACATCGCCTCCGATCTTTGTCGAAATGTGGGACGAGTCCGCCAGGTTTCCTATTCGCAAAGCCAGATCCACTCCCTCATCGATCAGATTTACAAATCTGTCGAGCATATGGAGCCTTACGGAAACGCCGGGGTGAATTTCAAGAAACTCATCCACGATCGGGCGCAGTATCTCTTCACCCAGGATCGGTGGTGCCGATATCGTCAAGGCGCCGCGAGGAGAAGCGCGTTCGCTCCCCGCAATGATGTCCGCTTCTTCGAGGTCGACAAGAATGCGCCTGCACACGGCTATATATCGTTGCCCCACATCACTGAGCTTGAGGGAGCGTGTGGTTCTGTGCAGCAGTTCGGCCCCCACATGATGCTCCAGCGCATTCAGGGCACGGCTGATGGCGGTCGGAGAGCGTTTCAGCTTTCTCGCGGCCCCCGCGAGACTTCCTTCGTCTACGGCGACCACGAACACTCTCATCGCATCAATACGGTCCACACTAAGCTCCGTAGACTATCACATTACAATCATCGGCATATACCATCGCGGGAGATCAAAAACCAATCCAATGGTATTGGGGATACCATCGTATAATAGTGAAACGACACCCTGACTGAGATGTTGATCCCGTCAAACAAATCTCGGATTTTCAGGAGAGTTCCATGTCAACTTCTTCAACCTCAATCACACGTCGAAATCTCCTTGCAACAGCGGCCGTGGCGAGCGCGGTCACCATCCTACCAAGCGCCTTTGCTGTGGCAAAAGTCAAAGGAGACGAAATCCGGCCATTCAGATTTACGGTTTCAGATGCACAGTTGCACGACTTACGCCGTCGCATCAAAAGCACCCGTTGGCCAGACCGGGAAACGGTTGGAGACAATTCACAAGGCGTCCAGTCCGCCACGATCGAAAAACTGGCCCGTTACTGGATCAAGGACTACAACTGGCGCAAAGTCGAAGCTCGGTTAAATGCTTTGCCTCAGTTTATCACGACGATCGACGGTGTGGACATCCATTTCATCCACGTCCGCTCAGAGCATAAGAACGCTCTTCCCATAATCGTGACACATGGTTGGCCGGGTTCGATCATCGAACAAATGAAAATAATCGATCCTTTGACGAATCCTACCGCGCATGGTGGCTCTCCGGCCGATGCTTTCGACGTCGTAATTCCGTCCATCCCCGGCTACGGTTTTTCCGGAAAGCCGACTGAAAAAGGTTGGGACCCCGTGCGGATTGCGCAGGTTTGGATCCAGCTCATGAGGCGATTGGAATACAAACAGTACGTTGCCCAAGGTGGCGACTGGGGCGATGCGATCACCGAGCAGATGGCCTTGATCGCGCCACCGGAGCTCTTGGGTATCCACGTCAATATGCCGGCAACAGTTCCGGACGACATCGCAACGGCTCTTCAGCCTGGCGGAACAAAACCCGCAGGTCTCTCAGCCGACGAGGAACACGCCTATAACCAATTGGATGACTTTTATAAACACGGTCTTGGCTACGCAATTGAGATGGCTAACCGCCCACAGACACTGGTCGCAATTGCTGACTCTCCGGTGGGACTGGCAGCCTGGATGATTGATCATGACATTCGCAGTTATGAGTTGATTGCGAGGGTTTTCGACGGAAAACAAGAGGGACTGACGCGGGATGACATTCTTGATAACGTCACCTTGTATTGGCTCACAAACACCGCGATTTCGTCAGCGCGTCTCTATTGGGAAAACAAGCTCGCATTCTTCCAGCCAAAGAACGTGAAAATTCCTGTTGCTGTCAGTGTTTTCCCCGACGAAATCTACGCTGCACCCCGCAGTTGGACCCAACGCGCATATCCGAACCTTATTCACTACAATAGGCTCGCAAAAGGTGGACACTTCGCAGCTTGGGAACAACCTCAAGTACTGACCGAGGAACTCAGAGCATCGTTTCGTACCTTGCGGGTATGACCGACAGGCTGCCGCTGCCGGTAGAGAACACGCTTGGGTAACGGCCATTGCCTGATAAGAGATCTGCAGATTTACTTGCGACCTCAGTCAGTCAATATGAGCATGCTATGCATCCGGACTGGCACGATACCACCCCGCTACAAGCGGGGTGGTCCCAAGGGGCATCTCCGCTATAGTCGTCTGATTGGAAACAGCCATGAACCAAAAACGTCCTACGGGCATCAAGCGATATGATTCACCGGCTGGAGGATGGGACGCGCTGAAAGCTGTCGCGGCCGCGTTAAAGCAGCAGCAGGTTGTTATTAAAGGTGCCGCGACCCTTCTTAAGACAAACCAACCAGATGGCTTCGATTGTCCGGGGTGCGCTTGGCCGGATCCAAATCACACATCGGCATTCGAGTTCTGTGAAAACGGTGCCAAAGCGATAAGTTGGGAGGCGACATCCAAGCGCGCCGGCCCGGAGTTCTTTGCCCGCAATCCTGTATCAGCGCTCTGGAATTGGACGGACCATCAGCTCGAGGATCAGGGGCGGCTTACGCATCCACTGATCTATGATGCCGACACAGACCGCTACATCCCTGTTGAATGGAGCGCTGCCTTCGCCCGCATTGGCACCGAACTGCTCAATCTTGAAAGCCCAGACGATGCGGAGTTCTACACATCGGGACGTGCCTCAAATGAGGCGGCATTTCTCTATCAGACTTTCGTGCGAGCGTTCGGAACTAATAACTTTCCCGACTGCAGCAATATGTGCCACGAAGCAACTAGTGTGGGCCTTCCCCAGTCAATCGGAGTCGGCAAGGGAACCGTGACCCTCGAAGATTTTGAACGTGCTGATGCAATTATCAGCATTGGGCACAATCCCGGAACGAACCACCCCCGCATGATGACGACTCTTCACGTAGCTGCGCGGCGCGGCGTACCGATCATTGTGTTCAACCCACTCAAGGAACGAGCGCTCGAGCGTTTTGCCGCTCCCCAAAATCCGGTGGAAATGGCAACGTTCTCGTCTACGCCAATCGCTTCGGCGTATCATCAGGTCAGCGCTGGAGGTGATCTTGCCGCCTTAAAGGGTCTTATGAAACTGATACTCGAAAGGGACGCGGTCGACCTCGCGGCCGGAGGACCGGGTGTTTTGGATCGGGACTTCATTGCGCAGCATACGGCAGGGATTGAAGAGCTGAGATACGATCTTCAGTCAACTGAATGGAACCAGATCTACCAAAAGTCTGGTTTGAAGCATCAAGCGTTCGAGAGCACAGTGGATGCCTATCTAAACGCACAGAGAGTTATTATTTGCTATGGCATGGGAGTCACCCAGCACTCCTGCGGGACCCAAATCGTCCAGCAGCTAGCAAATCTACTCCTCCTTCGAGGAAACATCGGACGACCAGGCGCGGGCCTTTGTCCGCTGCGCGGTCACTCAAACGTACAAGGGGATCGAACGGTTGGCATTACGGAAAAGCCAGGCCCCGCGCTGATCAACGGTATGGAAAGAGCATTCGGCTTTCGGCCCCCTGCTCACAAAGGTCACGATGCAGTCGAAGCGATCCAGGCGATAATCGAAGGGCGCTCCAAAGCGTTGATTTGTCTGGGCGGCAACCTCGCAGTAGCGATGCCCGAACCTGATGCTACATTCGCAGGCTTACGCAAGCTCGATCTCGTCGTTCACATTGCAACTAAACTAAACCGATCGCATCTCATCACGGGAAGAACATCAATCATTCTTCCAACGCTTGGAAGAACCGACATTGATGTTCAATTGTGCGGACCTCAAGCGATAACAGTAGAAGACTCGATGTCTTTCGTTCACGCCTCGCGCGGTTTTCTTAAGCCGCCGAGCGACCAGATAAAGTCGGAACCCGCAATTATTGCGGGAATCGCGAAAGCGACGTTAGGCAAAAAACATAATATCGATTGGGATAGCTTAACGGCAGACTATGGTCGTATCCGGGACAAGATCGAAATTGTTTTTCCAGACTTCCACGACTTTAACTCCCGAGTGCGACAGCCAGGCGGTTTTCGATTGACAATCGCCGCATCTGACAGAATCTGGTTAACCGCCAACGGAAAGGCTAATTTCCTGGTAGCAGGCGGCCTGAACGAAGACACCCGGCTGTCGGACCCCAACACACTGATCCTGACAACCATAAGGAGTCACGGCCAGTACAATACCACGATTTATAATCTTGATGATCGATACCGCGGGGTTTTCGGTCGGCGTGATATCATTTTTATGAACTCCCTTGACCTGGAAAACCGTGACTTGAAAGAAGGCGACCTCGTTGAAATTGTCAGTATGCAAACAAGTTTGCCATCGCCGCGTGCCTTGATCGGGTTCACCGTTGTTTGCTATGATATCCCGATGGGCACGATTGCTGGATATTATCCGGAAATGAACAAGGTCATTGCGCTATCCGAGTACGATAGAGCTTCCGGCACCCCTTCATATAAAGCCGTTCCAGTCATCGTTAAAAAAACGTCCACGGCCCACCCGGCGCAATAACAGCTTAAGGTTCTTTTAGATATAGATGACTGTCACAAGTCGCAGGTGGAACGCTGCGATTTTTCGAAAACCTTATACGCGTTGTGAAAACATCATGGGTCTTGTCTAGCTGCTCCAAGAAGTCCTGCCAGTAGCGGATTATTTTATTTTTTGCGAATGGGTGCGAGAGCATTTGACCAAGTGACGACTTGGTCCAGTGTGGCTTGCAATGCCGCAGCCTGGTGAGCACCGGGTTTGAATACACTGAAATTCTCAAAATCCGTAAAGAGAGAAAGCGTAACCTGATTGCGAACATCTGCGAGTTGCAGCTCACCGGCGATGAGCCTTAGATGTTCGACGGCACGGGCCCCGCCAACGCTTCCATACGAGACGAATCCGCAGGCCTTGTTGTTCCATTCGGCGAATAAATAGTCGATGGCGTTCTTCAGGACGCCGGAAGTCGAATGATTATACTCCGGGGTAACAAAAACAAATCCGTCAAAAGACGCGATTTTTGAAGCCCACTGTTTTGTGTGATTGTGCTGATACTGATTCAGTGATGGCGGCACGGGCTCGTCAAGATGTGGTAGCGGATAATCGATAAGGTCGATCAACTCGAATTCGGCATCGGTTCGCCCAGACGCCTCTTGAAGCGCCCAATCCGCAACTGCCTTGCCATTGCGGCCGGGACGAGTAGAACCAAGTATGATGGCAATCTTTGTCATAATCTTATCCCTTTTTGTTGATTCGGATTACCGCTAACCAAGGTCAGCACAAGAACTTCCTGTCGACACACTTAGGTATAGGTATCCGAACAGACGAAGCTATTGTACGATAGTATCGCCACATCCCAGAACGGACACGGATCTGTTCTGAGATTCATGAGATGACGAGCCGTCTTAATTGCTTAGTGCTTCAACAGGGGCCGACCGCCGCCCATCCGCTTAGTTAACTGGTAAATATTTCATCAGAAACTGGGCTGTCGTCAGATAGTAGTTGCGTGCGGTTGCGTTAACCTGTCGCTCACCCAATTCCATTAACGCGCTCGCCTTGACTTCCTTGACGCTGAAATCCCCGGGATCGACAGCAAGAACGAAATCGCTGAGTTCCGCTGCCCACTGAAATTCCTTGGCTTTGATGGCCTCGTTGGCGCGCATCACTGCCTTGTCAGACCCACCCATCACATCCAGCATCTTTTGACCACGACCGGCAGGAGCGAGAGGATAAAGGTTCGTGGGTTTCCATCGAACCACCCGGCATAATCGGCATAGATGCCGCGGACCGTCCATGCGACGTTGCCGTAGTATTCCTGAAGATATGGGCTTTCTGCCAGTTCCGGCGAGAGCTTCACTTCCCGCCGCAGTCCATCCAGTCTTGCCCTCTTTGATGCCCGCGAGCGCCTTATGGACTTGATGCAAGTTTGCGATAAACTTATCCTGTTGGTGAGTACTCCAAGTCGTAGGACGCGGGGCGCTCCACAACGTGTGCTGCAAATACTTTGGCAAGGTTTATCTGCGGACGATACGGCCAGAATTGGCGGAAAAATGAACTGGGGCGGTCTACAAAATAATCAGACTATCCGCTGGGCGGTCGCCTACGGCTTGTTCGGCGCACCTCGTGCAGGAGCGTCGATAGCCTTCGCATTGGCAGCCCTCTCGATCACCGGAGACCCTGCTGATGGGGCAACGGCGCTCGCGACCATGACAACCGCGCAACTTGTCGGAGCCTTGCCAATCGCCCGGTTGGGGCGGGGTGCGAACTCAATCTCATTCTTCAAGACTCTTATCTTTATTCGGACGACAGCACTGCTCGCTTGCGCTGCTGCGTGTGGAACGGGCGCGCCGTACGCAGTTTTCATTGCTGCGGCAGTGGCCGCCGGCCTCGTGCAGGGTGCGGCCTTCGGCTATCTGCGTGACAGCGCAAACTACCTTGTGGTGCAGTCACAGATGACAAGAGCCGTTGCCTCGGCAGCTTTTGCTTCGGAACTCACCTTCCTCGCCACCCCTATTCTGGCGGCTAGTCTTGGATCGGTATCTGCATCATTCTCGATCGCTACAATTGCAATACTCGGCGCGGTGCCCGCAATGATCTTGCCGTCCCCACGATGCAATGTTGAGTCGCGCGGGGCAGCCCCCCTAACTAAGTCGCTGACGCCTGAAGTCCTTCTCTGGCTGGGGTGCGCGTGTGCCAGTTCCGCCGCGATCAGCGGAATTGAAGTTGGCGCGGTGTCGCTTGCGATGGGGTTCAATCTGCAAGCGGAGTACGGCGCGATATTCACCGGAACTCTGTGTGCGGCGTCGCTTGTTGGGTCCATAGGAAATGGACTGCTCAACAAAGCTTACTCGAACCAGCAAGTCGCCGCAATGTTCCTGTCGATTATCATCGGCCTGGCACTGATCCGTCAGAATTCCTTCGGTTTATCGATACTCGGCTGCGCGCTTGTGGGGATATGCGTCCCGTCGCTCGGCATCCACTACTCGTTGCAGCTCAATAGGCTGGTGACGCCAGAAATGAGGGCTGAGGTATTCTCCGCGATGAAAATTTCAACTTCGTTCGGAACGATCCTAGCCTCGGCGATGCTCGGCTGGACTTCTGTCACGGTGACCTTGACCGCTTCAATATGGATGCTCGCTTGCGCGCTGGTGGCTATTTTCTCGAAGGACTTCATCATGGGGCGACGAAGCGAACGGATCGATTTTTGATGTCAATTTCGCTCGACGAGGAGGCAAGCACATTTGGGTCCAGCCACGGCTTGGGAATCTTGAACAGTCTGTCAGGCCTGGTGTGGACAACGGACGAAACAGGCACCTTGAGCTATGCAAACTCGCGCTTCACAGACTTCACTGGCTTGATAATCGATCAGGGTGGCTTGCAGCAGTGGACAAACTTTCTGCATCCGGGCGATCATCTCCTCATAGTGCCGGCGCAGAACGGTGGCGTTCAACAGTTCGCCGCACGTTTGCGGCGACAGGACGGAAAATTCGAATGGTTCAATATTTCTGCATCGCCAATGAAAGGGCTCGGAGGGGAGATCATCTGTTGGCTTGCAATAGAACGTCTTGAGAGGACCAACAAACAGATTGGCAATGCCGACCATGACTTTCGGAGTTTCTTAGATTCCCTGCCACTCCAAGCGCTTCTACTGACACCTTCTCTTGAGCTTGAGTTTGCAAATCAGGCTGCATGGCGGTGGTGCGGCTTATCACCAAGCGCTCTGCTGCAAGACCAATCATCCCACTTCAATCTTAGCAAACTGAAAGAAATCGCTGTTCATTTGCAGGCGGAGCAGGACGGAAACGAACCATTTGTCATGTCGTATCAAGCGCTCGCTGCGGACGGAACGCTGCGCTGGCTGGAGGCACAGGTCGTACAAATCCGGATGCGAAACGGAGAGTTGGCGAGCTATTGCGTACTTCAAACCGACGTTCAGGACAGTCAGAACTCCTCCCGCCTCCTCGGAAAGGAAATGGAGATACTCGAAATGGTCGCGCGCGGCGCTCCGTCGGCAAGTGTTCTTCAACGGCTTTGCGATGTCGTTTCGGATGTGGTTCCGGACCTCGTTTGTGGCTTCCTCGAGCTTTCGCTTGACCGCGAGCTCTTTCGAATGGGGGAGGCTACTAGGCTGCCAGGCGGGTTCAGGGAGATCTTCGACGGGAAGAAAGTGATTTCGGACAAGAATCCCTTCTCCACGGCAGCTCTAACAAAAAGGACTGTCGAGATCGAAAATCTGGCCGAAAGCGACCAGCTTGAGACGTCGATGGGTGAGATCATGTTGGCCAACGGTCTGAATTACTGCGAGGCCATTCCCATTCTGTCCCCCTATGGGAACACGGCCGGAATATTTATAATCCTACGTCATCAGCAAGCACACCTCGAGCCTCGCGAGCAGCAAATAGTCGATCGAGCAAAGCATATCGCAGCTATCTCCATAGACCGGACACGTCACGAGGAAGCTCTTGTCAGGCGAGAGACGCAGGTCGAGCAAAGCCAAGCGCAGCTCGTCGCAGCTCAACGGATAAGTTCAACTGGGAGCTTTACATCTGATATCCATCGGGATGAGAACATATGGTCTGAGGAGTTCTACAGAATATTCGACCTTGACCCCGAGCTCGAGCCAAGCATCGATGCGGTCAGGGAGCGGGTCCATCCAGAAGATTTGGAACTCTTTGACTTTGAGATGGAGAGAGGGTTTGCAGGTGAGGATTCCGATTTTGTCTTTCGGATCATCAGGACAGACGGGTCGGTCAGGTTCATTCGAGGACTTGCAAGGGTAACACACTACACCGGCGATCACCCCACGTTCATGGGAACGGTACAGGACATCACCGAGACAAGACGAGCGGAAGATGCTCTCCGACGCGGGGAGGAAGCACTGATAAAGGCCCGAGAAGAACTCGCGTACGTCTCCCGCGTGATGACAATTAGTGCTCTGACTACCTCCATAGCGCACGAGGTGAGCCAACCACTTTCGGGCATTCTCGCGAATGCCCATGCATGTGTCCGTCTATTGTCGCTCGATCCGCCGAACATCGCTTCTGCAACAGACACTGCCCGGCGGACGATCCGAGACACCATGCGTGCGACCGAAGTTATTAAGCGACTTCGGGCTATGTTCCATCGACAGTCTCCAGTCATGGAGGAAATCGACCTCAATGAGATAGCTCGCGAGGTGATTGCATTATCCGCGCGAGACATGCGTGAGAAGTTTATCGTCCTGGATGTGAGGCTGAACCCAGAGCTCCCATCCGTCAGTGGCGATCGCATTCAGCTTCAGCAGGTCATTCTGAATATGGTCCTTAACGGAATCGAGGCCATGGCAGAGATCGAGGGGCGACCCCGACGCCTGCTCGTGCGAACCGGGCTGGTGAGCGAGTACATCCTCACTTTGTCAATTATCGATGCGGGCGTCGGCATAGCCGCTGACGCTGCGGACAAGATGTTCGAACCATTTTTCACGACTAAGCGGAACGGGATGGGTATAGGTCTCTCCATCAGCCGCTCGATCATTGAAAATCATGGCGGCCAAATGTGGGCGGTGCCGAACGAGGGACCAGGTGCGACCTTTTCGTTCTCTCTTCCTAGCCTTGGCGAGCCGACTCACCGACACCGTACTTGAAGCAAGCGAGTCAAATGGCCGAACCTAATGCTGGTTTTGCAACAGCCCGGTGTATGTATCAACTGCACCTTAGTGCCATCTAATTCGATGGTTTCACTTTCGCCAAGTACTGTCCGGGTATCCGGCTGCGACTGCTCGTGTGACCGCCCAATGCAATTGCCTTCCACAACGTCCTGTTGGCGGCAAGCGTGAGATCTCTAATTATTCCGACTGTTAGGTTTTGGTTTCACAAAGCTATAGCGCTGAGTTGTCTTGTATCTCGTATTCCTCACCTCAATAATACCGCCTTCCAGCATTCTATATGTGACTTCCCCGTTTTGAGAGGTCGCGGTGTCTCCAGCTTTTCCCTCTCCACTTACAATCTGATTTATTGTGATGTGCGTGGGCGTACTATCTTCTGAGGCAAGCGCCACGCCACAATAAAAGCAGGGGAACAACGCAACAGCTGAGAGCAGCAGAATTCTATTGTCTATCATTTTGCAGTCTCCAATATTATGGCCCGATAGAATCCGTTTCCCCCTGCCAGGTCGCCTTCGCAAAAAGACGACCTGGGTTGCGGAGGTGGGAAGTTCCGCTTTGCGAGCCGAGGAATCGACCGCCTAGTCCACTCTACGAAGGGGATTGGAGAGCGACACAAGAAACATAATTCAAGTGCCACCCTGTGGTTATTGTACTTTAGTATGAGATCAACGAAGTCACAGTCGTTCGGTGTATTGTATTCCGATCTTTAAGTTGATTGAGCTTTCCCAATTGCCTGCCCACTCGAAAAGCAATTCGAATTCAATGTCGCTGACAGAAGAATTTTTATCAGGGAGTTTTCTCCGTTGTCCCGCTACTGTCCCGCGTTTGTCCCGTTTCTGTCCCGGTAAGAGCACTTTCGCGATTGAGAGTTTCAAACATAAGAGCTCTTCCTCCTTATGCGTTCTATCCCAGACGCAACGTTTTGTCGGTCAACACGCGCGACCGTGGACCGAGCAGAATGCCTTGGTGTTGGCCAAGGCACCTATGGCAACCAACAGTGTGCCGCCTGTTCACTCCGGCTCCCTTTGTCTTTGCAGCTCCTCGCCAAATGCCACCCTAGATTTTCTAACAATCTCAGCCAACAGATCGGGATCCTCGAATGCCCTTGCTTCGCCCGACTCTACCCGCCGTTTCTTACCCATGACATCCGCAATCTCCGGATGGCTTGGCAGCACAATGTCCGCTTTTAGATTTTGCATGAGATCAAGACTGCGCTGAAAATCGTCCACAATATGCGGATAACGGTCGTTTCCAACCAGAATGTTGCCCGCCACAGAAAGACTGCAGGGAAACACCACGTTTAGAGCCCTTGTTCCCTCGCGCACTGCCGTGCTCCACGTCGTGCATCCTGGAGTATGACCTGGCGTCAATGTAGCCGATATACCGACATTGCCAATTTTCACCTCGTCGCCATCATCGACGACCTGATCAACTTTGACAGCGGGAAATTTTCCCCGTGGATAGCTCGTCTCCCCATCGTGAAGGCCATGCTCCATTGCCCATCGATCAGGTTTGCTCACGACAAGCTTTGCACCAGTATCGCGTTTGATCCTCGCCACGCCGCCTGCATGATCAAAGTGCGCATGGCTCACAATAATGATCTTGACGTCGGTGAGGGCGAAACCGAGCTTGATAATATTGCGCTCGACCATCTGCGCCGTCTTGTCCAATGCGCCGTCCAACAAGATCGCGCCTTCGTTTGAGGTGATCAGATAGGCGCCGATCCCCTTGGTCCCCACGTAATAGATGTTGCCAACAACATGGAATGGTTCTGTGGGCTGCGACCACTCGGGATTGTCCTGCGCCATGCTTCCTGAAGAAGCCAAAACGGTGGAGATAATTGCGCTGGTAATCAGAAGTTTTCTCATGCTGTTTCCTGTTCATGTTTTTAAGTCCGATGTTGGCATAGTTCAGTCGGAGCCAGCAGCACAAACGATGAAATTTGAAAGGAACTAATAGAAAATCTAGGCCTTCAGGGGCTGTGCATCGCGAGCAGCTATCGAAGTCCCTTAAGCAGCGTATGTGCGCTACGAAGGTGTACTCAACGTCACGATCGACGCAACTAAGTATACCGCCGGGGGTATGCGTGACGCCAACACGAACCGACTATGCGCGCCTCACACGAGGCCACGGGAGCACGCGGTGCAGCATGGGTCACGTATGCAACAAGACCTCTGACGCCATGCTGGCCGCTGCTCGAGGCCACGAGCGGGCGTTTTGAAAGCTTTAGGGACCGTATAAAGGGCCTGGCTGGAGCGGGGCGCAGCACCCCGGTTACTCGCCGAAGTTATCTCTTCTAAGGGGCTTCCTCCCCGAGGAGGTCAAAAACCGGAATTTGGGCAAATCCTGTCAAGGGAAATCGACCGGATTTCGGGTGCTTAACGAAGATATTTTTGAGGGCGAAAACGCGTGAAATTGCAGTCCGTTGAATGGTTAACGGCGAGGTGATTTCGACGGGTTTGGGAAAGAGGGGATTGACGAACCACGAGAACATCGATTCTTATTCGCGTGTTCCCTCTATTATATATACTCTGAAGGTTGCAGGGCGGGCGGCGACAAGCCGATCCGACCCCGGTGATCTGCACTCGAGACTACTAATAGTATAGAGTAGAGAAAGCTGAATTCAGTTCTGCGTCTCCTCGACACTACTGCGTCTCTTGTCCCGCATTTGTCCCGGTAATGTCCCGCTTTGAAGGCGTTAATTTGCTAGCAGTGACAGCGTTGGAATTTTTGACAATCGAGCGATAACTCTCGACCCTATTCCTTAGAGCGTCGCATCCGGAGCTCCTAGGTTTTGGCCTAGATCTGATACACTTAATCATCAATCGGATGCTCAGCGTGCCCATTTCAGCCGTTCATCACTGTTCTCGAACGACGCCATATCTTTGACGGCAGCTTCAAGCGGCGACACTAGGACTGAGGACGCTCGACTCATAGCCGTGAGGCCGTTACCGTGCCTAGGGGAATCAAATATGATCGCTCAAGAAGAAATTAAAGCGAAAGCGATAGAGTTCGACATTCATCATCCGAACGTCGAACGCGACTATGTCTTCGGATGGCTACTCAAATCGATTTTCGAGAACGATTATCTACAGTCTAGGCTCGTGTTGAAAGGCGGCAACTGCCTGCGCAAAGCCTTCTATTCGGACACCCGCTTTTCAGCCGACCTCGATTTTTCCGTCAGCGACGCCATCGACGCCGAGAAAATGGGCGAACAGATCAATAACGCCTGCCGGGAGGCTCAAACCGCCTGCGGTGTTGAATTCCTGATCGACCGCAATACTTTCGCGGCGGGGCCTGTTGTGGACAGCGCCCGGCGCTCATACAAGGGCCGCGTATATTTCACCGACTTCTTTGGCAACCAGGACGATTTGACGATCAGCGTTAAATTGGACGTGACCGACTTTGACCGCCTCCATCTCCCCGCGACCAAGCGTCAGCTTATCCACCCTTATTCAGATGCCGCCGCCTGTAGCGCGGAACTGAACTGCATGGCGCTGGAGGAGGTCGTCGCCAACAAGCTAAAATGCCTGATACAGCGCAGGCACTCACACGACCTTTTCGACCTTGTGTATTCGTCCTTCATCGACCGCTCTATCGAGCTGGATCGCGGCTTGGTCCTGCGCACCTTTCTGAATAAAACTATTTTCAGCTCCAGCCCTGGCACAGCCAAGGGCATTTTGCTCGGCATCCCAATGGCCTTTTTCGGCAGCGTCTGGGAGAAATATATCCGGTGCCCAAAATCGACTCGCTTCGGCTTCGACCGCGCAGTGGAAGGTTTCAAAGATAGCATTGAACGCTTGTTCGACGGCGTGGACAGCGGCGGTTGGGGCGAGCAGCTCTATTTCGGCGGAGAGCATCGGCACTTGATCCTAGAAGCAGGGGCCGAGCGCAGGCTGATGAAGCTCACCTATCACGGCGTTGAACGGATCATCGAACCCTACTCACTCGCCTATAAGCAAGCGGCAGGGAAACCCGCGCGCGAGTATTTCTACGCCTATGACACGACAGGCGGACAAAGCAGGGGGCCAAGCATCAAGGCATTTCTCAACACGGACGTTGAGGCGCTGTCGCTTACCGACGACAAATTCGAGCCGCGCTATGAAATTGAACTTTCGAAGGCTGGAGAAGAGGCCCGGAACGCCTATTTCGGCCGAGGTTTCAGTGCCGGACGTGCTGGAGGCACCGCTCGCTCTGTCAGAACTCGTATCGGAAAAATGCCGAAGGCGAAAGTGTTCCGGGGCTATGAACCCACTTACAAGGTTCAATGCCCGTACTGCCAAAAGACGTTCACGCGTAAAACGCAATCGCTTGACCTAAACGAGCACAAATCGCCAGATGGGTATCGATGCGGCGGGCGGCGAGGCTATCGCGTGTTCTGAGCACTAGTCTCCGAGACTTCCGCAGAGCTGGATAAGCGGACGTTGGAACTTCTCCCGCCTGACCGCAACTAAATGCTCGCAAGAGCTAGTTCTTTTTTGTATTGCAGAGGAATGAAGCTTCCGACCGCACTCAACAGGACTTTTGTCGTCATCAGCGCTTGCTTCTCAATACTGGGCCTATCCAGTATCGTCGATGGCTTCGTCACGTGGGTAGACTTCTTTCGGCGCATCCTCGATCTCTATCAGGATAACGTTCGAGAACCGGTGGCGAGGGCCATCAATTGGATGCTGCCAGACGTTATTCAGTTGCCGTTCTTCGTCATCGACATCCTTATTATCTGGTCCGCCTGCTTCGCGGTGTTTCGCCTTTTCGTCAGCTTCGAGAAGGAGCACAGCGTCATTTTCGGGTATCGGCGGCACGCTTGGTATTTCTATCCCCTGGTGTTGGCACTTGGGCCGTTCCTGCCGCTGTATCTTAAATACTGGACGAACAAGCGTACAACATACGAACAGCGGATCGCTGAACGGGAATTGAGAGTAGGCACCGTCGGGAGTGAGGGCTGGCTGTTGAACAAAACCGGAAAGGTCGCCATCCGCAAGCGCATCGAGGCGGCTCGCGAGTGGCGAGAAGCCGCAAATAAGGTCCACCAAGTCTTCGCGACCTATTACGGTGCCGCAATCGCCATCTTCGTCCTAGTCCTTTTCATTAACTACCAAGTTCTGGATCAGGACTGGAGCAAAATCGGAAACTGATTAAGGACATGTGTTTAGCGAACAGAAAAAAGAGGCATCGAACGACACCATCAGTTGGAGCCACGACACTCGCTTCCCCATCATAAAATTTGGTGACCTGAACGCCGGTTTGAACGATAGCCCAGAGTCGCGCAGCACTCGGTGATTGTTCGACCCCTCATTATCCGCATGCGACCGCATCTCGGTCATTGCGCGCCACGTCCACATCCGGCAAGCGGCCAGGCCGCTTTGCGCGAGCGTTAAAGACCCGTCACATTTCCGCTACTGCCTCAAACCGTACGGGAGAGGCAGCTGAACGACCTCCGCTTAGCGCCTTCATTTCGGTCGTTCCAGCCGCTTGGGCCATCTCCTGATACCTGCCGGTCCACTATGTTTTGCAAACACTCCATGATGGGTCGGGATACGGAGGTAGTGGTGTGTAAATGGGATCATGCATGAGTCGCCGCTGCAGTGGCGGTTGTCGGCCGCTGGCACGGACGTGATGGCAGAAGCACTCATGCTTAGGACATGTCTGGCCGGGTAGTCCCGCGCCTGCTGAATGCCAGAACACTTCTAAGCCGCCCGCAGGTCGCTGTTTAACGATTGGCACGTCGGCTCTCAACATCGCACGCAAGCTGTAGAAGTGGTTTGCCAAGGAGGTAGAAATGAGGTCGCTATTCAGGCAGACGTAAATGAGATTCTTGGCCGTTTGATTCGGCTATTGGGGCGCGCATATGGCCGGCAACAAAGTTATCAAACATACAGCGATTACTCGCGCGGGATACGAGTATCAGGACCTTGTTGGTATCGAGGTACTCATTCGCCACTATCGTGACCCTGACCTGTTCGAATGGGTTCAGATCGAGTCCGATGATCCGGGGGTAAAAGCTCTCGACGACGTTGTAGCTCTGCGAAAGGACGGGTCGGTCGAATACTTTCAGGTGAAATTCACTGTCGATCCCGACAAGTATCCTCTCAGCTGGGACTGGCTCCTTCGCGTCGAGGGATCTGGCACAAGCATGCTGACAAAATGGTCGAAGTCCTTTGCCAGAGCGCGAAAAAGCGGAGGGATATATAGTGCTCAGCTAAAAACGAACCGTTCGCCAGACAAGGCATTCGAGGCGTCCCTCAGAGACAGACGAGTTGACCTCGCGAAAGTCGATATCGCACTTCGCGCAAAAATTGACGCTGCTTGCGGTGATGCCAAGGAAGCAGAGAATTTCTTCAGCGAGTTCGTGTTCGAGGCTGCGATGCCGGACCTCGCGCATTTTGAAGAGTCCCTAAAAACACAGCTTGTGCCGACGGATACGGATGGGGCGGGATGGCTCCTACTCCGGGACAACGTCCGGAGATGGGCAGTTCTGCAGCGAGAGCCGCCCCCAGATGGGAAAATCTTGCGTGATCATGTGGTCCGCCTCATCTCGAAGAAGCGGCCTAAACCCATTCACCAGGACTTTTTCGTCCCTGCGGAATACGAGCCGCCCAACGCAGCATTCGACGCCTATATCAGATCACGCATTGCGGACGTGGCGACACCGCTTACCATCCTGTGGGGCACGCCTGGGCGCGGTAAGAGTACCTATTTAAGCCACCTTACGAGTGATCTTCAAACGAAAGGAGAAGTGGTTCTGCGGCACCACTACTTTTTGTCATCAGAGGATTCTAGCGCCAATCGGACGTCGTATGTTGATATCGCTGCGTCCCTATATGACCAGCTTGTAAGCCGATATCCGGAGGACTCTACTGGGGTAGTCGATGATCCGGATCACCTGCAAGGTGGGCTGCGGACGGTGGCAGAGAACCTGCGGGCAAAAGGCAAACGCCTCTATCTTGTGGTCGACGGGCTGGACCATGTTTACAGGGATACTCATCGCACTGATCAGCTTGATCACTTGTTCAATCAGCTGTTCCCTTTGCCGGACAACATTAGCTTGATTATTGGAACGCAAAGAGTCGCTGACCAACAGTTGCCGGGCAAGCTTCTTGTCGCAGCTAGAATCGATGACTGGGTCGAGATTCCCCGCATGGACGCGCCAGCGGTCCATCATTGGGTGACCCGGCAGGATCAGGCCAGGCCTCTTGTTCTGCGATGGCCTGATAAGCGAACAGATCAGATAGACGAGATAGCAGCTGCATTTTTCAAGATCAGCCAAGGGCACCCTCTGCATCTGATCTACGCCTATGAAGAGGTGTTGCGCGCCGGGCAGCCGATTGCGGCGGACGACGTCAAGGCATTGCCCCCGTGTCCGGATGGAGACATCCGCACCTACTACAAAGGACTGTGGCAACAGATCAACCAGCCAGCGAGGAACATCCTTCATATGCTCGCAGGCTCCGATTTTTTCTGGCCAAGCCTCGGGGTGCGGCAAACGATAGGAGACTACAAGGAAATTGATTTTCTCTTGGAGCCCCACAACTCAGGGCTCATGCCTTTTCATGGTAGTATTTTCGCTTGGGTCAAAGAGCGGGATGATCACGAGGAAAGCTATCGGGCACTTCTCCCAAAGATCGTTGACTGGCTTGAAAACCTCGCAGACGAGTATTGGCGATGGGGTTGGCTGTGGCTTACCAAGCGGGCCGCGGGAGACTCAGCGCCGCTGCTTAGCGGAAGCACAAGGGAATGGGCCGTTGAGTCGCTCGCGCGCGGGTGGCCAGAGCGGCAGATCGAGAACATCTTTGCTGCAGCTGAGAGGACGACTTTCGAGGCTGGTGACCTTCCTGCTACGGTCCGGTTTCGTAGCCTAAAGACAAGGGTCGCCAACGTAAGAGAATACCAAGCTAGGGACTTCGGTGCGTTTCGTGGGTCTGCGTTGGCGATCAACGAGAACACGCAGCAGGCGCTTAACCTTATTGACGACCTTGCCGATCTTACCGATGAAGAACTTGGCTCGCTCGCCAGATACGGTCCACGGTCGGTGCGTGCCGAGGTCATCGAGGCCTGCTATCGGGAACTGGCTCGGCGGATTAACACATGGGTCGTACTGAGGCACCGCCCCGGCGATGATTTTTCCAAGCTATCAAACCAATTCTTGTTGGTTGCCGCATTAGCAGGCAGGAATCGCGTTGCGCGCGCCCACCAGTTTCTGATGGGCTACCGAGAGCCTCGGTCGCATGTCTCGCGCTATGTGGATTTTCTCGCCGAGGCCCAAGACTATGAATCGCTTGCGGCTCTTCGCGACTTGCTTATTGAGGCGGAGTGGGCCGATCTTCGCAGGAAGATTCAGCAACACATTGTTCGTGGTGCGCTTTTCGCGGGAGCAGACCCTTCCCCATGGTTGAAGCTGGATGGGGACGGGGTTCGGCCGATGGTGGCTGTATGGCTTGAAGCTCGGAAGGCTAACGACCCGTATACGGTTGAAAAAGCACCAATACTCGCATCCCTGCTAAGGGAGCGGAACACTCCCTCAGAAAGCGAGGATTTGCAGCTGTTCTTCTACGAGGCGTTCTGGATATGCCTCAACTCTGCCCAGCGGGCGGAAGGAGAGTTCGCGCCGATCTACCCCCCGCTTGAGCGGGGCACACTTGAGTTCCTGGATACAGCGCTCGACGCATTGGAGCAGCTTGCTTTTGAACTTGCCGACAATCGAACGAATTGGTCATTCTCCTCCGTTTTCGTAGCAGCAGCAAGCGTCCCCCATGTTACCTTTGAAGGCCGCGCGGAGACTAAGCACGCCCAGTACCTTAGCTTTCGAAAGGCAATCTGGGCAATCGCCATTGACCTTCACCTTATGGGCCTGCCGGACAAGGATGTCCCCGAGATATCGATGGAGGAGTTTGAGATTGCCCGCGGCTCTATCCACTGGGTTGACGAACTCTGGATCGACAGCAACTTCGAAACAAGAGTTCGCTGGTTGTCGGGAGACGCGGTTTCAAAACTTCTTTCTGAGGCAAGTGACGCTCTCGCACAGAAAGTAACCGAGTTTAACGAGCGTGCCGATCAGTGGACAAAATACGCGGTACTCATGGACCTGTACGATGTTGGTGACGCTATCGGCATATTCCGCCGAGCATCATCGTGCCTCTTGGGGTATGGGTATCGGAAGGACTATTTCGCCATCGACGTGCTCGATTGCGTCGAAGACGTTCACCAGTATGACCAATCCCACACACTCAGCTGGCTGCAGACGCTAACGCCGATCGTTGATCGGATAACTGATTTTACAGACGGGGATGAGACGGACCATGCGAGAAGCCAGCTGATTGACGTTGTTGCTTCGACGTACCCGGACCGATTGCCGCTATTTTACCAGCATCACATCGCCAAAGATGAGTGGCGATATGCTGACGAGACGATCGAAGAATATCTGAAGGTAGCTGACCTTAACACGCCGGAAGCAGAAGCAATGTGTAGCACTCTGCTCGAGCACCGAACCTTAAGTGTGCTGGAGAAGAGAGCGCAAACTGAGCCACGCGCCAAGGAATTATACAACAAGCAGATTGACTTCTTGGGAGGCAAGCCAATTAGCGACGATCGCAACTACTCCACCCCAGAATCACCACCATCAGAAGAAGAATTAGCTGCGCTGGCCCAAGACCCAACAAGCTTCGCTCCCGATGCTTTTGAAGGGCTCGTAAAGACGATAGGCGCGCATCACTTCCCTTTTTCGCGTCGAGGAGACTTTCAGAAACGGTGGTTGGAGCATTGGAAGGAGAACGGCAAGGCAAAAGAGGCGCTCGCCAGTGCGGACGCATACTTCAATTCTGGTGAGAGCTCCCATGGAGCTGACGACATTTTGGACACTGCCTTCCGCATCAGCTTGGAGGTTGAGGGCAAAAATGCAGCATATCACTGGATCGTCCGAGCTCATCGCCTTAGACACGGATGGCATCGATATATGCATTCATCCGAGGAGGTCTTGGAGCGACTAAAAACTGTCGCCAAGATTTATCCGAAACGGTGGATGGAATTCATCTATGACACCTCGCCTCCTCTGCCATTCTACGAACGCCGTGGTTACTCGTTCTCTATAGGCGGCAGGTACTTGGTTAGTTTCCTGCTATTTGCAGGCCAGATTGAGCTAGCAGTCAAGGTAGCGTTGGCATTCGTTGAGCTGTTCGCGGAGGAAGTTAACGATCAACCCATAGGAAGCACCCCATGGCTCCAGTGATCGCTCCACCTTCAACATCGTTAAGCTTTTTGTTTCAAAGGCTCCGCTGGCCTGTACCAATGGTCAGATGGCGTGCTGCCCGAGGTATTAGGCAGCTCCTGGAACGAGCTGATACGCGAGTCGCTACGTCGGATGCCCTTTTGAGCTTCTTAGAAGGATGCGAGACTGAGTCGGAGGTTTGTTCTGTTCTGACGATTGTGTTCCTTACAGCACACTCGTCGCGCCCGGAACGAGATGCGTTGGTGAGCCGCATCAAGCAGCCATCAATTCTTTGCGACATAATTCTCGAGAGAATCTACGGGCCGGGCAAACAGCTGGGCGGATGGGACGAAGCCTACTCGGGAAGTCTTCCATGGGATTTCGAACCGGATGCGTACTTCGAAGAAGTAAAAACGGCGCATCTCCCCCCAATATTCACGACGAAGCTACAGAACCTTAGCAGACGGACCGGGCTACCCTTCTACGAGCAATGGGCCTACGAATGGGAGAGGCTTCGCGAGCGTCTCGGCACACGATATACGAAGTACCCCTACTATTTCGACGGCTTTGGAGAAGTTAGGTCTGGTGTGGTTGGCCAATACCTGCAGCGGCAAGCAGAGGTCTTTCGGTCAGCATTCATCCGTACTCTTGCAGCCGCAATAGCTGAATGGGGAATGCCAGTTCGGAACGCAGAACAGGAAGTTTTTGAACACATTCCGGCCGTTGCAGGTCTGTTTGATGTCGACCCGATCGCGAGGCCAGATTGGCTTGGCGAGTTTCCCGCACTATCTGTTTCAAAGGAGGCCGATCTTGAGCGGTTGCTGAAGGACTTCGTTGTTCTAACGCGCGGGCAGGAGGAGCGCTGCGTATCGCTCACATCACCCCTTCCATTCGAAGAAGCGAGATACGGTGACATATATATCGGCGCCTTCTTCGTGTCGGACGACTTCGAGCTTCGGGAAGACGTCGGACTTTATGAGCCGATGGACCTACTCGTCGTCGAGGAAAGGCTCGACATACGTGGCCCGCTTCCGAAGTCACCTTTAAGCGACGATCTACAGGATGGCGCGCCAGGGTCGGCTGCCCCGATATGTGTCGGGTTGTTTCCTGTCCCGCACGGGTATTGGCAGGCCGACTGGTTTGGGATCACCATTCCAATAGTTGCCGACTTTTGCGCACCATCTGGGCGATCAGTGCAAATAAGCGGCGATACGCTTGAGGTCGTGTCGAACGACAAGAGGCTTTCACGGACATATTTCTGGCATGACCATTGGTCGCCTCGCTATCCGCGGGGTGGCACAACACGATGCGGCGCCGCAGCTGAAGTGAACAAGGATGTGGTGGACGAAGCAGCTAAGCTTGTAGAGGGTCGCAAGCTCGCTTGGTACATGCGCGTGAGGGTGTGGGAGCGTGAGAGTAGTTACGGCGATTTCGCACTGAGGGAACGTCGTATTTTGCTGCGAGATGATGAAGTGCGGTAGGCTATTTGACGTGCGTGGACACTATTTAAGTCCAAGGGCGGCGAAACGTCCCGGCCGCACCCCTGGAGCATTCACGCTGGCCTTGAGGGGTTCTCAGGGATGGGGCAGGAAATACGCAAAATTTCATGAGTGCCTGAGCGCAGGCTGCGTGCCGATTGGAGGGGACTCCCGCTCGGCCGCGCCGCCGCACCCGAAAAGCCATGTTCGTTGCACGGGAGTAACAGCAGCAATCGTGTGGCTGGTATCCAAGACCGGACTGGCTGCTTGCGGCTCCGATTCGGTAATTCTTTCAACTCAAGGCTGGGCATCCGCTCCTGGAGCAAAGCAGCTGCTAGCCTCGCCGAGCCAGATAACTTCCAAATAAAAGCATTGCGCCAGGTCCTACAAAAAGTACATCAGCAAAACGACATGTCCATCCCTTGCCCTGATTGTTTTTAGGATTGCAGTGATTAATAAGCTCCAGCTTCCGCTAGGTTCTTTATCTCGACATCAGTGCAGAGAGCCGCGAATCCGTCAATCCATGTTGCATCCATGTCGCATGGATTCGCCGTCACTGATTTGAAACGCGTGCAAATGCTGAGGATTGAGTGCAACACAGTGTGACATGAAACAAGCATGTGAAGCTCACGCCACCGAGCACTATCTTTTTGATTTTATTAAGAAAAAAGTGGTGCCCAGACGCGGATTCGAACCACGGACACGCGGATTTTCAATCCGCTGCTCTACCAACTGAGCTATCTGGGCACTTTTGGCTGCCAAAGTTGGCAGGCCATTCCGACGCGTTGGTTTTCGTTGGAAGCGGGTGGGTTATAACACTAAAAATCCTGCTGTCCAGCATCAACTAAGGATTTTTTCGCCGTTTTTCTGCCTCTTGCAAAGGGCATAGATCGATGCGTTCTTGATGGGGTTACAGACAGGATTCGTTTTATATGATTGATACGGGGGATAAAACCGCCAAAGCGACGCCTTTTGGCTGGGGCATTCTTGGCAGCGGTCAAACTGCTGGACAATTTGCCGCTGATCTGGCGCTGGTGCCCGGCGCGTCGCTTGTGGGTAATTTTTCGCGGACAACAGCCAATGCAAAACGGTTTCAAGAAAACTTTGGCAGCAAGCGTGCCTATTCCGACATTGATGCATTTGTAGCCGATCCCGAGATTGATGCGGTTTACATTGCAACGCCAAATTCGGTCCACGTGGCGCAGGCTCTCAAATCCATCCGCTCAGGCAAAGCGATTCTGACGGAAAGGCCGCTCGCACCTTCCCATACGGAAGCCTCCGTCATCGAACGGGAAGCCACCCGCGCCGATGTATTCGCCATGGAAGCGATGGGGACAAGATTCCTGCCAGCAATCGCGGCCGCGAAAGCCAAAGTGGATGCCGGAGAAATCGGAGCAATCCGCAAAATAACCGCCGAGTTATCCTATGAACATCCATACGATCCCAAGACGCGCTATTTCAGCAGATCATTGGGCGGCGGTGCCAGTCGGGATCTCGGGATCTCGTGTGTTTCCTTGGCAATGTTTTTCCTTGGTCAACCACAAAAGGTTTCGGGGCTGTGGCATGCGGCCCCAAACGGCATCGACATAAGTTCTGAAATCGTGCTGCATTATGATCATGTGAAAGCAGAACTTTCCTGCGGCTTCGACCGAAATGGCAAGAATCATTTTATCATCGAGGGCACAACCGGCACGATTCGGCTGAATACTCCGTTCACCGAGGCAAGGGAACTGACGATCTACCAGGGGTTTTCCCGGCAAGCGCTGTTCAGCCCTCTATCAGGCCCAGGCGGAACTATCGGAAAAATACTGGATCGCCTTCCTGTGCCGGGCCGGACTGTTGAGGAATACGATTTTGACGGCAATGGCCGCCAGTTTGAAGCAATTGCATTGATGGATGCGATGAGGCAGGGCAAAACCGGCTCTGCTATCATGCCGATAGCAGATAGCATAAGCGCATTGCGGGCTATCAATATTGTATTGTCGCAGCCTGCAACGCAGCGGGTGATAAGACTTTAGAGCTCGTCAGCCCCCCCGGGCCGACAGCTACATGTCTTCTTCGCCGTCGCTGTCTTCCGAGCTTTCGACGGCGGGCAATACATAGGCGCCCGTCAGCCAACGATTAAGGTCTACATTGCGGCAACGTGACGAGCAGAATGGATAGTGTTCACGTTGGGATGGCCGCTTGCATTCGGGGCAAGGACGTGTCGGTCGCAGGGGCGTAACATTCGCCATACTGTTTTTGTTGTCAGTCACTATTGCAGTCCATTGGAAACATATAGTTGCTAGTGGCCTGAGGCCTGCCAATTGGCATAAACGGGAAACCCTTCACCCTGCAAAAGGTTCAAGGTTTCATAAAGCGGCAAGCCAACAACATTGGTGTATGAGCCGACCAGCTTGATAACGAAGCTGCCCGCCAAACCCTGAATTGCATAGCCGCCTGCCTTGCCGCGCCATTCGCCTGACGCAAGATAGCTTTCCAGCTCCTCCCGCGAAAGCCTTTTGAAGCGAACGCGGGTTTCAATGAGGTCCTGACGCAATTTTCCTGCCGGCGTTATCAGGCAAAGGCCCGTATAGACGCGGTGGGAGCGACCGGACAGCAGACGTAGGCATGCGGTCGCATCATCAAGTATTTCCGCCTTCGGCAAAATGCGCCGCCCGACAGCGACAACCGTGTCAGCGCTAAGGATATAGGCCTTGCCAAGCTCGGCACTTTCCTTCAGTTCTGCGGCAACTTTTTCCGCCTTCAGGCGGGAAAGCCGACGCGCCAGCGAACGCGGGTGCTCCGCCCGTAGCGGCGTCTCGTCCACGTCGGCGGGCAGCAGACTATCCGGCTCAATACCGATCTGACCAAGCAGCGACAGGCGGCGCGGCGAACCGGAGGCAAGAACGAATTTGTGCTGATCGCTCATAAAGAGAATTCCTGCGGACAGGCTGAAGGACGTTTACTTGAAACGGTAGGTGATGCGACCCTTGGTGAGGTCATAGGGGGTCATTTCAACCAGAACCTTGTCGCCTGCCAGAACACGAATACGGTTCTTGCGCATGCGCCCAGCCGTGTGAGCAATGATTTCATGATCGTTTTCGAGCTTTACCCGGAACATCGCGTTGGGCAACAGCTCCGTCACGAGGCCAGGAAACTCCAGTACTTCTTCTTTCGCCATGCGTAGTTCTATCTCCAGAAATTGAATTTGCGGCCGTGTTCGACCGCAATTTTGCGCGGAACCTATAGTATTGCGTAGCATTTGTGAACAAGGGAGTTCGATCCAATTGTACGGACGCACAAGAGTATCAAGTCAATGGACCGAAACGATCCTCAATATGTTGTTTCAGATGATCCCGAACATCACGATAAGCGTCCAGAATCTGATCCCTGCGACCGCGCACCAATGTCGGGTCAGGCGTGGGCCAATATTCCACATGCACCGACGTCGTCCGGGTCAGCTCCAGAGCCATATGGTGCGCCTTGGGTGATAATGTAATAATCAGATCGAAATAATCGTCTTCAAGCTCCTTGAAGGTGCGCGGCGCTACGGACAGCCGCTTCAATCCGATTTCTTCGAGCACGGCATCCACAAAGGGATCGGGATCGCCCTTTTCAACGCCCGCTGATGCCACATAGACCTTTGACGGCAGTATTTTTCGAGCCAGTGCCTCGGCCATGGGAGAGCGAATGGCATTCATGCCGCATATGAAAAGAACGGCGCCCGGAATCCTCGGTTTGCCACCTGCCGCATCATCCGGCAGATGGTCGGGCATTCCCGGCACGGGTGCGCCTATCCCCGCCAATGGAGCACACATACCAGTGTAAAAAGCCGGCGGGCAGTGTCGAAATCGACATCTATCTTGCCGCCAAGTCGATCCATCAGAGCCTGCGATCCCTCGTTGTGCAGCCCTCGCCGACCCATATCGATGGCTTCGATCTTGCTCGGGCTGGATGCGCGAATGGCATCATAATAGCTTTCGCAGATAAGGAAGTAGTCCTTGATGACCTTGCGTAAAGGAGTGAGCGAAAGGATGTGCGTGACAACATCGTCGCCGCTTTCCCGTGAAATCGCAAAAATCAGACGTGATTCGACCAAAGAAATCTTCAGCTTGTAGGGCCCTGTCCCCTCATCGCTGACAGGACGGAAACTATTCTCTTCGATAAGGTCAAAAATTGCGACCGCTCGTTCATGCTCGACGTCGGGTGTTGAACGGCCGATCGTGTCGTCCAGTTCCACATCGATCAATCTCGCATCACTTGCCGTCATCAGATTCCTAAAGGTTCAACCGGATTGCAACCGAATTGCCATGCGCATCAAGCCCCTCCGCACGCGCCAGTTCAATCGCTGCCGGTCCCAAGGCACGCAGTTGCTCAACGCCAAGCCTCAGAATGGAGGTTCGCTTGACATAGTCAAGCACGGAAAGCCCCGAAGAAAAACGGGCTGAACGGGCTGTGGGCAAAACATGGTTGGAACCACCAACATAGTCACCGATGACCTCCGGGGTATAACGGCCAAGAAAGATCGCGCCTGCATTGCGGACGCCGGCCAAAAGCTCTTCTGTATCGGCGGCTGCAATCTCCAGATGCTCCGGCGCGATGCGGTTGACCAGAGGCAAAGCTGACGGCAAATCATTGACCAAAATGACCGCGCCATAATCCCGCCAGCTCTCGCTCGCGGTCTGGCCGCGCGGCAATGTCTTGAGTTGATGCTCGACAGCGGCCATGACCGCCTCACCGAAAGTCTCATCATCCGTTATGAGAATTGATTGCGCGGCGCTGTCATGCTCGGCCTGAGCCAGCAAGTCAGCAGCGATCCAATCCGGATTGTTATCAGCATCGGCTAAAATGAGAACTTCGGATGGGCCGGCAATCATGTCGATACCGACAGTGCCGAAAACTCGGCGTTTGGCAGCAGCCACATAGGCGTTTCCGGGGCCGACAATCTTGGCGACCGGCGCAATGGTTTCCGTGCCGTAGGCAAGTGCCGCAACCGCCTGCGCGCCGCCCACACGGTAAATCTCGGAGACGCCAGCAAGACGCGCTGCAACCAGAACCAGCGGGTTGAGCTTGCCGTCTGGTGAGGGAACCACCATGACAATGCGCTCAACACCCGCCACTTGTGCCGGAACAGCATTCATCAAGACAGAACTTGGATAGCTCGCAGTACCGCCTGGAACATAGAGCCCGACTGAATCAATTGCGGTCCAGCGCGAGCCAAGTTCAACGCCCAATGCATCCGTATAACGGTCATCCTTGGGCATTTGCCTTGCGTGGTGGGAATGGATGCGATCGCGCGCAAGCTTGAGTGCCTCGACCGTTGCTTGCGGCGCCGATTCCATAGCGGCATTAACCTCGTCCGCAGAAATGGCGATACCATGTTGCGCCAAATCTATACGGTCGAATTGCTTCGAGTAGTCAATCAGCGCCGCATCACCATTGGTGCGAACATTCTTGATAATCGTCTCGACCACGCGGTCAACATCTTCGGAGACCTCGCGTTTAGTCGAAAGAAATGCGGAAAAACTCTCGTTAAAGTCAGAGTCAGACTGTTTCAGCACAATTGCCACGATACATATTCCTTAGGGTCAGAAGCTAGACTTCGTGCTCTGGACGCGATTGTGTTTCCCAGGCCGGGCCCAAATCCGCCATTTGGGCTTCAATAGCTTCAACTTCGAGACGCAAGGCTTTATTGGCGGCAAAAACCAGCTCGATAAACCCGGATGGAGCCTCGGTAACGATGAAACGAATTGCCAATACGGAAAGAACGTCATCCGGATAATGGCGGTCGATGCCCGTGGCTTTGAGACTCAAGACCTGACCAAAATGGAGTGCTGTACGCCGACGCTCGAAACTACGATGGCGCTTGCCATCATCGGCCAGTTCCCAGACGAAGCGATTGACGCCAAGTACCAGCTTCTTTTCCGCTACCAGATAGTCGATATCGCTGACTTTAAGCACGGAATCCTGCAGATGCGCAGATAGGATTTGCAGATCTTCCTCATCAAGCGCGATGAGTTTGAGAGTGTCCATGTCTACCCTTTGCCTTAATTTGCGGGATCAGGGCTTCCGGTGAGGAAGCCTGCTCTCTTCCCTGTTAGAGGAAAGCGAAGGCAAAGGGAATTATGCAAGATGCATAATCGACGTGGAAATTCCGGATGATCAGTCGCTGATGCGCTCAACCACCGCACCGCAACGTGTCAGCTTTTCTTCGAGACGCTCAAAACCGCGGTCGAGATGATAGACGCGATTGACCGTCGTCTCTCCTTCGGCCGCAAGACCGGCAATAACCAGCGAAACAGATGCACGCAGATCTGTCGCCATGACCGGCGCACCGCGTAGGCGCTCGACACCCTCGATCTTCGCGGTCTGACCTGACAGCGAAATTTTGGCACCGAGCCGAGCCAATTCCTGCACATGCATGAAGCGGTTTTCAAAGATGGTTTCGGTAATATGGGACGTGCCCTTGGCCTTGGTCATCAGGCCCATGAACTGCGCCTGCAAGTCGGTCGGGAAGCCCGGGAATGGCTGCGTCGTCACATCGACGGGCATGATGCCATGGCCATTACGCACAACGCGCAAGCCGGAATTGGTTTCTGAAATTTCAACGCCGACCTGGCCGAGCGTTGCGAGGGCAGCAGTCAAAAGACTGGCATCGGCGCCTTCCAGGATGACATCGCCACCCGTCATGGCCACAGCCATGGCATAGGTTCCTGT
Organism: Phyllobacterium sp. 22552; assembly: GCF_052044585.1. Taxonomy (NCBI): domain Bacteria; kingdom Pseudomonadati; phylum Pseudomonadota; class Alphaproteobacteria; order Hyphomicrobiales; family Phyllobacteriaceae; genus Phyllobacterium; species Phyllobacterium sp. 22552. Next base: position 364,569 of record NZ_JBQENG010000003.1, on the reverse strand, counting down.
CTCGATACGATCAGGAATGACGCGGACGCGCGCGCCGGAAAGACTTGTTACGCCCTCGATTGTGATCGTCGCCGTGCCAGCGCCGCTGACCTTTGCACCCATGGCATTCAGGCAGTCAGCCAGATTGACGACTTCGGGCTCCTGTGCGGCATTCTCAATGATTGTTTCGCCTTTGGCGAGCGTTGCTGCCATCATCAAAACATGGGTTGCACCGACCGATACTTTCGGGAACACGTAGCGCGCGCCGACAAGACCGCCCTTCGCGCTGGCTTTGACATAGCCGTTTTCAATCTCGATATCGGCACCGAGAGCGCGCAGGCCATCAATGAACAGATCAACCGGCCTGGTACCGATTGCGCAACCGCCCGGCAAAGAAACGGTTGCAACGCCCATACGGGCGAGAAGCGGCCCGATAACCCAGAAACTTGCCCGCATCTTGGAGACAAGCTCATAGGGTGCTACGGTATCGACGATATTGCGTGCAGTAAAATGGATCGTGCGTGAATAAGCGCCGTCCTGACGCTCGCGGCGTCCATTGACGGAATAATCAACCCCGTGATTGCCAAGGATGCGGATAAGCTGCTCGACATCCGCCAGATGCGGCACGTTTTCCAGCGTCAGCGTGTCATCGGTCAAAAGAGAAGCAATCATCAACGGCAGGGCCGCATTCTTGGCGCCCGAAATAGGAATGATGCCGTTGAGCTTGTTACCGCCAACAATCTTGATGCGATCCATAATTTGTCACTTTCGCGGGGGAAATACCCGTCCTGTCGTTAAAGGCCCTTTGCAGAGCGGGTTCATTTAAACCATCACGTGTGCTGGTTCAAGAAAGGCTTGTCATTGCTGTGCATAACGCTGATCTTCGAATCGGCTTTACACAGATCTTTCGATCTTGATTGTGAGTGCGTCGTTTCTGCGTCAAAGAAGGAGAGGCAGAAAAATAATGCTCTATTTTTCGCTATCGGCTGACTCATTTTGCGACGCCGCGGCTTTCAAACCTTCATCGCGCCCATCTTCAGCGCCTGAGCGGCGCGATCTCGTCTGCTGTTTGCGCCGCGCAAGATTTGCGCGCAGTTGTTCCGAGCGGCGTTTTTCCCGCTCCTCTTGTTCGCGGCTCGGGTTTTTGGGCAATAAGGACATTGGTTTTATCCGGTATTTTGACCAGTGCCGACAGCAATCTGCCGGTAGCCAGCCTATGTTTTTTGCTCTCTATGGATATTTTACCCAAGAGATTACGATTGCTTGCTTGCGATTTCAGCAATGATATGCCAGAAGTCCGCCGCGTTCGCAAATCGGCTGCGGTAGCTCAGTGGTAGAGCACTCCATTGGTAATGGAGAGGTCGAGAGTTCAATCCTCTCTCGCAGCACCAGTTTTCCAAGCAGACAATATGGCTATTCCTTATCGTCGGTTTTGCCCGGAACAAGGCCAATTGCGATGCCTATGACAATTCCCATTCCTATATTGCCGAAGACAGTTCCGATCGCAGTACAAGGCGATATTGAGTGGCTTGTATTGGTCATCTGGCTTTAATCGAACTTTGCCAGCTCTTGTTTGAATCGTTCAACCATCCACGTCGTTGCGGGGCCCATTGCTGCATCAACAGGATGAAGAACAACTAAATTATAAGGCAGTTCCGGATAGGGCTCCAGATCAAGGGGAACAAGCCTGCCTTCGGCAATATCATCCTTGACCATCCATTTAGGCAAACCACCCCAGCCAAGGCCAGCCAACATGAGCGAATGCTTTGTCGCGACATCAGTCAGGCGCCACGTCTTATAGGCAAACACGCCAAAGTCCTTACCCTTTGTATGTTCGCTCAAATCTGTCACCACCAATTGGATGTGGTTGCGGATAACAGCCAATGGCACCGGCCCTTCATATAGTGCCAGCGGGTGATCAGGCGCTGCCACAGGCATCATCGTTGTTTGCCCCAAGCGGCCAATGGCCAACTCGTCGTAAGGCTCCAATGGCTGCCCGCCAAATCCGATATCCGCCTGCTTCTTGAGAACCAGATCCCAGACAACACCCAGTGCGCCGACGTGCAAACGCAGGCTGACCGTGGGAAACTGCGTTTGAAATGCAGTCAACACAGCAATGAGGACAGGCGACGGCAGAGTGACATCCACCGCCACTGCAATTTCCGCTTCCAGCCCCTGTTTTAAACCCTCGGCCCGCGAGCGCAGGTTTTGAAGCACCGAAATCATGCGCCGCGCATCCTCAAGCATGGCTGTGCCAGCATCAGTCAATCGCGGTTCCCGTACTCCGCCGCGCTCGAAAAGCTGCAATTCGAGCTGTGCTTCCAGATTGGCGATTGTATAGCTGATTACTGACTGCGAACGATTGAGCCGTCTTGCGGCGGACGAGAAACTCCCGGTTTCGGCAACTGCTACAAAGACTTGCAACTGATCAAGTGTAGGATTGGGCAGCATTTAAATATCTATCTTATCGATGGGTTCAATAGATATTTTCCCAGTTTTATAGATAAATGTCCAGTGCCAAATATTGCCTATCAGTTTCGTTCCTGAAAGGACAATACGATGTCATCCATTCTTCTCGTTACTTCGAGCCCACGCGGTGAAGCATCTCACTCAACCCGTGTTGCAACCGAATTTGCAAAAAAGCTGGCTTCGGCAAAGCTTGGCAATACACTCGTCACACGTGACCTCGCCACCACTCCCCTTCCCCATATCGATTCCGATTTTGCGGCAGGCATCTACACACCCGAGGAAACACGTACAGCCCCACAAGCAAAGGTGGTGGGTGTCTCTGATGTGGTTGTCGATGAGCTTATGGCGGCCGACACCATCGTTCTGGCAACCGGCATGATCAATTTCAACATCTCGTCGACGCTTAAGTCGTGGCTCGACCACGTTATGCGTTCCGGCAAAACCTTCAGCTACGGTGCAGAGGGTCCCAAAGGTCTTGTAACCGGCAAAAAGGTTTATGTCATTCTCGCCTCCGGCGGCGTTTACTCCAATGGTCCGGGCGCATCATTTGACCATGCCACACCCTATCTGAAGACAGCGCTTGGTTTTATCGGCATGACTGACGTGGAATTTATTCGCATCGAAGGCGTTGCCATGGGTGCGGATGCAGAAGCGAAAGCCGTTTCATCGGCCATCGAACAGACCAACGGTCTTGCACTCGCGGCCTGAATTGATCGGCATAAAAAACAAAAGCGGGCTTAACGGCCCGCTTTTTGTTTGGTCTGCAATAAAATTGATAGTCTATCCTTGGCGATTCCGTTCTGCATCATCAAGCCGCTTCAATTGATCCAGCAGGCTTTCAGGCACGGTTTCTTCTATTTTATATATTCCGGCAGCTCTAATTGCCGACCGGTAACAAGACTGCGATATATGTCGTCGCAATATTTGAGAGAGTTGTTTTTCGTAGGTCCGGTTGCTGCCGTCCATTGTTTTAGACTCCAACTTTCTTGTCCTTTAAACCCGTTCGCTACGACGAAGGTTCCCCTTTTCCTACATTGCAAGGTCTTAACGCAATGTGTCGCTGCGCCGCAGCCTAACGTATCTCCCCGGTTTTCAACAGCTTGGTGGAACGTCTGGTCGTGCCAAACGTTAACCGCCAAATCATTTCAGGGGAAAATTCATTGATCGAGACGTTCCATTATCTCAATTCCTTGCCTGTCGTTCCGCACGTGATTGCCCTCTTTATAGCCTATGCGCTTGCAGTCCCGATTGGCATTGAGCGCGAGGCGGAAGAGCGCAGCGCCGGCGTGCGGACTTTCCCTCTGGTGGCGCTTGCCAGTTGCGGTGTCATCCAAGGGACGGAGCATTTGACCACTGATAATCCCGAGGCAATGGCCCGCATTGTTGAGGGCCTGATTACCGGTGTCGGTTTCATTGGCGGCGGCGCCATCCTCCAATTGAAGAATTCCGTGCGCGGGACGGCTACGGCGGCAAGCATATGGGCAACAGGCGCCATTGGCATTTCGGCTGGGCTGGCAAGCTATGATGTCGCGATCATCATTTCACTGTTCACATTCCTGACGCTGCGGCTGATGCTGCCCTTCAAAAAAGAGCCAAAGGAATAGCCTGTCCCCCTGACCTATCGTTGATTGCGGAATTGCAACGCCGCCTCCCACTTCAGCGCGGACTCAACGATCTTGTCCAGATCATCCAGCTGCGGCACCCAGCCCAGCTCATTGCGGGCCTTGCTGCTGTCGGCCACAACCGAGGCGGCATCGCCCGGTCGCGCACTGGTGGGGCGGGCATCGATCGGCGCACCGTGTACGCGCTCAACACTGGCAATGACCTCCTTGACAGAATAACCACGGCCATAGCCGCAATTGGCTACCATGCTGCTGCCCCCCGAACGCAACCGCTCCAGCGCGAGACGGTGCGCTGCAACCAGGTCAGAGACATGTATGTAATCTCTTACGCAGGTGCCGTCGGGCGTGGAATAATTATTGCCAAAGACTTCCATGAAACGGCGTTTGCCAAGCGCGGTTTCACAGGCGATCTTTATCAAATGTGTTGCGCCACGGGTTGACTGGCCCGTGCGGCCCTTTGGATCAGCACCCGCGACGTTGAAATAACGCAGGGCCGTGTAGTGAAAATTATGGGCTGCGGCGGTATCACGTAACATCCATTCGGTCATCAGCTTCGACAGGCCATAGGGCGATTCCGGACGGGGGGGATGTTCCTCATCTACCGGCAGCAGACCAGCATCGCCATATACAGCGGCGGTTGACGAAAAGATGAAATTCTTGACCTCAGACTTAACTGCGGCGTCAATAAGCGTGCGGGATTTTGACGTGTTGTTTTCATAATAGGCGAGCGGGTCGCGGACAGAGTCGGGCACAACGACGGAACCCGCAAAATGGATGATGGCGTCGACATAATTGCGCTCAATGGTCTGACGCATCAGTGCCTGATCGGCAATGTCCCCGACGACCAGCTTTGCCTCAGGCGGCACCGCCCATTTGAAACCGGTGGAAAGAGCATCAACGACGACGACAGATTCGCCAGCCTCAAGCAGGTCCCAAACCATGTGACTGCCTATATATCCAGCACCACCCGTCACAAGTACAGTCATTGCGATCGCCTATCCTTTATGTCCTCACTCCAACCTATATTGCAGCATCTGGCGCAACGGAAAAGCCTTGTGACTGCCTCGGAACGCATTTCTATCCGGTTTCCGGTCATTTATACGTCCAATTGCTGAGATACTTACCGGCCCATTCCTTCAACCGAACCTTGCTGCTGAATGCTCGCCGAAAAACTAGAGTGAAGATCAACCATCCGCAACTTACAGTAGCTTGACGTCATTTGCCAAATAACGTTTATATTAAAGATATTACTTCATATAAATTTGGGATGATTTATTATGAATCGCGTTTCTACAAAAATATTTTTTTGTATTATTCTAATCTTATAATGCGATCAGTTGAAAATTTCTGACGTTGTCACCGATATATACTAAAGAACAATTGATTTAGGCCGGAATGTTATCCAGCCAAAGAAATCATCTGCGATTCTTGCTTCATACTGACATGCCGTCCGCGTGTCTGCGCACAGCTCGAGTTTCATTGCGTATTTTTTATACTGGGAGGATTTTAAATTGAGCATTTTACGGAAGTTCAACAGGGTAAGCACTCTGGCAATTGTTGCGGCGGCTTTGTGCATTACGCAGGCCCAGGCAGAAGAATTTGTAAACAAGCCCTTTCCCTTTAAGCGAATGGTTACATTTGGCGACAGCCTTTCGGATATAGGGGCGCTGAAACCACCACTGGACCTCATTAGGCAAAACCAGCAAAAAATAACGCAGACGCTCAGAGATATTTCTGGTTCGATTGAGTCTCCTCCTGCGGACACTCCAGATTTCGACTGGTGGAAACTATTTGAGTATTCTAATGCTCTTCTTGCATTTTCCGAGCCTCCATACTCTGTTCCCAGGCAAACTTTAGCTACGCTCGGCAAGTCTCTGTCTTCTGAGACCAAGAAAGCGATTGTTGCTACCCTGAAAGACGTTGAGAACAAAATCAAAGGCATGGCAGAGTATGGCGCCAATATGCCGTTTGGCAGGTTTAGCAACGGCCCGGTCTGGAACCAGTATCTTGCGGGTGATCAGGTCCAAGCAACAAGCTATCCCGACAATGTCGACAAGCTTATATCAAGAGCGCTCATTGAGGCTGTTTACCAACAAAATGATGTTGGACTTAAATACCTGAGCACCCTTGCACAGGCTACGGGACACCTTTGGGAATATCCAGCGCAGCCTGCTTCTGACAGCTCGTCGATGAATTATGCCGTCGGGGGCGCGCGCGTGGGGCGTAAGGGTGATGACCTTATTTCAACACTGCTCATCCCCGGCTTACTCGATCAGCTGGAAGAATTGGATTACGCTCACATCGAAAAGGATACGCTTATTGTCAGCTGGTTCGGCGGCAATGATTTGTTTGCGCTGAGCAAGCTCCTCGCGTCTGGTGCAAATCCTGCCCCCTTGGTGAAGGAAGTGAAAGACAATCTGGAGCAAGGGCTGGAGACGCTCTATTCTGCCAATGGGCGCATTTTCCTGCTGCCAAATGTGCCGGATGCCTCCCTGACTCCCGAGTTCAAAAACAATGGTGATACAGCTCGCGCCCTGACAAAGGTAATAAACGATACGATCGCATCGGTTGCAGCCAATTTCGAGGCAAAGCACTCCGGCGAGGTGACGATCTATAAGCCTGACATGCTGAAGCTTATGGGTGTTGTTACGCGGTACCCGCGCGCCTTCGGCTTCTCAAATACAACCGATAAATGCATTGACGATGAAACCTGTCGGCTAAATCCAACGCCATTGGAAACTGGCTATCTCTTCTGGGACGGCGTTCATGCGACCACGCGTGCGCATGGATATATCGCGAATTATTTCGCCACCCATTGGCAGCACCCTGACCTTGCCGGATCCTACTTCTCATCACCTGAAGGCTTTTACGACACGAGGCGCCACTATTTCTTTCCGACAAACGACCTCACCTTCGGCGATCAGCTGAACGGCAACAATGCTCTATACAAATTGAATGATGCGACCCTCACGCTGACCGATGCCAATAATTATACGGGCGAAACCTTCATCGAGGGAGGAAAGCTTCAGCTTGGAAATGGCGGACTGAGCGGCTCTATCGTCGGGGATGTTGCGGTATCCAAAGGAGCCGAGCTCGGTTTCAACCGATCTAATAGTTATACTTTTGCCGGCTCGATCAGCGGCGAAGGCACTGTGGTGCAATTGGGAACGGGCGTGACCATTTTAACGGGTAACAGCACCTATACCGGTCCAACAACAATTTCGCATGGCGGATTGAGTGTTACCGGTTCACTGATTTCGGACGTTACCGCCCAAGGTAATACGTTCATAGACGGAAATGGGAGCGTCGGTTCGCTTCATGCGGAAACGGGCTCCAAGATTGCTCCTGGAACGAGGGATCGTATAGGTGATCTTCGCATCGCCCGTGACGCAACCATAGAAAAAGGGGCTCTGCTCGATATTGAGATTGCTGATGATCTATCCTCTGCCGATCGAATCGACATAGGTGGCAAGGCCATGTTGCGCGGCGGCCATGTTCAGCTCCGCATGCTTGGTCACCCCGAGTTACTCACCTCGGAGCAGGTCGAGCAGCTATTTCTCAAACAATATGAGATTTTACATGCGAATGGTGGAGTAGAGGGCCAATTTGAAGCGGTTTCTCCACAGTTCAACTTTATTAGCCCGTCTCTCATTCAGGATGCGAAAAACGTCAATGTCCTTTTTGATCCGACCAAATCGGTTTTGAACAGGATGCTGGCGCTGGAGGACCCCATTTACGCGAGTTCCAGTAACCACCGCAGCGTCTGGGGCGGGTTCAAGTCCTTTGGCACAAAAAGCCCGCTTTTCAATACTGTTCTATTCTCCACAAAGGACAGGCCTCTGGATTATGACACGTTGACCGGTGAGGTTCATGCCTCCTTGAGCAATACCCTTGTGCAGAACAATCAGATGATAGGCGATGCTGCCGCAAGCCGTATCCGCAGTGCATTTGACGGCATTGCTACCAAGGGGCAGTCGGCGCAGTCTGTCAGCGTGGCACCTCTTGCCTACGGACCGGACCGGACGAAAATCCCTGAAGCTTTCGCCCTCACCGAACCAGAAGCGACAACGCAGCTTTGGGGACAGGGCTACGGCTCCTGGGCGCGGCTTGATGGCAATGGCAATGCAAGCGGCGTCAGCAGCAAGACGGGCGGTCTGGTCACCGGCTTTGACGGTATCATCGAGGATGATTTTCTCGGTGCACAGTGGCGTGCCGGTCTGCTGGGAGGCTATGGCAGCAGTTCCGTCAATAACGCCTATGGCAAAGCCAATATAGACAGCTACCAGATGGGTGTCTATGGCGGGGCAAACTGGGATGCGCTTGGCTTGCGCTTCGGCGTCAATCTAGCTCATCACGAGATCGAAACCGAGCGCGAAGTGCATTTCGGTAATATTAACGGCGACCATCATGCGGATTATGGCGCGAACTCGGTTCAGGTTTTCGGCGAACTCGGCTATGAGTTCAAACCTGCGCAGGGGCTTGTGGTCGAACCATTTGCCGGTATCAGGCATGCTTCGGTCAAAACTGAGGCATTTGAGGAAAGTGGTGCGGTCAGTCAGCTTGCGGCGCTCGCAAACAGGACAGACAGTACAAGCTCGACACTCGGTCTGCGCGCTTCCTACCAAATGGTCTTTAGTGGCGATATTTCAGCCATGTTGCGCGGTACGATAGGCTGGAATCATGGCTTCGGTGACCTGACACCGCAACAAAGATTGTCGTTTGCAGGCGCATCCCCCTTCACGGTTGAAGGGCTGCCCACGGCGCGTGATGCCGCCTTCATCGAGGCAGGAATGGACTTTAATGTCAGCCAACGGACGACACTGGGTGTAACTTATACAGGCCAATTCTTGCAATCGGGCCATGCCAATGGTGTCAACGCCGATATCGCCGTGCGTTTCTGACGTAAGCAATCGCCGGGGGATGGCCCCCCGGCATTGTCCTGCGTAATTATCAAGTGCAGGCTGCTGATAGGCCAGCATTTCCATAAGGTTTCCACTGTCCATTGCGCATTATGCGAAGCGTGGCAAATTGCCCACCCCGCAGTCGTGGATTTTGGCGGGCAAAAACGGTAGTAAATGAAGCATATAGGAGCACTTCATGGACTATCGTCGTTTTTTCGAAGACGCTATTGACCAGCTGCATGCTGAAAAGCGCTATAGAGTCTTTGCCAATCTGGAACGGATTGTGGGAAAGTTCCCGCGCGCGCTCTGGCGCTCGGCGGAGGACACGCGCGAGATTACTGTCTGGTGCTCCAATGATTATCTCGGCATGGGCCAGCATCCCAAGGTGATTGCAGCGATGCATGACGCGTCGAGCCGCATGGGTTCGGGCGCTGGCGGCACCCGCAATATTTCAGGCAACAATCACCCGCTTGTCGAGCTTGAAGCTGAACTTGCCGATCTTCACGACAAGGAGGCCGGGCTTGTTTTCACATCGGGCTTTGTTTCCAACGAAGCTTCGATTTCAACCATTGCCCGGCTTCTGCCCAACTGCCTGATTTTTTCCGATGAGTTGAACCACGCTTCCATGATCGAGGGCGTCAAGCGTTCGGGTGCAGAGAAGCGCATTTTCCGTCACAATGATCTGGCGCATCTGGAAGAACTCCTGAAGGCTGCCGGACGCGAACGCGCCAAGCTGATTGTGTTCGAATCTGTCTATTCGATGGATGGCGATATCGCCCCCATTGATGCCATTGCCGATCTTGCCGAAAAATACAATGCCATGACCTATATTGATGAGGTTCATGCGGTCGGCATGTATGGCGAGCGGGGCGGTGGAATCACCGATCGCGAAGGCCTTTCGCATCGAATCGACATTATTGAGGGAACGCTGGCAAAGGCATTCGGCACCTTGGGCGGCTATATAACCGGGCCCAAAAGTGTCATCGATGCAGTTCGTTCCTATGCACCGGGCTTTATCTTCACAACGGCCTTGCCGCCGGTGATCGCCGCTGCCGCGACAGAATCCATCCGGCACCTGAAGGTGTCTCAGGAAGAGCGCCGATTGCACCAGCAACAGGCGCAATTGACCAAACATGTTCTTGCACAGGCCAATCTTCCGGTCATGCCCTCAGAAACCCATATTGTGCCGGTTCACGTGGGCGATCCGGAGTTGTGCAAGAAGGCCAGTGATCGCCTGCTTGAAAAGCATGGCATCTATATCCAGCCGATCAACTATCCGACAGTTCCTCGCGGCACCGAACGGCTGCGCATTACGCCAACACCGTTCCACAGCAATGAGCTGATTGTTGAGCTGAAGGATGCCCTCGTGGAAGTCTGGACCGCGCTCGGCATTCCATTCTCCACCGGAGAAGCGACACCTGTGGAAGCCAGTGACCGGGTGGTAACGCTGGCCGTATCCAAGGCAGGCGGCTGATAAGGCCGTCCGCTACCGGGACCTGATCCATTCGGCCAGTCGATCGGCAGCGGTCTCAATCTCATCGAGCCTACGGGCGAAGCAAAGCCTCAAAAAGGCCCCTCCTCCATCGCCAAAAGCTGTTCCGGGCGCGAGGCCAACCTTCGCCTGGTCGACAATATCGAAGGCAGCCCGATAAGAATCGCTAATGCCTTCAATTCCGAACATGAGATAGAATGCGCCGGCAGGTGGCGATAGGTGCACACGTCCCGTGGCAGCCAGGCGGGCACACAGGATATCGCGAGCCTTGTGGGCGCGTTCTACCTGCGAACGGATGAAATCATCACCCTGATTCAGCGCGACTACGGCCCCACGCTGCATGAATTGCGCAACACCTGACGTGGAATACTGAATCAGGTTTTCAATGGTCTGGCCGAGCGAAGGGTGGGCAACGAGCCACCCCACCCGCCATCCAGTCATGGCCCAGTTCTTCGAAAAACTATTGACGAAGATGATGCGATCTTCCGGATCCATGACATCAAGGAATGACGGAGCCCTGCGCGCGCCATAGTAAAAATGCGCATAAATCTCATCGGCAATTATCCATAGGCCGTGCTGGCGCGCTATTGCCAGCATCTCCCGCAATGTCTCCACATCCGCAGTCCAGCCGGATGGGTTGGATGGCGTGTTGATAAACAAAGCTTTGGTTTTTGGCGTGATTGCATCGCGAATCTTTTGCGGATCGAAGGTCCAGCCATTGCCGGTAAAATCCTGCGTCACCGCAACGGGCGTTGCTCCGCCAATGGCGGCGGCGGCAGCAAAATTTGGCCATGCGGGAGAAAGATAAATAACTTCATCGCCCGTCCCGGCGGTGGCTTGCACGGCGAGTTGAATGGACTGCATGCCTGAGCCTGTCACATAGAAATGCTCGACAGGAAGATCGACAGAGAAATGACGCTTATAATAGTCGGATAGAGCCTGCCTCAACTCGGGAATGCCGCGTTGCCAAGTGTAAAATGTCTCGCCATTGTCAAGACCTTCGCCCGCTGCGGCCCGTATGAATTCCGGGGTCGGAAGATCGCCCTCACCGGCCCAGAGAGGAATAACTCCCTCCTGCTTTCTGCCGTGGTTCATAACCGCGACGATGCCGCTTTCCGGTGCCACTGCCGCTTCGTGCCGGAGATGTTGAATTAAACTCATGGCGCTTCCCACTCAATATTTTGCAGGTCCCCAAGGATCATTCCGTAGAGACCCATTGAGCAGAAGGCCTAACGCAACGCAGGTCTTTTATCACGCGGATATTTGTGATGTTTCCATCAGCCGAAATGATGTGCTGCTGACAGAAGATGACAAAAGAAAAACCCCAGCTTGCTGGCTGGGGTTTGGGGAAAACTTATTTCTTCGCAAGCAGATCGCGAATTTCCGTAAGTAGAACTTCTTCTCTGGCTGGAGTGGGATCGGCCGCCACTTCCTTTTTCTTGAATCTGTTCATGGCTTTAACCACCATGAACAACACCCAGGCGATGATCAGGAAGTTGATAAGGAGAGTGATGAAATTGCCGTAAGCAATGGTTGCACCGGCTTCGCGCGCAGCTGCAAGGGTTGGGGCCGGAGCACCCGACAATTGGATGTAGAGATTTGTAAAATCAATACCGCCGGTCAAGAGGCCGATAATTGGCATCAACAGATCAGCTACGATGGATTCTACCAGCTTGCCAAAAGCGCCACCGATGATCACACCGATTGCAAGATCAACCATGTTACCTTTCAAGGCAAATTCTTTGAATTCCTTTAGCATGATATACCACTCTCCAGTATTGTGTGATAAAGCGAATCATCCGCCCCAGATAGTCTTTATTCCAAGCGCCACACTACCAGAATTTGCGTATTAATTAATAGACCGGTTGAATGTTTCTACAGCTGATTTGCCGGCTGACTCGCTTGCTTCAGCGTAAATCACTCAACGTTTTCGGCCCAATACGGGGACATAGCGAATGGCAAGCTGGACCGCGATAATCGTCGCGATTCTCTACTTCTCGATACAATTCTGTACGATCTACATTACGGATCATCAGAGCGAAGCCACAATAAACCGATCACGCCCATTGCTATATTCACTCGCAATTGCCGCGAGTGGCAGTAGTTGGCTCTATTACGGGTCGACGGGCTACGCTGTACTGCATGGCATAGAATTTGTTGGTCTGTATGTGGGAATTCTACTGATCTTTACTGTCGGCTTCCCCTTCCTGCTCAAATTGCGACAGTTGGCGCGGGCAGAAGGTATCACTTCGATTTCCGACATGATTGGTGCGCGATACGGTAAAAGCTTCCTGGTGGCCGCCGTCGTAACATCCATCACGACCGTGGGTTTAATCCCCTATTTCGCCCTGTTGATGAGTTCGATTCACTACCTCTTCGACGTGCTGGCAGGCGCTTATACGCCGCAAACCGGCCATGACCACACCGACCACCTTGTCGTCCCATTTTTGTTTATCGCACTGATCGCCGTGTTCATTGTCTTTTACAGCGGTCGATCCAATCCTTCAGCAGAGCGCTACAATGGAATCGTTCATAGCTTGGCCTTGGACACTGTGATCAAATATGCGGCGATTTTATCCATTGGAATAGCCACTGCCACTTGGCTCTTCGGCTCGCCGTCAGAAATTCTTGCTATGATTTCGACCAATCCAAGCCACATAACCGCTCTCAAGCATGAGTTTTCCATTGGGGACTTCATCAGTCTTGTCATATTCGGAGTGTCTTCAGTATTTCTTCTCCCCAGTCAATTTCATCTCATCATCGTTCAAAACAGGAATGATAGCGAGCTGCGCACGGCCCGCTGGTTCATTTCGGCAACCATGCTGGTCCTTGGAGTTTTCATCTTTCTCATAGCGACTGTTGGCTCGATCGTTCTTCCGGCCAATGCTTCCGTCGACTTCTATTTCCTGGCGCTGCCTGTGGCCGCAGGACAATTCTGGCTGGCAATAATCGGGGTTGCGGGCGGGTTGGCAGCAGCCGCGACAATGATGCTGTTTCCATCGATATTATTGTCCGTCATGATTTCAAATGACCTGCTTTTGCCGCTTGTTCTGAAACGGACATCGGTGGGCACAAATGCAGCCAAGGATTATTCAAAAATCATTCTTGGGCTCCGCCGCGTCGTTGTTTTCGCGATTCTTCTGGCCGCATTCGGCTATCAATTTGTCCTTTCGGTGCATGTGAGCTTTGCATCACTGATACTTATCTCCGCCACGGCCATGATCCAGCTTGCTCCTGCCTTTTTGGGTGGAATGCTGTGGAGCCGTGCCAATGCGCGCGGCGTTTTTCTTGGCATATTCGGAGGCATTTCCATCTGGTTGTACACGATGGCCCTGCCAAGTCTCGTGCCGATGGATTCCAGTCTTCTCACCAATGGCCCATTCGGCATTGTAACGCTACGACCACAGGCCTTGTTTGGCTTCGAGACATCCGAACTGGTCAATAGTCTCTTCTGGACGCTGGTGGTGAATGTTGCGCTCTTCATCCTCGGATCGGTTTCCAGAACCGCTACTCCAAGCGAACGCATCCAGGCATCGATATTCATTGCAGATAAGGTTCATTCAAAAAACCCACTCAATAGTGTGGAATCGAACCTCACGGTCAGGCAATTGAAGGCTACGCTGGCAAAATATATTGGCAGCGCGCAGACGGAATTTGCTTTCAACAATTTCTACAAACAGTCGAACATCACGCTGGGCGATGATGAACCGGCGGACTTTAACACCATACATTTTGCCGAACAGTTTTTGTCCGGCATCGTTGGGCCACCATCAGCCCGACTGATCTTGTCGCTGGCGATGGGACCGGCCAGCACAGCGCAACGGCAGGCGCAAATTCTGCTGGATCACGCTACCGATGCCTTCTCGCAGAACCGCCAGCTTCTCCAGACCGCTTTGGACCAGATGGATCAGGGAATTGGCGTCTTCGACAGTCAATATCGCTTGAGCTGCTGGAATTTGCAGTTTCAACTCACTTTGGATTTGCTCAGTGAACAACAGCGGATGGGGACACCGCTCGACCGGATTCTGACCGCATTATTTCGCAATGGGGATAGTTTGAACACGCAACAGCCGCTCAATATGGACGCGTTCATCAATGCCAAAGAACCCCTGCGCGTGAAGCTCCGAATCAGCGGAAAAACCATCGAAATTCGCTCCAACGCCATGCCTGACGGCGGATTGGTTGCTACCTTCACTGATATCAGCGACACCATCAATGCTGATGAATTACTGCGGCAAACAAACGAGTCTCTCGAACAGCGCGTGCGCGATCGCACAAGCGAACTGACATTGGCCAATCAGCAATTGGCGAAGGCCCAAAAGCGTGCGGAAGAGGCCAATATCGAGAAAACCCGTTTCCTGGCAGATGCCGGCCACGATATTCTTCAACCGTTAAATGCCGCGCGCCTTTACTCATCGGCATTGATCGAACGCTTGGGCGATTTGCGTGAGCGAGAGCTTGTACAAAATGTTGACTCATCGCTTGAAGCTGTCGAGTCCATCATCAGTGCACTCCTCGATATTTCCCGGCTGGATACGGGCGCATTGAAACCGGTCATGTCTGTCTTTCGCCTTGATCCGCTCCTGCAGCAGATAGTCAGGGATTTTGCTCCCGCAGCGCGTGAAAAAGGGCTGGATCTTCGCCTCGTGCAAACCTCTGCTATCGTAACGACGGATCGCAACTTGCTGCGACGTCTGATCCAAAACCTGATTTCCAATGCGATTAAATACAGCCGAAGCGGCAAAATATTGGTGGGCATGCGTAAACGCGGCCAATCTGCACAGCTGAGTGTCTGTGACACAGGCATAGGTATTGCCCAGTCAAAACTCGATTATATTTTCCATGAGTTTGCCCGGTTATCAGAAGGCATGAAAGAATCTGATGGACTTGGCCTTGGTCTGTCTATCGTGGAACGGATTGGCAAAATCCTTGACTTGGGTATCAACGTACAGTCGGTTGTCGGCAAGGGCTCGATATTTTCAGTCACGATGCCGCTTTCCGATAAACTTGCCTTATCCTCCAGTGAAACCGCGTCCACACTGCGTCCAGCGAGTTCGCTGACAGGAATGCGCATAGTCTGCATTGACGATAATGCGGATTCGCTGGCTGGTCTGCAAGAACTGTTGAATGCCTGGGGTTGCAGCATAGTGGCATTTCGAACGGGCAAAGCAGTCCTGGAGTATTGTTCTAAAAACAAGTCCCCGCCTGATGCTATTCTGGCTGACTATAATCTCGAGGACGAGAACGGACTCGACGTCATTCAATCGGCAAGGGACTATTATGGCAGTGATATTGATGCGGCGTTGATTACAGCCGACAGATCTGAAGAGGTCCAGCGCCGGACAGCCGCATTGGGTGTATCGCTGATCAACAAGCCAGTGCGGCCAGCCATATTGCGCGCGCTGCTCTCACATTTCCGGCAAAGTATCGCAGCCGAGTGATCCTCGAAGGTTAGGCCAAATTTTACTCTAGCCCTGTGGCAGTTCCACCGGTTGCATTTCGTCCCTGAACCGGGCCAGCCTGATAACGGCTTGGGTGCGACTTTCCACGCCCAGTTTGTAAAGCACCGCAGAAACGTGGGCCTTGATTGTGGCTTCTGACACATTCAGGTCATGGGCGATCTGCTTGTTCAGCATTCCATCCGCCATCATATCGAGCACGCGCGCCTGCTGCGGCGTCAACTTGCGGATACACCGGATCAGATCGGCTAAATCGGCGTCCAATTCACCTTCTTCGCTTCCATCCAATGGGGACCAGATACCCCCGTCAAGAATGGTTTGCACGGCTGCATTAATGACATCTGGTGTGGAGGATTTGGAAATGAATCCGGAAGCGCCCAGTCCGAGCGCAGCCCGTATGGTTACCGGATCATCCGTGGCTGATACTATAGCTATCGGAACAAGTGGCTGCAGCGCCCGCAAGGTGATAAGACCGGTCATCCCACCAATGCCGTTCAATGAGAGATCCAGTAATACAAGATCAATCTCGGCCGATGACTCAATAAGACGCTTGGCACCATCAAGATCGCCAACTTCAATAATTTCTACATGTTCGTTTGAAGAGGAAAGCGCTAATTTTAAAGCGCCTCTAAACAAGGGATGGTCATCCACAATGACAATTGTATATTTCATAGT
The DNA here is from genome assembly GCF_052044585.1 of Phyllobacterium sp. 22552. NCBI lineage: Bacteria > Pseudomonadati > Pseudomonadota > Alphaproteobacteria > Hyphomicrobiales > Phyllobacteriaceae > Phyllobacterium > Phyllobacterium sp. 22552. The sequence goes on along the minus strand of NZ_JBQENG010000003.1, from coordinate 347,972 downwards.
CCAAACGATCCCTTGGTATTGAAAATAACTGCAGTTATTAATGCGAAATATCTAATTCAAACGACTAAATCCAATTCATCTGATATATCAACTAGATTTTTACAGGTCGCAATTTTACTGCGCCCTACTCAAACCTATTAGGGTCAGAGAAATGAAATGCCTTGTTAAAATCTTATTCCCAAGCGATTATCGCTTGTGGGGAAAAGTTTGAAAGTAGAACTGGATGATCACACATACTCTCTACCCTGAGGCGCAGCCTTATTCGGAAGAAATGTTGGAAGTTTCCGAATTGCACACAATCCACGTGGAAGAGTGCGGTAATCCTGATGGCAAACCTGTCATCATGATTCACGGCGGTCCGGGTGGTGGGATAAACCCCACCATGCGTCGGCTGCACGACCCGGAACTTTATCGTATTATTCTGTTTGATCAGCGTGGTTGCGGAAAATCAACGCCCTATGCCGAATTGAATGAGAATACGACATGGGATCTGGTCGCCGACATGGAGCGTATTCGTGCGCATCTTGGCGTCGAGAAATGGCAAATATTCGGCGGATCATGGGGATCAACGCTTGCGCTGGCCTATGCGCAAACCCATCCTGAAAAAGTAACCGAACTTATCTTGCGCGGCATATTCCTTATTCGCCGCTTCGAGATTGATTGGTTCTATTCAAACGGTGCCAGCATTATATACCCGGATCGCTTCGAAGCGTATCAGGAGCATATTCCTGAAGAAGAGCGCGGCGATATGATCGCGGCCTATTACAAGCGCCTGACCGATCCTGATGAAGCTGTGCGCCTGGCTGCGGCCAAGCTGTGGGCGCGCTGGGAAGGTTCAGCCCTCTCCCTACTACCTGATCCCGCCAGAGCGGATGCCTTCGCCTCCGACCATTTCGCCATCGCTTTTGCGCGTATCGAATGCCATTACTTCCAGAACAAGGGCTTTTTCGATACGGATGATCATTTGCTGCGCAATGCACATCTGATCCGCGATATTCCAGGGATCATCGTGCATGGCCGTTACGACATGTGCACTCCCCTTCTGAACGCATGGCATTTAAAGAAGGTGTGGCCGGAAGCCGACTTGCGTATCGTGGAAGATGCGGGACATGCGGTAAGCGAACCCGGGATAGTGCATGAGCTTGTGGCGGCGACGAAACGCTTTGCCACCTGATGTCGGCAGTATAAAAGGCCGGCATCCATTTTCTGACCAGTCACGCTGCCAGATGCTTGCGGCGTGACTTGATGACCCAAATATGGCCGAACGGGTCGACCAGCACGCCAGCGCGATCGCCGCTCTCAAGCGTCTCCACTTCGTTGCGTGCCGTTCCACCTTCCGAGATTGCATGATGCATCACGCGATCCGCATCATCCACATGGATATCCAGCATAACGGGTGTTGCGCCAATAGCATGGGCAGAGCGAGGACCACCCAGCGAGGCATCAGCATCACGTTTCGGGTTGGCTCCCACAATCATAATTACCGATTCACCCATGCGTATTTCGGCGGCAATCAAAACACCGTCATGCAAATAAGGACGCCCCGCCAGTTTTGCCCCGAATACATTCTCATAAAAATCGAGGGCATCCTGCTGATCACCATGTCGCACAAAAAGCCTGATCGAAACCTCTCCAATCAATGTTGGTACGGCAAACATTTCATCGCTCCCAGAGAAGAATTCCAAGCGATAAAGGTGCACGAAGTTGCAGAACAAATCAAGAACAAATGCGATTCAATACACAATGCCTACTGCCAACTTACTGTCAAAAATCAAGGCATTTCAGGTCTTTTGCGGAACAGCCGGATTTGACGGCGCATCCTTGTTTTCGCCATCGAGTTCCTTGGCCAATCCCATGAAGCGCCGCATGAACTTTTCCATGTAGCTCAGGCCTTTTTCAAAATCCTCATCTGAAGGAAGATTATCGCGGACCACCGGCGGCAGCTTGCCGATTCCGGCCACCGTATCTTCCAGCTTGGCAACACGAGCCTTCAGATCGGCAATGTCTTCTTCGTAAAGCGTGCGTTCTTCCGCTGCAACTTTGCAGACCAGTTGGCCAAGCTTTTCATGACAGATCGACATTTCACCAGTTTTATTATTCATCCGGACATAACCGTCTGCGGTTTTCTCCAGCGAGTAACTTGTTGTTTCTTGTGCCGTTGCTGATCCTGCAAATAGCGATGCAGCAGCAAGAAAGGCGAATGGTGCGAGTGTGCGTGACATTGAGTTCCTCCAGCCTTTGCAGACGATCCATCATGATCAAACAATACGCCAAAAATCCGAAAACGACCGATATTTCTGTTATCGAGTGCAGTCTACGCTTTGCGCATGGCGGTTTTGCGTCTAGTAAATCTGTAATGACACAAATGATTTATAAGCTGACACCGCGTGCGCTTTGGCAGGTGGCCGAAAGTAAGGGTGTATTCGATGGCGCGCCTATCGACCATGCCGATGGCTATATCCATTTTTCGACAGCAGAGCAGGTTCGGGAAACGGCCGACAAGCATTTTGCCGGACAAGATAATCTGCTTCTGGTCGCTGTACGTGCCGACAGACTTGGTCAGGCGCTCAAATTCGAAGTATCGCGGGGCGGCGCCCTCTTCCCCCATCTTTATGCACTATTGCCGCTCGATGCTGTTGAATGGGTAAAGCCGCTGCCTCTCGGCAGTGATGGCAAACACATATTTCCGGAGCTAACGGCATGAGCGGCCTGTTTCAAACAATCGGTCGCAATCTGCTCTTCAAATTCGATCCGGAAGACGCTCACGGCCTTTCGATCAAGGCGCTCAAGACTGGCCTTGTCCCAGCCTGTGCCCCGATCAGCGACCCGGCATTGCGTGTCAACGTAGCGGGCCTCGACTTTCCCAACCCGCTTGGCATGGCGGCTGGCTATGACAAGAACGCTGAAATTCCCGATGCCTTGCTCAAGCTCGGATTTGGATTTGCTGAAGTCGGCACGTTGACGCCGCTGCCCCAGGCGGGCAACCCAAAGCCACGTATTTTCCGTCTTGTCGAGGACGAGGCAGTGATCAATCGCCTTGGTTTCAACAATGGCGGGCACGATGCTGCATTTAAACGTCTGAGTGAGCGACGCGGGCGCGGCGGTATTGTCGGCGTCAACATTGGCGCGAATAAAGATTCCTCTGATCGGATCGCCGATTATGTGGCGGGAATTCGCAAGTTCCATGATCTTGCAAGCTATTTCACCGTCAATATTTCATCACCAAACACGCCCGGCTTGCGGGATTTGCAAACTCGAGACAGCCTGAAAGAGTTGCTTGGCAAAGTTCTGGAAACGCGTGACGATCTCGCTGCGCGCTCTGGAGTCAAACGACCGGTTTTTCTCAAGATTGCACCGGATTTGCCCGATGCCAGCCTTGATGACATCGCGGCGGAAATTGCCTTGCATCCGCTCGATGGGCTTATCATTTCCAATACGACATTGGCTCGATCTGGCTTGAAGAATACCGGCAACGCTGCCCAATCCGGCGGCCTCTCAGGCCGTCCTGTTTTTGAGCGTTCAACGATCATACTCGCCAAAATGCGCCAGCGGGTCGGCGTACGCCTTCCCATCATAGGCGTGGGCGGTATAGACAGCGCTGCAGCGGCGATCAGCAAAGTTCGCGCAGGAGCTGATCTTGTGCAACTTTATACCAGTATGATCTACCAAGGGCCGGGTCTTGCAGGCCAGATCATCAAGGAAATTTCGGCGATCATGCGCAGGGAAGCTATCTCCAATATTGCAGAATTGCGCGATCGCGATGTCAATGATTGGGCATCAAGAAGCACCCCGGACTAATCGGCAAACTGTACGCGTGCTCTGCTGGGCAGGATGTATAAGAGCGATATTCCACGCAGTCCGAGAAACAGGTATAAGGCAAGCCATAGCCCGTGATTGCCCAAATATTTCGGCAATATGAAGTAGGCCACAAAATAGCCCAGCAATGACAGAACCATCATGTTGCGCATATCGCGTGACCAGGTTGCGCCGATAAACACGCCGTCCATATGGAACGCTAACAGGCCGACGACCGGCGATAGGGCCGCCCAGGGCAAATAGATCGCGGCAAGAGCCTGCACTTCCGGTGATTTTATCAGCACCGCGACAATGGCATTGCCATAGATCAGAAAAAACAACGCCATGAGGGATGCCAGCACCATCCCCCACAAAAATGACAGCCTGATACCACGGTCAAATGCCGGGCGATAATGCGCACCCACGGCCCGCCCGGCAATCTGTTCTGCGGCAGTGGTAACGCCGTCGATCAAATTGCCCGAGATCAGCAGGAAATTCATCAGGACAGCATTGGTCGCAAGCGTTACAGCGCCTGCTTCCGTCCCTGCGCGCGTGAAATAGGTATAGGCGATCAACAGGAAGAACGAACGCAACATGATATCGCGGTTGACGGTAAACATCCTGCGTATTTCGTGCATATCCAGAATGCGCGCGCGGGATGGATTGGGTACAGCACGAAACTGCCTGTAAACGAGGGCGAGCCCGACAAGAAGCGCGGCGGTTTCGCCAAGCACTGTGCCCCATGCAATACCCACAACGCCCCATCCCATAACAAGTCCGAGCCAGATCGTCATGATGACATTGATGCCGTTCAGCAGGAATTGAAGATAAAGACCCTGCATCGCCTTGCCTTGCCCCAAAAGGAGGCCGAGCACCACAAAATTGCCAAGCGCCATGGGCGAGGAAAGCAGCCGGATCGATACATATGTCGATATGGCATCGGCGATTGCCTTACCCGGATTCATGAAGCTGATCGTAGCACTGAGGATAAGTGGCGTTGCCGCTATAAAGACGAGTCCCGCAACAACCGCGATGCCGATAGCGCGCCAGAAGACCGCCTGTTGCTCAATATTGTCGTGCCGCCCCATAGCTTGCGCAACCAGCCCGGTCGTCCCGGCGCGCAGGAAGTTCATGGTCGAAAACAGAAAATCGAAGACCAACGCCCCAATGGCAAGACCACCCAGCAAATGTGGATCACCAAGCTGACCAACCACGGCAGTATCGACGAGCCCCAGCAATGGCGTTGTCAGCGATGCCAGCATTACTGGAATGGTAATAGCCAACATGAGGCGATTCGTTACCTCAAAAGGGCGAATAGTTTTTGAACTGAGAACAGGTGGCGTATCGATCATCATCTATGGCACCGGCATTGCAACCGGAATCAGCTGCTGTTTCTCTATGCCACCGCGCATCAAACCTTGCCAGAGTAATTGCGACAACCACCTTAGCTTGCAAGAACCAGCGCCCAGTATCGCTCTCCGCTACCACCCTTTGCCTCGGCATAGGCCAAGCCATAGCGTTTGAAACGAGCATCCAGCATATTGCGACGATGCGGCGGGGACGCCATCCACATCGCGAAAAGCCGATCGATGTCCATGCGCCCCATTGCAATATTCTCTGCAGCGGCACCATGAATTTCGTTGGTCTTGACCCGTGCTTCGAAACTCTTTCCCCAGCCCGTGGTGTGAACCATGCGCCCGGCCTTCGCCATATAGGCTGCCTGTTGCCCGGCGGCTCGCTCCAGAATGGCATCGCTCTCCAAACCAGAAAGTCCATTGCCGTTACGAATATTATTGATGTTTGCGCTCGCAGAAGCCGAAGCGCCCATGCTGTTTCCGGCAGGCCCGATGGTCTGACAGGCGGCCAGCGGGAGCAAGGTTCCAACGGCAGCCAGACCGATAAAGTGGCGGCGGGAAATTTGAAAACTGGTGTTTGGCATGAGCAACCCTTGAATATCGAGCGCATGCGGGTAGCGCCCAATTATGGCTGCTTCACGTTAAAGCTGCTGTGCAAGTAATTTTTGTTTTACCGGCGGTAATTCAAAATCCGCAGGATGATGAAACATGGAACAACAACCGCTGCTCCAAGCAGCAAGTAGGATGCAAAACCTTCAATCGCCCCGAATCCGAGATTCCAGATACGCCGGACGAAGTTTTCGACCCCGTAAACAATATCCATCGGTGACCAATTGAAGGCGCTCATGACGACGCCAACAACCAGCGAAACAATTATCAGTTTCAGCAATACCCTTCCCGGCGTATCTCCCAAGAAACGGTTTGTGCGTTCTGACATTTTAACTCCGGGGCTCGCTCTTCATCGCGATAACTCTTATGGCCTTTGCAGACTGCAATCAAGGCGGAGCTATCAGGCTTGAAGGTTTCAATCTGGAGCGGGTGAAGGGAATCGAACCCTCGTATTCAGCTTGGGAAGCTGCTGCTCTACCATTGAGCTACACCCGCATGACCTTATCAGGACCGGTTGAGCCCGGCTTTGTCAAGCCGGGCTTTAGCACCGTAAGTCTATTTGAAATGCTTGGAGAGTTTCAAGCCTTGAGCCTGATAGTTTGAACCGAGGTCGGTGCCGTAAAGCGCGGCTGGGCGTTCCAGCATATGCTCGTAGATCAGTCTTCCAACGATCTGCCCATGTTCAAGAATGAACGGCACCTCATGGCTGCGCACTTCCAGCACAGCACGGCTTCCTGTGCCTCCGGTAGCGGTATGTCCAAAGCCCGGATCGAAGAACCCTGCATAGTGAACACGGAACTCACCAACCAGAGGATCAAAGGGCGTCATTTCAGCCGCATAGAGGGGGGGGACATGCACTGCCTCCCGGGAAACTAGAATATAGAACTCGTCTGGATCGAGCACGAGCTCACGCGCACCGCGATCATGGATTGGTTCCCAAAAATCGAACAGATCGTGAGCGCCGCGCTTGTCGACATCGACCACGCCCGTATGATGCTTGCCGCGATAACCGACCAGCCCGTTTGCATCGCCTGTCAGATCGATAGAAAGCGCTATACCTCCGCCCGATATATTCGGCGTCTCCGAAGCCACCAATATTTCATTGGCATGGAGCGCTGTCAGCTCAACTTCTTCCAATTGCGCCCTGCCTGTACGAAAACGTATCTGTGACAGCCTGGAGCCTGCTCTTGCAACGATAGGGAATGTGCGCGGGCTGACTTCCAGATAAAGTGGCCCCTTGTACCCTGCGGGCACCTTGTCGAATTCCTGCGCACCGTCGACTATGACACGTGTGAAAATGTCGAGCCTGCCAGTTGAGCTTTTCGGATTGGCTGAAGCAGAAATATCCGGCGGAAGATCGAGGCTTTCCAGAAGCGGGACGATATAGACACAGCCCGTTTCAAGAACAGCGCCCTCGCTCAGGTCGATCTCGTGCAGCTTTAGACGCTCCAGCTTCGACAAGACAGCCGTTCCAGGCCCCGGCATGAAACTGGCGCGCACCCGATAGGCTTTGGTTCCAAGCCGCAAATCCAGGCTCGCCGGTTGAATTTGATCGCTGTCAAAATCACGCGCAGTCTTTAGCGACCCCGCCTGATACAATGCCCTGATACCGTTATCGGCAAGAATGCCCGCTTGGTGTCTGCTCATGTTAGCCGTTCAACCCCGTAAAACATGAGGAAAGCTTTAGCGTTTCACCCCGTTGACGCAAGCGCCAGAGAGGATTAAAGCAGTTTTATCCCGTGGTGATTTGGCCGGCCGGCTTGCAGCCACGTAAAATAATTTGCTAAAAGAGGCCCGGTATCGTTCCGGCCTTTTTGCGAGACACGCAAGGCCGGTTTTTTATTGCCTGATCAGGCAGATTGAGAAGACGATGCCAGAAGATACAAAAATCGGGAACATTACCCGCACGCTCCGCCCTGCCACTCAGCTCGTTCATGCCGGAACGCTTCGCTCCGGTTTTGGCGAGACATCCGAATCCCTGTTTCTGACGCAAGGGTTTGTCTATCCCAATGCGGAGGCGGCGGAAGCCCGTTTCAAGGGCGAAGAACCCGGTTTCATTTATTCGCGCTATGCCAACCCTACGACAGACATGTTTGAAAAGCGCATGTGCGCCCTCGAGGGTGCCGAAGATGCACGCGCCACTGCATCGGGCATGGCAGCGGTCGCAGCGGCCATTATCTGTCAGGTCAAGGCCGGTGATCACGTGCTGGCCGCCCGCGCCATGTTCGGCTCGTGTCGGTATATCATCGAGACATTGTTGCCGCGCTATGGCGTGGACTTCACCTTGATCGACGGTTCCAAAATTGAGAATTGGCAAAATGCCATTCGGCCGAATACAAAGGTCCTGTTCCTGGAGAGCCCGACAAATCCAACGCTTGAAGTCATTGATATCAGCGCGGTGGCAGACGTCGCCAATTCAGTTGGCGCAAAACTTATCGTCGACAATGTGTTTGCCACACCGCTCTTCCAGAAGCCGCTCGAACTTGGCGCGCATATCGTCGTTTATTCAACGACCAAGCATATTGATGGACAAGGCCGTTGCCTCGGCGGCATGATCCTTTCGGACAAGGCATGGATCGACGAAAACCTGCATGAATATTTCCGCCATACTGGTCCGGGCCTGAGCCCATTCAATTCATGGGTGATGCTCAAGGGTCTGGAAACACTATCCGTTCGTGTTCGGCAGCAAACTGAAAGTGCTGCGAAAATCGCAGACTTCCTTTCCACCCATTCCGCGATCTCGAAAGTCATCTATCCGGGGCGTGCGGACCATCCGCAAGCCGATATTATTTCCCGGCAGATGAAGGGCGGCTCCACTTTGCTTGCCTTTGAAGTAAAGGGCGGCAAAAAGGCAGCATTCAAATTTGAGAATGCTCTTGAGATTGTCCTGATTTCCAACAATCTGGGCGATTCAAAAAGCCTCGTTACGCATCCGACGACGACAACCCATAAGAACCTTACCGACGAAGCGCGGGCTGAGCTCGGAATTTCCGACGGATTATTGCGCTTGTCTGTCGGGCTGGAAGATGCTGACGACCTGATCGAAGATCTCGACATTGCATTGAAGGCTACTCTTTGATCGGGTAGCTGTCGCGCCGGGAATGAAACCGGCGCGGTTTGTCTCATTTGAAGCTCCCAAGCTGCGATCACAAATGATTTAGATTGAGAAGGTTGACGTCACGGCTTTGAGCCGTGATATCAAATACATACGTCACGATGATTGTACTGATCGCGGATACTTCAATTGCGCGTAATGCTTTCCGGATGAGATGGAGAAGGCTCACGCGATGAGAGCAGGAATGTATAAAGCCACCACGTGCGACATAGAGGTTAGTGTCGAACCGTTTTATCTGGAGGAGCAATCCGACCCGGCCGCTAACCATTATGTGTGGGGCTATCGTATAACCATCGCCAATGAATCTGAGCGTACGGTACAATTGCGCTCCCGGTACTGGAAGATAACCGATGCCCATGGCCGCGTGGAAGAAGTAAGCGGCGCTGGCGTTATTGGAGAACAGCCCGTACTCAATCCAGGAGACAGTTTTCAGTATTCATCTGGTTGTCCGCTCAAAACCGCTTCGGGCGTCATGGTTGGACACTATGTCATGCAAACCAATGGCGGAGATCGTTTCAACATAGAGATTCCAGCATTTTCGCTTGATCTTCCCGATCAATTGCGGACATTAAACTGATTATGGAAGAAACGATGCAGGAAACCAACCGAACCCAATCGCCTTACATCAAGGCGCTTAGCTGCTCCGCCATTGCCTTGTTGGTTGGACTTACCGCGCTTTTTTTCGGATTTCGGCTTCCAAGCTTTACCACAAATGCAGAAGCCGCCAGCCAGCTCGTGGCACTCGTTGCCGTGCCCGGATTGATCGTTGGCCTGCTGGCCAAGAAGTCAACCCGGCCATGGCCGCTGTGGCTGATCGTCAGCGCCTTTATCGTCCTGTTGATTGTGGTAACGATCGCACATGAAATGACGGCCGAGTTTCGAGCCTAGGCTCTCACAGGTCAGGCCTTCTTGACGAACTCTGTCTTTAACACGAGCCCTTTTACCTGCTTCGTATTGCACTCAATTTCACCGTCGCGGCCATTCAAGCGGATATTCTTGACCAAGGTTCCCCGCTTGATTGTTTCCGACGTACCCTTAACTTTGAGATCCTTGATCAAGGTTACAGAATCGCCGTCGGTCAGTTCGGCGCCGTTACTATCCCTGATTGTCATAATGCGAATTCCTAGTTTTTTGGCAGAAATTCTGCTGGATCGAAATCATATTGTGTCGAGCAAAATTCGCAGGTAACGCTGATTTTGCCTTCCTCGATACTGTCATTGATTTCTTCAGCTGTGAAACCTGAAAGAACCCCGGCAATCTTCTCGCGAGAGCAGGAACAATCATCATTGACCGGAACCGCGTCGAAAACCCGGACGCCCCGTTCGTGGAAAAGGCGATAGAGCAATCGCTCCGCGCCCACCTGCGGATCAGTAAGCTCTGAGCTTTCGATCGTGGAAACCAGCGCCTTTACTTCCGCCCAATCATCATCCTCGAAGAGTTCGGCATCATCTTCAGAATCGCCATTCGGAGCATCGCCAGCAGGCAGATCACGCTGCCGCATGCGCAACTCAGACTCGGGAAGGAATTGGACAATCAAGCCGCCAGCACGCCATTGCTCAACAGGCTTGCCATCTTCTCCGCGCTCGATCAACTTGGCGACCGACAACCGCAAATCGGTAGGAATCTGCTCCGACTGACGAAAGTAGGTTTTCGCGATTTCTTCAAGATTGGAACCGTCAAGCGCGACAATGCCCTGATATCGCTGCGAATACTCGCCCTGATCCACGGTCAATGCCAGCGTGCCGCTGCCCATGAGTTCGACCTGGGAAAGCTCGTCCGCTTCAATCGCATCAGCAAGACGTTCTTCATCATAGCGTGCATAGGCACGCACAGAATTCGGGGTGCGGAAATCAACAACCAGCATGTCGACGGGACCGTCTGACTGCGATTGAAAAATGAACTTGCCTTCAAATTTCAATGAAGTGCCGAGCAGGACAGTCAGAACAATCGCCTCAGCCAGGAGTTGCGCAACAGGATCAGGATAATCGTGGCGGCTCAATATATCATGCAGCGCAGGCCCAAGCTGGACCGCTCGACCGCGGGCATCCAGACCCTGAACCTGAAACGGGACTACAGCGTCATCGCCTGCAAATACATATTCATCGGGAAAGCTTGATGATTCAGACACCAGGGCGCCCTCCTTCAAGACACCATGCGAGAATGGCCTTTTGCGCATGCAACCGGTTTTCAGCCTCATCGAAAACCACCGAGTGCGGTCCGTCAATAACAGAATCCGTAACTTCCTCGCCCCGGTGCGCGGGCAGACAATGCATGAACAATGCATCAGGGTTTGCATGCTTCATCAACGCATCATTGACCTGATAGGGCATGAATACATTGTGACCACGGGCGCGGTTTTCCTGCCCCATGGAAACCCAGGTATCGGTGACAATACAATCCACACCTTCAACAGCAGCAACAGGATCGGTGGTAAGCTTGATCTTGCCCCCGGCATTACGCGCCCAATCGAGATATTTCCGCTCCGGCTCACTGCCGTCGGGCGTCGCAATATTCAGATTGAAGTCAAATCGCGCTGCCGCTTCGACCAATGAATGCAGAACATTGTTGCCATCGCCTGTCCAGGCAAACGTCTTGCCCTTGACGGGGCCGCGATGCTCTTCAAACGTCATGATATCAGCCATGATCTGACAGGGGTGCGTATCATCGGTCAGCGCATTGATAACCGGCACAGTGGCATTTTCCGCCATCTCGATGAGCCGTTCATGGGTTGTCGTACGCATCATGATAATATCGACATAACGCGACAAAACCTTGGCGGTGTCGGCAATGGTTTCGCTACGCCCCAGCTGCATTTCCGAGCCGGTCAGCATAAGTGTTTCACCACCGAGCTGACGCATGCCAACATCGAAAGACACGCGAGTACGGGTCGATGGCTTGTCGAAAATCATCGCCAACACCTTACCGGCGAATGGCTTTTCAATATTGCCGGATTTCAAGCGCGTCTTGCGCGCGCGCGCATCGTCAAGAATAAGCCTAAGATCGCCTGATGAAAGCGCCGAAAGATCCGTAAAGTGACGGAGATCCTGCTTGATTGTCATTGGATTACCCTCACGCGATCTTCTGTCTGGATGCTGGAGCAAGACGTGCTGCCGCAGCTTCGATTTTCGACAATGCTTCGCGCATTTCTTCTTCGCTTACAATCAATGGTGGCAGAAGACGAATAACATTGTCGCCGGCACCCACAGTCAAAAGATGTTCATCGCGCAGCGCCTGTACCAGCGTCGTGTTCGGAACAACCGCTTTAAGACCAACAAGAAGGCCACGCCCCCGGACCTCGGAAATAACATCCGGATAGCGATCGGAAATAGAAGCCAGTCCCTGCTTTATCAGCAGAGCCATTTGTTGCACGTGATCAAGGAAGCCGTCCGCAAGAACGATATCGAGCACGGCATTGCCAACGGCCATTGCCAAGGGATTGCCACCATAGGTAGTGCCATGCACGCCAGCGGTCATGCCCTTTGCAGCTTCAGCTGTTGCAAGACATGCACCCAGCGGAAAACCGCCTCCAATACCTTTGGCCACAGCCATGATATCAGGCGTGATGCCTGACCATTCGTGGGCAAAAAGCTTGCCGGTACGACCCATTCCTGACTGCACTTCGTCCAGGATGAGCAAAATACCCTCGTCGTCGCAAAGCTTGCGCAGGGCTCGCAGATCCGCATCGGGAACCGGGCGAACGCCGCCCTCGCCCTGGATCGGCTCGATCAGAATAGCTGCGGTCTGAGGACCAATTGCGGCTTTCAAAGCCTTCTCGTCACCAAAAGGCACCTGGTCGAAACCTTCAACCTTGGGACCAAATCCTTCGAGATACTTCGCCTGTCCACCTGCGGCGATTGTCGCAAGCGTCCGGCCATGGAAAGCACCCTCGAAAGTGATGATGTGGAAGCGTTCCGGATTGCCATTTACATAATGATAGCGGCGCGCGGTCTTGATGGCGCATTCAAGTGCTTCGGCACCGGAGTTCGCAAAGAACACCTTATCGGCAAATGTATTGTCGACAAGGCGCTGTCCCAGCCGGGTTTGGCCGGGAATTTCATAGAGGTTCGACAAATGCCAAAGCTTTTCGGCTTGGGCCTTCAGAGCTTCGACCAGATGCGGATGCGAATGACCAAGCAGGTTCACGGCGATACCGGCAGCAAAATCAAGATAGTTTTCGCCACTCTCGGTCGTCAGCCATACACCGTTTCCTCGCTCAAAGCGCAGATCCGCACGAGCAAAAGTGTCGTATAGCGGTTGCGCGTTTGCGTCCGTCATTTTTCCCGGGCCTCCATAACCCTATTTTTCGTACTGCTGACCCTTAAAGGAAATCGGCAATGATTAAATCAAAAAGCCGCCCCACAATGCCATTTTTGGGGGCGGCCACACCAAATCAATATCATCATTCAGTTTCCAATTGTCAAATAAACAGTTCAAAAGACTTACATCACAAATATTGCTGTATTTTGATTGCAACCGGCGGGCTCAACGGCCCGATATTATTTGGTTTGTCGACAAAGCCGTAAAACGTCATTTTTGCAACAGTTTAACGCGCAAGTTGGGGAAAACCAAAAAAAGCACCCCTGCAACCCAAGCCTGACTCTTGTCACGGAGTCATCGCATATTGTAGCTTGGGAAACGAAATAGCTAGATTTCGTACGGCGTCCTCGTCATCTGAATAGATATAGTATCGATACAATCTGGAGCAATCCAGATGCGAGGAAGGATTCAGTCCGCAAGCCGTACAAAACAAAGCCCCATATGGAGCTAGGGAACAATGAACTGGACAGATGAGCGCGTAGAGCAGCTGAAGAAACTTTGGGCCGAAGGCCTAAGTGCAAGCCAGATCGCAGCACAACTGGGCGGCGTCAGCCGCAATGCCGTCATCGGCAAAGTGCACCGGCTAAAGCTGTCCGGACGCGGCAAGACAACCTCGTCGCAGACCCGCAGCAAGAAGGTCAATACCGCAGCATCCAGCAGCCAGCGCAGCAGCAGTGCAACCGTCGGTCACATGTCGAGCCGCGTTGTAAATCGCAGCGTTGGAGCGACCGCATTACAGGCGGAATACAGCACCGATCTCGTGCCCATGGTTACGCGGACGGTTACCGATGTTGTGGTGCCGATCTCTCGCAAGCTCGAATTGGTCGAGCTGAGCGAACGCACCTGCAAGTGGCCGGTTGGCGATCCATTGCTGCCCGGCTTCAATTTCTGCGGCAATGATGTGGGCGAAGGCGGGCCTTATTGCACATACCACTCGCGTCTGGCCTATCAGCCAGCTTCGGATCGTCGCCGTCGCTAATTAAGCCGCTATCAAAGTTCTACAAAAAAGGCGCCAATTGGCGCCTTTTTTGTAGGTCGGCGGCTACACTTTTTGCGGACCGAAAACCACCGTGAAGGATGAGCCTTCTCCGACCTGCGAGCGAATTATCAGTCGCGCGCGATGCCGCGTCAGAATGTGTTTTACAATGGCAAGTCCCAGACCAGTGCCTTTTTGCGCCCGGCTTGTTTCCACATCGATCCGGTAAAATCGCTCGGTGAGGCGCGGAATATGTTCATCGGGTATTCCCGGCCCGAAATCCTGCACGGTCACCTTGGTCATATCGCCCGTCTGCTTGAGCTCCAGAATGACACGTTTTCCGGATTGTCCATATTTGCAGGCGTTTTCCAGCAGATTTTGAAACACCTGCGTGAGCTCGTCACGATCCCCAAGCACGTTGACTGGCCCCGGATCGATATCCCGCTCGATAGTAATACCCAAATCGGAGGCAACGGGACGAAGTGAATCGGCAACGTGATTAAGAATAGCGGCCAGATCAACCTGATCTTTCACAGCAATATGCGCCTTCATTTCGATGCGCGACAGCGACAGAAGATCGTCTATCAGCCGAGCCATGCGTTCGGCCTGTTTTTGCATGATTTCCAGGAAATTATCGCGAGCCGCTTCGTCTTTACGTGCCGGGCCTCTTAATGTCTCAATGAAGCCTGAGAGCGAGGCGAGCGGCGTGCGCAGCTCATGGCTGGCATTGGCGATAAAATCTGAACGCATGCGCTCAAGCCGACGGGCTTCTGTCTGGTCGCGGAAGGATAGAAGATATTGCCGATCACCCGCTCGCGCTTGATCCAGCAAAAGAACCGTCGCGCTATACCAGCGCTCGACCGGCACCCGCTCAAAATAATCCACCGAACGTGCTACGCCATCCGCCATGACCGAATGAACCAGCGACTGCATTTCCGGCGCGCGGAAATGCAACATGAGAACCCCGCCGCGCTCCACCGAGCGAAATGCGCCGCTCGCCGCCGGGTTGACGTAAAGAATAGTGCCCTCATGATCGAAAATTATCAGCGGGTCCGGTAATTGCGCCGCCAATTGCTGGCCCGACAAGTGGAATATCGCCGGATCGCCGGGATCCGCTGTTACGGGTTTTTCCGTCCTCGGCAATGCTGCGGATACCACCACGACGCTCACAAGAACGATCATCAGAACGGCAAAACTTAGCCACCAGGATTCACTTACTCCAAGTATCAAGGCGGTAATGAAAGCGGCGGCGGCAAGTATGAAACGCGAACGGATAATGCGCTCCAATGCCCGGCGCCTTAGCCCGCTACCATCCTGCCCCCAGATACTCATCCACTAACCTCCCGATCAGTCAGTGTTTTTAACCACTAGACGCCACACTGCTGTCCCAATAACATGGATTTATGTCAATTGAGGACCTCGCATTGGGCAAAGATTCAAAAAAGAAATCAACATCATCCAAACCCGAGATCGCGACCCTCAAGCTGAAGATTGATGGCAAGAAGCGTAAGTTTGATATCAACAATCCAATATTGCCAGACTGGATTGATGATGGAGACCTGACATCGGGAGGCTTTCCTTACACCGAAAAAATGCCCAGCGATGAGTATGCGGAGACACTGGAGAAGCTCCAGATCGAGCTTGTTAAGATGCAAAGCTGGCTTCAGAAGACAGGCGGCCGCTTGATTTCGGTGTTCGAGGGAAGAGATGCAGCTGGCAAAGGCGGCACAATATTCAACTTGCGCCAATACATGAATCCGCGTTCTGCACGCAATGTTGCCTTGCCCAAACCAAGTGAAACCGAGCGCACACAATGGTATTACCAGCGCTATGTTTCGCATTTCCCAAGTGCGGGTGAGTTCGTGACCTTCGACCGCTCCTGGTATAATCGTGGCGGCGTAGAGCCTGTTATGGGGTTTTGCACGCCCGAACAGCACGAGTCTTTTCTGGAGGAGACGCCCGGCTTCGAACGCATGATCGTTGCGGATGGTATCCATTTCTTCAAATTTTGGCTGGACATTGGCCAGACGATGCAGCTGAAACGTTTTCATGATCGCCGACACAGTCCACTGAAAAACTGGAAGTTTTCGCCTATCGACATTGCCGGTGCCGAAAAATGGGATGATTATACCAAAGCACGCGATAGCATGCTGGCGCGAACCCATACGGCATATGCACCTTGGACGATCGTCCGATCAAACGATAAACGTCGTGCGCGAATTGCCGTAATACGGCGAATTTTGTTGAGCCTGCCCTATGCGGATCGTGACCTGGCGGTAATCGGCAATGAAGATTCCCTGATCATCGGAAACGGTCCAGATTTTATTTGAAAGAAATTGCCGAGTGAACGGGACGATGCGGCGTCTTTTCCCAAAGAAAAGGCGCGACATATAATTGCCAAAGCGCCCGCCACGCCGCCAAAGATATGAGCGCCCAATAGATTGGCAAGCCCGGTAATATCCAACCCGACATTTTCTCTTTTTTCAGAGCCGCCCGGCCGAGGGAATGAAATGAGAGGAAACCCGAAACAATATTCATCAAATCAAAAATGAGGATGGGACCCGCAAAACCGGTACCCTTCACAAGCGTGATCATAAGCAGCATGTAGCTGACGAAAAGCACCATGAAGGGAAAGAGCAGCGCAGAACCCAAAACGCCTGCCGTCAGGACATGGTAAACCAGAAAGCGCTTTAATCCGGCCTGCTGGAGCATTTCCCTGGGTTGCCGCATCTCAACCAGCCATGTTTGCATCCAACCTTTCAACCATCGCGTTCTCTGTTTCAGCCATATTCCAACTTCGATTGGTGCATCCTCTGCTGTGGGCAGAGTGAGCATTTCGATGCGATATCCATGACGCGCAAACCTTGAACCCAACTCTGCATCTTCGGTGACATTGAAGGGATCCCAGCCTCCAACCTCCACCAGACACTCACGACGAAAATGGTTGGATGTGCCGCCGAGCGGAACCACAAATCGACCATCGGCCAGCCAAGGCAAGAGCCCTCTGAAATGCGCTGCATATTCAAATGCAAATTGCCGTGCGATCCAGCTGTCCCTTTCATTGGTAATGACGAGCGGGGCCTGAAGACAGGCCAGCTTCCCGTCGGTGCTTTCTGAAAATCTTTGCCAGGCCTCGCGCAACTGACCGGGATGCGGGCGATCCTCCGCATCATAGATAACGACGTAATCACCCTCCGCCAATTGCAGGCCATAATTAAGCGCTTTCGGCTTGGTTCGTGGGCCTGTGCAAGGCACGCAGATAATTTTGAAACTGGCGGGTAGCATTTCTTTTTCGAAGGCCGCGCGGGTGTGATAATCGTCCGTTTCGCAAAGGAACAAAACTTCAAGACGCGAGCGCGGCCAATCAAGCTGCTTCATCGCTTCTACAAGCTGAGGAACCACCTCAGCTTCCTTATACAGCGCCACCATAACGGTGTATTTTGGTAAGCTGCCGCTCGTACTCTTCATGAGTTGCACGGTTTGATTGGAGGCATGGCGGCCCGCCAGAAACCGCAAAAGAATACAGCCCATAAACAGCAGAGAGAAAAGAGCGTGAAATGCCTGCCAAAGCGAGTTCGGAGCGAGCATTGCGAGGAACAGGCAAACAGTAATTATCATTCCAATAATAACGCCTTGCTGACCGTCGGCCACGGTGCGAGCCGAATGTCTTGGACCATTCTCAAGCATATTAACAGCGTTGCGTACTAGATGATCCGAATGCTTTGCCAGAAAAAACTGCGTCAGGCGTGCTGGGGAGATTATGTTGACGGGAGGACCCTCAACACTTCTATCGACAAGACCCTGCTTGATCCGGGCAATGGTTGAGAGCGTGGGTGCGGTATAAATCTTCAGCGTAAAGTCCGCAGTGACTCCCACGATATGCCGCCTGTGGCGCACATCCACAAATTCCGCGCCGCTTGGTGAGATAATATGAAGATCATCGTCTATGTTCTCAAAGACCAGACCTGCTTCCTCTGCGAGACATTGCGTGAGCAGCAAATGGTCTATGCCATTTACCGCGTAAAGTTCCTCGATAAATGACGTGCCGTTTTGACGATACCGCGTGAATGCCTCTACCAAGGCGGTTTTTGGCAGGCCCGCATAACAAAGCCGTGCTGCAATGGATGGCTCCAGACGGCGCTCCGTCATCGCAAACTCAATATCGCAAAAGGCTCATTCCGTGCCCACACATAGATACGAGAATAATCGTCTTTTGGTTGCATCGGAATATACCTACAATTATAAGTAATTATTGCTTTTTATAAAGCAACCATACAATAAATCACTATAATTGTTCAATATATACGCGGGTCAATAGTATTTTAGTCTATATACAACACTGCTGCGTGCAGCCCGCGCAATTATATAAACCTATGCGTTCAAATAGCGGTTTCGGTTTTCCGCCTTATGCGCTAGCCTCTGTGCAAATCAGTGCGTTCCGAGACCTCATGTATTTTCGATCTATCGTCACCTTTGTGTTGGGGCTTCTTCTGCTAATGATAGCGCAGACGGCTTATGCCGGGGATTTTCCCCACTATTGGGACGGACGCGAGCGGGTGTCCAAACCTGATCTGACGGCGGTCAAGCGCATCCGTTTTGTTACAACCGTCGACTACCCGCCATTTAATTTCATTGACAATACCGGCCGCATATCGGGTTTCAATATTGATCTGGCGCGGGCGATATGCGCCGAGCTTGATGTTACAGCGATCTGTCAAATAGAAGCGCGGCCATGGAACGAACTGCAGACAGCTCTGGAGAGCGGTGAGGCGGAAGCCATACTTGCCGGACTAAGACCTACGGCTGCGCTTAGGCAAAAATATGCCTTTACGGCACCATATATACGCTTGGTGGCGCGCTTTGTGACATTAAGAGACAATCAATTGAGCGACCCAATCGACAAAGTATTGGAAAGCAAGAATGTCGGCGTGATTTCAGACTCCGTGCATCAGGCGATATTCGCAGATTACTTTCCAAAAGCTCATTGGATTGGCTATCCCACACGCGATCTTATGCTCAAGGATCTTAAAGCAAAAAAGATTGATGCCGTATTTGGTGATGGTTCAGATTTGTCATTCTGGATCGGCAGCACCGATGCTGCAAACTGCTGTGTCTTTGCAGGACGCCCCTATACCGCCCCGCAATTTCTCGGCGACGGATTGATGATTGCTACAACGCTTCAAAACAATGACCTTGCCGAAGGCTTCAATTTTGCCCTGAAGTCAATGGAAGCAAAGGGTACGATATCGGAGCTGTATTTGCGGTATTTCCCCGTCGATTTTTATTAACGGCACCCTATAAGCGTAAAAAATCAATTCTGACCGGGCGCTGCAGGGACACATGCGATTGACGCGGGATATCTGCCGCCATAGTGTCCGCCCGCTCCACAATATAGCAGCAATACAGGATAAACGAATGACTTCGCGCCCAAACACCCATATCGAACTGACCCCCGAATTGATCGCGGCGGCAGCAGAGGCCAAAGCTTGGCCCTTCGAAGAGGCGCAGAAGATTGTCAAACGCTACCAGAAGACCGGATATCCAGAGACGGTTCTTTTCGAAACTGGTTACGGCCCTTCCGGCTTGCCGCATATCGGCACATTCGGTGAAGTTGCTCGCACTACTATGGTGCGGCATGCCTTCCGGGTTTTGACCAATGACACCGTGAAAACGAAACTTTTGTGCTTCTCCGACGATATGGATGGTATGCGCAAGATACCGGACAATGTGCCGGACCCGTCAATGCTGCAACCTCACCTGCATAAGCCGCTGTCATCGGTCCCTAATCCCTATGGCGGTGACTATAAGAGCTTCGCTGACCATAACAACGTCATGCTGTGCCGGTTTCTCGATACGTTCGGCTTCGATTACGAATTTGCCAGCGCAACTGAATATTACAAGGATGGCCGCTTTGATGAGGTCTTGCTGCGCGCCGTCGAACGCTATGATGACATAATGAAGGTCATGTTGCCGACACTTGGTGAAGAGCGTCAGGCAACTTACAGCCCATTCCTGCCAATTTCGCCAACAAGCGGGCGGGTTCTCTATGTGCCGATGAAGAAGGTTGACGCGAAGAATGGCACGATAACCTTTGACGATGAAAATGGTGAGGAAACGACCCTTTCCGTAACGGGGGGCAACGTCAAGCTGCAATGGAAGCCGGATTTCGGCATGCGTTGGGCAGCCCTTGGTGTTGATTTTGAGATGTTCGGCAAGGATCATCAAACAAATGCGATTATCTATGATCGCATTTGCGAGATACTAGGCGGACGCGCGCCCGAGCACTTCGTCTACGAATTGTTCCTCGATGATATCGGGCAGAAGATTTCCAAGTCAAAGGGAAATGGCCTCAGCATCGATGAGTGGCTGTCCTATGCTCCGACTGAAAGTCTGGGGCTGTACATGTTCCAGAAGCCGCGCACCGCAAAGCGCTTGTATTTTGATGTTATTCCCAAGGCTGTAGACGAGTATTTCACGTATCTTTCGGCCTATGAGCGGCAATCATGGAAAGACCGGCTGAATAATCCGGTTTGGCACCTGCACAGCGGTAATCCGCCAACCGTGGAAATGCCTGTGCCCTTTGCCCTGTTGCTCAATCTCGTCAGCGCATCCAATGCGGATAGCAGCAGCGTTCTTTGGGGATTTATTTCGCGCCACGCCGCAGGTGTTACGCCGGAGAAAAACCCAGAGCTCGACGCATTGGTGACCTACGCCATTCGGTACTTCAACGATTTCGTCAAACCCACCAAGAAGTTCCGCATGCCCGATGAGGTAGAGCGGGTCGCGCTGCAAGAAATGTCGGAAAAATTGTCGACATTGCCGACCGGTGCCGATGGCAATACCATACAGAATGCAATTCTGGATGTTGCGCGTGCAATAGAGCGTTATCAGGATCACACCAAGAAAAGCCCGGAGGGTGGCCCCGGCGTCGCCGTATCGTTCTTCCAGATGCTCTATGAAGTTCTAATCGGTCAGGAACGCGGGCCACGTTTTGGTTCATTCGTGGCATTATATGGTATCGAGGAAACACGTGCTTTGATTGCTAAAGCGCTGGCTGGTGAATTACTCTGATCGGAGTTCATTTGGAGACGTGAATGATTGACCATACCGGGATAATCGTCAGCGATTTCGAGCAGAGTAAAAAGTTCTACGCCAATACGCTGGCTACAATCGGATACACGTTGATTACCGAAATCCCGGCTTCGATCACCGGCCATGCCGACGTCGCCGGTTTCGGCGAAAATGGTAAACCTGATTTTTGGGTGATCAGCGGCACACCGAACAAGCCGCCCCTCCACGTGGCCTTTAGAGTGAACAGCCGCGATATTGTCGATGCTTTCCACAAAGCGGGATTAACAGCAGGCGGCAGTGACAATGGGCAACCCGGGTTACGGCTTCACTACCATCCAAACTATTACGCGGCGTTCATTCGTGATGCCGACGGGCACAATATCGAAGCCGTATGCCACCTGCCTTGAAACATTACTGCGGGGCGGGCGGAAACGGAGCGCCGGGAGAGGTAAGTGGCGGGGGGGCGACGGGATTTTCAGTGATCTCGGGTGTTTCTACCGGCTGAGGCAGCGGCAGTTCCATGTCCGTTGGTAAGGATGGCGGCGCACTGCCGAACATGCCGAGCTTTTGCTCCTGGGCTTTTTTCATCATCTCAACCGCAGGCGTACCGTCTTGGGCACGCGCCCAGCCATTTGACACGAGCCAATCGGCAATATCCATACTTCCCAGCTTGCATTCTGTTGCAATCAGTTCATCCGAGGGCTGCCCCGGTACGTTGCACTCGATTGCGCGTGAGCGCAGCCAATTGCGCAAGGCAGTGCGCGCAGCCATCCCACAGGGCCAATCAACGCCATCGGCATTGCAGGTTTCTTCAATAGCCGGCGCATTTATCCCCTTAAGTGAAATCTTGTATCCGGATACTTCGATGTCGCCTGCACTTGTCGCGACAGGCCGGTAAAGCAAGGCCGGTTTTGCGGTATCGTCCACTGCCACAGGTGCGGGGGGTGGAGCAGGAGGCGTAGCTTGACCGATATCGCTTAAAGGCTGGCGGGGAGCTATGCGCTCCAATGGTCCCACCTTCGTGGGAGCAGTGCCATCATCCGGATCTACCTGACGCAGAGGAAGCTGATCAATGGTTGATTGAGCCTCATCTTGTGGGGCTGGTTGATCCTGCTCTGGCGAAGCTCCGCTCTGCATTTCGGCCGGCAGCTCAAAATCCTCGACAGCAGCACTCACTTCCTGATCCGACGCAATGGTTGACTCAAGCGCTCCATGGAAGGGTGCAATGAAGGAATAAGCCAGCGCCAGCGCGACCAGACTGGTCAGGATATAGAGCGGTATCTGGCGCATGAGTGCGAATTCCTATTGGCTCGCCCAAAGGATACGCGCAATCCAATCAATATGGGCTGCGTCAAAAGTCCTGTTTGTATGCTCGGGATTCATTGACTGTAGTTCTATTGTCCGAGGCGTCTGACGTGAAAGAATTTTTGCCATGACTTCGCCGTCCTTGGTTCGAACAACCACACGGTCACCCCGCCTTATAGCTGCGCCGGGCGCCACGATAATTGTATCGCCATCCCGGTAAAGAGGCAGCATTGAATCTCCCGACACTTCAAGCGCATAGACCGCATCGTCCGGTCCGATAGGAAACTCCACAACATCCCATCCCTGGCCGACAGGAAAGCCGCCATCGTCGAAAAATCCGCCTGCACCAGCTTGTGCGAAACCCAGAAGCGGGATGGATCGCATCGCTGCGCCAGCAGCATTGAATGCTTTTCCGTGCACTAGCGTCATGAACTCATCCAGAGAAGCGCCAGTTGCTTCCATGATCTTTGCCAGTGACTCGGTTGAGGGCCAGCGCGCGCGGCCATCCGCAGCATATCGCTTGGATTTGTTGAATGTCGTCGGGTCAAGGCCGGCACGCTTCGCCAACCCGGACACGGAAAGAGAATGACGTTGAGCCAGCGCATCGATGGCCGCCCATATGCGGTCATGTGAAAACATGGACATATCCAAGTAAAAGGAAAAAATACCTTGAACATGATTTTAAGCGGCATCTTAACAAAAGTCGAGAGAAATTACGGAAAACTTTCTTATTCCGCTTATTCAAACCGCCATTATTCCATTATTCTAGAAAAGGCGGGAACCGTTCAAACGGTCCCCGCCTTGATACTAAGCGGCTTTCTTTGTCTTTGCCGCAGGATAGGGATTGAAGCGCTCGTAAAACGTATCGCCCTTTTCGGCCATATCGAGCAAGAGCTTTGGAGCTTTGAATTGCGCTCCATATTTCCGCTGCAGACCTTTGGCGATCTCAACGAACTTCGCTGCGCCGATACCGTCAATATATGACAGCGTTCCACCCGTATAAGGAGCAAAGCCGAAGGCCAAAATGGAGCCAACATCTGCCTCGCGCGGATCGGTAACGATCCCCTCCTCCATCACGCGTGCCGCTTCCAGAGCGATCGTTACAAGGAAACGCTGTTTAAGCACTTCAACGTCGATCTTATCGGCATCCTGTTGCGGATAGAGTGTCTTCAACTCCGGCCACAAATGTTTTTTCGCAGGCTTGGCAGGATAGTCGTAGAAGCCCTTGCCATTTTTGCGGCCACGACGATCATATTTATCAACCAGCGTATTGATCAGCTCTACGTGACGCGGGTCGACCGCCTTGGGGCCAAGATCAGCAAGCGTCGCCTTCAGGATTTTCTGAGCAAGATCGATTGCCGTTTCATCGCCGAGAGCCAATGGGCCAACGGGCATCCCTGCCATGCGAGCGGCATTCTCGATCATTGCCGGAGGAACGCCCTCAATCAGCATGTTGTAGGACTCTGACATGTACCGCAGGACGCAGCGATTGACGTAGAACCCACGGGTATCGTTGACGACAATGGGCGTCTTCTTGATAGCGCGCACATAATCGAGCGCCACGGCAAGCGCCTTTTCGGAGGTTTTCTTGCCCATAATGACCTCCACCAGCATCATCTTGTCGACGGGCGAGAAGAAATGAATGCCGATAAAGTTTTTTGGCCGGACAGAAACTTTTGCTAGACCAGTAATGGGAAGCGTCGAAGTGTTTGACGCGAAAACAGCGCCGGGTTTAAGCACGGCCTCGGCCTTTTCCGTCACGACCCGTTTCACTTCACGATCTTCAAACACCGCTTCGATAACAAGGTCAGCACCATCAAGATCGGCATAGTCCGACGAGGTGGTGATCAGGTCGAGAAGCGCCTCTTTATCCTGAGCAGTCGCTTTGCCCTTCTGTACTTCCTTGGTAATCAGATCAGCAGAGTGAGCCTTACCCTTCTCCGCGGCTTCAACGCTTTGGTCGATAAGAACGACAGGAATGCCGGCTTTCGCGGTAACATAGGCAATACTTGCCCCCATGAAACCAGCGCCGACAACGCCGACCTTCTTGAATTTCGTGGGCTTCACATCGTCAGGACGGCGCGCGCCCTTGTTCAATTCCTGCAGGGAGATGAACAGCGAGCGGATCATCATGCTTGCTTCAGTGGTCTGCAAAATTTTCGTGAAGTAGCGCTGTTCGATCTTGAGAGCTGTATCGAAGGGGACGAGCAGACCTTCATAGACCGATTTCAGGATCGATGCGGCACCTGGATAATTGCCATAGGTTTCACGGCGCAAAATAGCCGTGGCAGCTGGCCACAGATTAGCACCGGCGGCAGAATAGATTGCCCCTCCTGGCAGTTTGAAACCCTTTTCGTCCCAAGGCTGCACCGGCTTCAAGCCATCCTTGATCATCTTCTTGGCGGCTTCGACCAGTTTCTTGGCCGGAGCAATTTCATGCACCAATCCCATAGCCTTGGCGCGCGATGCAGTCAGGCTTGAGCCAGTTGTCATCATCTGCAAGGCATCTTGCTGATTGGTCAGGCGCGGGACGCGCTGCGTTCCGCCGGCACCGGGGAAAATACCGACCTTGACTTCAGGCAAAGCCATCTTGACCGAAGGATCGTCAGAAACCACGCGGCCATGGCAAGCGAGCGACATTTCAAAAGCACCGCCCATGCAAGTGCCATTGATCGCCGAAACCCAGGGCTTGCCCGATGTTTCGAGTTTGCGGAACAGCCCGCCCATTTTGCCTGTCGTTTCAAAAAGCAGCTCTACTGCTTTTTGAGGATCTTTTGCTTTCTCGTCCTGAAAGAGCTGGAACATGCGCTTGAGCATGGTCAAATCCGCGCCGCCAGAGAACGTATCTTTGCCGGATGTTATCACAGCGCCCTTGATCGCAGCATCACCTGCAACCTTGTCGACGATGGCATCCAGTTCCTTCATGACCTCTTCTGTGAAGACGTTCATGGATTTGTCGGGCATGTCCCATGTGACGAGAGCAATACCATCTGCATCGACGTCGAATTTGAAGTTTGTATAAGTCATATTCTCTCTCCTCAAACGCGTTCGATGATGGTTGCAGTGCCCATACCAGCGCCAATGCATAGGGTTACCAGCGCGATATTCAGATCGCGGCGCTCAAGTTCGTCAAGAACCGTGCCAAGGATCATTGCGCCTGTTGCGCCGAGTGGATGGCCCATGGCAATCGCGCCACCATTGACGTTGATCTTGTCACGCGGAATGTCGAATGCCTGCATGTAACGCAGAACGACAGCGGCAAAGGCTTCGTTGAGCTCAAACAGATCGATGTCCGAGATTTTCATCTTGGCGCGCTTCAACAACTTCTCTGTCACATCGACAGGACCAGTCAACATCAGAGCCGGATCAGAACCTATATTGGCAAATGCGCGGATGCGGGCACGCGGTTTGGCCGATAGCGCCTTACCAGCACTCTTGGAGCCAAGAAGAACACCGGCGGCACCATCAACAATACCGGATGAATTACCGGCATGATGCACGTGATTGATAGTTTCAACTTCCGGATGGGCCTGAATGCCGACAGCATTAAAACCGCCCATTTCGCCGGGCATGACAAAGGAAGGATTGAGCGATGCCAAAGCCTGCATATCTGTTGTTGGACGCATATGCTCGTCATGGTCCAGGATTGTCAGACCGTTGACATCCTTGATGTTCAGGACGGAATTCTTGAAATAACCCTTCTTCCAGGCTTCGCCCGCACGCTTCTGACTCTCGACAGCGTATGCATCGACATCATCGCGGGTGAAACCATATTTCGTGGCGATAAGATCGGCCGAGACGCCCTGAGGCATAAAATAGCCCGGCAAGCCGACTGACGGATCCATATACCAGGCACCGCCGGACATGCCCATTCCGACGCGTGACATGGATTCAACGCCGCCAGCGATAACGATATCATCTGCGCCTTGCACAATCTTGGCCGCAGCAAAATTTACTGCATCGAGGCCGGAAGCGCAGAAACGCGATATCTGCATGCCTGGAGCTTTGAAATCATACCCGGCTTCAAAAGCGGAAGAGCGAGGGATAACAGCGCCAGCTTCGCCGACCGGATCGACGCAGCCATAAATGATATCGTCCACCAGGCCAGTGTCCAACCCATTGCGGTCACGCAAGGCTTCGAGAACATGCGCACCAAGGCGAACGGCAGGAACCTCATGCAGGCTGCCATCTTTCTTGCCCTTGCCACGCGGTGTGCGGACGTGATCGTAAATATATGCGTCGGCCATAATATACTCCCTGTTGCTACCGCAGGCTCAAAGGCTGCGGGCGATCAAAAGCTTCATGATTTCGTTGGTGCCGCCATAAATCCGCTGGACGCGAGCGTCACGGAACATGCGGGCGATTGGATATTCATTCATATAGCCGTAGCCACCATGTAGCTGGAGGCACTCATCCACGACCTTGTTTTGCAGGTCTGTCAGCCAATATTTGGCCATCGAGGCTGTCACCGGATCAAGCCCGCCATTTACATGCCGCTCAACACAATGATTGTAGAACACCCGGCCTATCGTTGCTTCGGTTTTTAATTCCGCCAGCTTGAACTGGGTGTTCTGGAACTCGATCACAGCCTTGCCGAAGGCTTTACGCTCCTTCACATAGTCACTGGTAATTGCAATGGCGCGTTCCGCCATGGCAATGGCAGTACCGCCAATTTGCAACCGTTCCTGCGGCAATTGCTGCATTAGCTGGACAAATCCCTGTCCTTCTTCGGTGCCCAAAAGATTAGATGTCGGTACCCGCACCTCGTTGAAGAATAGCTCGGATGTATCATTGGATTTCAACCCGACCTTATCGAGGTTACGGCCACGCTCAAAACCCTCCTGCCCGTCAGTCTCAACAATCAGCAGCGAGGTACCTTTGGCGCCCTGAGCCGGATCAGTCTTGGCGACAACAATGACCAGATTTGCCAATTGACCATTGGTAATAAAGGTCTTTGAACCATTGATGACATAGTGATTGCCATCTTTCTTCGCGCTGGTCTTAACGCCTTGCAGATCGGAACCTGCACCGGGTTCAGTCATGGCAATAGCGCCGATCAATTCGCCAGTTGCCATTTTTGGCAACCATCTCTGCTTTTGCTCTTCTGAGCCATAATGCAGGATATAGGGTGCTACGATGGAATTGTGCAGGGCAATGCCAAAGCCATCGACACCGACATGGCTGATCGCTTCGAGAATGGCGCTTTCATGGGCGTAGGTACCGCCAGAACCACCATATTCCTCTGGCATAGAGGCGCAGAGAAGGCCGTTTTGACCTGCCAGTTCCCATACGGAACGGTCAAAAATTTCCTGCTTTTCAAAGCGGTCATAATGCGGCAGGACCTCGGCCTCAAGGAATTTTGCGGCCATTTCCTGCAGCATGACGACGTCCTCAGTTTTCCATTCAGGCCTTGGAACACCCAACACGTCTTCTGGTCGCACACCCATGACAATCCTCCCGAGATTTGTTAAAGCAGGCCGCGCGACCGCGGCCCGTGGCTGCGTTGCATCAGCTTAGAATGCTTCTGCCGCAAGCGCCATCATTGTATCGGCTCCAGTCTGGATACGTGCCAGATGGGCAGAGGTCTCAGGCATTACACGTTCCATGAAATACTTGCCCGTGATCAGCTTGGTTTCGTAAAACGCTTTGTTTTCTGCGCCATCAGCCAATTTGGCATTTGCCGCCTTGGCCATCTGCGCCCACATATAACCCAGCGACACCAAGCCAAAGAGATGCATGAAATCGGTGGATGCCGCTCCGGCATTGTCCGGATTGGCCATGCCATTTTGCATCAGCCACATGGCCGCTGCCTGCAGGTCATTGAGACCTTTTTTCAAATGCTTGGTGTAGAAGGCAAGCTTCTCGTCACCACGATTTTCTTCGCAGAAGTCGCCGACCTCCTTAAAGAAAGCCATGATAGCGCGGCCGCCATTGGCGCCAAGCTTGCGTCCGACCAAATCCAAGGCCTGAACACCGCTTGCGCCTTCATAGATCATGGCAATGCGCGCATCGCGGACATATTGGCTCATTCCGTGCTCTTCAATATAGCCATGGCCACCAAAAACCTGCTGTGCCATGACGGCATGCTCAAAACCCTTGTCCGTCAGAACGCCTTTGAGCACAGGGGTCATCAGGCTGAGAATATCGTCGGCCAACTGCTTTTCCGCTTCGTCTGCGGAGCGATGTGCAACATCGGATTTCAATGCAGACCAGAGAATGAAGGCCCGCCCTGCCTCGTTGAACGACTTGATCGTCATAAGGATGCGGCGCACATCAGGATGAACGATAAGTGGATCAGCCTTTTTATCCGGCGCTTTTGGACCTGTCAGAGAGCGGCCCTGAATACGCTCACGCGCATAAATGGCGGCGTTCTGATAAGCGATCTCGCCAATTGAAAGGCCCTGCAAGGCAACACCAAGCCGAGCTTCGTTCATCATGGTGAACATGGCGCGCAGGCCCTTGTTCTCGCCACCGATCAAGAAGCCCTTGGCTTCATCATAGTTCATCACGCACGTCGAATTGGCGTGAATTCCCATTTTCTCTTCGATGGAACCGCAGGAGACGCTATTGCGGGTTCCCGGATTGCCATTATCGTCGAGATTGAACTTGGGGACAATGAATAGGGATATGCCCTTTACGCCCTCTGGCGCGCCTTCAATGCGAGCGAGTACCAGATGGACAATATTCTCCGCCATATCGTGCTCGCCAGCGGAAATGAATATTTTCTGTCCTGAAATCTTGTACGAGCCATCGCCATTTGGAACAGCTTTTGTGCGCAACAGTCCAAGATCAGTGCCGCAATGCGGTTCTGTCAGGTTCATGGTACCGGTCCAGGTGCCGTCAACCATCTTTGGCAGATAGGCTTGCTTTTGCTCATCCGTTCCGTGCGTAAGGATTGCGGCAATAGCCCCTTGCGTAAGCCCCGGATACATGACCAGCGCCATATTGGCTGAAGCCATATATTCACCAACCGCCACATGGAGCGCGTATGGCAGGCCCTGCCCACCGAATTCCTGGGGTACAGCCAATCCGACCCAACCACCTTCGCGATACTGATCAAATGCCTGTTTGAAGCCTTTCGGCGTTGTTACCGAACCATCGGCATTGCGTACACAGCCTTCCCGGTCGCCTGATTGATTAATCGGGAACAGGGTGTTTTCCGCAAGCTTTGCGCCTTCGCCGAGGATTGCGTCAACGATATCCGGCGACGCATCTGCAAATCCTTCAAGATTATTGTAACGCTCAAAACCCAGAACATCATTGAGAACAAAAAGCGTGTCTTCAACGGGCGCGCGGTAACTCGGCATAAGCTTCCTCCAAAACAAAAACGAGTAAAAACAGCACGCAGAGCATCCGTGCTGCCAATATTTCGTACTTCTTAGCAAATTTTGACGTTTCCGTAAACGTCAAAATTTGCAGGCACTGGCTTTTTTGAAACGGCAGAGCATGTACATCATGATTTGAAATGAACAATGCAAGATCAGAAATACGGATCACTTCGTGCGTGTATTGTCGAGAAAATTGGCAATGTAGACCAGAGGGGCATTCCAGTTGATCGTAATCTCGTTGGAGCCATAGGCTTCAATATCGTCAAGATAGCATCGCTGGGGAGCGCAGCCAGCAAGCTTCTCCTTGGAAATATCATCAACAAGCGACGAGTTTGCGCCTCCCGCAAGAGAACCCGGCGGCGGATTAGGCAGGTCGGAATCAATTTGGTGAGCAAACCAGCGGCTATGCTGATTCTTTGAAAAAATCGTGCCGTATCCTGTAATATAAGAAATGTTCATGGCATTGCGGCCCAGAAGATAATCCATGCTTTCGCGAACGCTATCGAGATATTCCTGCTTATCGCTCAAATCGTAAGCAGCGGACACGACGATCATATTCTGCAGGATGGAATGATTGCTCCCCCAATCATATCGGCCATTGTCGGGATGATATATTTGTCCGAATGGCTCTTTCTTCTGGAGTTCAATAAAATCCACGGCAGCGTCAATTACAGAGGTTCTAGCGTCATCCCAGTCCTCCCTTCCCAGCAGCTTGCTTGCGTAAAGAGCGAGGTGCAAACGAGCAAGCCCGGCAACATTCGCCCAGTCGAAGGCACCATGCCCGCCCCGGCTGAAGACGTCACCACGCCAGTGCGGCGAGCTTTTGATTGCGGAAAGATAGATCGTATCGCCCGTCGCAAGATAAAGTTCAGCGGCGGCCCAATAGAATTCATCACTGACATCATCATCGCCATAGGCGCCACCGCCGTGGAAATTTGCCCATGGCGCAATAATATCAGGATGGGCTTGTGCGGCAGACCATGCCTGTTTTGCCGAGGTCAAAAGCCGTGTTGAAAATGTTTCGTCGTAATTCTTGAACACGCGGGAACCCTGGGCTGCGACGGCCGCCAGATTCAGAGTGGCTGCCGTGGAAGGAGCATAAAGTGCGCGCGGTTGCGGATCATTATGAGGCAGCATGGGCACACCGGTCCAACTTGTATCGTGAACCTTATGATGAACCATGCCAGCCAATCGCTCCTCATGCGGAACCACCATTTTCAGCATGAATTCCAATTCCCACCGCGCCTCATCGAGAATGTCCGGCACGCCATTGCCCTGCTCCGGCAAACGTGACCGCCTGTCGCTCAGGACTTTTTCGGCATTGCTGGCAAAGAGCTTTCCCCGCTCGACTGTGTCCATAAGCTGGGAAACAGCGATACCACCATTCACGACATACTTGCCTTGGTCACCTGCATCATACCAGCCACCCGTCACGTCGAGCTTGTAGCTGCAGTCCCATTTTAATTCGGTATAAAATTTTGCAGCGGCGTCGCGATCAAGACATGGAACAGATGTGTCGCCCACGTTCGGTGCAATGCCCAAATGTCCTGCGGGGCGCGCATAGAGTGATCCGGCAATATCCTTTCTGATTTCTGTGCCACTTCGGGCCAGATAAAACCAGGATTGCGCATCCACACTCAACCGATCATAGATATTGGCTTCGATGGAAAAAACCGGGCTCGTGCTTTCGCCCACGACCAGATGATAGCCTTCGCCTGTCTTACGATAATTTGTGAAATCCGCCAGATGGGTTTTCAGTCCCGCCATCGCGTCGAAACCCATAGGCCTCGTCCTGCCCTTCAACACCGGTACATTTTCAGCATCCACAAGCTGAAATTCCAAAGGCGCATCTGACGGCGATATAATCGTCGCCAGCTTTGGTCCATCCGGCAAATAGCCAAGTTGGTTGGTGCGAATGGACAATTCATCTGCAAAGGCGACCGCTGATGCAATATGGGCAAATACCGCGACCAACAGCAGCAATAAACAGCGATGTATCATTCAATATTTCTCCGCAGGATGCAGACTGCAATCGGTTATCTGAGCTTTCGCGCGTTGTATCAGATCCCTGCCACGAAATTAGTCGTTATTTTAGCGCTTTAACCGGGGTCTTAACCACTTGTTTACCACGTTTCGCCAATGTCAACGTGACGGTGAACCGTGTCTATAAGTGATTTGTTTTTCACGGCTTGTCGGAACGCATGGGGCATGGGCCCCGGCTCTCCGGATTGGCCCCGACGCGCAACGCGGCCTCGGCTTTCCTTCGAGCATCCACAGTATAAATTGCCAGCCAACTGGCGAGTTAATTTGAGCAGCAGACGTTCATGACGAACCAGAGGTCACTGATGGAACAGGTCAATGTCAATCGCGCCCGCCGCGATGCCACGTCGCTGGACAATCTCAATCGCACGCTCGAAGCACTCGAAAGCCAGTTGCGCAATGCCATGCGGCCCAAAGCGCCGGAAAACGAGCAGGACGGCAGTGATATTGCTGATCGCTTTGCTGCATTGGCTTCGCGCGCCGGATTGGCATCACCATCCCGCCGTGAGGTTGCGCCTGCAAGCCCGCTGCAAAATGGCAAGCATGACCTTTCTGCCATAGCCGCGCAATTAAAGCAGTTGCGTACGGAAATGCGTGATGATGCTGAAACATCCAATAATTCGATCTTGCACAATACGACGCTAAATCGGCTGCAGCAGTCATCGGCACCTGCCAACCATTTTAACAATAAGCAGTTGGACAACGATCCGGCAGCGATTTCCATGCTGCGGGGCGACCTTAACGAATTGAAGCAGGCAGTAGCCAAACTTGGCCGCAATGATGCACCTCAACACAATGCTTCAATGCCAGTCCGCTATATGCAGCAGATCGATGATCGCCTCGACGAAATAAGTCGGGCGCTCGTTGCGACCTCCCACCAGACACCAGCACGCTTTGCCGAAGCCGATGCTTTTGAACGCCTGGAAGCGCGCATCGCATCATTGGCAAGCAGCGTGCAAGCAACAACGCCAGATCGCACTTCTGATGTCATACTGCAACGCATGGGCGAACTGGCACAGCGTGTTGACCATCTCGCCGAACAGGCCAAGCGCCCCGCTATCAACATTGATGCGCTTTCCGAACATCTTGCCGCCGTAGCGCGTCATTTGCAGAATGCGCCTGCCGCCATCAGCATTTCGGATTTCCGCGATCTTGAAGATCGGGTACTGCAGGTCATCGAAAAGCTCGAAGCCATGCCGCAGCAGTCTGCGATTGATCCCCTCTTCAGTGCCACGATCGATCAGCGATTTGCAGAGCTTACGCAGCGGCTCGACGATCACCACCAGATGAGCGAGCATAGCGGTATCCGACTGTCAGACAGTATTGAATCGCGCTTCGATGATATGGCCCGCTTCATTTGGGAAAGCGCTCCGCAAAATAATAAGACTTCCGACGCTATCCATAATCTCGAATTGCAGATTGCGGGTCTTGCAGAGCATTTAGCCAAGTCCAATGATCACTACGCTGAAATGGCCGCCATTCCTCCCCGTCTGGAAGCAATTGAGGAATCAATCGCCGCCAACCGGGATTTTATTGTCGAAACCGCGCGTAATGCTGCCGTTGAAGCTGTCCGCAATATTTCTGGCGTGACGAATGTCCATGATAGCGCGGTTGCACGCGAACTTGCTGGCGACCTGAAGACTCTTGAAAGTCTTGCCCGCAAGTCGGAAGACCGGAATACAAAGACATTTGAAGCGATCCACGACACGCTGTTGAAGATCGTTGATCGTCTGGCATCTTTGGAAAGCGGACCTGTTCCAGTCTATCGTCATGTTCAGGATACCGTAACAAATGAACCGACGATAACCGAACCTGCTTTTGCAACTCCGACGTTCTCCAAGTCCGAAGAAATATCTCCCGAAGCAACAGCCGCTTACAATAGCGAGATGGCTGACCCTGAGCCGAATGCAAAGACATCGATATTTGGAGGTCTGACCCGCGGTCTGAAGAGCCGTAGCAAACAAGCTCCGGCACAAGACCCAGAAACCGACATGGGGCGCGATGAACCCGATTTGAAGCTGGATATCGATCCAAGCCTGCTTAATCGTCCGCTTGAGCCGGGTTCCGGCATGCCTGATCTGAATTCCATTCTCAAGCGTGTGCGCGAAGATCGGCGCGAGATGCAACTGGCTGGATCCGGCAACGGCAAGGCGGATTTCATTGCCGCCGCACGCCGCGCAGCACAGGCTGCGGCATCGGAAATGGAGAATCAGCAAAATTCACCATCCACAGCCGATGAACTGGCTGGCGAGGATCACCCCAAGCGGAGTTTTCTCGCAAGGCAGCGCAAACCTATTCTTTTGGCCATTGGCGCCATTATGATTGCTATTGCCGGACTGCAGTTGAAGGCAACCTTTCTGGACCATCCTGTCGCACCTCAAGCTACAGCGTCCAAAGCCGCGCCAGCCAAGGTCGTGGAAAAGCCCGCTCCGGTAGCAGCTGCACGCGAACTTGCAGCGGTGCAACCTGCGCCGGTAAGCGTGGAAAGTGTTATTGCTGCGCAGCAACAAATGCCGGCGACCGTCAATGAAGCGGTCGACACCAGCATGACAACCCAATCCGTGCCGCCGAAGTCATCTGAGCCCGTGGCGATCCCTGCCATCCCAACCGATGGATTGCCGGATGAACTTCACACAGCTGTCGTCTCTGGCGATAACAAGGCGCTGTTTGAAATTGGCGACCGCTACATGGATGGGCGTGGCCTTGCGAGCGATTATGGCAAAGCCGCCGAGTGGTACAGGCTGGCCGCAGAGCGCGGTTTTGCTCCTGCTCAATACAGGATCGGCAACTTCTACGAAAAAGGGCTTGGCGTAGACCGCGATGCCGCGAAGGCCAAGCACTGGTACGAACTTGCCGCCAATCAAGGCAACGCCAGCGCCATGCATAATCTCGCAGTACTGTTGGCCGCCGGGACAAATGGCGCACCGGACAATGAAGCGGCGGCACGCTGGTTCACGCGTGCTGCCGAGCTTGGCGTCAAGGATAGCCAGTTCAACCTTGCCATACTTTCGGCGAAGGGCGTTGGCATGAAGCAAAATCTGGAAGAAAGCTACAAATGGTTTGCCATCGCGGCGCAAGCCGGTGATAGCGATGCTGCTTCCAAGCGTGAGGATGTTGCGCACGCGATGACTCCCGATCAGCTTGCCCGTGCCAAGGCTGCCTTTGCCCTGTGGAAGCCAAAGGCGATGGATGCCGACGCCAATGCGCTGAATATTCCTGAACAATGGCGCGAAACGCCTGTGAAGACCGGTTCGCTCGACATGGAAAAGGCCGTGCGCAACATCCAGCTGATTTTGAACAAGAACGGCTATGATGCTGGTGGTTCTGACGGGAGAATCGGCTCTAAAACCCGCGAGGCGATCATGGCGTTCCAGAAGGATAATGGTCTGAAGCCGACCGGCAATATCGACAAGGATCTGGTACAAAACCTGTTGAAGAAAAACGGCTGAACGCTCCAAGCGCTTTGCCGTGATAAAATTGCCTCAGGACCCGAAAAAATCCATTGCGACAAAGGGTTTCGCGTTTAAACCTATATTAAAGTCAAACTCTCAGTCTAAACTCCAATAAAGCCCGCAAGCGAGCAAGAAACCTTAAAGAATTGCTGTCATCGTGGTGCTTGAGCACCATAATGGGGTTTGAAGAGACTTGGGTATTTACCTGCCAATAGCCGAGATTTCGGTCAATATCTTCGTGCTGTTCGGCATGGGAGCGGCTGTGGGATTCCTGTCTGGCATGTTTGGTGTCGGTGGGGGATTTCTCATCACCCCGCTCCTGATTTTCTACAACATTCCCCCTGCTGTCGCCGTTGCGACGGGTGCAAATCAGGTCATCGCCTCTTCTTTCAGCGGCGCTCTTACGCATTTCAAGCGCGGCACGCTGGACGTCAAACTTGGGTCATTGCTGGTTATAGGCGGCATTGTTGGTGCTGGCATAGGCATTTATGTTTTCGTTCTCTTGCGCGAACTTGGTCAGCTGGATCTGATAGTTTCCCTGCTTTACGTGGTCTTCCTGTCAACAATCGGTGGTCTGATGCTTTATGAAAGCGTCCAGGCCATGCGACGAACCCGAGCAGGACAATTGGCAACGTTGAAAAAACCGGGGCAGCACAATTGGGTGCACCGGCTTCCATTCAAAATGCGGTTTCGTGCCTCAAAGATCTATGTGAGCATTATTCCAATTCTGGTATTGGGGGCAGCAATTGGCTTCCTGTCGTCAATTATGGGTGTGGGTGGTGGCTTCATCATGGTTCCAGCCATGATCTATCTGCTTAAAATGCCGACCAATGTCGTTATCGGCACGTCGCTCTATCAAATCGTCTTCGTTACCGCCTTTGCAACAATCATGCAGGCAACCACCAACCAGTCGGTCGATATTGTGCTTGCGTTTCTGTTGATGTCCGGCGGTGTCATCGGCGCGCAATATGGAGCGCGTATCGGTCAGAAATTGCGCGGCGAGCAACTGCGCGCCTTGCTGGCTATGCTGGTTCTCGCTGTTGGCCTGCGTCTTGCTATCGAGCTTTTTGTCACTCCTGATGATCTTTATTCGATCAGCCTTGCAGTTGTAACCGGGGGCGGCTTATGAGGCTGGCCCGGTATTCATTCATTCTGCTTGCCGCATTTCTTGCCGGGCAACCTGCCCTGGCCCAACAGCGTCCGGCAAATACGGAAACAGTGGAGATTGGCCTTTCGACCGATACGATTGCAATCACCTCGGGCTTTCGCGGCACTGACCTGATCGTATTCGGGGCCTTGGATAATGCCGACCCGCTCATTCAACGGCAGGGGCGCTACGATATTGTCGTGGTTCTAGAAGGACCGGAACGCAGTTTTGTTGTCCGCCGCAAGGACCGCTATCTGGGTATTTGGGTCAATGCCGAATCTGCCTCGTTCCAGCACATTCCAGCGTCCTATTCCCTTGCCTCCACGCGAAATCTACAGGACATTGCGACGCCGAAAATCTTCACGCAGCTTGGGCTTGGCGTGAACAATATGTACTATGAACCGATGCCGGACGGTTTCAGCTCCAGTGAATCACTCAAGGAATTCACGACCGAATTGCCGCGCCTCAAGCTTAAGCAAAGGCTGTATAACCAGCGTCCCGGCGATGTTCAGTTTTTGTCGGCGACTCTTTTCCGCGCGACGCTATCCCTGCCTGCCAATGTTCCTGTTGGCAAGCATGTGGCGCGGGCTTTTCTCTTCCGCAATGGTGAGTTCTTGCGCGAAAATGCCACCAGTCTCAATATTGTAAAGGCTGGGCTTGAGTTCCGCATTTATCGTGCAGCGAACCAATATAGCTTGCTTTACGGTATTTTCGCCGTGTTGCTGGCCGTGGTTACCGGCTGGGCTGGCCGCCTGATTTTCCGTAAGGATTGATCCTCAATCCCGCAGTCTTGCAACAATAATCAGCCCTTGCAGAGGTTCGCCGCGATCAAGCCGAATGGTTTCTCTGGCAAGCGAGACCAAAGCCATGCCCTGCGCCGACAAAAGCCGCTCTATATAGGATTGCGAGTGGGTATAGCGTAGCGAAGGTTGCAGGATCGGCTCATCGCTGCCCTCTTGATTTTCGACCGAAAAGACAAAGAGTCCATCCACCGCCAGTGACTTTGCGATCGTTGCAAAGGCGCGCTCAAGATCGCCCACATATACGAAAACATCGGCGGCAATCACAAGATCGAGGCTACCGGGTTCCACCTCGAATTCGTTGACATCGCTCTTGCGTAGATCATCATAGATTTGCTTTTCGGCAGCCTTTTGTAACATGGCTTCCGACAAGTCCATTCCGTCCAGACGGTCAGCGACCGGTCGCACATATGGACCCATCAAACCCGTGCCGCAGCCCAGATCAAGCGCCCGATGATATCTGCGTGCACCGCCATGCACTTCAATGGCTTGTGCCAAAAGCTCTGGAACGCGATAGTCGAGTTTGTCTAGCAAGGCGCTTTCAAAAGTCGGCGCATAGGCGTCAAAAAGAGTTTCGACATAGGCCAAAGGCGGCGTTGCAGGCACTTGCGCATAACCGGTCGCGGCAAGCTTCAGGCCTGCCCCAAAGCGATCTTCCGGATCGCATTCCAGCACCTTGCGCCAAGCCGCAGCAGCTGATTCATGCTGCCCGGCGGCTTCCCACATTTCACCGAGGCGAAACCGCCCTGCAGTCCAACCCGGAACAAGTTCCAGCGCCTGCGCCATAAGATCGGCGGCAGCGGCATGATCGCCGCTGTCGAACAGCATATCAGCATAGGAAGCGCGGCGGTCGGCTATCAGATCACCAGATGAGTGGAACGCACGCGCCACTATTGTCAGTTCGTGATCTGCACGCGGATGGCGATAATATCGACAACCTTGCCGGTTTGGGAAATATCCGAATTGATCCTGATGGCGCCATTGCCCGAAGGTTTCTTGTCGGCGGGAAAATCAACCTGCACAAGATATTCCTTGCTGGCGTCGGAAACATCGTAGCGCTTGCGGCCACATTCGCCCAGATTGCCGAAGTTGCAACTGACCGCCATTTGCGTCGCGGTGCCATCCGGCGTCCTTGCCACGATATCAAACAGCGCGGTCTTGCCCGCCAGTTGCTGCAATACGCCCTCACCGATCTGGAAGCTGATCTCATCTGCTTCGCTCGGCGATTTTATACGCAGATATTTCTGCACCTGATCGCCATCAATGGTTGCCGTTGCCCGCCCCGAAACGGAAACCTGTGTTGTATCCGAAGGTTCGAAAATGCCAATCCACGTACCTTCGCTGGGCAATTGCCCTTCTTTCAAAGGTTCGTGGCTGCCGCTGGCTGCTGGATTGCCCGTGCTGGCCGGGACGCTGGAAGGCTTCGAATTGATTATGCCCGTCGCCACCATCCACAATACAACGATCGCGACGACAAACAGGGCAAGAACAATCAAAAGCTTTGTCAGGCCTGTAGCCTTCTTGCTCTCCTGGCGCTGCTTTTTCTCGCGCCGGTAACGATCTTTCTTCACATAGTCTGGGCGTTCATTGCCGGCAGTAAAAGGCCTGTCTGTGGCCAGTTCCGGAGCACCGAGCTCTGGGGCTGGTGCGTTGCCGATGGTCGGCTCGATACGTGCATCACGGCCACGAGGGGCCGCAGGCGCTGCGGAAAAGCTTGGCTCACGCGGCTCGACAACCGGCGCTGGCGCAGCATTAACTACCGGGCGCGCAGCCTGCGCTTCATTTTCGATCTTGGTAATGGCGAGCTTCAGGCGCTCGCGCCGCTCCTCGCGCTGCGCGTCGTCAAGCGCCCCATTGGCCGCCAGCGAACGCTCATGCGCGCCCCAGGCCGACTCGTAAACCTTCTGCCGTATTGCAGGGTTCTTGGCATCAGCCTTGGCCAATGCATTGCGGATTGCTTGTTCGATCGCTTCCAAACCGACGATTATCCCTTAAAAGAATCAGAGGCTAGCCATAACCTATCTGACTGCTTATTCAAGACAGAGGCGGCGCAATCATGGCCGCATCATACTTTTTGATGAGATCATTTTTGGTCCACATAGCTTTTGCTTGCTCAAAATCAAAGGCATGATAAAAAGGCTTACGTTTACGCAAACGTCAAAATTTGTCATATCTGGGAGGTAGTCATGGCATTGCCGGAAATTCTGAAGAAAAACCTGCGGATTCCGGTTGTCGGAGCGCCCTTATTCATCATTTCCCATCCGGCTTTGGTCATTGCGCAGTGCAAGGCTGGCATTGTCGGCTCCTTCCCCGCGCTCAATGCAAGGCCGGAAGCTCAGCTTGATGAATGGCTGGCGGAAATCACCGAGGCTCTGCGCGACCATGACGAGAAGAACCCGGACAGCCCCGCCGCGCCTTTTGCGGTCAATCAAATCGTCCACCGCTCCAATAAGCGACTAGAACATGACCTGACCATGTGCGTGAAATACAAGGTGCCTATTGTCATCTCGTCGCTGGGCGCAGTTCCCGAGGTAAATGACGCGATCCATTCCTATGGCGGCATTGTCCTGCATGACATCATCAACAACCGCCACGCAAACTCCGCCATCCGCAAGGGCGCCGATGGGCTGATTGCCGTTGCCGCCGGTGCAGGCGGCCATGCGGGCCCGCTCTCCCCCTTCGCGCTTGTACAGGAAATCCGCGAATGGTTTGACGGCCCGCTGCTGCTTTCCGGCGCTATAGCCACAGGCAAGGCCGTGCTGGCCGCGCAGGCCATGGGCGCAGACCTTGCCTATATCGGCTCCTCCTTCATCGCCACTGAAGAAGCGCGCGCTGTTGACGACTACAAACAGATGATTGTCGATAGCGCCTCTTCCGATATTGTCTATTCCAACTATTTCACCGGCATTCACGGCAATTATCTGAAACCATCCATCGCCAAATCGGGCATGGACCCGGACCATTTGCCCGAAGCCGACCCTTCCAAGATGGATTTCGAAGCGGCGACCACCGGCGCAAAAGCCTGGAAAGACATATGGGGCTGCGGCCAGGGTATCGGCGCAATCAAACAGATTGTTCCGGCAGGCGAACTCGTCGCGCGGCTTGAGCGTGAATATAAGGAAGCCAAGGCAGCGCTCTGCGCCGCCTAACGCGCAGCCGCCTTGTCCAGGACGATCTGCATAAATGTCAGATCAAGCCATTTGCCGAATTTGGTTCCTACTTCCGGCAGATGGCCAACCACCTGAAAGCCAAGTTTTTCATGCAGGCGGATGGAAGCTTCGTTGCCGGATTCAATACCGGCAACCATTACGTGCTTGCCCAGCTCGCGCGCTTTTTCAATCAACGCCAGCATGAGCATCTTGCCGATACCACCGCCACGCGCAGTCTTATGGACATAGACCGAATGTTCCACCGTGTGGCGATAGCCCTCAAAGGCTCGCCAATCGCCAAACGATGCATAGCCGGTGACTTGCCCCTCATTATTGACACTGACAAGCACGGGGAAACTCTTTGACTGCCGGTCGAGAAGCCAAGCCTTGCGATTATCGAGATCAACCAGCGTCTCATTCCAGATCGCCGTCGTGTTGAGCACAGCATCATTGTATATTTCCAGGATAATTGGGAGATCCGATTCCACAGCCGCACGCACAATCACAACTTGCACCTTTAATATTTGTCTACTATAATTCTAATATGTCTCATAAACTAGATAATGTCGATCAAAAAATTGGCTCCCGCATCCGCATAGAGCGGGAAGCACGCGGCTGGTCTCTGACAGAACTTGCACAAAAATCCGGCGTCTCCCGCGCCATGATCAATAAGGTGGAACGCGGCCAGAGCAGCCCGACAGCCATGCTGATGGCGCGGTTTTCCGGCGCCTTTGGCTTGAGCATGTCAACATTGATGGCGCGAGCGGAAATGCAGGCGGGGCGTTTGCTGCGTCGTGGTGACCAACCCATATGGACCGACCCGGAAAGCGGCTATACTCGGCGCCATGTCTCGCCCGTCTCGGACCTTCCCATGGACGTGGTTCATATCGACCTGCCGCCACAGACGCGTGTGCCGCTGCCTGCCTCGGCCTATATTTTCCTGCGCCAGTTGATCTGGGTTCTTGGCGGGACACTGACCTTCATCGAGGGGGAGACGACCCACACCTTGCAAGAAGGCGATTGCCTTGAGCTTGGCACCCCCAGCGACTGCGTGTTCGCCAATGAGACGAATGCGCCCTGCCGCTATGCCGTGATCGTGCTGAGCAAGCGCTAGAGTGCACTGACGAGAGGGCTTGCCGCTTGTTCACGCATAAAGGGATTGTGGGTATTTGCGTCAAAGCTGGCATCGCAAGGCTTGCAATTTAGCCACAATGACGATATCAGGCGCGTCATCCACGGCCGATCAAGTTTGGCCGCTTTTGGATCAGGGAAACCAGCGTTCCCGCCGCTTTAGCTCAGTTGGTAGAGCACATCATTCGTAATGATGGGGTCCTCGGTTCGATTCCGGGAAGCGGCACCAGCCGGTTATTTAACACGATTTACATACTCTTTGAAAGCTTCAATTGGGTCTACACCTAAAGCGCGCGTATAAGCGATGAATTCCGCAATATCTATTCGTCGTTCGCTCCCTTCCACTTTCGCAATATATGATTGTGGCTTTCCAAGCCTTTCAGCAACGAACTTTTGTGTAAGTCTGTTGTCTAGCCGAATGCCCTTGAGCAACAAGACCAGTTCTGTATAGCCATCAGAATGTAGCGATTTCATCATATGCCTCAATCGGATCATGAGGCATTTGGAATAATCCCACTTTCGGATTATCCCATTTTAGGATACTACTCATCTAGCCAATGGATGTTTAGATAGATGGATAATTACAATTTCTGGGCTGATTTTCTTGATACCTTTCAATCGTCACCCGACTGGATCAAGGCCCTATGGCTGCTCATCCCGCCCGGTTTTCTGCTTGGCCTTATAGCGATTGTGATGCGCTTCAGCATGGCAAGCAAACAGATGAATCATACCTCAAAGGGTGAACTGATTTATTCAATCCACCGCGATGCGGGAAATCAGCTGCATATCGTCAGGCATATCCCACTTATCGACGGTAACCCGGCATTGCTCATGCTTGATCCACCAAAAGCC
This sequence comes from Phyllobacterium sp. 22552, assembly GCF_052044585.1. NCBI lineage: Bacteria > Pseudomonadati > Pseudomonadota > Alphaproteobacteria > Hyphomicrobiales > Phyllobacteriaceae > Phyllobacterium > Phyllobacterium sp. 22552. Next base: position 305,530 of record NZ_JBQENG010000003.1, on the reverse strand, counting down.
AATGAGCACGCCTCTCAAAATGCAAAACCCCTTGCTCCGCCCGCATAGGAAGGCGTCAGAGCGCGCAAGTAGCTAGTGCCAGTATTAGCGCGGGCCAAGCAGCCGCCAAGCCCGCCTCGGGCAACCTCGGAGCACCTATGGGCTGTGATAAAGGCAAGCGTAGCGTGCTCTTCCGCTGATTACTTCGTTAGTTTGGCAATCTGGCTGCTGATGATTGCGATGAACAATCCGGGATCGTCAAAAGCCCTTGCAGAGAGCATAGCCCCATGAACCGAAGCCATCAGCATTTGGGCCTCCCCTTCCGGGGACCTGTTCAACCGGAACAGACCCTGCTCCGCTCCTGCGCTCAGCACCGCCGCAAGCCATGTTGCAAGGCTTTGGAAATGGGCGCGCACGCGCGAGGCGACCTCATCGGGCAGCATCTGCATCTCGCCAGCCAGCATCGCGCAGACGCAAAAGGGCTGCGAGGCATCGCGGATGCATGTGTCCCAGTAATTCAAATAGGCCTGCAACTGTTCGTCAGGGCTAGCAACCTGGCTTCGCAGCGAGCTCAAACCCGCTTCAGCCTGCCCCCGGTAACGGTCCACCAGCACGGCAACCAGCTCGGCCTTTGTCGGAAAGTGATGGTGGATACTCGCCTTTCGGATGCCTATTGCAGCCGAAATATCAGCATAGCTGAATCCGTTATAGCCACCCGCGACGATGAGAGACTGCGCGATGTCGAGAATCTTTTCTGAAGTGGAAGCCATTGATTTCATAAGCTCGCCTACCTTCTGGTAGGCTGGATGTCAAGACCATGCGCCGCCGCCCCTTTCACAATGAGGTGTTCAGAAACTGGGTTGACTCTCGATTTTAACCTTCCTACTAGTAGGTAGATTTCAAACAGGAAAACGTCCATGCAAACTCAACCTTCAACCCCGTCCAACTGGCTGCGAAACTATTATTTCACACGCGCCATCTTCTCTGTCGCGTGGGTTACCGCCGCCATTCTTTTCAACGCGCAATCCTCTTTCGTCGTGCTTCTGCTCGTCATCTATCCGGCATGGGATGCGCTCGCCAATCTGGTTGATGCCCGTGTCAATGGCGGCTTGAAAGCCAATCCGTCTCAAGGGTTCAATGTCGTGGTCAGCACGATAACAACCATCGCCGTTATCATTGCTGTCAGCAACAGCATGTATGCGGTTCTGGCCGTGTTCGGCGTTTGGGCGATCTTTTCAGGTTTGTTGCAGTTAAATACGGGTCTGAAGCGCTGGCGTTCTTATGGCGCGCAATGGCCGATGATCCTGAGCGGCGCACAATCGGCCCTCGCCGGTGGCTTCATGATCAGCCAATCCATCGGCACTGTGGTGCCGACGATTCTGGAAATCGTTCCCTATGCAGCCTTTGGCGCGTTCTATTTCCTGCTTGCGGCAATCTGGCTTGTCGTCACAGTCTATCGCAAAGCAGAGGCGTAGGGGTCGTCGCTCTCTATTTGCGATCTGATAAAGCTTAGCTGTCCTGTTAAGCACAGACCTAAACCAAACGTGCCGTCGCAGTAGCAATGCGGGCAAAAAATTGGCCGGGCAGGCGCAGTCTATGCGCCTGCCCGGCGCCATATAATATAGGCTTAGCTTATGTCTTCGACAGGAGCGCTTGGACCATTTTTCTTGATTGAATCAATGGCGTTTTGCGCGCTGGACTTGGATGTATAACCCTCGGTCGAGAACATGACTTCGCTGTTATATTTAAAGCGAACGCGAAACTCGCCAGCTTTGTCTTTATAAATTTCGAACTTGTGGGCCAAAATATAGCTTCCTTTTGCAAGCGTGAATCACACAACCTCAACGTGCCATTTGCAAAGACTATTGACAAGGGTTGCATTGGTGCCAGTCTCCCCTCGGCTTGGCCGACCTATCTGCCATTCAAACAAACAATGAGCGCCATTATGAACACTGCGAGTGACGCCCGTTTCTGGGACCGATCTTCACGGAAATATGCGGCGGGCAAAATCGCAGATCAGGCCGGATATGAGCAAACGCTGAACCGGACCCGCGCTCTGTTACAGCCGGGCGACAGAGTATTGGAGCTCGGCTGTGGCACAGGCACGACGGCGCTGCGGCTTGCGGGCAGTGTACAAGCCTATCTCGCGACGGATATTTCCAGCGAGATGATCGCGATTGCCGAAGGCAAGCGGGCAGCAGACCCCATTGCAGGGCTTTCCTTCCGCGTCGCCACAGCCGAAGGATTGGCGCTCAGCGATGGCCCATACAACGCCGTTCTCGGTTTTAATTATCTCCATCTGGTCCGCGATCTGCCCGGCACGCTGCGCCATATCCATGCCTTGCTCGCGCCTGGCGGGCTGTTTATCTCCAAGACGCCCTGCGTCGGCGAGATGAACCCACTCATTCGGCTGGTCTTGCCGCTTATGCGAGCGGTCGGGCTTGCGCCCTACGCCGGTGTCTTCCGGGCTGCGGAGCTTAGCCAGATCATCAGCGCCGCTGGCTTTAGCATTCTTGCCTCGGAGAACCACGCAACCAAGGGAAATGACAATCGGCCCTATATCGTCGCGCGCAAGCAGTGACCAAGCGTGGTTGTCACGGTAGCGGGCGGGAGAATTTGCATAATCGGGGATTGATATTTGGCTGGGGAACCTGGATTCGAACCAGGACTAACGGAGTCAGAGTCCGTGGGTCTACCGTTAACCTATTCCCCAACAGTTGCCCGAGGGACAACAGTGATGCGGGTCGTCATATAGTTGAAATCAATCGGCTTGCAAACCCCTTGATCGCATCTTTTGACAATTGTTTTATCTTGTCGAAAAGGCTGCCCTGATCATAAACTGTTATATATGTGCATTACCACATATGCGCAGGCCCGGGGGCATGAAGAATAAACAATGACAAGCTTGAAATTTGGAACGAGCGGCCTTCGCGGTCTGGTAAGCGAACTTCCCGATGCGATTTGCCGGGCCTATACGCTGGCATTCCTGCGTCACATGCAAAAGGCTCATGCTATTGCGCCAGGCGGCAAGCTGCTGGTCGGTTATGATCTGCGCGAGAGCAGCCCGCGAATCGCCGCCGCCTGTATCGACGCTGCCCGGGTTTTCGGTATGGAGGTTGAAAATAGCGGCCCTCTGCCGACGCCTGCGCTGGCTCTGCGGGCGCTTGCCCAAAAGCTTCCGGCTATCATGGTTACTGGCAGCCACATTCCCGCTGACCGCAATGGCTTGAAATTCTATCGGCCGGATGGCGAGATCGACAAGAGCGATGAGGCGGGTATTCTCGCCGTGCTCGACCTTGCCGGGAATGATATCCCCGTTCCCGATGATGCCGGGGATATTTCGCCAAAGGCGCTGGCAGAATATGAAAATCGGTGCATATCCATGCTCGACGCCGGAGCACTTGCAGGCAAGCGCATCGGCGTCTATCAGCATAGCTCGGTCGGGCGCGATCTGATCGTGCGCGTGCTCGGCGCACTGGGCGCGGAAACGGTCGCCATCGCCCGTTCGGATGTATTTGTGCCAGTGGATACGGAAGCATTGCGGCCTGAAGATATTACGCTGGCCGCTGGCGCTGCCGAAAAATACCGACTCGATGCAATGGTCTCAACCGATGGCGATGCGGATCGCCCGCTGGTTGCCGACGAAACCGGGACCTTTATTCGCGGCGATAGTCTTGGCTTGCTGACGGCGCGCTTTTTGAATGCCGATGCCGTCGTGACACCCGTCACCTCCAATACAGCTATTGAGCTAAGTGGCCTTTTTGCCAAGGTCTATCGCACAAAAGTAGGCTCGCCCTATGTCATTGAGGCGATGCAACAGGCTGCCAGGGATGGCTATCAGCGGATCGTCGGCTTTGAGGCCAATGGCGGTGTGCTGCTAGGTTCAAATGTTGATTTGGGCGGCGGCACTGTGGTGGCATTGCCTACGCGCGATGCCATGCTGCCGATCATCGCGGTGCTTGGTATGGCGGCGAGAGACAAGGTGCAGGTGTCGAAATTGCTGGAAGACCTTCCCGCGCGCTTCACGCGGAGCGGCCGCATTGAGCATGTTGAATCCAGCAAGAGCAGCCCATTCCTGCAGGCTTTGCTTGACGATGAGCAACGCGCAAGCTTTTTTGCCCAGCTCGGCATTATTGAGGCTAATGACGCCATTGATGGTATACGCATTGTTTTTGCGACTGGTGAGGTGGTCCATTATCGCGCCTCGGGCAATGCGCCAGAATTGCGCTGCTATGCGGAAGCTGCAACTGATGCGCGGGCCGAACAATTGCTTGAGTGGGGCTTGCAAAGAGCTGGCGAGCACTTACGCAAATATGGCTGAGCTGGCCTCACGGGAATAGAGCATGCGATTGGAGTAAGGCTGAGACCAATTGTCAGCTGGTTGTCTGATTCTAACTGCCTTGGGCGCGCTCGTAGCGACTGTTAGCATCAACAAGGCTTCAGTTAAGTATATGTATCTGGTGGCGTTTACGAATTTGACATTTGTATAAGAGTTTGCGACCGGAGGGGATACAAGTGTCAAATTCACTCCACTAGCGATTCGGAAAAGGTTCTCGATGGTCAACATTAAGGACGTAGCGGCGCGGGCCAATGTTTCCGTCGGTACAGTCTCTCGCGTGCTGGCCAAAAACGAAACCGTCGGGAAAGAACTGCGCGAGCTGGTAGAGGCAACCATCCGGGAGCTGAACTTCCGGCCAAGCGGCGTTGCAAGGGGCTTGAGACGCAGCCGAACCGATATGATCGGTCTGGTTATTCCCGATATTACCAATCCGTTTTTCGCAGAACTTGCAAAACACGTGGAAGCCAGCGCGTCGCAAGCCGGTTTTTCCGTTTTGCTGTCCATCACCAATGATGATCCGAAGATCGAGCTTTCACAGATAGAAACTCTGCTTCGCAGTTATCCGACCGGCTTGATCGTCGTTCCCACGCAATTTGGCGCACCTGCAAAGTGGCAGAGCGATATTGCGACTGTGGCTGTAGACCGCCGCTTGAAAAATTATCCGCTGATTTCGGTGGATCATTATGCGGGCGCTGGCCTTGCCGCGCAGCACCTTTTGCAACTCGGCCATAGGCGTATTGCCTATATTGCGGGGCCCAATGAATCCCCCGTTTCCCGGGAGCGACGCAAAGGGTTTCTAGATACACTTATTGCCGCCGGCATTCAGCCAGAGGTCGTAGAGGGGCATTTCGATTATCAGTCGGGTGAGGTTCTGGGAAAACACTTGCTGAGCAGTCCTGAAGACGTCCGCCCCACCGCAATCGCTACCGCCAGCGACCAGCAAGCTATTGGCTTGATGCGCGCGGCGAGCGATCTTGATCTTAAAGTTCCCGATAATCTCTCAATCATCGGATTCGACGATATTCCGCTCGCTAATCTGATCACGCCAAGACTGACCACGATCAGCCAGCCTGTGGAACAAATCGCAGCGCGAGCAGTGGCGTTTGTTATCGGTGAAAACGCCGCGGGTACCAACGCCGGATTGCTTGATGCGACGTTGGTTATACGCAATTCAACGGCTGCACCGCGCTAAACACTCGTAAGCATCTAGTGGAGCGGCCTTTGCTCCAGGCTCAAGCGTTATCCGGCGCAATGACGCCCTTCGTCAGGATAAAGCATCCATAAAAGCGGCGCTCACCTGTTGCGATAACGCAGTAGGCGTTTTTGGCATGCTCATAAAACGCCATCCGGTCGATTGAAACCATTGGCCAATGCTTGCCTTCAGCCTGATCAATCTCCGCCTGCATTTCGATTTGCACATCCGGCACTTCGTCAGGGCTTCCGACAATCTCCATTCGCGCCGCTGCGTCGTCGATGAATGTATCAAGCGGCATAACCGAAAGGATCGCTCGGGCAGCACGTGGCGCCGTTACGGCGTCGATACGCAAAAGACGGCCCAATTTCGTTTGCCGTGCGATGGAATCGCCCGGGAAATTGGTGTCGCAAATAACAAGCCGGTCACCATGCCCCATGGATTTCAGGGCGTAGAGAACATCGGCATTCAGCAGCGGATCGAGATTCTTCAGCACGGTTGCTTACCTCTTCATTTAAGCGGATTGGGTGGTCAGAAACTGCTCGAATTCCCTGGCTGTGGAATAGGACTTCTGCGTGCCTGGGCGTGTGATGGAATCTGCCGCATAAATGGCAGCTTTCTTCAGCGATGGTTCAAGTTCACCGGTTTCGACATAGAACCGCGCGAAGCTGCCTATAAAGGCATCGCCAGCGCCGGTTGTATCTTTCGGCGTGACCTTGACCGGAGCAATCATTGTTGATTGATCTTTTGTTATCAAGCGGGCTCCGCGCGCGCCCAGCGTGACGATGACTGTGCGTATACCTTTGGCGATCAGCGACCGCGCTGCTTGTTCGATTTCGTCATCTGTTCCCGTCGGCAATCCGGTCAACAAGGCTAGCTCAGACTCGTTAGGAACGACGAAAGTGGCTGTCGTGACTTTTGAAGGATCCAAATCCGGTGCAGCAGGTGCCGGATTGAGAATTGTTTCAATTCCATGTTTTTCGGCAAAGGCGAGCGTGTAATACACAGTTTCCAGCGGCACTTCCAACTGCATCAGTATCAGACTGCACTTTTTCAAATCGTCCGCCGCCGCATCAATGTCAGCAGGCTTCAGATCATTATTGGCACCCTTGATAATGAGGATGGAGTTTTCACCCGTTTCATCAACGAATATTGGCGCAACGCCGCTCGATTTGCCGGGAACTGTCCCGACATGGGAGATATCAATTCCGTTGTCTTTGAGATTATTGATCGTGCTTTGACCAAAAACATCATCACCTACTTTGGTGAGCATCAAAACGTCAGCACCAAGTCTTGCCGCAGCAACAGCCTGATTTGCGCCCTTGCCGCCAAAGCCCATGGAAAACTCAGGCGCTTCCAGTGTTTCACCGGGTGCAGGCATGCGGATGATCGATGTGACCAGATCAGTCATGTTGCTGCCGACCACTGCGATGCGTCGTGCCATATGTATGTCCCTCAAATTACAACTCTTATCTATCTGTATTGCGGAAAGCATTCAGGGCAATAACGATGAGCAGAAATCCACCCCATATGAAATCGATCAGATGGTTGGAGAACCGCAATATCTGGAAGCCGGAAGAAAGCAGCATCAGCGCAATCAATGCAATGGAGACGCCAAGCACCCTGCCTTTGCCGCCCGCGGGGTTGGTGCCTCCAAGAACGGCAATCAAAACAGCTTGCAGAAGATAGGATGCACCATAATCCGACTTGGCAGCATTTGTGCGGCCGGAAAGGATAATCCCGGCAATGGCGGCCATCATGCCTGTCAGCATATAAGAATAAAGGATCATGCGATCCTTGCGCAGACCGGCAAAAATTGCAGCGCGGGGGTTGGTACCGATGAGCATCAGGTTGACGCCGAAGGTTGTACGCGTCAGCAGGAGGGCGACTGCACCTGCTACGATAACGAACAGCACGAATGGCGTTGCCAAGCCCAGCACCTTGCCATTGCCAATGAAGTTCCAGCCATCCGGAAAGCCCGTTATTGCGGGACCGCCGGTGAGAACCACGGCAAGACCAGTGAAAATCTGTCCAGTTCCCAGCGTCGCAAGGATAGGCGTAATCCGCAGCTTCGAAATCAGGAACCCGTTCAATAATCCCGCCAGCAATCCGATGCCGAGCGCGAGCAATATGCCGATACCTGTATAGAGCAGGATCATCCCGGTGGATTGATCTGTTCCGACAATGACCGAGTGGAAGAATACGCCGGCAAGAATACCGGCAAGATTGGCAATGCCTACCACCGACAGATCGATGCCGCCGGTCAGCATGGCAATCATCATGGCAATCGCCAGAATGCCAAGCTCAGGCATGATGTAGGTAATGGACTCAAAATTATAGTAGCGCAGGAACTTGTCCGGATTCAGCCATGACATCAGTGCAAACACCAGAATGGTTATGGCAATAAGCTGCAGGATATTGCGGTCCTGCCCGAAAATACGTTTGGCGATTGAACGGTCTGACATTGTGCTTCTCACACCAGTTTCTTGCGATCGCGCCACGCTGTCAGCGCAGTCGCTCCAACGATAATCAAGCCGACGACAACGCGTTGCCATGTTGTATCGACCTTCATGATGATCAGGCTATTCTTGACCATGACGAGCATGAACACTCCGAGCAAGGTTCCGGCAACGCTGCCGCGTCCACCAAAGATCGAAGCGCCGCCCAGCACGACCGCTGCAATGACATCAAGCTCGAAACCTGCGAAATCACGCGGGTTCGCTTGCCAGATCATCGAGCCCTGCAAAAGACCGGCAAATCCTGCCAGAGCGCCTGCAAAACAATAGACAAAGAACAATGTTTTGCGCGTATCGAAGCCCACGCGCTTGGCAGCTTCCGGCGCACCGCCATAGGCAAAAATGCTGCGCCCGATCATCGTGTAGCGCAGAAAAAGATGCGTCACGAGCGCAAGGCCGAGATAGATGAGGATCATGGCCGTCAAGCCGAAATTCGTTCCGGTCGCCGATGTTGAATTGACGAGATTGACCTTGGCAAAATTGATCAGCTCCGGCGGCATCTTATCGATATTGATGATGCTGGTACCGACCAGGCCGAGTAACAGACCGCGCACGACACTGCCGGTTCCAAGCGTGACAATAAGCGGAATCATCCGGAATGTATGAATGAAAAACGCATTGAACGCGCCAAGAACGAGGCCGATAAGGGTTGCAGCTATAAAGGGCACAAGCACGCCTTCATAACCGAAATAGAGCATGCCCTTGACGGTCAGATACATCGCCGCCACCGCAAAGGCGGTGAAGGATACGTCGATACCGCCGGAAATCATTACGACAAGGACGCCCAGCGCCATGATACCGATAATGACATTGCTGCGGAGCAACCCGAACATATTGTCCAGCGACCAGAAGGCCGGGTTAATCAATCCAATAAAGATCATGGCGACCAGTAGAATGGCGGCGATGATAAATTCTGATCGGCGAAAAATCGTCATTTCAAAGCCTTCAACCGGTCGTTCAATGCGTCTTCGTTCAATGCATCTGCGGCGACTTCATCAACAAAACGTCCGCGATGCATGACAATGACACGGTTACAATTCTGCACGAGTTCGGGAACATCGTCAGATATCATCAGCACAGCCAAACCATTCTCGGTAGCCAGCTCACGGATTTTCCGATGAATTTGGGCTTTGGAGCCCACATCGACGCCAACAGTAGGGCCGTTTAGGATAAGGACACGCGCGCCTGTCAACAACCACCGGGCGAGCACCACGCGCTGCTGGTTACCACCGGAAAGATGGTTGACCGGAGTCTGGGGACCGGGCGCTGCAATCTGCATCGCTCCAAACATGGCTTTCGTCGCCGCATCCGCTTTTTTGCGGTCAATGAACATCCCGCTGACGAAGTTTTCGAAGGAGGTAGCGAGCATATTGCGCTCGATTGACTGGGTAAGAAACAGCCCTTCGGTCAGACGGTCCTCGGGCACATAGGCAAGACCGCTGGCGATAGCGTCCTGTACGGTCTTCGGGTGGACGGCCTTGCCATCAATTGTCACCGAACCCGTATATTTTGGGTTCATCCCGAAAAGTGCCAGCGCAAGCTCCGTACGACCGGAGCCGATCAGACCGGACAAGCCGACGATTTCGCCCGCGCGCAATGTCAGGTCAATATTCTCCAACGTGCCCGGAATACTCAACTGTTTGACATTCAGACGCGGCTGCTCATCACCTTTTACAGGCGTCCATTCATAGGTCTGATCCGTGAGGTCATGCCCTGTCATGGCGCGGGTAATGGCCGCCTCGTTAAAATCGCTGATCGGGCCTTCTGCAACTTTTTTGCCATTGCGAAGAACAGTCAACCGCTCGCTGATTTCCAGCATTTCGCGCATTTTATGGCTGACGAAAAGCACTGCAATTCCCTGAGCCTGAATATCGCGGACAATACGGAACAACGCGTCAACTTCTGGGCGTGTAAGGGCAGTTGTCGGCTCATCCATGATGATAAGCCTGGCATCACCCATCATGGCGCGGGCAATTGCCACGATCTGCTTGCCGGATGTCGGTAGCGATTCCACGTCGGCATCAAGGTCCATGGTGACGCCAAGACGCGCCAGGGCTTTGGTCGCCAGATCGCGAATCCGTTTCCAGCTGACTGACTTTTTGCCTTCAAGAAGCAACGTGTTCAGCGCCAGATTTTCTGCAACGGTCAAGTTCCCGAACAGAGAAAAATCCTGATAGATAACTTGGATGCCCTGTTGTACGGACCGCGCAGGCGTAAATCCTGTTACCGGCTTACCGTCAATCAGGATCTCCCCCTCGGTGGGCGTATAAACGCCTGCTATGGTCTTGATGATCGTCGACTTGCCGCAGCCGTTTTCACCCGCAAGGCAGTGGATTTCCCCGGGCTTCACAACAAGCGAAACATTATCGAGCGCCACAAGGCCGCCAAACCGCTTGCTGATATTCTTAAGTTCCAGAAGGTTTTCGCTCATGCTTTCCCCGCTATGGTGGAGATCCGCGAATATCAGGAAAGCGGGGGCCTTCTGCAACGCCCCCGCTTTCCTGTCACGTTAAAAATCAGAAATTATATGAATTCATATTGTCTGCGGTAACACCAACCCAACCGGCACCAAAAAGTACATTTGGTCTGGATGCATCTGGAGCGAGCAGATTGTCATAGCCGGGCAGTCCGAGATTGAGACCAGCCTTAATAAGGTCCGTCTTTTTGTTGAGGGCCATGACAGCCAGTTCATTCATGGCATAACCGGCTACTGCTGGATCCCAGAACTGAATGTACTGGATATCGCCATTCTTGAGATATTCGCCTGCAACCGAAACAAGACCTGTACCAGCAAAGAAGACTTTACCCTTTAATCCGCCTTCAGAGATCAGACGTCCAGCACCCGCAGAGGTCGGCATTGGTGCGCCGAGGATACCTTTGACGTCCGGATAGGTTGTCATGGCTTCCTTCAGCTTGGTGTAATCTTGATTGGCATCATCATAGGTTTCCAGACGTTCTGTCGCGAGCGACATGTCGGGGAAATTCTTCTTCTGATATTCAATGGCGCCGTCAATCCAGTCCATCTGCGATTTCGATGTCAAGCTGCCGACGGTAGCAAGATACTTACCCTTGCCGTCCATGGATTTACCCAGAACTTCCATCAACTTGGCCCCGTAGGCCTTGTTGTCAAATGCTTCCAGAACATAATCAGCGTTGACGATGTTCGAAGCTTCATGCGCAATCACGACGATGCCGCGCTCGCGTGCTTTTTTCAGAACCGGCTCAACAGCCTCTACCGAGAATGGCACGATGCAAATGGCATCTACGCCCTGAGCAATAAGATTTTCTACGATCTGCACCTGTGCAGCAGCATCCGCAGAGCTAGGACCGACCATCCAGACGTCAGCGCCTGTTTCGGATTTGAACTGCTCGACACCCTCGCGCATGCGGTCGAACCAGGCAATGCCATCGACCTTGACGACAGTTGCGATCGTATAGGACTTGCCGTCGGCTCCGGTCACATATTCCTTGTTGACCTTCGAGGTGTCGACGGGACCCTCAGCCAGCGCCGGCACGGCCAGTGCCAGCGTTATTGCCAGTAATGCTAAAAGTTTCTTCACGAGGCTTCCTCCCTTGGTTGCTCTTTCGGAGCGAGCACAAACCCGCCAACTCCATCTCTCCCTGACAACCGCAATCATTCTTTTGAATTCATCCGGTCATCGTCGTTTCTTCAATATGAAACGTTTCATTTGACTTTCCAGATCATACGGCAGTTGTCAATACGTTTGTATGTCCATTTAAGCAAATGTATCCGATTATGGATGTCTGTCTAGTTATCGACAGGCTTCAAATCACCAAGCAAGGTGGGAATCAGCTCCGAAACGGTAGGGTGGATAGGCACTGCCCATTGCAATTTCCCATAATCGACATCGGCATTCATCATGTCGAGTATGCCATGAATGGCCTCATCACCGCCGGTTCCCAAAATTGCGGCACCTAGAATCTTCTTTGTTTCCGCATCGACAATAACTTTCATGAAACCCTTGGTCTCATCCTTTTCAATTGCGCGCCCGACGCGTGTCATCGGCCTCTTGGAAATCAGAAGTGGTCGGCCTGACTTGCGCGCCTGTGTTTCGTTCAAACCTACTCGGCCAAGCGGCGGGTCGATATAAAGCGCATAGCCCGGAATACGCGCGCTGACCTTGCGATCTTCTCCGTCGAGCAAATTGGCTGCGACAATCTCAAAATCATTATAGGCCGTATGCGTGAAGGCCCCTCGCCCGTTGCAATCACCAAGCGCCCAAATTCCATCCGCGCTGGTCGAAAGATCATCATGGACCTTAATGTAGCCGCGTTCGTCCATCTCGATACCGGCTTTTTCTACATCCAGATCATCGGTATTGGGTAGCCTCCCGATAGCCAGAAGCACATGCGAACCGACGATAGCCGGTGCGCCCGAGCTGCAATCGACACTGACTTGCGCGCCCATCGCATGGCGTTTGAACGAAATACATTCGGCATTCAGACGGCATTCAATGCCCTCGGCCTCAATTATCTGTCTGATTGCCTCGGAAACATCTTCATCTTCCCGGGAAACCAGCCGCGGCCCCTTCTCGACAATTGTCACTTTTGCACCGAACCGGCGGTACATCTGTGCAAATTCGAGTCCGATATAGCTTCCGCCGATCACGACAAGATGTTCGGGAAGTGTGTCCAGCTGCAAGATGCCGGTATTGGTCAGATAATCGATCTCATCAATTCCGGGCATATCCGGAATGACGGCGCGTCCGCCGGTATTGATGAATATTTGAGGCGCCGTATAGGTTTCGCCGCCAACGACTATTTCATGCGGACCGATAAATTTCGCATGACCCTGCACAATGGTGCAATTATCCATGCCCTTCAGCCAACTCTCGATATTATTTCGGGCGGTTGAGGAAACGGTATCGGCTCGTTGCCATATGCGTTTCATGTTAATGCGGATCGGCGTGTCGATCGTAACGCCAAAATCAGCGCCACGTCGCGCCAAATGCGCTGCATAGGCGCTTGCCACCAGCGCCTTGGTCGGCATACAGCCAGTGTTAACGCAGGTGCCGCCGAAAAGCTTCCGCTCAATGAGTAAAACCTTTCTGCCGGCGCTTGTAAGTCTTCCTGCCAGCGCGGGCCCCGCCTGCCCCGCCCCAATAATGATCGCGTCGAAAGAATTACTCATGGCAGCGAAGCAACAATCAGATAGGCACCGATAATAGCCACTGCGTCCTCGATCAATGCCGCAGGCCGATCCTGTCCGAAGCGGGCAGCAAGCGCGCTACGGATATAAGCACCACCATAGGTGCCGATGACAGCGCCTATTGCCCCGGCAATCAACCCGGCAACCAACATGCCGCCGGCAATGCCTATGGCAGCGCCACTGACTGCGCCCATTAGAACGCGTGTGCCAAATTGCACCGGTACTTTTCGACTCGGGGTCGATGGCAACTGATCTGTGATGAGCTCGCCAATGGCGAGTATTGAAATAATCCAGGGCGTGAAGGCATAGCCCAAAAACGCCAGCCAGCTATCACCGAGATTGAGCCAACCCAAATAGGCAGCCCAACTCACCGCCGCCGGTGCCGTCATCGCTCGCAAACCTGCAATGACACCAATCAGAAGTGCTAGTGTAATGATCATAAAAGTCCAACCCCCGTTGAATTCGCGATCGACCGACAACACAAATGCTCGATGAACAAGAGGTTCAGGCGGCGTTCATATTGCGACACATAATTTGTAAAAATTCAACTGCTGCGCGCGTTACTATTCGCAGCAAATACCGACGGGATTTGTCATGCTTGTTCAGCGTCTTGGCATCGTATTTGTAATATTCTTCGCCTTTGCACTCTCGTTCGGATCCTTCGTGCACAATGCAAAATCAGGACGTGCGCCCTATCATGACAGCTTGATGCAAATCAAAAACTGAGCCTGATGACCTGTTTTTGATAAGATAGCCACGCTGCTAACGGATTTGCTTCTTTTCAGCCGCATCAAGTCTTTGCAAAAGATCACGTAGAACGTCCGGAATATTCTTTTCAACTTTTGATGGACGGGCTGTTTCGATCGTTCGGCGATAATCAGCGCGCACGACCTGCTCGCGAAGCACATTTGCAGTCCGGTCGTTCACTGGATGTCGTGCCATGATCATTCCAATCCACTCCATGCGGCGCATCTCACACCGTACTAGCATAACTCAAATAAGCTGATTTGGTTCGAATTGCCGTGATTTATAGTCAACAGTTTATGAATCAACCGAATTGCAAAATCCTTCTAAGCAAAAAATTCAAGGCTGCGGAACCAGCATCCCGTCCCGGCGTTGTTCTGAAAAGATTAAAGGATATGCCCATGTTGATCCGTGTTGGTTACGAGATAGGAATTCGTTGCAACGAGCCAACCCCTATGACGACCTATCTAAATCTGGAATCCGCACGGCTGAAAGATGTTCAATGCGAACGTGGACCCACGGCAACGCCAGAGGTTAATCTGGAAACATTCACAGATCTGTTTGGTAATAATTGTCTGCGGCTGGTTGCACCGGCAGGCAATTTGTCACTGAAATATGATGCTGTTGTCAACGATGATGGCCTGCCGGATCCGGTCGATGAAAATGCCGAAGAAGTTTCCGTCGACAAACTTCCCACGGAATGCCTGGCTTACCTTTCTGCCAGCCGCTATTGTGAAACAGACGAGTTGAGCAATCTTGCTTGGAGCCTGTTCGGGCATGTCAAACCGGGTTGGACACGAGTTCAGACAATCTGCGATTACGTCAATCAACGCCTGACATTCAGCTATGGTTTTGCAAGGGCCACACGCACGGCTGCACAGGCCCATGAAGAACGTGTCGGCGTGTGCCGGGATTTCGCTCATCTTGCCGTGGCCTTCTGCCGCTGCATGAATATTCCTGCCCGTTACGTGAATGGCTATATGGGCGATATTGGCGTACCCGCTGATCCGGCCCCGATGGATTTCAATGCATGGTTCGAAGTCTTTCTAGGTGGCAAATGGCACACGTTTGATGCCCGCCATAATCAGCGCCGCATCGGCCGGATTGTCGTCGCCCGCGGCCGTGATGCAGCGGACACCCCCCTCATTTATACATTTGGCCCGCATGAATTGACCAATTTCAAAGTCTGGACGTTCGAAGAGAACGCTCCAACATTTACCAACAGGCGTTTTGAGAAAATATCGCTGGTAACCCCGTGGTTTAGCCAAAGGTGGTCCCGGCTTTCACGGCATATCCGGCAAGCATCCGAGACAGAACCAACGATTTAGAGCCTTTCTCGCTCAGAACCATTGTACCGGAACAAACATGCTTGAGGTTTGCCATGCCACATTTGGCAGGGTAATTTGCTGCTTCGGTTCGGTCTGAGGAGGAGCCCACAGGATGCTTTTCGATAATGCGTCGAAGTCGATTTACTCGCAAGAAGACTGGAACATCATGCAAGCGGCCTACGACAAAGCCGCCAAAACGCTCGTTGTAAAGTCCAGTACCGATGACGACGCCAGGATCATTGCAGAAACTGTTATGACAGCCTTCAACCGCGGCAATAAGGATATTAATTCTCTGGCTGCCTTGGCGGTCATTACCGCGATCAACTCGCATCCAAGCCTGAACCAAAATGGATTTGAGCAGCGCAAGCGGTCAGGATAAGCGTTTATCTGATCGCTTTGACAAGCGCATTGTCCGGAAAACAGGTTGGCTCCATTCCCTGTTTTGTCTGCCATGCTCCAATTGACCGCCGCGTCTTGAACCCGGGAAACCCATCCGCGCCGCCTGCGTCATATCCCTGCTTTTCCAGCGTCTTTTGCATGCTGGCAATGTCAGAGCGATAAAGTCCGCCAACGTCGCCCCAGCCAGTGCTGAATCCTTTTGCACCATGGGCAATTCGATCACCAATATGCCCGATGAACAGGGCATATAGATCACTCATATTGTACTCTTTTAGGACATAAAAATTCTTGGTAACGATGAATGCAGGCCCGTGCCTTCCGGCGGGCATCAAAAGGAAGCCTTCGCGCTTCATCTCGCTGGACGGAAAAGCCTTGCCATTGACCCGGCTGATACCCAGTTGTTCCCAGGCGGAAAACAGCTTGCCCTGATCCGGCCCCTCGAGGGAACAGCTCACGGTTTCCGGCACGGTGACCTCATAGCCCCAGTCCCGTCCTGCCTGCCAGCCATATTGCTTGAGATAATGACCGATAGAACCCAGCGTGTCCGGCACCGAGTTCCAGATATCCCGTTTGCCATCACCGTCAAAATCCACCGCATGTTGCAGGTAAGAGGTCGGCATGAATTGCGGCTGACCGAGCGCTCCGGCCCAGGAGCTTTTCATGGCACCAGCGTCAATATATCCCTTCTGGACAATCTCCAGCGCAGCCATCAGTTCCTTGCGGAACATTTCCTTTCGCGAGGCCAGAAATGCTTTTGTACCAAGTACGGTAAAGGCGTTATTTGGAATTTTTACGCTGCCATATCCGCTCTCGCGTCCCCAGACTGCAAGCACGATCTCACCCGGGACACCATATTTGCTTTCGACGGCCTTCAGGGTCCGGGCATATTGCCCTGCCCGCGCCACGCCGCCAGCAGTTGTGGCATTTATGGTCTTATCATTGAAGTATTTTCCCGGCGAGCCGAACTCGGACTGAGCCTGCTTCTTTGGTGTCTTTGGCTTTTCGCCCGGCAGAATCAGATCAGGCAAGTCCAGATTGGGCGATACGCCGGCAAAAGCCTGATCGAACACTGCTTTCGAAATGCCCGCTGTCTTGGCATCAGGCCAAAGATCATTGGCAAGCCAGTTTTGGAATTGCGCATCAACCTCGGGCTTGGACGCCGCCAAGGCAGATAATGTGCTTGTGCTCAGCACAAGCAGAATACGCAACCCAATGATAAAATGCTTTTTCATCAAATCTTTGAGCCCCGCACTGTTGGCGTCTTAACTGGCAACGGTTTTGTGGCCGGTGGTATGAATGATGGCAACACGGAAATATACCGGTTCCAGCGGACGGACATGATTTCTTGAAATCGTTTTTACATAGGCCGGTTCCCACCACTCAGCCGTTCGGCTCAAAAGACGATGCGCATTATTGCGCGCCTCTATATGGCCGGGTTCGCTTGTCAGCTCTTCGAAAATTCCGGTGACGACGACGCTTTGCCAATTATTAGTGGCAACGATCTCATCAAACTCTATGCACACTTTGGGATTTTCACGCATCCAGTCGACTTTCGTGCCCGCTGACGTGAGTGAATAAAGAGAAACGGCATCGTAAGCGAAACTCAGGGGAATAACGTAGGGTTGATTATCTTTCGCGCACGCCAATCGCCCGATTGTTGCGCGTGCCAGAAACTCCTTGATTTCCTGCTGCGTCATATCCTGGATAATCATGAAACTTCGCCCCTGTTGCCCGGCCCCGAAATTTTTCGGTCCTATCGCATTTTAGTATAACGACCATAAATCTCGAAAAAGACAAGTTAGCGGCTTCACAGTGTGGTTCTTGCGCGCAAGGCAGCCGTTAATGTTCCTTCGTCAAGATAGTCAAGCTCACCCCCAACCGGCACGCCATGAGCAAGCCTGGTAATTCGGACATCAAAATCTGCCAGCTGATCGGTGATATAGTGTGCTGTTGTCTGACCCTCGACAGTCGCATTCACCGCAAGAATAATCTCCTTGATCTCCCCTTCGGCAACCCGTCCGACAAGCGTCGCAATATTGAGATCATCCGGGCCGATACCATCAAGCGGAGAGAGGCGTCCGCCAAGAACATGATACCGGACATTCATCGACCCGGCACGTTCCAACGCCCAAAGATCGGAAACATCCTCGACCACGATCAGTGTCGCGCGTTCGCGGCGTGGATCGGTGCAAATCATGCAGGGGTCGGATGTATCCACATTTCCACATGTTGAGCAGATGCGCACCTTCTCGGCCGCATCCTGCATCGCGGTGCCAAGAGGAATCAGCAGCGCTTCTTTCTTCTTGATAAGGTGGAGGGCGGCGCGCCTGGCAGAACGCGGACCAAGCCCCGGCACTTTGGCTAGGAGCTGGATTAGGCGCTCAATTTCTGGACCGGCGATTCGTTTCGACATATCGCCGGTTTAGAGCAATTCGCGGCTTTAGGGAATCAAAGACCGGCGGAGTGTTCAACCCATCCAACATTTTGGTCGAAATAATACAATCTTGGATTGGTTGTTCCGGCTCCAAGACCCGATAAGGATCGTATCGGCGATCACAACGGGTTTGAGGGCAAAAGCAGCAGCACTGTGCCAGCCAGTGTATTGGAGAGGACGGACTTCTCCAACTGCGGCATCAGCCATGCTCTCGACTTGGAGGTGAAACTATGCGGAGATTTCCGTTTAGCGTAACTCTTATTGTGAAAAGAACCCGGACCAGCTGGTCACTGACATTCCGGGTTCAATTTTCAAAATGAGACCAGGGGACGGGCGAAAGCTCGTTCCCTACTCCAAGAACAGTCTATCTTAATAAGACATTCTTTCCAATAAACTTCTGGTTGCTTTCGAATAGGATTAAAACGGCAACTTGAATCCCGGAGGAATTGGCAGGCCCGCAGTCAAGGCTTGCGTTTTTTCTGCCATGATTGCCTCGACCTTCGCCTTGGCCTCATTGTGCGCAGCGATGATGAGATCCTCAATGACTTCGATATCATCTTCCTTGAAGAGTGAAGGATCAATGGTCAGTGCAGTCAGTGCGCCTTTGCCGGAAAGCTTGACAGTGACAAGCCCGCCACCCGCCTGCCCTTCGGCCTCAAGTGCGGAAATTTCCTCCTGCATCGAAGCCATCTTCGCCTGCATTTCCTTGGCCTGTTTCATCATGCCCATTATGTCACGCATGGGTTATCTCCTATCGTTCAATCATCTTCTTCAACGGGCGCCAATGTATCATCACCTGCACCCGCGGATAATTCATCATCGGCTTGCCCCGCGGGCGTGGCTATGCGCACGTTGATAATCTTGGCGCCCGGAAACTTCGAAAGTATGGCGGCCACATCCGGATCTGCGCGCGCATCGCTCAGCAAGCCTTCACGCTTTGCCGTTTCGACTTCGTTGAGGGTCTTGCTGCCTTCCTCGCGCGAAAGCGAAACCATCCAGCGAATACCGGTCCACTCGCCAAGCTTTTGCGACAAATCTGTCAGCAGGGTTTTCGGCGCAGCTTCGGTCAGATTAATCTCAAGACGCCCGGGCTTGATACTGACCAGCCGCACGCAATTCTTGACCATGATCTTGAACTGCATATCACGCTGCTTGTCTGCAAGTGCGATGATATCTTCAATACTGCCTATCTGAACCGAAGGAACGGCCTCTTCAACAATCTGCGGCGAAGCGAGCATGGCCGGTTCCGGTTGGATAGCTGGTTCAACCAGCCGCATGGTTGCGCCGCCACTCGCGTTCACAGTGCCGCGAGCAGTTGACACCGCATCGCTGGCACGTGCCATTGAGGCACCGCCATTGCTCGGATTCGGACGCGGCCCATTATTGTCGCCAGCGGTACCAGGCAAAGCTGTGCCATCATCCAGCGACTTCAATGCTTCATCAAGCGTGGGCAAATCTGCGGCATGGGCAATGCGGATGAGCAGCATTTCGGCTGCCTGAACGGGACGATTTGAATTCTCGACCTCGGCCATACCCTTCAGCAACATCTGCCAAGTCCGGGAAAGAACGCGAATGGACAATTTCTCTGCAAAATCACGTCCGCGCAGCCGCTCGTCTTCTGACAATGAAATATCGTCGGCAACATCCGGGGTAAAACGGATGCGTGTGACCAAATGATTGAAGTCGGCAAGGTCGGTCAACACTACGCTGGGATCAGCTCCAACATCATATTGCGAGCGGAACTCACGCAATGCCGAAGCCACGTCGCCGCGCATCAGCATTTCGAACAAATCGATGATCCGCGCACGATCCGCCAAGCCGAGCATCGAACGCACAGCCTCGCCATTCACTGTGCCTGCTCCATGCGCTATGGCTTGATCGAAAATGGACAGCGAATCACGCACGGAACCCTCGCCTGCCCGCGCGATCATGGACAGCGAGGTATCGTCCACCGTTATGTTTTCCAGACCTGCGATCTTGCGTAAATGCGAGGTCAACAGGCTGGTATCTATGCGGCGCAAATCGAAACGCTGGCAGCGCGACAGAACGGTGATGGGAACCTTGCGGATTTCCGTCGTCGCAAAAATGAATTTCACATGGGGCGGCGGCTCTTCAAGCGTCTTCAACAGGCCGTTAAAGGCCTGATTGGAGAGCATATGCACCTCATCGATGATATAAACCTTATAACGCGCCGATACCGGACGGTAACGCACCTGTTCGATGATCTCGCGAATGTCATCAATGCCCGTATGGGAAGCAGCATCCATCTCGATCACGTCGACATGCCTGCCTTCCATGATTGCCTGACAATGCTCGCCCATGACAGAGAGGTCTATGGTTGGCTTGTCTATATCACCATTCTTGTAATTGAGGGCGCGGCCAAGAATTCGCGCAGTCGTGGTCTTGCCGACACCGCGCACACCCGTCAGCATCCACGCTTGCGCGATCCGTCCTGTCTCGAACGCATTGGTCAGCGTCCTGACCATTGGCTCCTGGCCAATCAGATCGTTGAAATTTTCGGGGCGATATTTGCGGGCGAGCACGCGATAGGCGCTGTCTGGCTTTTTCGTGTCCATCGCGTTTGTTCCGCTCCTGCATTTACTTCTTGTATATGGCGCAAGTTTGGACCGCCATGCACCATAGCGTCAATGCCGGTTGCGGCTTTGACACAGGCAGGTACACATAAAAAGGGTGGGAGGCTGGCACGGCGACCCGTGCCTGGCTCGTTGGGGCTGCTTCCTTCCGGACCTGACCCGGTTGGCGAGTGGCTCGTCCACCACCAACCTCCCGGTTTTCATATCGGCAATCCGAACGCAAAAAGCAAGCGCACACAGAAAAAAACTGCTATTTACTCGTACATCATGACATTCGCACTCGACGCAAAACTAAACGCAGATACCTTCCCCATCGTAAAACTGGGTCTTTGTGACCTGCGCTTGATGAATGACCGGCGTTGGCCATGGCTTATTCTTGTGCCGCAAAGACCGGGAATCACTGAAGTTCATGAATTGACGCCGCTCGATCAGACGATGTTGACATTCGAGGCGGGCATCGCGGCGCAGGCACTCAAGTCGATTACCAATTGCGAAAAGATCAATACGGCTGCACTTGGCAATATAGTTCGCCAACTACACGTGCATGTCATTGCACGGAACACTGGCGATCCGGCATGGCCTGGGCCGGTCTGGGGCCATGGAACACGCGAGCCTTACAGCAAAAACGACGCAAAGGTCTTTGCGAAAACGATTCTCGACGCTATTTAAACAATCCCCGTCCAGTTTCCCCGTTCTGGAGCTTCCATTCATGTCGTTTCGTCTTTTTGATGCTCCGCTAGCCGAGCCCAGCCATTTTGTGGGATTCGCCGGGAACAGGATCAATCGGCATTCGGAAAAACGGAGTGACGACGTTGTCACCCTTGCGCTGGCAAATGCCGATGCGCGCATGTTGCTGGTGGGCGATGGCAAGATACTGGTTGATTGCAGCGCCTCGGAAGGGAATGCGTTTTTCGGGATGGAAGCAGCCTCGGCGCTTCTCCCGGGGTTGAACAAGACAATTTATCTCGGCCTTCAAGATGATATGCCAATATTGGCAGGACCGAGCGGCCTTTCTCCGGAAGCGCTACCTCTGGGCATTGAGGCGGTTGACTATCGTTCGGCCTATACGCAAGGGCTTATTCCCCCAGATCAGATAGGAGCCATGGCGCAAGCCGTGTCACTGCTCTCATGGCATGACACCCACAAGTTTTGCGGGCGCTGCGGCCATGAAACCGTCATGCGAGATGGCGGCTATCGTCGTACATGCCCCAATTGCGAGGCTCAGCATTTTCCGCGCACAGACCCGGTGGCAATCATGATGGTCGTGCGCGGCGACAAGTGCCTGCTGGCGCGCGGGGCGCATTTTGGGACCGGCATGTATTCCTGCCTCGCCGGGTTTATCGAACCCGGAGAGACTATCGAAAATGCAGTGCGCCGCGAAACCATGGAAGAAACCAACCTGCCTGTAGGGCGTGTTCTCTATCATGCCAGCCAGCCTTGGCCCTTCCCCTATTCTTTGATGATCGGTTGCCATGCCGAAGCCCTCTCCGACGATTATATATTGGATACGGCTGAGCTTGAGGCTGGACGCTGGTTCAGCCGCGAAGAAGTCAGGACCATGATGGACCGCACGCATCCAGATGGTCTTATGACGCCGCCCGCAGGGGCCATTGCAGCCCACCTCATCCGCAGCTGGGTGGAGAGCAAGTTTTAATCATTGGATAGAAAGGCGACGCCTGTGGACTTTCGCGATGATGAGCTGAAAAACTTTGAAGCCAATGGTGCGCTGCCATTACCGGACGCGACCGACGAGGGTTTCGTTGAGAACGATGGAGCCAGCATCCACTATTCTGCCTATGGTGCCGGACCGCCGGTAATCCTGCTTCATGGCGGATTGGGCCATGGCGGCAATTGGGGCTATCAGGTTCCAGCTCTTGCCGATGCCGGACACCGCGCGCTTCTCATCGACAGCCGTGGACATGGCCGCAGCACGCGTGACAGTAAACCCTATAGCTATGAGCTGATGGCATCCGATGTGCTTGCGGTCATGGATCGATTGAGCATTGCCAAGGCCGCTCTACTTGGCTGGAGCGACGGCGCCTGCACATCAATGGTGCTCGGCATAAAGGCATCGCATCGCGTCACCGGTGTCTTTTTCTTTGGCTGCAACATGGACCCGAGCGGCACCAAGGAAGTTCAGCCAAGCCTAGCGCTCGATCGTTGCCTCAGCCGCCATGTCAAGGATTATGCCGAGTTATCGGCAACGCCTGATCAGTTCGAGGACTTTCTGGCAGCCGTCGGCAGAATGATGAAAACGGAACCTAATTATGGTGCCGCCGAGCTGGCGAAGATTACGGTGCCGGTCACTGTCGTTCAAAGCGAGCATGATGAATTTATCAAGCAGGAACATGCCGAATATCTCGCGCGCACCATCCCGGGCGCAGAGTTTCTCCTGCTACGGGGTGTCAGTCACTTCGCGCCGCTGCAACGGCCTGACCAATTCAATCAAGCAGTCCAGCAATTTCTCGACCGAATCTCAGCTCAATAATTAGTCTTCGCTTATTTGCGAGCTTCGGAATGTCGTGTCAGCTGGGTAGACACCCAATACACGCACTTCCTTCGAGAAAAATTCCAGCTCCTCCAACGCCTGGGCGACATTCTTATCGTCCGGATGGCCTTCAATGTCCGCGTAAAACTGCGTCGCCGTGAATTTACCGTCGATCTGGTAGCTTTCCAGCTTGGTCATATTCACCATGTTCGTGGCAAAACCGCCCATCGCTTTATAAAGTGCAGCCGGAACGTTGCGGACGCGGAATACAAAAGTGGTCATCATCAGCGCATCGGAGGTACGCGGTGCCCATTTTTTGGTTTTTGTCAGCACGACGAAGCGCGTGACATTGTTTTCAGTGTCCTCGACATCCTCTTCGAGAATATCCAAACCATAGAGGCTTGATGCCAGACGCGGCGCCAAAGCAGCCATCGTCCTGTCCTTGACTTCCGCGACCAGCCGAGCTGCACCGGCGGTGTCGCCAGCGATTACCGGCTTCCAGCCATTCTTGCGAATATATTTGCGGCATTGGCCAAGTGCATGGATATGGCTGTGGACAGAGGTGATCTCGCTGCGCTTCGTGCCCGGTAGAACCATCAGCTGAAAATGGATCGGCAGAAAATATTCGCCAACAATGTGTAGTCGCGATTCCGGTAGCAGATGGTGGATATCGGCAACACGTCCGGCAATGGTATTTTCAATTGGAATCATTGCCAGATCGGCTGCACCGCTTTCAACCGCATTGAACGCATCTTCAAAGGTCGGGCAAGGCATGGGTTCCATCGTTGGAAACATGTTGCGGCAAGCCGTATCGGAATTTGCGCCGGGTTCACCCTGAAAAGAGATGCGGTTGGTCTTGGTCATTATCCTTGGCCTTGTTTCATATTCAATAATTCGCGGGCGCGATCCAGATCTTCCTGCGTGTCCACACCCAACGGCACAGAATCGACAATCTCGACATCAATGCGCATCCCAGACTCAAGCGCGCGCAGTTGCTCCAGCCGCTCACGCCGCTCCAGCGGCGAGGGTCCCAGCCTGACAAAACGCTCAAGAGCGGCCCGGCGATAGGCATAAAGCCCGATATGGTGGTAAAGCGGCCCCTCGCCCCAAGGGGCTGTCGCACGCGTGAAATAGAGTGCACGCAACTGGGTTTCACTCAAAGGCGAGCCGATGATCTTGACCACATTGGGATTGGTCTTTTCCGCTTCGTGGCGAATCTCGACCGCCAGCGTACCAATATCGGCAGGACCATTGAGCAATGGCAATAGAGCGCGCTTTATAACATCCGGTTCGATGGTTGGCAGGTCACCTTGCACATTAACAACCGCATCAATATTCCCATCAGGGTCGAGTGCTTGCAGCGCTTCATAGATGCGGTCGGAGCCGGATTCGTGATCGCTTCGGGTCATGACAGCTTCCAGCCCGTAAGCTTCGACTGCCAACTTTACCTCAGCCGTATCAGTGGCCACAACGGTGCGGCCAAGGCCCGCAGCTATGGCGCGCTCAGCAACGTGAACAATCATCGGCTTGCCTGCAATATCGGCCAAAGGCTTGTTGGGAAGCCGTGTCGAAGCCATTCTTGCCGGTATCAGGTTCAATATTCTCATCATTCCTCACACCCCTACGGTGTCAAAAAGTCTCAGGCAGAACCGCCCTTATATGTGTTGCAAGTGGGAGATAAAACCCCTAGTTTCCGCGCAATCACGAGGGGTTTCTGCCACAAATGCAGCGGTTTGCATTGATCAGATATTGAAGCCCTCCGCAAGAGGAGTAATGAGCGACGATGGGATCCGCATTTAATAAGTACGCCATGGCGTTTCTGGCAACAGTGTTCGTTGTCATGTCCGCGGCCATCATGTCCGACTCCCTGTTCAATTCGCACGCTCCCGAAAAGCCAGGCTTTATTATTGAAGCACCTGAGGGCGGCGAAGCAACCGCAGGCGCAGAGGCTCCTGCCGCAGCGGTGCCGGTGGCAACCCTGCTCGCTTCAGCTGATGCGAAGCGCGGTGAAGCTGTGTTCAAGCGTTGCGCTGCTTGCCACACCGCAGAAAAGGGCGGCGCTAACAAGGTCGGCCCGAATCTTTGGGACATTGTTGAGCGCCCGATCGCGACCCATGAAGGTTTCAGCTATTCCGGCGCCATGAAGGAATTCTCCAAGGGTGGCCAGGAGAAGTGGACCTATGATCACCTCAATCACTTCCTGACCTCGCCAAAGGGCTATATCAAAGGCACCGCCATGGGCTTTGCGGGTGATAAGAAAGATCCGGAGCGTGCCGATTTGATCGCCTATCTGCAGACGCTTTCAGATAGCCCGAAGCCATTCCCTGCAGCTGATGCTGCTCCAGCCGGTGAAAAGCCTGCTGAAGGCGCTGCACCTGCCGCTCCGGCACCAGCGGGCGAAACACCCGCAGCGCCTGCTCAGCCAGCGCCAGCACACTAAAACCTACTTATATCGATCTAAAAGCCGGGCTCAATGCCCGGCTTTTTTGTATCAACTCCCCGTGTTTTTTAAGCGAAGGCCTGTTCTCTGCCGCATTTTCTCTTAGACTGCCTGTCAGATAGAACTGTGGAGACCTGTTTTGAGATTTCGCCGCTTCGTTATCAGCCTTGCGCTGCTCGCTGCCACAACCCTTGGCACCCTTCAGATTGCACATGCGGCGGAACCGGAATGGCGTCATGCAACGAGTGCCTTGGGCGAGCCCAAATATAAGGCCGGTTTCAAGCATTATGACTTCGTCAATCCGGATGCACCCAAAGGTGGAACTCTCAATCTCATAGCTCAAGGTTCCTTTGACAGTCTGAACCCATTCATCGTGCAAGGAACCTCTGCTGCGGGCCTTCCCGGCGGTACAATTATGGGAGGGCATCTCTACGATACGTTGCTCGACCGTGCCCTTGACGAACCCGCCACGAGCTATGGTTTGCTCGCCGAAGCGGTCTCTTATCCTGAAGACTTTTCATGGGCCAAGTTCCGATTAACCCCGACAGCAAAATGGCACGATGGTCAGCCGATTACGGTCGACGATGTAATATGGTCATTCAATGTGCTGAAAGAGCAAAGCCCGCTATATAACAAATATTATCACGACGTGACCAAGGCCGAGAAAACAGGGGAACGTGAAGTGACATTCACCTTTGGCGTTAAGGGCAATCGTGAACTTCCAAGTATCATCGGTGAGTTTCCGGTACTTCCAAAGCATTGGTGGGAAGGAACCGATAAAAACGGCAATAAGCGCGATATAACAAAGCCTACATCGGAAATCCCGTTGGGCTCTGGCCCCTATAAAATTGAAAGCGTCGATTTCGGTAAGACAATCATCTGGGTTCGTGTCGCTGATTACTGGGCAAAGAATGCTCCGACCGTTCTTGGACGCAACAATTTTGAGCGTATCCGGTATGAATATTTTCGGGATGCCAATGCCAGCTGGGAAGCTTTCAAGAAGGGTGGCTTTCAGGATTTTCGTGGCGAACCCAGCATTGGACGCTGGACACGTGAATATGACTTTCCGGCAATTGTCCGGGGAGATGTCATTAAAACGATCTTTCCGACCCGATCTTCGGGCCGGATGCAGGGTTTCCTGCTCAATACACGGCGCGACAAGTTCAAGGATATACGAGTTCGGCAGGCGCTAAACCTGGCTTTCGACTTTGAGACCATGAGCAAGAATATGTTCTTTGGCGAATACAAGCGCATCAACAGCTATTTCTCAGGTACAGAACTCGCTTCGAGCGGACTTCCTCAAGGCAAGGAGCTGGAAATCCTCCAAACTGTCAAAGGCGAAGTCCCCGAAGAAGTATTCACTCAGGAATTCAAGAATCCGGTTTCTGATACACCGCAAGCGTTGCGTGAGAATTTGCGCAAGGCAGTGGGATTGTTGCGTGAGGCTGGGTATGAACAGAAGAATGGCAAGCTGGTCAATCAAGCCGGCCAGCCAATGACCATTGAGTTTCTTGGTGATGATCCTCGTGATGAGCGAACAATCGGGCCGTTCATGGCCAGTTTACGCAAACTGGGAATCGATGCACAAATAAGAGCTGTCGATGCCGCGCAATATGCGGCAAGAGTGAATGATTTTGATTATGATGTTTTGGCAATTATGGGTATTGGACAAACGCTTTCTCCCGGCAATGAACAACGCGATTACTGGGGTTCAGCCAATGCGGACGTAAAGGGGGGGCGCAATTATATGGGCATTAAAAACCCCGCCATCGACAAACTCATTGACAAGGTAATCCTTGCTAAGGATCGCGAAGAGCTTATTGCCGCAACCCATGCGCTGGATCGTGTACTCCTGTGGAATTACTACGTCGTACCGCAATGGTATGACGACCGAAGCAGGGTGGCATACTGGAACAAATTCGGAATGCCGGAAAAACAGCCCGACTATATTGGCATGGATCCCTTTTCATGGTGGATCGACACCGCAAAGGAACAGGCTTTGAAAGCGCGCGCCCAATGACGGGATTTAACCGCCGCGAACTTATGAAGCTTTCGGGCGCTGCAATGCTCACTGCCATGGCTCCAAAACTGGCCTTGGCAGATGTGCAGACGGACGTTCCGCTTCATGGCCTCTCTGCGTTTGGCGAGTTGAAATACCCGAAGGATTTTACGCATTTTGACTATGCCAGTCCCGATGCGCCCAAGGGCGGAACCTTCGCTTTTTCGCCCAATACGTGGGTTTTTAATCAGTCGCCCCAAACCTTCAATACGCTCAATACGTTCTCGAACAAGGGAGATGCTCCGCCCCGTATGGAACTCTGTTTCGATACGCTGATGGCATCTGCACTGGACGAACCGGACTCGATTTATGGTCTGGTGGCAGAAACAGTTACCGTTTCCGCCGATCGCAATAGCTTCACCTTCAAACTGCGGCAGGAAGCCCGCTTCCATGACGGCTCGCCAATCACTGCGGAAGATGTTGTTTTCAGCTTTGAAACCCTCAAGGACAAAGGGCATCCCCAACTCCGTCTGGTTCTGACGGAGTTGAGCAAAATTGCTGCACTGGACGCGCATACCGTGCAGCTGATTTTTTCAGGCAAGCATTCTGACCGTGCGATACTCGATATTGCCTCAATACCTATTTTTTCCCAAAAATGGTACGCCACCCGCGACTTTGCGGCATCAACAATGGAACCGCCGCTTGGCTCGGGGGCATATCGTGTTGGCCGTGTCGCTCCTGGCCAAACCATAGAGTATGAACGCGTGGCGGATTATTGGGCCAAGGACCTGAATGTACAACGCGGTCAAAACCACTTTGATCGTATTAAAATTGATTTCTACCGGGAGCGCCAACCGGAATTCGAGGCTTTCAAAAAAGGCGATATTTTCTGGCGATATGAAGCAACCGCAAAAACATGGGCGACAGAGTACAATTTCCCTGCGGTACAACAGAAACGTGTCATTAAACGCAAGTTTACAACGGAAAAGCGCCCGCAATTGCAGGCTTGGGCCATTAATCAGCGCCGCGAGCATTTCCGCGACCCCCAGGTACGCGAAGCTATTGCACTGTGCTTTGATTTTGAGTGGACCCAGAAAAATCTTTTCTATGGTGCATATGAGCGCTCCCATTCAGTGTTTGAGCAATCGGATTTCCGGGCAAGCGGAAAGCCCTCTGCGGAAGAACTCGCCATTCTGGAGCCTTTTCGTGACAGGCTGCCCGAGGCCATATTCGGCGATGCATTGTTGCAAACACCTTCTGATGGCAGCGGGCGTGACCGCAAAAACTTGAAGCGTGCATCCGACCTTTTAAATCAGGCGGGATTCAAACGGGATGGTGACAAGTTGGTGGATGCGCAAGGCCGACCGCTCAATCTTGAACTCTTGATTTATGCTGAAGTCTTCACCCGCAGTTACTCACCTTTCGTAAACAATCTGAAGGCCTTGGGCATCAACGCCTATCTGCGCTTGGCCGATCCCGCGCAATATCAAAGCCGCATTCAGAATTTTGATTTCGACATGATCGGTATGGCGGTGCAACTCTCCCCTACGCCAACACGAGAATCACTGGAGGAGATATTCGGCTCCAAGGGCAGGGATATCCCGGGTTCGTATAATTTTCCCGGCACAGCCGATCCGGTTGTCGATGCGCTTATCGCTAAAGTGAGCGATGCAAAAACGCGTGACGAGCTGGTTTCGCTATTGCGGGTTTTAGATCGGCTCTTGCGTATCAGGCGTGATTGGATTCCAAACTGGTACTCAGCGAATCATCCGATCGCCTATTGGGACATGTTCGGCTTCAAGGAGCCCAAACCCGATTATGGTTTCCCGGTTGAAACGCTGTGGTGGTTCGACGAAGCAAAGGCGAAGGCAATTGGCAAAGTTTGATGGACTGAAAGCGATGAGAGGGCGCCCCTGATGGGAGCCTATGTTCTGCGACGCCTTCTGCTGATGATACCGACATTGTTCGGCATTTTGCTTGTCTGCTTCGTCATCGTGCAATTCGTACCCGGTGGGCCGGTTGAGCGTATTATCAGCCAACTGACCGGACAGGGCGGCAATGCCATGGACCGCATCAGCGGTGGCGGCGGCGATATTGGCCAGGCTCAGGATCAGCTTGGGACGGGATTGGGCAACTCCAAATATCGCGGCGCACAGGGCCTCGACCCGGCCTTTATCGCCAGCCTTGAAAAGCAGTTTGGCTTGGATAAGCCTCCATTGGAGCGTTTCGGCCTTCTGGTCTGGAATTATGTCCGTTTTGATTTCGGGCGAAGCTATTTCCGCGATATCAGCGTCATTGAGTTGATAAAGGAAAAACTGCCGGTTTCCATATCGCTTGGTCTATGGACAACTCTGTTATCCTACATGATTTCAATACCCTTGGGCATTCGCAAGGCCATCAAAGACGGATCATCCTTCGATATCTGGACCAGCGGAATTATCATCATTGGCTATGCGATTCCCGGCTTCCTGTTCGGTATCATGCTCATCGTGTTTTTTGCAGGCGGCTCGTTCTTTGATTGGTTTCCGCTGCGCGGCTTGACCTCAAATAATTTTAGCCAGCTATCCGGATTTGAGAAGATCGTGGATTACGCCTGGCACCTTGTTCTGCCTTTGACAGCGATACTCCTGTCGGCCTTTGCCACGACCACCCTGCTGACCAAGAATTCATTTCTTGATGAGATTCGCAAACAATATGTCACGACGGCACGGGCAAAGGGCCTCTCGGAACGAAAAATTCTTTATGGCCATGTTTTCCGCAATGCCATGCTGATTGTGATCTCCGGTTTTCCAAGCGCTTTCATCTCGATTTTCTTCACCGGTCAGCTGCTTATCGAGGCGATCTTCTCTCTCGATGGCCTTGGCCTTCTTGGCTATGAGTCGATCCTCAACCGCGATTATCCCGTGGTTATAGCCACCGTGTATATTTTTGCCCTTATCGGCATTCTCATGACCCTGTTATCTGACCTGCTTTACACTTGGATTGACCCGCGCATCGACTTTGAGCGGAGGGACGTGTGATGACCGATATCGTCGGAACCGCTCCCGCCTCCGTGAAGCGACCGCGCCTTTCGCCGCTCAATGCGCGACGCTGGCAAAACTTCAAGGCAAACCGGCGCGGCTGGTGGGCGCTTTGGATTTTCCTTTTCCTGTTTGCTGTCTCGCTCTGTGCGGAACTTGTTGCCAATGACAAGCCGATCATCGTCTCCTACAAAGGCGAGATTCTCTTTCCAGTTCTGGTCGATTACCCAGAAGAAAAGTTCAACGGCTTTTATGCGGTTACGGATTACCGCGATCCGGTCATTCAGGATGAGATCAATGCCAATGGCTGGGCCATCTGGCCGCCGGTGCGCTACTCCTACAGGACAGTCAATAATGAACTGCCCGAAACGGCGCCTTCAAAGCCCTTCTGGCTCTATACACCTGAAGAGCGTTGCAATCGCTATGCGCTCGGCGTCAATGATCCCAATTGCACTTTCGGCAATATGAATATTCTCGGGACGGACGATCAGGCCCGCGATGTCTTTGCCCGGGCACTTTATGGCTTTCGCATTTCTGTGCTGTTCGGCCTTATCCTGACCGCCTGCTCCGCGGTCATTGGTGTTACTGCGGGCGCACTGCAAGGCTATTTTGGTGGCTGGGTCGATCTTATCGCCCAGCGTTTCATCGAAATCTGGTCTTCGGTACCCACGCTCTACCTCCTGCTTATCATGTCATCCATATTGCCTCCCGGCTTCTGGATTCTGCTTGGTATCCTGCTGCTGTTCTCCTGGGTGAGCTTTGTTGGTATTGTCCGTGCCGAATTTTTGCGCGCCCGTAATTTCGAATATGTGAACGCAGCGCGTGCGCTTGGCGTCCCCGACCGGACAATCATGTTCCGTCACCTTCTGCCCAATGCCATGGTGACGACACTGACCTTCCTGCCCTTCATCCTCAATGGATCAATCACCACATTGACCTCGTTGGATTTTCTCGGTTTCGGCCTGCCTCCGGGCTCGGCATCGCTTGGCGAGCTGCTCGCACAAGGCAAGAACAATCTGCAGGCTCCCTGGCTGGGCATTACCGGCTTCGCCGTGATTTCGTTGATGTTGTCACTGCTGATCTTTGTCGGTGAGGCAACACGTGACGCCTTTGATCCACGCAAGGCTTTCAAATGACCAAAGCT
Organism: Phyllobacterium sp. 22552; assembly: GCF_052044585.1. Classification (NCBI taxonomy): domain Bacteria; kingdom Pseudomonadati; phylum Pseudomonadota; class Alphaproteobacteria; order Hyphomicrobiales; family Phyllobacteriaceae; genus Phyllobacterium; species Phyllobacterium sp. 22552. The sequence goes on along the minus strand of NZ_JBQENG010000003.1, from coordinate 273,744 downwards.
CCCCTCCTCTCCGTCCGCGATCTCTCCGTTGCCTTCACGCAAAACGGGCGGGAAACGCTCGCGGTTGATCATATTTCTTTCGATATTGCTGAGGGTGAGACGGTCGCTCTGGTTGGCGAATCCGGTTCGGGTAAATCCGTCTCGGCCCTTTCAGTGCTGAAGCTTCTGCCCTACCCGCCTGCTTCGCATCCTTCAGGCCAGATTCTGTTCAATGGCGAGGATTTACTCGACAAGGATGAAACTGACCTGCGCCGTGTGCGTGGCAATGACATTACGATGATCTTCCAGGAGCCGATGACCTCGCTCAATCCGCTCCACACGATTGAGAAGCAGATCGTTGAAGTTCTCAAGCTGCATCAGGGCATGCGTGATCAGGCTGCGCGCAAGCGCACTCTGGAACTGCTTGAAGAAGTGGGCATTCGCGAGCCAGAAAAGCGTCTGGACGCCTATCCGCACCAGCTTTCCGGTGGGCAGCGGCAGCGCGTCATGATTGCCATGGCTCTCGCCAACAAGCCAAAGCTTTTGATCGCCGATGAACCGACAACGGCACTTGACGTGACCGTGCAGGCGCAGATTCTCAAACTCCTTGCGGAGCTGAAATCTGCGCAAGGCATGTCGATGCTCTTCATCACCCATGATCTTGGCATTGTCCGTAAAATCGCGGATCGCGTCTGCGTCATGACAGGTGGCAAAATTGTCGAGACGGGGCCGACAAAGGAAATATTCGACAATCCTCAGCACGCCTATACCAAGCATCTGCTCGCGGCAGAGCCAAAGGGCAATCCGCCATCGGCAGATCTTTCGGCTGAACCCGTCATGCGCGGCGAGAATATGAAGGTCTGGTTCCCGATCAAACAGGGTTTTTTCCGCCGCACTGTCGATTATGTGAAAGCAGTTGACGGTATCGATGTAATCATTCGTGCTGGTCAGACATTGGGCGTCGTGGGCGAATCCGGCTCCGGAAAAACGACGCTCGGCCTTGCCCTGTCACGCATGATTTCGTCCGAAGGCGTGATCCGTTTCGGCGAAAAGGATATAAACCAGTTTTCCTTCAAGCAGATGCGTCCCTTGCGGCGCGAAATGCAGATCGTGTTTCAGGACCCGTTCGGCTCGCTATCGCCGCGCATGTCCATCGCAGAGATTATCGCAGAAGGTTTGAAGGTTCATGAGCCGAAACTTTCTGCCGATGAACGCGATGCGCGTGTCGTGACTGCCCTTAAGGAAGTGAATCTTGATCCGGAAAATCGTTTCCGTTACCCGCATGAATTCTCCGGTGGTCAGCGCCAGCGCATCGCCATTGCGCGCGCCATGGTGCTCAATCCACGTTTCGTCATGTTGGATGAACCGACATCAGCGCTCGATATGAGCGTTCAGGCGCAGGTTGTCGATCTTTTGCGTTCATTGCAGCAGAAGCACAATCTGGCCTATCTTTTCATCAGCCATGATTTGAAAGTCGTCAGGGCGCTTGCCAATGATGTTTTGGTGATGCGCAATGGCAAGGCGGTGGAATATGGACCATCGGAGGAAATCTTCGCGCGTCCGAAGACAGATTACACAAAAGCCCTGATGGCGGCAGCTTTCAGGATAGAAACGGCCGAACAGGGAGCGGTTAGCGAATGACGAGTGTGGAGAGCAATAAGATTTTGTTGGCGGTAACCGGCTGGGACCCAGAGGTCTGGCAATCGGAATTCGCAAAATCAGCACCCGCGCGCAAGCTTGTGCTGGATAGCGAGGCTGACAAAAATGATGTTCGCTATGCGCTTGTCTGGAAACAGCGCCCCGGCTCCCTGATGAATCTCCCCAAGCTGGAGGTGATTTTCTCACTGGGTGCGGGCGTGGATCATGTGTTCCATGATACGCAGATTCCAGATGTTCCTATTGTCCGGATCGTCTCGCCTGACCTTACCATGCGCATGAGCGAATATGTGGTCTGGCAGGTGCTGGACCATCACCGTCTTGGTCTTCGTTACCGCGAGCAGCAAAAGCAGCGCGTTTGGCATGAAGACCGGCGCCAGCCAGCCGCTCATGAAGTAAATGTGGGCATTCTCGGCCTTGGTGTTCTTGGACGTGACGCCGCGCAAAAGCTTCGCACGCTCGGCTTCCGCGTCAGTGGCTGGAGCCGCCGCCTGCAAACCATCGAAGGGGTTACAACCCATTATGGCAAGGATGGATTGAAGGACTTTCTCAAGGACGTGGATATTCTTGTCTGCCTGCTTCCCTTGACGCCGGACACGAAGAACATCCTGTCGATGAACATATTTGCGCAGCTGAAGCCGGAAGGTCCTCTCGGCGCACCTGTCCTTATCAATGCCGGTCGCGGCGGCCTGCAAAATGAGGCGGATATTCTGGCAGCGCTTGATCGCGGCATGCTCTCTGCCGTGACCCTCGACGTGTTCAACAAGGAACCATTGCCGAAGGACAGTCCTCTCTGGACTCATCCGCAGGTCATTGTCACACCGCATGCAGCTGCAAGTTCAAGCCCGCAAGCACTGGTGCCTGAAATCGTCGCCCAGATCGAATCCTATGAGCGCGGTGAGCCTTTAAAGAACATTGTCGATAAGGCTGCTCAATACTAAGCTTGCATAATCAATGGTGCGTGGTTCGACAGGGCTCACCATGAGGAATGTGGGCTGGTTGCAACGACAATCGCAATTTAACGCGCTATGTTCCTGCAAGGAACCACCTCCCTCATGGTGAGCTATCCTGAGCTAGTCGAAGGGCGAACCACGCAAAGTTCTATTTGCCACCAATATTCTTACAACCGCCGAACAGCTGTTGGCTTTCCATACAAATAAGCGATGCGCTCTATCGCCTCCGATAAAGGCTCTAGTGTTACGCTCATTGTATGGCCGCTTGCGTGAAGCAGCGTGGAATGGCTGGCCATGATGCCCACATGGCCTTTCCAGAATACGAAATCACCGCGCTTGAGATTCTTGTAATGTTCATCGGGCTCGATCAATTCACCGACAGATCCCTCCTGCAAGTCCGTGTCCCGCAAAGCGCCTTGACCGGTCATTAACAGAGACAGTTGCACCAAACCTGAGCAATCAATGCCAAAGCCGGAAACGCCTCCCCAAAGATAGGGCGTGTGCATAAGGCTTTCGGCCACGGCAACATGGTCCTGTGCCACTTCATCAATAGGCACGAGATGCTTGGCAATGACCGCCTCACCGCTTGGCAGCATGGCGTAAAGCGTGCCGCGACGCTCCTGCCCGCCAGTGATTGTCACGAGGGAACCCATCGATAAGGCACGGGATCGCGGATAACGCAGATCGGAGCCGACATAAACGAATGTACGGGGAGCAATGACAATATGCGTCGCTTCATCGGCGCGGCGATAAAGCGATGTATCCACCACATAACCGACATAACCATCGCGCTCGTTCTGCACCCAGCACCAGCCATTATCGTCTTCGAAAACAAGAACGTCATCGCCGTAAAGAAACTGCGTTGTCATGCCTGCATCGCCGCGCGGCTCGGAACGGACATCCACCACAGGGTCGGCGATGCGCATCGGCTTGCCTTCGACGAAGCGCTCAGCCTCGACAAGCCCGCGCAGACTTTCGTCGGCAAGATCAGGCCTATATGCATTCAGCCGTGGGTCGAGTTTCTCAGGTGACTTCAAAGCGGCAATCCTCTTGCTTTGGCGATCACAAGATCACCGAGCCTTTCAACATAGAGCGCACCTTTTACCGTTCTCTTGACGAGAACGTTGCGCTTGTCCTTTTCGTCGCGGTGACGATCAACCAAACCATAGGCCCCCATTGTGTCGAGAGCACGGGTGATGACCGGTTTTGTTACGGCCAGCTTTGCAGCCATCGCGCGGATCGTGTGCGGCGGCGGCTCCAGATAGATCGTAAGCAGGATTGCAAGCTGGCGCATGGTCAGATCATGGGCGTCATCACGCACTTCTGAAAGGGCGATTTCCTTCCACAATGTCAGCGCCTGCAAGGGCTTGAGTTCAAGCATGAACGGCTTCCGCAATCATTTCGGTTCCGTTCCATTCTACTCTGTCACATTTGCGATGCAAGCCGCTCAACTTGCTGGATAGCGTTCTTTCAAAAGACGGTAAAGCGCCCTTATGGCTTGGGCCTCTCCGCCAATGGGTGAATGCGCTTTCTCTACCGGGTTCCAGCCAAATATATCGAAATGGGCCCAAGTCTTCGTCTTGGTCACAAAGCGCTGCAGGAACAAGGCGGCCGTAATCGAGCCGGCAAACCCATCCGTGGTGACATTGTTCATGTCCGCGACACGCGAGGAAAGCTTGGCCTCGTAAGGTGTCCAAAGCGGCATGCGCCAAACCGGATCGGCAACAGCGGTTGCACTGGCAGCCACGTCCCAGGCAAAAGCATCATCGTTGGAGTAAAATGGCGGCAGGTCGGGTCCAAGCGCCACACGTGCAGCACCGGTCAACGTCGCCATGTCGATGAGAATCTCGGGCTCTTCTTCATCGGCAAGCGCCAGCGCGTCGGCCAGAACCAGCCGGCCCTCTGCATCAGTATTGCCAATTTCTACCGTCAACCCCTTGCGGCTGGTCAGCACGTCGCTCGGCCTGAAAGCATTGGCAGCTATCGAATTTTCAACAGCCGGTATTAACAGGCGCAGGCGCACCGGCAATTTCGCGTCCATGATGAGTTGCGCAAGCGCCAGTACATTGGCTGCGCCGCCCATATCCTTTTTCATCAGAAGCATGCTGCTGGCTGGTTTGATATCCAGACCGCCCGTATCGAAACAGACGCCCTTTCCTACCAGAGTTACTTTCGGCGCGTTCTTTTTTCCCCATTCCAGATCAATCAGCCGGGGTTCCTCGCTGCCAGCGCGCCCTACCGCATGGATCATAGGAAAGTTCTTCTTCAACAGGGCATCGCCCTTTACGACATTGACCGAGGCTTTATGCTCGTCGGCAACATCGCGGACTGCAGCTTCAAGCGCAACCGGCCCCATATCATTGGTTGGCGTATTGATGAGATCGCGCGCGAGGGCGACTGCCTTGGCCAAGCGCTTTACATCTGCCTTGTCCGCGCCTTCGGGCAGCGTCAGGTTGATGCTTGTCTTGTCCTTTTTGGTGTAGCGGGTGAACTTGTATCCTCCAAGAAGGAAGCTCAAAGCTGTCAAATCAGGTTCGTTAACAGCGCCTGCAATATGCCAGGCCCCTTCCGGCAAAGCCGTTGCAAGTTTCCCCGCTGCAAGTCGATTTTCGTCCTTACCCAAACCGAAGAGCGCACCAGCAATTTCGCCGTTCACGCCAGGAACCGTCAACACACGTCCAGCCTGTCCTTCAAAGCCATTTGCTTTTGCCCAGCTGAGTGTTGCGCTTTCAAGACCGGCAGCTTCCAACTCGCCTTTGCGTACAAACCATATGGGTTTGCTGTCACGCGACTTTCTCGCTGTAATTTCGGCGGCCATGGGTTTCTCCTGATCAAACTTCTGCATCCCGGATCGACGTTGTTAAGAGTCCATTAGGGTTAACAGATTATTTCTTTCATACGGGAATGAGTCGCAGACGATAAACTGCGCGTGGGGCAAATTATGACAGGTCCAGCTTTTATTCAACGTAAGCGCAGTTTCATTTTGTCAGTAGCGTTAATCGCTCTGGCGAGCGGCATATCCGGGTGTTCCACCACGGATAAAACGACGACCGGTTCCATAAGTCCGGCGGCCAACAGTTCACCCACAATGCCAGCCGGCAATTTCGACCAGATGAACCAGCAACAATTGATGCAGGCATCGACTAGTCTTGGAACACGCTATCAAAGCAATCCGAAAGATAAAGCGACTGCAATCAATTATGCCACTGTCCTTCGCATGACAAATCGGAGCGATCAGGCATTGGCTGTCATGCGCAGTCTTGCCATCGCCTATCCCAAAGATCGCGATGTTCTGGCGGCCTATGGCAAGGCACTGGCGAGCAGTGGCCAGTTTGAAGCCGCGCTGGACTCTTTGCGCCGGGCGCAAACACCGGAATATCCGGACTGGAGATTGCTATCGGCTGAAGGCGCAATCCTCGACCAGCTCGGCAAGACTGGAGAAGCGCGTGACCTCTACCGCAAGGCCTTGCAGGTCAAGCCCGATGAAGCTTCCATCCTTTCCAACATGGGGATGTCCTACGTTCTCTCGGGCGAGCTGAGTACAGCTGAAACCTATATGCGTAAGGCAGTTGGTGCACCGGGTTCGGATAGCCGTGTTCGCCAAAACCTCGCGCTTGTTGTCGGCTTGCAGGGTCGCTTCGATGAAGCCGAACAGATTGCCAGTCAGGAGCTTTCCGCCCAGCAGGCAAAAACAAATGTTCAGTATTTGCGGTCCATGCTCTCGCAGCAGAATTCATGGAACATGCTCAAGGACAAGAAGTCGCCGAAAGGCTGATCGTCTGATCTGCGACCTCCGGGTATATAGCGGCTTCCACCGCTATTTCGCTGTGGCGTGACCGAAGATGCCGCCTTGCGCGTTGATCTGGATGATTGCCGGGCCAAGAATGACGCAGAACAATACCGGCAAAAGAAACACGATCATGGGCACCGTAAGCTTCGGCGGCAATGCGGCTGCCTTCTTTTCCGCAGCCATCAATCGCATTTCGCGGCTTTCATCTGAAAGCACCCGCAGCGCTCCACCAATCGATGTGCCATAGCGTTCAGATTGTGTCAGCGCCTGCACCACCGATTTGACCGTTTCCAGCCCGGTACGCAGGGCCAGGTTTTCATAGGCCTGACGACGCTCAGACAGAAATGATAGCTCCGCATTGGTCAGAACAAGTTCCTCGGCAAGCTCAGCAGATTGGACGCCAATCTCCTCCGATACTTTTTTGAATGCCGCCTCAATCGACATACCGGATTCGACGCAGATTAACAGAAGATCAAGCGCATCCGGCCATGCGGCCTGTATCGCTGTCTGACGTTTGGTTCCGGCATTCTTCACGTAGAGATTGGGCAAATAGAAGCCGACATAGGCCCCGGCGAAACATGCGGCCATCCGGACAAATGTGTTCTGATGGGCAAGCCCCCCCATCGCGAATATCCAGAATGCAGCAATTCCGAGCGTCAGGAAAGGCAAGCCAAAACGGGCCGCGAGAAAAATGTTGAGAGCATTTTGCCCGCGAAAGCCAGCAATCCGCAGTGCCCCTGCGGTTTTCTCATCCGCCAGGGCACGTTGAAGATCAAGTCGTTCCACGAATTGGCGAATGCCTTCCCGCTCAACCCGGCGTAGAGAATTCGAAGAGCTTTTCCGCTTGCTATCGCTTTCTGTCGCCAATCGCGCTCGTTCGCGCGTGCGGATCTGATCCCGTTCCAGTGCAACGGACTTCATTCTCGATTTTAGCGTGGAGCCAGAAAACACCGGCATGAGCAGCGTCACGATTGTCCCGAAAATGGACACTGCCACCAAAACAGCAAAAATGAAGGCTGGATCGTGAATGGCTTTGGTGAAGGTGTTGATCATGGCATACCCACGCTACTAGAATTTGAAGTTGATCATCTTTTTCATGATCATGATGCCAATCGACATCCACGTCCCTGCACATGCCAGAACGAAATTCCCGCTGGAAGTTGTGAAAAGGATCATGATGTAATCGGGGCTTGTCAGATAGACCAGCGCGGCGACAACAAAGGGCAATGCGCCAATAATATAAGCAGAGGCTTTCGCTTCCATTGAAAGCGCCTGTACCTTGGCCGCCATCTTCTTGCGATCGCGCAAAACCCGCGAAAGATTGCCCAGCGCTTCTGAAAGATTGCCACCGGCCTGTGATTGTATCTGGATAACGATGCCGAAGAAGCTTGCTTCCGAACAGGGCATATATTCTAACATGCGCATAGCGGCATCCGGGATGCTTATCCCCACCTGCTGCTGGTCGACGATGCGCCGGAATTCGGTTTTCACCGGCTCGTGCGCCTCCTGCGCAATAAGCCGGATACCGTCATTCAAGGGTAGGCCCGAACGAATGGCCCGGACAATAACGTCGATGGCGTTCGGAAATTCATGCAAGAATGCCTTGATCCGCCGGCCACGACGAAAATAGACATACCAGCGTGGCAAGCCCACTGTTCCGGCAATGAAAAGCCCGGGCAGCAGATAAAGCGGCGAGCCAAAGAACAGCCCCAGCACCGCAACGACGAGTCCGGCTATCGCTGAATAAAGATAGAAACGCGATGGAGACACGCGCATGCCCGCCTGCTGAATAAGCATTTTAAGCGGAGGTGACTTGATATTCTTGTCGCGCAATTTCTGGCGCTGCTCGATATCTTTCAGCGTATCTTGAACTGACTTGCGACGCTTGTTCGCCTCGGCCTGCTTGTCACGTATGGCGAACTTGCCAAAAGACTCGGCATTGGCCAATTTGATCGTGCTGAGACGTTCCTCGGTTTTCTTCTGACGCGCCATCGAGTCAAAGAGGAAGACATAGGCCAAGGCAGCAAAAGTGAATGCCACCAGACCGATGAAGGCCAGCTGTGTCAGATCAAGCCCGGCCATTCGACTGTCCTTCGATACGGGCTAAGCTCATAGCTTGGCCTTTTCCATGGAGTCGAGTGCGTTGGCGAGCCGCCTGTCTTCATTGTAATACCGCGCCCTCTCCCACATATGCGGCCGGCTGATCCCCGTAGAGACATGATGTCCGGTAAGCTTGCCATTGGCGTCCTCGCCGGTAATCTCATAGGTCAGAAGATCCTGCGTAATGATCACGTCGCCTTCCATGCCTATGACCTCGGTCACATGGGTAATCCGCCGTGAACCGTCGCGCAGGCGAGCCGCCTGAATAATGATGTCGACCGAACCGACGATGATTTCGCGCACTGTTCGCTGCGGCAACGCAAAACCACCCATGGCGATCATCGACTCGATACGGCTCAGACACTCGCGTGGACTATTGGAGTGGATCGTACCCATGGAGCCGTCATGGCCGGTATTCATGGCAGACAAGAGGTCGAAAACTTCAGGCCCGCGTACTTCGCCGACAATGATCCGTTCGGGGCGCATGCGCAGGCAGTTTTTAACGAGGTCTCGCATGGTAATTTCGCCTTCGCCTTCGAGGTTAGCGGGGCGTGTTTCGAGGCGTACCACATGCGGCTGCTGTAATTGCAATTCAGCTGAATCTTCGCAGGTGATGATGCGCTCATCCTTGTCGATGTAATTGGTCAGGCAATTCAACAGCGTGGTCTTGCCGGAACCCGTGCCGCCGGAAATCACGATATTGCAGCGGACACGTCCGATAATTTGGAGAAGCTCGGCTCCTGCCGGAGAAATAGCTCCAAACCGCACGAGTTGATCCAGCGTCAGCTTGTCCTTTTTAAATTTGCGGATTGTCAGAACAGGGCCATCAATGGCCAGTGGCGGAGCAATCACATTGACGCGCGAACCATCCGGCAGACGCGCGTCGCATATCGGGCTGGATTCATCGACACGCCGCCCCACCTGGCTGACAATGCGCTGGCAAATATTCAAAAGTTGCTGATTGTCACGGAACCGGACACCAGATTCCTCAACCTTCCCGAGAATTTCGATATAGGTCTTGCGAGCACCATTGACCATGATGTCGGAAATCTCATCGCGAGCCAGCAATGGCTCCAGCGGACCGTATCCCAGCACATCGTTGCAGATATCGTCGAGCAGTTCCTCCTGCTCCGAGATCGACATGGCAAAATTCTTGATTGCAATAATGTCATTGACGATATCGCGGATTTCTTCGCGCGCCACTTGCGGATCGAGCTTCGATAATTGTGCCAGATCAATCGCATCGATAAGAGCGGTAAAAACCTGCGACTTTGTATCGTAATAGGCCTCGTTTCTCTCGCGCACCGGCATGGCGATCTTCGGCACCTCTATCGGTGAGCGTTTGGGCTCCAAAATATCGCGCGGCAGCCGTCCCGCCTCCGGCTTGATTGACGCGAGGGGTGGTGTTGGAGCTCTGAACTCACTTGGCTGGGCATTACCGCGTTTACCGAACATGATGTCGCTTTACCTGCTCACAACTATTTCTTGCGTTTTAACTTCGAGAACACCGACCCCAAACCGGCCTTCTTCCGCGGACTGACCTTTTGCCGTCCTGTCAGAATATGGGCGATCTCATTGATGCTCTGGACCACTGGATTTGCTGGCTCCGTTTCACCCAGCATGCGTCCATTGTTGGAAGCCTGACCGAACAGGCCGGGGTCAAAAGCGATTGTCGCGATGGCCTTGAGTCCAAGCGGGCTGCAAAAATCAGTGGGAGCTATCTCCGGGCGTTTTGGAATACCCACCTGATTAAGAACAAGCTGCGGCGGCGTATCGTTCGGACGCAATTGCTTTAAAGCGTCGATGAGATTTTTCGTGTTGCGCAGATTGGCAAGTTCCGGCGATGCGACAATAACCACCTCATCTGCGCGGGCCAGCGTCGTGCGTGTCCAGCCGTTCCATGTATGCGGAACATCAAGTATGACATGTGGAACCGAACGCTGCGCTATGTCGATCAGATGCGCAAATGAGTCATCGCGAAAATCGAACACGCGTTCCAGACTGGATGGAGCTGCCAGGAGCGAAAGATTTTCGGCACATTGTGCCAGCAACCGATCAAGGTAAACGTCGTCGATGCGTTCGGGGGAAAACACCGCTTCCGCGATACCCTGAGCCGGATCCTGATCGAAGTTTATATTCGCCGTGCCATAGGGTAAATCCATATCGGCAATCACGACTTCGCTTTTGAATAGCGAGGAAATGGCCCAGCCAACATTATGAGCAATGGTCGAAGCGCCGACGCCGCCTTTTGCACCGATGAAGGCAATCGAACTACCCAGCGGCTTCAGGCCCGGATCGCTGTACAAACCGCCAATGACGCCGATAATATCCGATAGATCGATCGGGGCGACCATATATTCCGAAATGCCGTTGCGCATCAGTTCGCGATACAGCCACACATCATTGTAGTGACCGATAATGATGACTTTGGTGCTCGGGTCGCAAACTTCTGACAGGGCAGCCAATGCCGCAAGCATTTCCTTGGGCGCCGCGCCTGTTTCCAGCAGAATGAGGTTTGGCGTCGGCACCGTTTGGAAAAGTTCAACGGCAGTTTCCAGCCCGCCCATATGAATCTGGGCATGAGTTTTCGCCATGCGGCGGTCGTCACGCGCGCGAGACATTTGCTCGGCAACCGCTTCCGTTTCGCAGAATATCTGTATCGAAATGCGCGGAATCGGCCTGTGGGCATTCAGCCGCCCTACATGAGCGACACGGTTTGCCTCTTCCAAATATGGGTCTGTGTCCAAGGCCAATTGACTCATTGTCGTTTCCACCGGTGGGATTAATAGGTTACTTCCGATTCGGGCTTGTAGACCCATGTTGGCGCTTTACGGTATCCATCAATGACGGTACCGCGCCGTTCCGCATCAATCGGCGAAGATGCCCGCGGTCCGAGCAAGTCGGCGGGATTGGCAATCTGCGCAGCAAGGTTATTTTGGCTGGCACAGCCAAAATTCGCGTAGTGTTTATTGTCTGCCGTATCCAAAATATCTTTGGGCCACTGGCCACATTGATTTGTCGAGGCAGTCATCGCCGAATAGGACAAACGCACGGGCGCAGAAGCTCCCGGGGCTTGGTATGTTTCGCTGGAAATATTGAACGGCTTCACACCACCACGCCTCAAAGTAGCGGTAATATCGTTACGCAACGCTGCCGCCGCACGCTCATTTGGCGAACCGGCAGGCGTCAGAATATGAATAACGCCGGATCCGTTGGCGTGGTAGTTGCTGATGACCCGCTCCACGATGCTGCGCTGCGTAATGGACAAGCGCTTATCTGCATGGCCGACAGGAATGTCTGCAACTTGTTCCTGTTCGGAAATGACGATGGGATGATTCGTACGATAATCGTCCGGAATGCTGCCGGTCGTATTGCTCTTTGATGCGCATCCCGCCAGCAAAGCCATGGCGAGGATAGCCAGTACAGTCTTGCAATACGAACGCTTTGCGGTGTCGAACATGATCCTGTCCTTGTTCATTTGTAGATATATCCGACATTGCCCTCGTAACGGGCATCAGGCAGTTTTGCCTCTCTGGACCCGTAGACGCGGTTAACCTGGCCGAGGAATATCCCGGCCGCATCGCTGGCCAGATTAAGATTGTCATCCGGTCTCGCCAGCGCAGTGCGCGCCACCGGGCGAACCAGATAAGGCGTGATGATGACGACCAGTTCGGTTTCGTTTCTTACAAAATCACGGCTGCGAAAAAGAGTTCCGAGGATCGGAACCTTTGCCAATCCGGGAAAGCCGGAGATTGCCTGTCGTGACTCATCCCGCATCAATCCGGCGATCATCATGGAACCGCCAGAGGGAAGTTCAACCGCCGTATCGGCAAGCCGCTTGCGGATTGAGATAAGGTTGGCGTTAGGCTCCCGGACAGAAGTTCCAACGGTGAGCGATCCTTCAACCGTAGGTTCTGAAACGGATGTCCGCACTCTCAGACTGATACGCCCGGGTGAAAGCACGACGGGCAAAAACTCGAGAGCAATGCCATATTCAATTTTTTCATGCTCGCGGGTGATCTGTCCCTTATCGTCGACTTCCTGCCCCGACAGAACATTGTACTCGCCGCCTACTTTGAACGTGGCCTTCTCTCCGGAGATGGCGGTCAATGTAGGCTCGGCCAGCGTCTTCATGACGCCTGCCAGTTCCATGGCATTCATGTAGGCCCCAATGGACGTGTTCCCGATGGAGCCGGATAGACCCAGACCTGAGCCGCTCAAGGTCTGCCCCAGTCCCGTGGCGTTTTGCGATATGGCGCCATACTCGATGCCGTTGCTTGAGCCCGAGGCAACCAGATTGACACCAAGCTGTTTCATGACGGTGCGACTGACTTCAGCCACGGTAACTTTAAGCGTCACCTGATCTTCACCGGCAATTTGAATGAGATTGACGATCTTGCTCGTCCGGCGCTCTTCGTCCTGGTCACCGACAACGACGCTCGTACCGCCATTGCCCGCACTAACCGAGGTTTGGGCATATTGGCCCGTCGTGGCTTCACCACCTGAAACCAAAAGATTGGCAAGTTCTGAAGCGCGTTTGGCATCCAGCGGGGTCTGCACCGTCCCCGTTAGAATGACATTGTCATTCATCAACTCGACCTTGATATCGGAATCCGGAATGTACTTTTTCAGACTGCCTTCCAGACCGGCCACGTCGCGTTCAATCACCAGATCGAAGCTGGCGAGCTGCTCGCCATTGGGGCCGAAAACGAAAACATTCGTTTGACCGACCTGTTTGCCAAACAGATAGATCCGCCTTGCTGTGCGGGTAACCGCATCTGCAACACCCGGATTGGCAACCAGAATGTCATAGGCATCGGCTGGAAGATCGACAACCAGCGACTTGTTGAGGCCAAGATTGATGCGTTTGGCCTCGCCATGCCCCTGATTCAGTCGAACGACATTACTCTGTGCTGTTGCTGGGCTATGCACAGCTATTGACGCGAGCAAACAGCCCATGGCCGCTGCTGCAAATTTTGCTGCTATCGAACTCGTATACTCGCGTGAGAAAACCTTGCCTGGCTTGTTTGCCATGTTATTTGCGCCCCAGAATTTCGGTGACTGTACCGGACTTGATGAGTTTGACATTGCCGGCACGGCCGGGAGAATTGACAAGATATCCAGCTCCAGGACCGGTTGCTTCCTGCGCATCCTGAATAGAACGCAGCACCAGCGCGAGGCGCGTTGCCATCTGTTGCGAGACAGTCAGGATTTCCGCCTGCTCCGGCGTCAATTCAAGCGTCGCCGTTGAGCCGACTTTTGTTTTTTCACCCGATTCATCTTCCTGAATGGTCTGGTCGATCGCCAGCACACGGATGTTGCTTAGAATTGTTTCCGTAACATATTGCTTCTGCTCGCCTTCCATCTGGCGGATCATGATGACGTCGACATAATCATTGGGGAGAATGAACCCGCCTGCCGAAGTATCTGCCGCAATTTGCGTCGCTACTGCGCGCATGCCAGCTGGAAGCTGGGCTGACATGAAGCTTTGACCTTTACCGATCAGTTTGGCTTCGCGAATTGGTTCTCCTGGAAATATCTGAAGACGAACGGTGGAACCTTTCAGCTCCTCTTCGGCGCTAGGGCGTTCCGAGCGGGTGATGTACCCTTCCGCAAGAGCTGAAACAGGCCAGGCCTGCCACCGCATCTGGTCCTGCATTTCAGCTCCGACACCGAGACTTTCCGTGGCGACCAAGATATCCTGAAGTTCCAGCTGTGGCTTCTCTGCGGGCTGAACGACGGTCGCTTGCGGCTTCATGTTCATGGCCAGATATCCGGCCGCACCCGCAGCAGCCACTGCCACGATCAGGATGACCAGTCGTGCTTTTTGCATTTATGCGCCCCGTTAGACTTTTGTCTTGATACTAAGGTCGCAGAATGCCCGCCATTCGTGTATTTATGGTTAATAAAACGCTTATAAGTATGATTAATGTCGCTTAACGTCTTAATTTTTCGCGCGATTATGCGGGTATTACTTTTACGCCAAGAAGATCAAAGCATAAGTCTTGAAGGCCGATAGAGAAAACCTGCTCTGGGTCAGGAGTGCGCTAGTTGCTGCACGACCCAGGAGCCAAGCGGCGATGCGGGAAAACTCAGCAGTCCAGCGAGACCCAATGCAACACCGTATGGAACGCCTTCTTCTTTCTGGGCAAGGCGTCGCATAAAAGCAAAGCGTGCGGCGAATACAATAATGGTCTGTGAGTTGCGATAGCTCAGGATTGCGAGTGTAAGAACCCCGCCCAATAGCGAAAGCGTCAGCAGATAGCTGACGAGTTCAAGATTCCATCCGAGCCATATCGCAGTTGCGGACATGAGCTTTGCGTCACCACCGCCCATGGTGCCGGTCGCGAAGAGCCCGAAGGTTGCCGCCAGCACCGCGGCTCCGGCAACGAAATGCATGGCATAGGCATCCCAACCCATGCCCGTTAAAGGCGCAAGGATAACGAACGATACAAGCAGTATAATTGACACGCGATTCTGAATTGTCATGGAGAGCAAGTCGGAGATGGCAGCAAAAACCATGGCAAAGGGGAAAATGATAAGGATTGCAGCTTCAATCATCTTTCATTTCCCCGTAGAGGCGGTGACTTCCATCGCAACATCGGTGAAAAGCGTGTTTACGGCCCTGCCCATGGAATTCGCACCAGCTAGAATACCTATGCTGACGATGGAGGCGATGAGCGTATACTCAATGACCGTTGTGCCTGAATCTTCCTTGAAAAGCTTGGCCAGTATGGCAGGAAAGCGATTAACGCCGCGCTTCATCTTCAGCCTCACATCTTCTTGGATATTGTCTGGTCCAAAAATATCGTTTCGGCATTGCAATCAGTTTAAGAAACAGACTTAGGAAATAGTAAATTCCGCTCAACAACGTTTATTGCTGCGCTGATACCCGCGATATTATGCTTAATATTTCATTGCAGATTTAAATCTTCCTTCATGAATACTATCCATTCTATAGCCGACAGTTTCGGGTGAAGGGCTTCCCATGTTTTATACTAAATTCCAGCCAATACAAATATATGGAATGGCATTGCTCGCAGCCTTGCTCGGTCCACTGCCTGTCGCACAGGCCGATACCGGTATTCACGTCGTTATGAATCAAGCGCGTATCCTCAAGCTTGCTCGCCCGGCTGACACGGTTGTGGTCGGCGACCCCGCGATTGCAGATGCTGTTGTGAAGGATGCCCGCACTGTCGTCCTTACGGGCAAAGGCTTCGGAATCACCAATATTGTTATTCTTGACGCCGAGGGCGGGGCCATCGTCGACGACGAGATCATGGTCAGCCGTAGCGTCGTCAATACGACGCGCGTATATCGCCGCGCCAATGTACAAACTCTTTCCTGCACCCCCTATTGCGAAACAGCGCAAAAGACCGACGCCGAAAAAGAGTCTGACCGCACAATCGGCACGAGCGAGTAAAGCATTCGCGAGACCTAGTTTAATCGGAAACACCCTCACCCCTCTACACTTCAAGGTTGAGAAATAGTGAATCCTCCGCTTGCAATTTACGGGGTTCCCGGAACCGGTTTCTAACGATTGGCATGTTAATTCTCCCCCGAAATAAAGTGCGGGGAAATGCATGTCGCCCATAAAAAGAAAAACACCCCATAGGCAGGGTTTACTGACGCGGTTTTGGGGCAACCGGCGCGGCACCGTTGCAATTGAATTTGGAATGATCGCGTTGCCGTTCTTCTTCATGATCTTTTCGATTATGGAAGTGGGCGTCGGCTTTACCGCGCAACAGGCCATGGCCAATTCTACCGATATTGTGGCTCGCCAAGTTCTCACCGGGCAATTGCGTCCTGCCGACCTGACGATGACTTCCCTCAAGGCGAAGATTTGCGCTGGATTGCTCATGCCCGAAAAAGATTGCCCAAATCTGGTGGTTGATCTTCGGTCCTATGCAAACTTTGCAGCCATACCCAAAACCTTGCCCATAACATCAACTGGCGACGTGAACAGTACGGGGTTTGTCAGCACGCCGGGCGGGGCCGGTACGATCAATCATTTGCGGGTGTTTTACCGTTATCCCGTCGTGACGGATTTCCTGACACGGCGGATCACTGGAACAACACGTATTCTCCTTTTCTCAAGTGCGACGTGGCGAAATGAATCCTATTTATAAAATGAGTTCGGCCATGGGACGCCTCTTTCGCTTCGGCAAGCGGTTTTGTATTGACCAGCGCGGTGTTGCGGCGATGGAATTTGCGCTCATCGCCCCCGTACTAATCCTGATGTACATGGGCAGCGTGGAGACAATCACAGGCGTGGATGTCGACCGCAAATTAAATCGTGCAGCAACGATGATGTCTGCTTTGCTTACTCAGGAAAAGGGCACGATCACCAAGGCGAAAATTAGCGATATCATGAATATCGGGACAGCCACGCTGCTACCCTATACACGCGATACGCCAAAGATAACCGTTACCTCCATCAATGTTTCTGACGCAGGTGTAGCCACCGTCGAGTGGTCGCGTCGAAAAGTAAACGGAATTGAGACGCGGCCCTTTACCAAGGGAACAGTGGTTACGCTCGATTCCAATCTGCTTATCAAGAAAACATCCGTGATACGGGTGGATATGAGCATCGCCTATGTCCCCATGATCGCATGGACCATAACTGGTGCGGTCGAAAAGGCAGATGGCAGTGCCGCTGTCGGTATTGGGCTTTCCGATCAATCGTTCGGACGCGTCAGAATTGGTCAATCGTCAACCACATGCTCGGATTGCTGATCTTATCCAGCTTGCGGGAAACCCTCATTTTATTCGCGATCGCCTGAAACTCAGAAATTCAGCGGTGCGGCACCAGCATTTCAACCGCTCGGCGCTGTTATCTGGCGCGAGACTTGTTATTGTAGATTTTTTTAATGACGTTTTGATTTTGCTTTATGAGATTTCATGAACCCCAGACGTTTTCTAATTCTTGTAGTAACGGTGTGGCTTGCTGCTCAAATCGGCAACATTCTTATATCGGGATTTATTGCCTGGAGCTCCATATCGGACGAGTTCCTTGAGCAAAACCAAAAGATCGCGGAATTGGTTTCCAATCGATTAGCCCATCATGAAGCGATCATGGGATCGCTCAAAGCTTTGACGAGAGGCACGTCCGACAAGATTTTCCAACGGCTCACGTCAAACGTCTTCAAAAATTACCCAAGAATTCAAAGCGTCAAAATCTACCGGTTCGATTCCCGTTCCTATAGTGCAAAGCCTGAATTGCTCTATGAGGCTCCCAGCAAAAGCCCGGCATTTCCGATGTCGGTTTTGAATGCCTTGCCCAGACAAGAGACAAACGAAGTGCGCGTCTATGATGCGCCGGCAATCCCCAATCATTATCTTTCGACGATGGTTTCGAATAACCGGCAAGGCCTCATCGCAGTGGTTTTGCTAATCGACTCAACAAAACTTTTCGATTTGCCCCCGGCATCATATCCTCCGGAAATTAATCTCACCCTGAATGACGTGCTTGTTTTTGGCAGTACAGACCATGACAATGGACGCCACGATCATGAGAAGGATATTTCATCCATTCTCAAGAATGCTCTATATGCGGATCTTGATTGGGATCGGTCCGGCTATCGTTTCAAGATCCATGCACATCGCCCCATTGAGTTTGGTGAATTGGTCACTTTGCCTGAAGTGATACGCTTCGCCTTATTGTCGCTGGCCGCCATTTTGGGCGTCTCTTATGGGCGGTATCAGACCTTGGTTTCCCGGCAATCAAAACAAGCTGAGGAAAAAGCAATCAAACGCTCGGCAATGCTCGAACACGAAAATCTTCTCAGTCACGCCGCACGAGTCAATCAGGTGGGCGAATTGGCGTCCGGCATAATCCATGAGCTGACACAACCACTTTCGGCGCTCCTAAGCCAAAGCCAGGCCGGCATCATGATTATGGAAAAGCTTCAGATCACCGATGATTTATTAAATCGGGCTTTGAGCGCCAATATTATTGAAGCCAAGCGAGCCGGTGAGATCATGGATCGCATCAGAGATTACATTGTAAAAAAGCCCGTTATTTATGAAGAGCTAGACCTCAATATTGTCGTCAGCAACACCGTCAACCTCTTGCAGGGTGAACTGGATAAACAGAACGTGGTACTTGAATTGCAGCTGTTGCAACCGTCCCCCCGGTCGAATTTCAGTGCCATAGAGCTTGAGCAGGTGATTCATAACCTCATTCGTAACGCGACGGATGCATTGGGAACCACAACTCAGCTCGCGAAAAAAATCATAATAAAAACAGACATGGTGGGTCCGATGAATATCATCCGTATCTCTGACAATGGACCCGGAATAAAGGAGCATGTCCTTTCAAAAATCTTCGAGCCTTTCTTCACCACGAAAACAAATGGCATGGGCCTTGGTTTGTCCCTTTGTTCGAAATTGCTCGAGCGGGTGGGAGGCACCCTTCACGCAGCAAGTGCAGATGGCGCGGTTTTTACAATAGCTCTGCCGAAGCTGGTCGGCTTGATCGATGCTGGTGCTGATCCGGCTGCCACATGACGAAACATTATCCTGTTTATTTGGTCGATGATGATGCAGCCGTTCGCAATGGGCTGTGCATTCTCTTTGAGGCCCATGACAGAAAAACCCTGGCATATGAAGACCCTGTTGGTTTTCTTCGCTCTATTCCCAGTGCAAAACCCGGCTGTTTAATTCTTGATTTGCAGATGCCTCATCTGACCGGATTGGAGCTGCAAGCCGAACTCCTGCAGCGTGGATTTCGATGGCCCATTATCATGATTACCGGGCACGGAGATGTGCATCATTGTCGGGTTGCGTTTAAATCCGGCGTGATTGACTTTCTCTCGAAACCCATCGATTCTGGCCTGCTTTTTGAAGCGCTCCAAAAAGCCGATCAAGTGCTTGAAGCGCTGGTTGAGGTGGAAACAGCACGCGCAATTCTTGCAACATTGACACCGCGCGAAGATGAGATTGTCAGGCTCATTTGCCGTGGGTGGGGATCGCGGGAAATCTCCGTAGCACTGGATATTTCCCTGCGAACTGTGGATGCGCATCGTGTCCATATTTGCGAGAAACTGGGGACCAGATCTCCCGCCGAATTTGCTCAAATCATCATGACAGCCGATAGGCAGTCCTAGCGCAAGTTTTGCCGATCACCCGGCTGGCGGCCGGGATGCGAAGTGCAGTCCAAACTCACCACCAGGCGGATTCGGACTGTATAGACTACTCAAAACCTGAGCGACAAATTTGCCTTGGCCGCATTATCGCGGCTTTGTTGTGAAAATTGCCCGGTATATTTGATGCCAAGACGGGTATTTTTACCAATGTCGATATCAATTCCAGCTTCAACATTGAGCGCGTCCTTTGCAATCGGCAAGCCTTGGATGGCGAAATTTCCGCCGCCTGCAAAGGCATGCTGCCCCGTCACTGTCACGTCTCCCATTGCATGATTCCATCCGACCATGCCGTGAGCGGTCAGCGTGGTCTTCTCGCTTAACTGGAAGTGATGCGAAGCTCTCAGACCCAGCGTTGTCGTTGTAACATTATAATTTCCTGACCGCCCGGATAGAGCTGTACGCCCACCCTCTTCCCCAAAGCCGTCACTCTTCAAATACACATGGCTGATCCCTGCAAAGGGCTCAATCACCCCATAGGACGTGTTGATCGCATAGCTGATTTCACCAAAGCCTTGCACAGTTGTCGCTCCATAGATGGCATGGTTGCCGTCCACTGTTGCAAGCCATTCTGCTTGCCGATCGGTGCTGATGTCGTGACGTCCGAGATTGACGCCAAAACGTAATCCTAGCGGATTGCCTGCAATATCCCACTCCGTGCCGCCATAGGCTCCCATGTGATAGCTGTTCACGGAGGCGACCCCATTGCGCGTCGACAGAGACGTCGTGCTATACCCCGCCAGAAGTCCGAAACGCCATGTGTCTGAAACTGCACCGTCAAGGCCGGTCACGATACCGCGGACAGTGCGACTGTAACCGTCCGCATTGCCATTTTCTGCCGCATTGGCCCGGGAACCATAGGTCTGCCCCCATACAGCCAGGCGCGTATTCATTGCGGCATCGCGCTCCATGATTGCCTTGAATGCTACGTCCGAACTTTGCGGCTTGCTTTCAGTGCCATAGGCGAGTGGCTGCTTCAAAGCGGCGTTATCTCCAAAGGCGTCACGTAATCGGCTCGCAGCTATATTCGAGATGAAACGGCTGTCCTGTATAAGCACACCGGCGAGTGTTGCATGGATTTCACCACTCAACAGATCATAATCGGGGGTCGAGTTTCTTGATGATCTGAGTAGATCCGTGAACAGATCATTGCCAAGGCCCAACGACTTGATCGCTCCGCCTACGCTTTTCTGGTTTGCGCTGTTTGCGCCAATCAATTCAAAATCACGAATCTGAAGCTCAACTCGCTCAGCTTTCTTCCCGGCAATCGAATCAGCAGTCGCGGCCACCTCAGTTGGCTGAATGGCAGCCACTTGCGGAGCTGCAGGAGGAGTGTCTGCCTCCTTCGGCTCGACCGGTGGCGCGACAGTCTCCTTAGTCTCAACTAGTGGAGCAATAGTCTCCTTCGGCTCGGTCGGCGAAACAACAGCCTCCTTAGTCTCAACTGGCGGGGCAACAGTCTCTTTCGGCTCGGTCGGAGAAACAACAGCCTCCTTAGTCTCAACTGGCGGAGCAACAGTCTCCTTCGGCTCAGTCGGTGAAGCAACAGTCTCCGTTGGCTCGACCGGTGGGGCAACAGTCTCCTTAGTCTCAACTGGTGGAGCAACAGTCTCCTTCGGCTCAACCGGCGCGACAAAAGTCTCCTTAGTCTCAACCAGCGAAACAACAGTCTCTTTCAACTTGGCTTCTTCCTCAGCCCTCAACTTGGCCTCTTCATCCGCCTTCAGCTTGGCTTCTTCGGCGGCCTTCTGCTTGGCCTCTTCGTCCACTTTCGGCTCGATCGGTGGAACGATGGAGAATTCCAAGTCCACCGGATTTTCTGATTTGCTTGGCGTGGGCTCCGATATCCGTTCAAAACCAAGAACAACCTTGTTGCCGCTACAAGCGACCTTGCCCTTGACAGAGGTCATTGGCGTCACGTCCTCAAAACAGCCCTGATCCGAGATTCCATTGCCTGCGGGGGCATAAGAGTAAACTAACATGGCACCTTCTTTCAAAGGGGACAGTCCGCATCGCCTTCACCCATTCCATTCCGCCTCGCACCATAGCAACGGCTATCTGCAAGTGTTTCCAGCGAAGATGGAGCCAAGCAAATGCTCCAATTCTTTGCTTTTGCAAATTCTAACTAACACTACACGTTTGTTGGAACTGCACTTATCTCCTGTCAAAAACTCTAGATCGCCGGGCCTCCTCACGGACGCAAGATGGCAATCTTTCCTTTTGTCTTAGCATCAGATCATCCGAAAACCGGAATTCCACTTTTCAAGCGATGCTTCAGCTTGGCCAAGACCCTTCCGGGCAGAAAACGCAACCTATCTTTTACTTGGCATCGGATTTGCGAAAATCAGGATTCTATTTTGATCTGCATTATAGGCGAATGAATTGTCTGAAGCGTGAGCACTGAGTAAATCAACGTCTGTATATTGACATACTCCACAAATATATACCGCACTCACCATCAACTCTATCCGTACGGATACCTATTTTATGAAAATCATCAAGTTTTAATAGAATTTAATCTGGGACTTCTTGACAAATTCTTACCATATTTGTGACAAATTGTTAAATTTTTATCATTTCCAACTTATTATTGCACTTTTAATACTTAATAATTTGAACCGTGTTAAGTATACATTAGAAATAAACTTTCGAGAACCTATCCTATGCCAAAATCGAAATTTACTTCCGCAAATCCATTTTTTCCTGACAACGGCAACCGCTATTCCTCAGAATGCTCGGTAGTTTTACCGGTATTTAGCGCCACCAAGTTTCAGTAAATGCGCAAGCATACTAATTCAAACTGAAACTTCTAAAGATTGCCCCTTGAACCCATTCGTCCGATCTCGCTTGATCAGATCAACCTGAGATAGTCTGTAAAGAGTATTTCAAGGGCGAGATAGCGTTAAGGTTGCATTCCACTTGCATGATTGTCGACCGTACCTCAGGGCGCAATTAGTAATTTTATCTAGAACCACCGCACATCGCTGATCCGAGAAAATTATCGACGCCGAGGAGCCTTGGCACGTCTGCCCGGATCCTGAAAAATCCATACTCAAAGGCATGATGTATCCACAATTTGTCTTTGGGCGCCGTTTCACCTATCTGTGGTTTTTGGAGCAAAACAAGATCTGCTCAAACTTTCGTGGAGTGGGCCATGTCTCGCGCTTTTCTTTTTGTACTGGATAGTTTTGGCATTGGTGGCGCGCCGGATGCCGCAGCCTTTGGCGACGAGGGTTCCAATACCTATGGCCATATTGCTGAAGCTTGCGAGGCGGGACGAGGCGACAAAGCCGGACTTCGCTCGGGCCCGCTTTCATTACCTAACCTCAGTGCGCTCGGGCTGGCCCACGCCGCCCACCTGGCTTCCGGCTTTCAATTACCACCCCAGCCTCTAGAACTTACCTGCCTATGGGGTGCAGCGCAGGAAGTCTCCAACGGCAAGGACACGCCGTCCGGCCATTGGGAAATTGCTGGTGTGCCGGTGACTTTCAACTGGGGTTATTTTCCGCAAACGATACCCGCCTTTCCGGCAAGCCTTGTCAGCGCGGCTGTACAGCGTGCCAGCCTGCCCGGAATTCTTGGAGACAAACATGCATCCGGCACAGATATTATAGATGAGTTCGGCGAGGAACACATTCGGACCGGCAAGCCCATCTTCTATACATCCACCGATAGCGTGATCCAGATCGCCGCTCACGAAACACATTTCGGACTGCAACGGCTTTATGACCTTTGCCAGATCGTGCGCGAGCTAGTTGACCCGCTCAATATCGGACGCGTCATAGCGCGACCCTTTCTGGGGGAAAGCAAAAGCACATTTGAGCGGACTGGCAATCGCCGTGACTACTCCGTTCCACCGCCGGAACCGACGCTTTTGGACAGGCTCACCGAGGCTGGGCGCACTGTCTTTGCAATCGGCAAGATTGGCGACATCTATGCCCATCGCGGGGTAAGCCATGTGCGCAAGGCGAATGGCAATATGGCGCTGTTCGACGAGACGTTGAAAGCAATGGATGAGGCAAAGGATGGCGACTTGGTTTTCACCAATTTTGTCGATTTCGACATGCTGTATGGCCATCGCCGTGATGTTGCGGGCTATGCGGCCGCGCTTGAGGCGTTTGATCGTCGTCTTCCTGAAGCCCTTGCCAAGCTGAAACCCGGCGACCTCATGATCCTGACGGCTGATCATGGCTGTGATCCAACCTATAAGGGAACCGATCATACGCGTGAGCGGGTTCCGGTTCTGTGCACAGGGACTGGCCTGCCCCATGCCTCGTTGGGGCTTCGCCTCAGCTTCGCAGATATTGGCGAGACGATTGCCGCCCATCTGAGTATTGCCGCTGGCAAGCATGGTAAAAGCTTTTTGAAGGGCACCGATGCCTGAATTACCCGAAGTAGAAACTGTAAAGCGCGGCTTGCAACCCTCAATGGAGGGCGCAACCATTCGCCAGGTGGAGCAGCGGCGTCCTGATCTGCGCTTTCCCTTTCCCGAAAACTTTGCCGGGCGTTTGATCGGACAGCGCATCTCATCGCTGGAGCGGCGGGCAAAATATCTCATATTCCACCTTGATAATGGCCTTGGCCTTATCAGTCATCTTGGCATGTCCGGCTCCTACCGCATTGAGCAGGAGGATGGCAGCGATATTCCCGGCAGCTTCCATCACGAGCGCTCGAAACTTTCCGCTCATGATCATGTGATCCTGCATCTGGCAGGAGGCGACGGTATTAACCGCCGTGTCGTCTATAATGATCCGAGACGGTTCGGATTCATGCTTTTTGCCGAGCCGGACCAACTCAATGCCCATCCTCTTATCAAAGATCTTGGCACGGAGCCGACGGGCAACCGCCTTGATGGTTCCCTCATCGCCAGGCTTTTTGCAGGCAAGTCTGCGCCCTTGAAAGCGGCATTGCTTGACCAGAAGCTCATTGCCGGACTTGGCAACATATATGTCTGTGAAGCCTTGTGGCGTGCGGAGCTCTCTCCGGTGCGCATGGCTGGCAGTATTGCGGGCAAGGACGGCGAAGCGACGCCCATGTCCGATCGGCTCGCGACATCGGTCCGGGCTGTTATCGCCGATGCGATCAAGGCAGGCGGTTCCAGTCTCAAAGACTATGCACAGACCAATGGCGAGCTGGGATATTTCCAGCACTCGTTTTCTGTCTATGATCGCGAAGGTTCCCCTTGCCCCCGCAATGGCTGCGGTGGCACGATATCGCGCATTGTCCAAAGCGGCCGTTCAACATTTTATTGTCCTGTCTGCCAGCATTAGGAGATTTATTCATGGCCTATGAGAACATCATCGTCGAGACGCGGGAGAAGGTTGGTTTTATTCAGCTCAATCGGCCCAAAGCGCTCAATGCGTTGAACTCCGCTTTGCTGGCCGAATTGACAACAGCGCTCGAGCTCTTTGAGTCCAATGCCCGAATAGGCGCAATCGTGATTACGGGCTCTGAAAAAGCCTTTGCTGCTGGCGCCGATATCAAGGAAATGCAAACGTTGCAGTTTGCCGATGCCTATACGGGTGACTATTTCAGCGGCTGGGAGCGCGTTACCGCTATCCGGAAACCCATGATTGCAGCTGTGGCCGGATATGCGCTGGGCGGTGGCTGTGAACTCGCCATGATGTGCGATTTCATCATTGCTGCCGATACGGCCAAATTCGGCCAGCCGGAGATTACCCTCGGCGTGATGCCCGGCATGGGCGGCTCACAGCGGCTCACTCGCTTTGTTGGCAAATCCAAAGCCATGGACATGTGCCTGACAGGCCGAATGATGGATGCGAATGAAGCAGAACGCAGCGGGCTGGTTTCCCGCGTGGTTCCAGCAAATGAACTTGTTGAGGAAGCGCTGAAGGCCGCCCAAAAGATCGCGTCTTTCTCCCTGCCTGTCGTCATGATGACAAAGGAGACGGTGAACCGGGCTTATGAGACGACGCTGACTGAAGGTCTGCGTTTTGAGCGGCGCGTGTTCCATTCCATGTTTGCGCTGGAAGACCAGAAAGAAGGCATGGCCGCTTTTGCCGAAAAACGCGCCGCCAACTTCAAGGACAGATAAAAACCATTGCTCGACAGGCGGATCCAGTGCCCTTTTTGCCCTCTGATCAGCCTGTCGATGCCGACCTTGCGAATTTGCGGGAACTCTCCACAGATTCCAAGTTGACGCATAAGCAAACCTCATCTATAAGCCCGTCAACGTTCGGTGGCCCTTGGCCGCCCTATTATTTTGTGACGACAGCCTGAAGCTGTCGATTAGCTGACAGAAAAGAGAGGCATCATGGCCAACACTCCTTCGGCCAAGAAAGCGGCGCGTAAGATCGAAGCCCGCACCGAAGTAAACAAGTCCCGCCGTTCGCGCGTGCGTACCTTCCTTCGCAAGTTCGAAGATGCGGTAGCAAGTGGCGATCAGGCAGCTGCTGCCCTTGCCTTCAAGGCAGTAGAACCAGAAGTAATGCGCGCTGCATCGAAGGGTGTCTTCCACAAGAACACCGCTTCGCGCAAGGTATCGCGCTTGTCATCGCGCCTGAAGGGCATGACTGCTTAAAACCATTCTAAATTTACATATGAAAACCCGGCTATTCCTTAGCCGGGTTTTTTTATTGGCGTTTTTTTGGGAATAAATTCGTTTCCCGAGGAAAACAATACGGCTTGCCCATGCAATGTCATATGCTTGTCACAAGCAATGTGAGACAGAAAGCGACAGCCACTCTTTATCGTTTATTTTCAATAAGTTAGCGAAGGTAGCCTCCATAGATCAAATGGAGGGTTCGGATTCTCCGGCTGGAGCTACTGTCAAGCGAATATTTATTATTTTTTTTTGGTCGTCGGACTCCGCACTGCAACAAAATGTGAGCTCTAAAAAAGGCGTTGAATCCGAACACTTTTTCCCGCTTGCCCCGACAACAGTTAAAAAAAATGCAATTTCGTTAACCCTTGCTTCATTAAAAATCCCGCGACTCGCACTTGCCCTCACCGCAAAGGTTTTTGTAAGGTCCAGACATCGACGGGGTGGGAAAAACCCAATTAACAGGCTTATAAAATTTTGGTTGTGAACGCAGATTTCTAGTTTGCGTAACGGGTAGTTTTTGTCAGTGCTCAGGTCCAGCGGACTTGGAGTCATTTCATTAAACGAGGGCGTTGACGGCGCTGGCGAGAGCCGGGCGTGAGTCTTGTCGCGCTCAAAACTTGAGAAGGATAGAACGGTGACATTGATCGAAAATTCGCAGTACGAGTCTTCATTCCAAATGCGTGTCAGCGTTTCAAACTTTAACAACTAGCTTAAAATGAACGGACCGTTCGCAAAGCTGAACGTCCGGATTTACTGTGCGGTGAAAGCCGGCACGCAAAAACCACGGGCAAAACAAAAAGACCCGATACATATCTTTCAGGATGAGGCGAATGACAATGAACAGCGGAATAATGGAAAACGGCGCAAAAGCAGCCATAGTCCCGCTCCATATGGGTGAGGGGAAAGCTATGGAGATAGCCACCAGTCCAGGCGAAGCGATCTTTGAGCGTGTGAAACTCAAACTGAAAGCAAAACTGGGAAGCGAAGTTTATTCGAGCTGGTTTGGCCGCCTGAAGCTGGATGAAACATCAAAGAGCATCGTTCGCCTGTCTGTCCCCACAGCTTTTCTCCGGTCGTGGATCAACAATCACTACGCGGACATGATTGCAGCGCTATGGCGCGAAGAAGACGAACAGGTTCTCAAGGTCGAGATCGTTTTCCGTAGCGCAAGCCGGGCCGCTATCCGCCCATCCTGCGATGAAAGTGCATTGCGCAGCGAAGCCTCTGGAGCTGATCGCGCCGGTTCTGACAAGTCCAGCTTCGCCCGCGAAAAGCCGGTATTCCCGGTGGGCAACCTTGCTTCCGACAAGAAAACGCCTGCCCACTTCACCGACCGTGCGCAAAATGCCGTTTTCGGCTCGCCGCTTGATCCCCGCTATACATTCGACACCTTTGTCGACGGCACACCAAACCGTGTCGCTTTGGCTGCTGCCCGCACCATAGCGGATGCCGGCGCCAGTGCTGTCCGCTTCAATCCGCTTTTCATTCACGCCTCGGTTGGCCTCGGCAAGACCCATCTCCTGCAAGCCATTGCAGCCGAAGCCTTGAAGCGGCCAGAACGCGCCCGCGTTGTCTACCTTACCGCTGAATATTTCATGTGGCGCTTTGCAACCGCTATTCGCGACAATAACGCGCTGTCTTTCAAGGAGCAGTTGCGCGATATCGACCTTCTCATCATTGATGACATGCAGTTCCTGCAGGGTAAGTCGATCCAGCATGAGTTCTGCCATCTTATCAATACGCTGCTCGACAGCGCCAAGCAGGTCGTTGTTGCGGCTGACCGTCCCCCATCAGAGCTGGAATCGCTTGATCCACGCGTCCGTTCGCGTCTTCAGGGCGGTGTCGCGCTCGAAATGATCTCGCCAGACTATGCAATGCGCCTTGAAATTCTCCAGCGCCGGCTTGTGGCTGCGCAGGCGGAGGACAAGTCGCTGGATATCACGCCGGAAATTCTTGATCACGTCGCACGTTCCGTTACCGGTAGTGGCCGTGAGCTTGAGGGCGCGTTCAATCAGCTTCTGTTCCGCCAGACTTTCGAACCCAATCTTTCGGTTGATCGCGTTGACGAGCTTTTGAGCCACCTGATGCGTGGCGGTGAAGCCAAGCGTATTCGCATCGAAGAAATTCAGCGCATCGTTTCGCGTCACTATAATGTTTCCAAGCAGGATCTTCTGTCGAACCGGCGCACGCGGACCATCGTCAAGCCACGCCAGATTGCCATGTATCTGGCAAAGATGCTCACACCACGCTCGCTTCCCGAGATCGGTCGTCGCTTCGGCGGACGGGATCACACAACTGTGCTCCATGCCGTGCGCAAGATCGAGGATATTGTCGGCAAGGATCAAAAACTGTCGCAGGAACTTGAACTACTCAAGCGCCTCATCAACGATCAGGCGCAATAAGCAGCGCCATTCAACAGCTTATCAACAGAAAGCCTGCGGCGAGAACGTGTGTTGCTCCCCGCAGGCTTGCTTTTTACGTCTGTTTTCTGCCAATTTGCTTGACCTAAGGGGAATGCCTCCCCACCACCAGACACTTGTTTGGCAAAAGTCAGTGAGACCGGTTTATCATGCGTGTAACTCTTGAACGTTCCAACCTTTTGAAGTCGCTCAACCATGTCCACCGCGTGGTCGAACGGCGCAACACTATTCCGATCCTGTCGAACGTTCTTCTCCATGCCGACGGGGCCAGCCTGGCTCTGAAAGCAACTGATCTTGACCTTGAAGTGACCGAAGCGACTGCGGCACAGATCGAGCAGGCGGGCGCCACCACCGTTCCGGCGCATCTGCTTTACGATATTGTCCGCAAATTGCCCGATGGTGCGGAAGTCATGCTCGCAACCAATGCGGATGGCAATTCCATGGCCGTGACGTCCGGTCGCTCAAGCTTTCGTCTCCAGTGCCTGCCGCAATCGGATTTCCCTGAGCTTACAGCCGGTACCTTCACCCATACATTCCGGCTGCCGTCGAGCGCCATCAAAGGCTTGATCGACCGTACGCAGTTTGCAATATCCACCGAAGAAACCCGCTATTATCTCAATGGCATCTATTTCCATACCATTGAAAGCGACGGCACACTGAAGCTCCGCGCTGTTGCAACGGACGGGCACCGTCTTGCCCGGGCCGAGCTTGAGGCTCCCGCCGGTAGTGAGGGCATGCCCGGCATCATCATTCCGCGCAAGACCGTGGCTGAATTGCAAAAACTCGTCGACGACCCCGATGTTGTGGTGACCGTTGAATTATCGGAAACCAAAATTCGCTTCACGATCGGCTCCGTTGTTCTTACATCCAAGCTGATCGATGGTACATTCCCGGATTATCAACGCGTTATCCCATCAGGCAACGACAAGAAGCTCACAATTGACAGGCAGAGCTTCGCCGCCGCCGTTGACCGCGTTTCGACAATTTCGAGCGAACGCGGTCGCGCCGTCAAACTGACGATCGCCGAAGGTCAGGTTACGCTTACGGTTAATAATCCGGACTCTGGCAGTGCCACTGACGAGCTGGCGGCAGACTATGATTCAGATGCTATCGAGATTGGTTTTAATGCCAAATATCTCCTCGATATCACGGCCCAGCTGACGGGATCCGAAGCGATCTTCATGCTCGCCGATGCTGGCTCACCAACATTGGTGCGTGATACGGGCGATGAGAATGCGCTTTATGTGCTCATGCCGATGCGGGTCTAGCTGCACCTTGCAGTCTCATGGCCGATGATCCCCCTATGGACGCGGGCAAGCCAGCCCGCGTTTCGATCAGCAGGCTGAAGCTCAGCAATTTCCGCAATTATGAAAGCTTGTCCTTACGGCTGGCGCCTTCGCATGTGGTGTTGACGGGCGAAAATGGTGCAGGCAAGACCAATTTGCTTGAAGCTGTTTCGTTTCTGTCTCCAGGTCGGGGTCTGCGCCGCGCGACCTATACCGATGTCACCCGCAACAATGCAATTGATGGCTTTGCCATTCATGCGTCTATCGACACAGCCGAAGGTACGGTCGATGTTGGAACAGGCTTGGCCGGAAATGCACCAGGCGATACGGCCCGCCGCGTCCGCGTTAATGGCGTAACGGCCACCAGCGCAGACGATCTTCTCGACTATTCACGCATTCTCTGGCTCGTCCCCGCCATGGATGGGTTGTTTACCGGCCCTGCCGGTGACAGGCGGCGTTTTCTGGATCGCATGGTGCTTGCCATCGACCCCGCCCACGGCAAGCGTGTTCTAGACTATGAAAAGTCGATGCGAAGCCGTAACCGCCTGCTTACAGAGGAGCGTGCCAACGCTTCATGGCTTGATGCGATCGAGACGCCCATGGCTGAACTTGGCATCGCTATTGCTGCGGCGCGTGCGGAATTGATGCGCCTCATCAATGGCATGATAGAGCGAATGCCTGACGACACCCCCTTCCCCAAGGCGGACTGCCTGCTTGAGGGCGAGCTGGAACAGCGCATTGGCATAGAGTCCGCGACGGATGTGGAAGAAATATTCCGCCGCGCTCTGCATGATGGCCGCTCGCGTGACCGGGCAGCGGGGCGCACGCTTGACGGACCGCATCGGTCCGACCTGCTCGTGCGGCATCGGCCCAAATCCATGCCTGCGGAACTTTGCTCTACCGGCGAACAAAAAGCACTGTTGATAGGATTGATCCTTTCCCATGCCCGACTTACTGGCGAACTTGCAGGGATGGCTCCGATCCTGCTGCTTGATGAGATTGCGGCCCATCTGGATGAAGGGCGCCGGGCGGCGCTCTTTGACATTATAGAAGAGCTGGGAGGTCAGGCTTTCATGACTGGCACGGACCAGGCACTGTTTAAAAGCCTTGAAGGACGTGCGCAGTTTTTCGATGTGTCGCATGGCGAGGTAACTGGCGTCTAAATAGCGTTACACCACATCATTTGCAGCCCATGGTGCAATATCAAGTGGATTAATGCCCTCTACATCCCATGACTTACAAGTTGCGCTTGCAATATCTCCTGATCGCGTAACTACTAAGCGAATCTGACACATATATTAATGATGGGAGAGCATTCATTATGTGGAATCAGGTTTACAATCCCTTCAACAATGCTGTTCTGTCGACGCTTGCCGCAGCTATACCTGTCGTCATTCTGCTTGCGCTGATAGCGTCAAACAAGGTCAAAGTGCATCTGGCCGCGATTATTGCGCTTATCGCTGCCAATCTGGTTGCGATCTATATTTTCACCATGCCTGCTGATCTGTCCCTGCGCGCTTCGCTTTTGGGGGTCATCACGGGCTTTTTCCCGATCGGCTGGATCGTTCTCAATGTCATTTTTCTCTACCGGCTAACGGTTGAGAAAGGTGTCTTCGAGACCTTGCAGAACACGATTGGCGGCGTGACGCGCGACAGGCGCCTGCAAATCCTGCTTATCGCCTTTTCGTTCGGGGCCTTTTTTGAAGGCGCATCCGGCTTCGGCACGCCGGTCGCTGTCACGGCGGCCATTCTCATCGGCCTAGGTTTCTCGCCGCTCGCGGCATCCGGTCTATCGTTGATCGCCAATACCGCTCCTGTTGCCTATGGCGCTCTTGGTACCCCGATAGCCGGTCTTTCGAGCGTGACGGGGATCGATCCATTTTTGCTCGGCGCGATGGTCGGGCGGCAATTGCCATTCTTTTCGGTGATTATTCCATTCTGGGTAGTGTGGGCCTTTGCGGGCTACAAGGGTATGAAGGAAGTCTGGCCCGCCATTCTAGTCACCGGCCTGTCCTTCGCAATCCCGCAATTCCTGATTTCCAACTATGTTAATCCATGGATCGTTGATATTGGCGCTTCGTTGATTTCGATGGCCTGTCTAATTGGCTTCCTGCGCATCTGGCAGCCAAAGGTCATCTGGACATCGACAGCCTTGCGTATCCGCGATGATTCCGCCAGCCAGGTACCGCCGGTCAAACAGACAAAGAAAGAGCCGACGAGAGCGGAAGTCTGGGCTTCCTTGACACCATGGATCATTGTCTGCGCCGTGCTTTTGGTGTGGGGCACTGACTGGTTCAAAGGCATGGTCAACCCGTGGGCCACCTGGAGCTATCCCGTACCCGGTCTTAATGAGCAGATCATGAAGGTCGCGCCCATTGCCGCAACGCCGACACCGGAAAAAGCCGTATTCGCCTTCACATGGCTCTCTTATACGGGTTCGGGCATGTTGATTGCGGCGATCATTTCCGGCTTTCTCATGGGCTATACGCCGGGCGAGCTTGTCCGCAGCTATGGACGCACACTCAAGCTCTGCTCCTATTCACTCATTACCATTTCCGCCATGCTGGCAATCGGCACGCTCACAC
Source organism: Phyllobacterium sp. 22552 (assembly GCF_052044585.1). Lineage (NCBI taxonomy): Bacteria > Pseudomonadati > Pseudomonadota > Alphaproteobacteria > Hyphomicrobiales > Phyllobacteriaceae > Phyllobacterium > Phyllobacterium sp. 22552. The sequence goes on along the minus strand of NZ_JBQENG010000003.1, from coordinate 241,266 downwards.
GGCTGTCCGGCATAGATGCTACCCTCGGGCTGGCTTTTGCGACAACCGGCGTTCTCTACCCGTTCTTCGGCACGTTGCTTGGTTGGCTCGGGGTGGCGCTCACAGGCTCCGATACCGCATCCAATGTGCTGTTCGGCAATCTGCAGAAAATTACTTCCGAGCAACTTGGCCTATCACCAATCCTCATGGGTGCAGCCAATTCATCCGGCGGCGTCATGGGCAAGATGATCGACGCTCAATCCATTGTTGTCGCCTCCACGGCGACCAATTGGTACGGGCATGAAGGAACAATCCTGCGCTTCGTCTTCAAGCACTCGATTGTACTGGCCTGTCTCGTTGGCATCCTCGTCATGCTACAGGCCTATGTCTTCACCTGGATGATCGTGACACCGCCTTGATTGATCGATAATGGCATAACAAAAGGCGCTGCTTACGGCAGCGCCTTTTGTTGGAAGCATCAGATTTTTATTTCGCCCTCTTCCATGCCATCCCAATAATGAGCGCGCTCAGCGCTAACCCTTATCATCGCCATTCCTTTTGTATCGACACCGTCCTTGAACCAATCATCGAGATCCGGTGTCCAATGTTCCTCAAATTTCTTCTTGTCTTTGATGATCTCGGCTTTCCCTTCGAGAGAAATGGAAAAAGCCTTTTCACCTTGAAAAGTCAGAGCCACCTTGGGATTTCCCTGGATATCTGAAACCATGTGAGAGTCATCCCAAGTGAAAAAGTAGGAATCCCCATCATATTCGACATCACGATTATTGCTCATGGGGCGTCCTGCAATTGCCCCGTTTTTGGCATGGGTCATCAGCATGCAAATATCGATGTCACGCATCTTCTCTGCCAGATAGGAAATGTTCTTGCTCATGGTTTTCTCCCTTTTATCGTGAAAGGGCAACGCGCTAAGGGTCATTTGGTTCAGCTTGAAACCAATTTTCGGTTTGTTGCCTTGCCATATCAATTTAGAGCCTTGTCTGTTACTCAGCAGGCTTCAGTTCCGACCCGCTTTTGAGAACCTTGTCGCCATTTTCCTGTTCGATCAGATAGGCAGGATCTTCCTTGGAAGCTTTGCGTGTTACCTCCGCGCCTTTTATTTTCCGCGTCACCTTGCTCGTGAACGTATGAACAATTTTACCGCTGCCGGTACCATTGCCCCAATTCCATTCAACCGTGTTGCCATTATAGAATTTCGTCATAGTTCTTCCTGTCGATCTCTAAAGACATATTAATCAGGAAAATTCCCATCTGCCTATTCAAACCAGAACCGCAACTTTTTGGTTGCATTTCTTTTCTTGATCTGCCAGATTAAAAGCAACCAGGAGGTTGCATAATGTCTGACCGCATTGAAAAGAACATTGAACTGAATGCGCCTGTCGAAAAGGTTTGGCGCGCGCTCACCGATCATCTCGCATTTGGCGAATGGTTTCGTGTCAAGCTTGATGGGCCCTTTGTTCCCGGTAAGGTTTCCACTGGCCATATTACCTATCCGGGCTATGAACATGTGAAGTGGCACGCGACGGTGAAAGCTATGGACGAGCCTCGTCTGTTCAGTTTTACGTGGCACCCCCACGCGATTGATCCCGATGTGGATTATTCAGATGAGACACCGACCTTGGTCGAGTTTCGCTTGCAGCCTTCGGATAAGGGAACGCGGTTGACCGTCACCGAGTCCGGATTTGACGCCCTGCCCGCCCATCGCCGCGACGACGCTCTCCGCTCAAATGACGGCGGTTGGGATGAACAGATAATGAATATCAAGACCTATGTTGAACGATAGCCATCTTCCCGATCCCGCACCTTTATTTGCGGCCTTGGGTGATCGAACCCGCCTGTCGCTGCTGACCAAGCTCAGCGACGGCCAAACTCGTTCAATTGCGGGCCTTTCTTCGGATGCGCAGATTACCCGTCAGGCTGTCACCAAGCATCTCAAGGTTCTTGAGGACGCTGGATTGGTGATCAGCACCAAGGTGGGCCGGGAGAGCCATTTTGCGTTCCGGCCGGAGCCGATCAAAGATATTCGTGCTTATCTTGATGGCGTTTCCCGGCAATGGGATGATGCTTTGGAACGCTTAAGAGTGTTTGTCGAGCGCTGAGGGTTTTGGCAATAATCCATCCAGCAACTGCCGGATGGCCTTGACTGCCTTGCGCAACGTGGCTTCCGGCTCTGTGGAATTCGCGACCCAAAGCGAAGCGTGGGTTAGCGCTCCATTGAGAATGCGGGCCATTGCTTCCGGCTCGACATCCCTTATCGCCCCTTCATCACGAAGTTGCGTCAGGCTGTCGGTCATGGAGCGAATACAGCTATTTGTTGTTGGCCAGTTTGCCGGGTCGCCCAGAACGGCAGGCCCATCCAACAATACAATACGCTGTATTTCCGGCTCGATCGCCATTTCGACATAGGCCACGCATTCATCGACATAGCCCTGCCAGCGGTTGGTTGCTTTCTCATTGACCTTGATCAAGCGATCATTCATCTCCGCATCGATCTGTTTGATAACAGCTTCGAGCAATCCCTTTTTGTCTCCAAAATGGTGATAGAGCGCCCCGCGGGTAAGCCCCGCCGAAGAGGTGAAATCGTCCATTGATGCGTCCGCATAGCCCACTGTACCAAAGGCGTGCCGGGCAGAAGCCAATAGTTTTGCTCGGGTTTCGACGATCATTTCACTGCGCGGCTTATGGGCCATCAAATTTCCTTTCACATACGCAACGTATATTAGTTGACATACGCGGCGTATGCAACTATTTCATTTATATACGTCGCGTATGTAAATGGCGGCTGTTCAACAAAGGATGTCTTTCATGGCCAATCCATATAAAGAAATTTTCGCTGCGCCGGGAAGCGTCGCTTTCTCGGCATCCGGGTTCATCGCCCGCCTGCCACTCGGCATGGTAACGCTCGGCATTGTCACCATGCTATCGCAGACTCACGGCACCTATTGGCTTGCCGGCGCAGTCTCCGCGACATTCGCATTGTCCAATGCGCTCATTGCGCCGCAGGTATCGCGTCTTATGGACCGTTTCGGTCAAAGCCGCGTTCTGCCGATTTCGTCCCTTATCACAATCGCTGCGCTCGCCGGACTTATGCTGGCCGCTCACTACCGCACCCCCGACTGGACATTGTTCCTGTTCGCCATGCTCGCCGGCTTCATGCCCAGCATGACGGCACTCGTTCGTGCACGCTGGACGGAAATTTATCGCGATACACCAAAGTTGCGCACAGCCTTTGCCTTTGAGTCGGTCGTTGACGAGGTGATCTATATGGTTGGCCCGATCATCGCCATCGGCTTCAGTGTTGCTCTTTTCCCGCAAGCTGGACCTCTTGCCGCAACTTTGCTTCTCGCTGTCGGGAGTGCACTGTTCGTTGCACAGAAATCCACTGAACCCGCCATCCATCCGCAGGACCGCACAGACAACGCCTCGGTAATCCGCCTGCCATCGCTGCAAATTATCGCTATCACACTGGCAGCTATCGGAGCGCTGTTCGGTACGGCCGAAGTCACCGCCATCGCCTTTGCCGAAGGGCAGGGCCAGAAGGCCGCCGCCGGTATTGCGCTTGCGAGCTACGCCGCAGGTTCGCTCATTGTTGGCCTCGTCTTTGGTGCTCTAAAGCTCCAGATGCCTTTGGCAAAACAGTTCCTGCTGGCAATCGGCCTTGCCATGCTGACGACGCTGCCCCTGCTCATCGTTGAGGGCATTGGCGGCCTCTCTATTGCTCTTTTTCTGGCAGGCGCTGCGGTATCCCCAACCATTATCATCTCCATGGGCCTGATCGAGCGTATCGTTCCAGCGGCGAAACTGACCGAAGGCATCACATGGGCAATGACGGGCGTCATGATCGGCATGGCGCTAGGCTCTTCCCTTTCAGGCTGGGTAATTGACGAATATGGCGCAAGCCGCGGTTTCTATGTTTCGGTAGGCGCTGGCGTGCTTGCATTCGTCGCCGCCTTTGCCTTCTGCCTCAGATACGGCCCCAAGCCGCAGGTACAGCTAAAAACAGCTGTTTGACAGCCAGCATCACAAAGAAACCAGCAGAGATGTTCGCACCTCTGCCGGTTTTATTAAGTTAATCTGCAACTCTTCAATAAAATGGCTTGTCTACACCTAAAGTATTACCTAACTTCCGCATCGAGTTCACTACATCGCACTTGGGGGGAAGTAGATGGTTCTGGATTTTCTGCGCGGCAAACCTGTGTTGTGCAATGGATTACACAGGACGATACTAACCGGCATCCTTCTTGCCTCAACTACATCAACATTTGGGCTTCTCGCATTCTCCGGCGTTGCGCAAGCAGCCTGCGATCTTACGCCGACAGCTGGCGACAGCACCTATGTCTGCGATAGCGGCGTCAGCACCGGCCTCACCGATAATACCGGCAACAATACGCTTACCATGCCTGCGGGTGGCAGCGGCGCGGTCAATGGAAGCATTGTTTTTGGCGCAGGCGCCGACAATGTGACAATTGGCTCCGGTACAATTACCGGCAATGTCCAGCAGGGCAGCGGCATAGACAATTTCAGTATGACTGGCGGCTCTGTCGGCTCCCTCAACCAGGGTGACAATCTCGATACCTTCTTCATGTCGGGCGGACATATCATCGATGCCTTTGATGACGGCGACCGGGCAATCATGACTGGCGGTCGCATCGGGCGCGTCAACATGAAGCTCGATGACAATCTGTTCGATATGTCCGGCGGTGTCATTGACCGCAATCTTGTTACTGGCTTCGGCAACGACACGATCATACTGTCCAACGGAACGATCGGCGGCAATATCAGCGTGAGCGGAGGCACTGACAGCGTTACAGTTACAGGCGGCAGCGTCGGCGGTAGCATCCTTCTCAGTTTCGGCACTGACACATTCAACTGGGACAGTGGCGGTATTATCTATGGAGCGATTGATCTGGGCGGCGACAATGACGTTGCCACACTCACCAATCTGACCGCTGCAAATATTGGCGCGACGACACAGGTTACGGGCGGCGCAGGCAGCGACGCGTTGACCTTCAGCAATGTCGCTGCAGACAATGTTTCGCGGTTTCAAAATTGGGAAAACATCGCTGCGACCAATGACACCGAGCTTACTTTCAATGGCGCCTTGACACTGGGCGATGCGGGTACGCAGACGGGCAACCTCTCGGTTGATTCAACCAGCACTATATTTGGCGGCGGCGCAAACTCAGCCGTTGCATCCTTCGTGGCTGGCCAGTTCGTCAATGTAGCCAATGCAGGCCGCATTGATCTGACCAATGGCACCGGCACAAGTGACAGCTTCCGCATTGCCGGTAATTATACCGGTAATGGTGGGCTGCTGTTTCTAGACACTGTGCTTGGCGATGACAGTTCAGCTTCCGATAAGCTCATCATTGACGGCGGCGTTGCTTCCGGTACGACTGGCATCAGCGTTATCAATAATGGCGGCACCGGCGCCAGCACGACACAGGACGGCATTCTTCTGGTAGAAACCGTCAATGGTGCAACGACCACCAGCAATACATTTGCGCTCAACAATGCTGTCGCGGCAGGTGCCTATGAATATTACCTCTTCAAGGGCGGCATCAGCGACGGCAGCGAACAAAACTGGTATCTGCGCTCCACGCTGGTAAGCTCCCCTGAGCCACCTGCCCCGGCTCCGGCACCCTCGCCGGTTGATCCTGGCCCGGTCGTCGAGCCGCAACCGCCGGAAGTATCTCCGCCACCGCCGCCACTACAGCAAGTGCCAGCGCCACCTTTGCCGGTAAATCCGGACGACCCGAATCCGGTCGATCCCTCGCCGCCTGTGCAGCCGGGAGACATAGCACCGGTCGCGCCTCCACCACCGGCGGAAGCGGCAGCGCCAACACCGCCGCCATCCGCACCGCCTATACCCGGAAATCCGGCGCCGGTGCCCGGGGCTGGTTCAGCCCCGCCGACGCCTGGTGCAACCCGCGTCCTTGGCGATATTGTGTCTCTATACCGCATCGAAGTGCCAACCTATTCGGCAGCAATTCCAGCACTGCGGCAGACAGCCTTTGCAACGCTCAGCACATTCCACGAGCGGCGCGGCGCTCAGGAAATTCTTGCTCCGGGCGAGATCGGTTCAGCCGCATGGGCCCGTGTCTTTGGCGAAGACGTCGAACAGGGTTGGGGCGGCACCGTTTCCCCGACCATCGATGGTACGCTCTGGGGCGTACAGGCAGGACTCGACATTCTGCGCTATGAGAGCGAGAGCGGCCATAAGGATACAGCCGGGCTATTCTACGGCTTTGCTTCGCTTGATGCCGATATTCGGGGACAAGCACTTGGTTGGAACAATCTGAAGACCGGCAAGATGGATACGGACACCCACAGCGCCGGTGCTTATTGGACCCATATCGGCCCCACAAACTGGTATGTCGATGCCGTTGTCATGGGAAGCTGGTTTAGCGGCACCGCCCGTTCGGATCGGGGCGTTGGCGTTGACGTGGAAGGCAATGGCGTGACGGCATCGCTGGAGAGTGGTTATCCGTTCAAGCTCAGTGATAATTGGGTTTTAGAGCCGCAGGCGCAGATCATCTGGCAGCATATCTCCCTGGACGATCAGGAGGATGAGTTTTCTGATATCGCCTTCGACGCCGATGATGGCTGGACAGGCCGTGTCGGCGCAAGGCTGCAAGGCAACTATCAGACATCATCCGGTCTGTTCCAACCTTATGTGAAGGCCAATCTCTGGCATTCGTTCAAAACCAAGGACAGCGTGAAGTTTGGCGGCGATGATATTGTCACGGAAGGTGAAAACACCTCGCTGGAACTTGGCGGTGGTATCGTTCACAGTTTCAACAAATCGGTCAGCGCCTTCGCTGTGGCTGACTATACGTTTGATATTGATGGCGACAAACGTGAGGTCTTCGAAGGCAATATTGGCCTTAAAGTAAGCTGGTAGGCGGTCATACCGCCTGGAGTATCTTGCGTTTGACCAGTAAATGGCTAGTGCGTGCTTCGACAAGCTCAGCATGAGGAATGTAGAGACTGGCAGGGAGCCTAATCTGAGACGTTGCAAGTAGACATTGCAATCCACTTCTTTCCTCAGGCTGAGCTTGTCGAAGCACGCACAACATCCATACAAAATTACTGAGTTTGCAAAACATTTGGAGCAATTGCAGCGAGAGCGTCAGCGGTTTTGCGTCAGGAATTGCGCAAGACCAACGGCTTTACCGTGACGCAACACTTGTGGATCCGCCAGGCAAACGGGCGACCACGACCAATTGTGTAATTTCGCCACGTTTGAAAGCGGCAAGGAAGCGCTTGTAGTCCTTGAACACAAGGCAACCATTGGAATCGCCGCGCTTGCCCAGCATGTAAGTGTGAGCCAGCAAGCCATCGCGCCCGAAAATCTTGCTCGGGTCGACCGGGTTGAGCCGGATTGCTTCCACTCCATGGAATAGGGCTTCCCGCATGGTCAGCTTATAGGTATGTGGCGGCGTCGCACCGCGCATTTTCTTATGTACGAAGCGTGGGTCGTCTAGCATTGGCCCCAGACCCGAATGCGCTTCAAGACGCTCCCCACTCGGCATATAGACCGTCTTCTGCTCGATACTGTAGATCGCCGTTCGGGCGCGAGCCGTAATAACAGGAGCGGGCTTGTAGCTCGGCGCCATATCCTGAATGTTGTTTTCCTGCGGCGCGTAAGCCATGACTTGCGCGTCGCGCTTTGCCGCATCCGCAAGCCGCTTTGGCTTCATGCCGGGCAGTGGAACTTCCGTCTCGACATCAGTCTCCGCCAGAACAAGGCTGAATGGTTCTTGCGGCGACGTGCCAAGGGCTGGGCCGGGCTCCTGCAAGGCGACGATTTCGGCAGGAGCAGGCGCGTCCAGAGAACTATAGGATCGGACAGGCGTATAGATTGACGAAACCTGCATTGTATCAAGCCCTGCAGCCCGCGCATCGAACGCATCTGCCTCAAGCGGCGGTTTTGATGCCATCACCACTTTCGGCTTGGGCGGGGTAATGACAATGACTTCGCCGTTCTTTCCGATAACCGAGCCTTCATCCATGTCACTGACCTGCCAGCCAGTCCGGTTCAACTCCGGCACACGCGGGAACTTTGGTGCGCTTGGATTGGCATCATAGGCAACATGTTGCATGGCATGCCCGGAAAATGGGCTGAAAGCCTGGCCACCGGCACTTGCCGAAACGTGGGGGATAAAGGCGCGCTGCAGGCTGACGACAGCGGCAACCGCACCCAGTGATCCAACGACCCCGAAACCGGCAAGAATAGCCGCGGAAAGGAAGCCGCGCGCCGGCTGACGGCCCTTTTTGGCTTCAGGCTTGGCGCCTCCAACCGTCTTGACTGCAAACGCCATGATACAAGCTTCCCGAACTCTTACTCGATACATATCAGCGCCCCGCAAAATCACTGCTTACAAGGCAGGATTGAGGCCGAGGGCAAAACATGCGCCCATGGCAGGTACTGATGAGAACAGAGAATGAAGAAACTTGGTTACCAAGTGGTTGATGGGGAGAAAATTCAGTCTGAAGTCCTTCTTCGCTCCCGGTGCAAGCCGGTAATCAACCGCCAGCACTGCGGCGATAGCGCATGACCCAACGAATACCTCCAATAACTGCTATGGCGAGTAATGGCCATGCCGCCCAGAATCTCCCTTCCCAGGAAATCATGTTGATGCCCGCTATTGTCAGTCCGATGACCACAAGAGCGGCAATAAAGCGATCAATGCGCTCCGCCGTTTTAGCCCAGCGCAGCCCCCATATTGCTGCCAACACAAGAAGCGGCCAGCGCGACCAGAAGGTGCCGTCCCATGAGAGAAAATTGATGCCGACCAGTCCGATGGCAATGATCGCAAGCAAAGCCAGGCTTGTGCTTTTAGATGCTGCGGCCGTCGCGCCTGTTCTGGTCAAATCAGCTCTGTACCCGTCATTTACTGCAGGAGTAACAGGCTGCGCCTGCTTTGTGTCTTCACCAATCCGCACCGCATAGCTGAGAACGCCACCCTCAATATTCTTGACCTGAAGTTGCCCGAGGCATTCAAATCCGACCGCCAGTTTGTTGCGAACCTGATCATAGACCGTATTGGATATAACGATGCCGCCAGCAGAAGCCGATGCCTGCAAGCGCGCAGCAACATTCACGCCGTCCCCGTAAATATCGTCGCCTTCTGCAATCACATCGCCAAGATTGATGCCGATACGAAACAGCATGCGGGTTTCATCCGGACGGTCGGCATTATAACCGGCAAGTTCCGTTTGCACATCGAGGGCAGCGCGCACCGCCTCCACGACGCTGGAAAACTCCGCGATCAACCCATCGCCCCAAGTGTTGATGACCCGGCCGTAATGTGCCTCAATCAGCCTGCTCATCGCTTCCCTGTAAAGCTTGAGCGTGTCAAGCGTGCCTTCTTCGTCAGCGCGCATCATGCGCGTATAATCCTGCACATCTGCGGAAAAGATCGTGGTCAGCTTGCGGCGCGTTTCGGGCATGGCATCCGTTCTCCCCCGGCTCTTGCCTTGCTTTTGCGGCGAGAAACCCTCGCGACTGAGTTGGAGAATATAGTTTCAAACCGTTTGTGGGAAGGACTGTTCTGCTCTTTCACTCCCCTTGATGTTAAACACCAAAAATACTCATCGCGTCGCTGGCTTGCCTAATTCGCCGTCCGACCTTAAATCAATCTGTGAAGGACGACCTTCACGCGATAATGCGCTTCAGACAAATCCGGGACGGCCCGACAGTTCAAAAGGATGGTCGTCATGGCCTGGATTATTCTCATAACCGCAGGACTTTTCGAAATCGGCTGGGCCATCGGGCTCAAATATACCGATGGCTTTACCAAGTTTACGCCTTCAATTCTCACCGCTGGCAGCATGATTATCAGCGTCGTGCTTCTTGGTCTTGCCCTACGCGATCTGCCAGTGGGTAGCGCCTATGCGGTGTGGACCGGCATTGGCACAGTGGGCACCGCGCTGCTTGGCATGTATATTTTCGGCGAGCCTGCTACTGTGGTGCGGCTTGTCTGTATCGGGTTGATTGTTGCCGGTATCGGCGGGCTGAAGTTTTTGGCGTAGCACGAGAGCTGCACATAAATATTGGGTGGTTCGCCCTTCAACAAGCTCAGGGGGTTCACCGTAAGAAAGGTGGGATGATCGCAATAATACCGCGGGCATCTCCGTGACATTCCATCCAGACCACCTCTCCGTCACCCTCGGGCTTGATCCGAGGGTCCAAAGACAGATGGTGGAAAATTGGATCCTCGGGTCAAGCCCGAGGATGACGAAGAGGTGGTGGTGTTTTCCTTGAGGGAGGGATAATTCGGCGCATTGGTTTCAGGTTCATCATCCCCTAGAGTAGCAGCATGATCGATCAGCCGAATACTGCCCTTTCCTCTTCTGAAGTTGAACGCTATGCCCGCCATATCATTCTTGGTGAAATTGGCGGCCCTGGTCAGCAAAAGCTGAAGCGCGCCCGCGTGCTCGTGGTGGGCGCGGGTGGGCTTGGTGCGCCTGTGCTGCAATATCTGGCTGCGGCGGGCATTGGCACACTCGGCATTGTCGATGATGACCGTGTTTCCCTGTCAAATCTGCAAAGGCAGATCATCCATTCGACCGAGCTGGTCGGCTCCCCCAAGGGAGAAAGCGCGGCGCGAGCAATCGCAGCGATTAATCCGCATGTCATCGCCGAGGTGCATGATATGCGCCTTGCGCCCGACAATGCCGCCGATCTCGTTTGCCGCTACGATATTGTTGTCGATGGCTCAGATAATTTCGATACACGCTATCTGCTGGCCGATACTTGCCTTGCTCAAAAGCGCCCGCTGGTTTCGGCAGCGCTGGGGCGGTTTGACGGATCGCTGACCACACTCATGCCCTATGCCACCAACAGCGACGGGGGTTCAAATCCCTCCTACCGCGATCTTTTTCCAAACCCGCCGCCACCCGGGCTTGTTCCTGCCTGCGCCGAAGCGGGGGTGCTTGGCGTCCTTCCCGGCGTCATCGGCACCTTGCAGGCAACCGAGGTCATCAAGCTTGTCACCGGCATAGGCGAGCCGCTGATCGGCAAGCTCCTGCTTTACGATGCGCTGACCTCTCGCTTTGAAACAATCAAATACCGGGCCAGAAAAGCCGATGGCGCTTGAACTTTCCGAGGAACAGCGCGCAATTGCCAGCGGTTCGCGCGGCGAAGGTTCCGCCATGGCCATGCGTATCGTTGCTGCGACAGCGCGGCTAATGGGTGCGCCATCGCTGATCCCGATTGCCTCCGCGCATATTGATGGCGCGCTTTACCATGGCGATAGCGGCACGCTTTTCGCAGAAAAGCTGGTTGAGGGCGGCGCCAAGGTTGCCGTGCGCGCCACGCTGAATGTCGGCTCGCTTGATCTTACCGGCTGTTCTAAAAATCGCTTGCCAGCCCATGAGCGCGATATGGCGCGGCGAATGATGGACGCCTATCGCGTGCTTGGCTGCGAGCCAAGCTGGACCTGCGCGCCCTATCAGGCCGGTCATCGTCCGGCGCTTGGCAGCGATGTCGCATGGGGCGAATCCAATGCGGTTGTGTTCTGCAACTCAGTACTGGGCGCACGCACCAATCGCTATGGCGATTTTCTTGATATTGCCTGCGCCATTGCCGGTTTTGCCCCCTATTACGGGCTGCACCGGCCGGAAAATCGCCGCGCCACAATCATTTTTGACGTCGGTGCGATTGATCCGGCATTTTTGCGCTCGGAAGTTGCATGGCCCATTCTTGGCAGTCTGTTTGGCCGCGAGATTGGCGCTGCCATTGGCGTTGTGGCTGGGGTCCATGCTCATCCCGGGGAAGATGCCTTGAAAGCTTTCGGCGCTGCATCGGCTTCGGCGGGCGCTGTCGGACTTTTCCATGTAGCAGGCGTGACACCGGAAGCGCCGGATCTGGCGACCGCGCTACATCATCAAGCGCCGCAAGCGGTCATCCATGTAACGAACGAGATGATTGCGGATTCGCGCCGCCGTCTTTCCACCGCGCGCGACATGGCGCGCATTGATGCCGTCGCCATTGGCAGCCCTCATCTTTCGGTGTCGGAGTTTGACCGGCTTGAAACCCTCATTGCCGGACGCAAACTCAAGATTCCGCTTTATGCCTGCACTGGACGCCACGCGCTTGCCGCATTGGAGGGCAATGGCCGCCGCCAGTCGCTGGAGGCGTCGGGCGTGGTCATTGTCGCTGATACCTGTGTTGTGGTTACGCCGATTCTGCCGGATATTGAAGGCGCGGTGCTTATGACCAATTCCGGCAAATTCGCCCATTACGCGCCGGGCAATACGGGCTATGGCGTCATTTACGGCTCCATGGCTGAATGCGTGGAAAGCGCTATATTGGCGCGTCCTGTCTTTGGTGCATCGCCATGAGGGCGGAAATTCTGGTTCAAGGGCAAGCGACGCGTGCCGATGCGCTGGTGCTGACCGCGCCGATCAGCTTCTGGGGCGGGGTTAACCCCAAGACAGGCTTGATCGCCGATGTCCGCCATCCGCAGCATGGTGTTTCGATCACCGGCAAAGTGCTTTGCCTGCCGGGAACGATTGGCTCATCTTCGGCAGCAGCCGTTTTGCTGGAACTGGTCTCGGCGGGTCTGGCGCCTGCCGCAATCGTCCTGCACGAGCCCGACGCAATTTTGCTGCTTGGCCTCATCGTTGCGCAGGAAATGGGCCATGCAACGCCGATGGCCCTGCGGATGGATCGCGGAGACTTTGCAGGGTTTGTTGAGCGTGAGCTTTGTATTAGCACTGACGGTTCGATCAGTGTTATTTAAAATCCTAGCATTGGCGTTTTGCGTGGTTCGACGGGGCTCACCATGAGGAATGTGGTGGGGTGCAGCAGATAGAGCCAACTTGTTGGCTCTATGCGTTCTGCTTCTTTTGCAATCAGCCAATCTTCCTCATGGTGAGCTCATCCTGAGCTTGTCGAAGGGCGAACCACGCAAAACAGGTTTGCCAAATCTCGATAAATTCTCACCGGTCCCTTGGCAACACGCGATCGGGCGGTCTGTGCCCATCGATAAAGGTGCGGATATTAATGATGACCTTCTCGCCCATATCAATACGACCTTCCAGCGTAGCGGAGCCCATATGCGGGAGGATGACCACCTTGCCCGCCTTGGCCAGTTTGCGCAGCTTGGAATTAACGGCTGGCTCATGTTCAAACACATCCAGCGCTGCGCCGGACAATTTGCCCTGATCCAATTGGTCGATCAGCGCCTGCTCGTCAATGATCTGGCCGCGTGCCGTATTAACGATAAAGGCAGTTGGCTGCATCAGCGCAATGCGGCGGGCAGAGAGCAAATGGAATGTCGCGGGTGTCGAGGGACAATTGACCGATATGATGTCCATCCGCGCCAGCATCTGGTCGAGGCTTTCCCAATAGGTCGCCTCCAGCTCTTCTTCGGTCTTCGGGCTCACCGGCTTACGGTTGTGATAATGGATTGAAAGGCCAAAGGCCTTGGCGCGGCGGGCAACGGCAGTGCCGATGCGGCCCATGCCAACAATGCCGAGACGTTTGCCCCAGATGCGGCGGCCAAGCATCCAGGTCGGACCCCAGCCCTCCCATTTTCCGTCATCGAGCAGAATGGACGCACCCTCTACGAGACGACGCGGTACTGCCAGCATCAGTGCCATGGTCATGTCGGCGGTGTCTTCGGTCAAAACGTTTGGGGTATTGGTTACAGTGATGCCGCGTGCAGCCGCGGCTACCACATCAATATTGTCGGTGCCATTGCCGAAATTGGCGATCAGCTTGAGATTTGGACCTGCCGCCTTGATGACCTCTTCATCAATACGGTCGGTTACGGTCGGCACGAGAACATTGGCCTGAGAAACCGCCTCGATCAACTCCACCTTGGTCAACCGCCGATCATCAACATTCAACCGTGCCTCGAAAAGTTCGCGCATGCGCGTTTCGATGGGGTCCGGCAATTTGCGGGTAATTACGACCAGAGGCTTTTTGCTCACCGATATTCCCCTCCCTTTCGCCTGCAATATTGAGAGCTCTTTAACCAAACCATTGCAAACTGCAATTGCTGTTATGCCGCTCTGGCGCGAAACTTGTCACGCCTGAACAACTGTCTACCAAGGCCAGACATAGAAGACAAAGAAAAACAAGGATCGTTCCGCGATCAGATGAAAATCACCAGGTTGAACGGAACGATGAAGGACCAATATTGTTGACGATTAAGAAATTCCGCCTTTTCGCCGTTTCCACAAGTCTTGCCGCAGCGCTCGTTACGGCAGCACCGCTGAGCCTGCCCGCGCTTGTCAAAGCCGAGGCCGCCGGGCAGATCGGCCCCAGTGGGTTACCCCTGCCGCGTTTCGTCAGCCTCAAGCCCGGACGCGTCAATCTGCGTGTTGGCCCCGGACGCGATTATGCGGTGACATGGCTGTTTCTTAAATCCGGACTGCCAGTCGAAATTGTCCAGGAATATGATAATTGGCGGCGGATACGCGATTCGGAAGGCACTGAGGGCTGGGTGTATCAATCATTGCTGTCAGGCAAACGGACCGGCATGACTGCACCTTGGCAAAAGGACAAGGACGGGGTCATGCTCAATGTCTTTGCCAAGGCAGATGACAAGACACCCGTTGTTGCGAAAGTACAGCCGGGTGTTCTTGGCACATTGAAGAATTGCAATGGTGATTACTGCCGTGTGGTTTTTGGTGGCGCAAGCGGCTGGATGCGCCAGAACGAGATTTGGGGTGCCTATCCCGGCGAGAAATTCGAGGATTAGGCCGAGGCTATTTTTTCCGACAATTGCTTTGGCCGGAAAACCAAATAGCTGCAAAGCGCCAGAATCCACACCGAGACTGCACCGTAAAGCAGCACCCAGCCATAGCCATGGATAAGCGCAGACCGAATGACCGAGGCGGAAAGGCCCGGCAATTCGGTTGCTATTGCCGCAAGGTTTCCTGATGCGATGCGCTCTGCTGCCGAATAGAGCGTCGTTCCGGACAGAGCCTCTTGCGCAACGCTTTGCAAATGCGCCGAAACACCACTGATAAGGATAAAGCCCATAAGCGCTATATTGATTGCAAGCGCAGTCAGGCGCGCACTCATATCAATCCCCGACGCCATGCCGGCACGGTTGCTTGCCACAGCTCCAGTTGCAGTGTTGGTGACTGGCGTATTGGTCAGGCCCAAGCCTGTTCCCGCGAGCACCGCACCGGGCAGCATGGTTAGCCAGCTTGCATTTTCCATGCCTGATCCCAACCACATGAAAACAAAGCCAAGACCGATGATGAAAAGTCCCATCGGAATGACAGTACCGGGTCCGAATCGCAGGGTCAGCTTTTCGGCAATAGGCGGGACAATCAAGGTTGGCAGCGTATAGGCAAGGACGGCAAGTCCCGTCGCCACATTGCTATAGCCAAGCGCGGCTTGAAAATAGAGCGGCAGATAAATCATGAATGGCCAGAAACAAAAATTCATGCCCATGGAGCCAAACATTGCACCGGAAAAACTCCGCACCTTGAAGACCGAAAAATCAAACATGGGATAGGGATGGTGCCGCTCGATCATTACAAAGGCGAAAAGACCAGCTAGAGACAGCCCGATCGCGCTCAGAGCAAGAGTGCTGGCAAACCCGGTAACAGGCCCCTGCGTGATGAAAAATACGAGGCAGAAAACCGCAACCGAGTAGGTTCCCATGCCAAAAAAGTCGAGCGACTTGGCTTCCTGATCCGAGGATTCCGTCACGCCCGCATAGGCAAGTACAAAGGTTACAGCTGCGACAACCGCGTGAACCAGAAACACCCATTTCCAATCCAGCAGTGCCAGAATCATACCGCCAATAATGGGTCCGAATCCTAGGCCTATGCCAAAAATGACGCCCCATACAGCAAAGGCACGGGCGCGCTGTTTGGCGTCGGAAAATAAATGCGACAAAACCGATATATGACCGATCAGCATGATGCCGCCGCTGATCCCTTGCAGAAATCTGGCGGCAATCAGCACAGCCATATTTTGTGCCAAACCACAAACCAGCGATGTCACACCGAACATTACAATACTGATCAAAAAGACCCGCTTGCGGCCAAACCGGTCAGCAAGCGTCCCTGCTGCCATCAGGACCGAGGTGCAAGCCAGCGTATAGGCGGTCATGACCCATTGCAGCTCATTGAAACTGCCGTGCAAAACCTGCTCCAGGACTGACAAGATGACCGGGACGCTGGAGATTTCCAGCCCGAACATGAGCGAAGCCAAACAGACCGCTGCCAAAGCAAGCGGTGTTTTGGCCGAGGTAGAACTGATCATGTGTAAATACTCTCTGGTTAAACGATGCCGGAGGGCCAAGCAGCAGGTGCCCCGTGACTATCGTTGTAAAGGGAGATGTCTTATGATAGAAATGATATAATTTCGCGTATTAATTAACATTGGTCATGAAATGAATCCCGACTTTGATCCCCCGCTTTTGCGCGCTTTCATTGCCGTCGTCGATACCGGCAGCTTCACCCATGCAGCGCAACGTTTGCACCTGACCCAATCGGCGATCAGCCATCAGATAAGACGTTTGGAGGAACAGGTCGGCACGCCTCTGCTCTACAGGACAACGCGCGCTTTAACTTTGACCCCGAGCGGCGTCGATTTCTTGCAATGCGCCAAACAGATTATTGTGATGCTGGACAGTCTGTCCCAGCGGTTCAATCCGTCGCCAGTCACAGGGATCGTACGGTTCGGCGTTATCGAAAATTTCCTGGGTGATAAATTGGCGCATCTGCTTTGCCAGTTCGGCCGCACATATCCCTCCATTACCCTTGATGTGAATGTCAGCCCCAATCTTGATTTGACAGCGATGGTTGCCGCCGGGCAACTCGATTTGGCAGTGCTGCTATGCAAGGAAAATGACGCGGATTGTGGTTCCGTCCTGCGTAAAACACGGCAAGTATGGGTAGCAGCTGACAATTTTACGCTTGCTCCCGGTGCATCGCTGCCGCTTGCCTTGTCCCCTTCGCCCTGTTTTCATCGGCGTGCCTGCGCCACTGCCCTTGAAGAGACCAATTTGGGCTGGCACATTGTTTTCACCTCGCCAAGCCAGCATGGCCTTCACGCCGCTGTTCTCTCGGGACTGGCAATTACCATCATGCCCGATGATGATGTGAGGCCCGGCATGCGAATTGTTGATGGTCAATATGGCTTGCCGCCGCTGCCCGACGCTGCTTTTGTTCTTGCATGGAGTGAAGGCAATAAAACTGATGCGGCCTGTGAATTTGGCAAAATGATCGAAGAAATATCCCGTGCGCCCATGCAATCACAAAAGATTACGGTTCCGGCATAGGCAGGAAAGCGCATCATTGAAAGCGAAGTTAGGAGGCGGAAGGCGATGTTTACAGCGTCGGCGCTTTACAGAAAGATGCGTATCAAGCTTTCCCTTGGAAGCTCGACCGTTCTGCGCTTCAGCCGCGCTTCTTGCGCAGTCGAATGACGATATCGACGTTGACGATTTCCATGCCCTCAGGAACAGGCGGCAGATGACCTACCATGGCGGAGCCATCTGGAATATCGATGACCTCGTTTTCACCTTCAACGAAAAAGTGATGATGGTCGGAGGTATTGGTATCGAAATAAGTCTTTGCACCTTCAACCGCCAGAATGCGCAACATTCCGGCTTGCGTGAATTGATGCAGTGTATTGTAGACCGTCGCCAGCGAAACGGGCACATCGGCGCCAAGCGCCTCTTCGTGCAGCTCTTCGGCTGAAAGATGGCGGTCGCCTTTGGAGAAAATAAGGTTTGCAAGGGCAATACGCTGACGGGTGGGCCTCAGACCAGCAAAGCGCAGGCGCTCCTGTAAGGGAACGTCGGCGTCAATTTCATAAGAAATATGCATGGCGCTTGTGCCACTCCGTTAACTGATATCCAAAGTCGCACAACAGATTTTTATTCAGCGTGCTACACCATTCATATATGCCGTCTTGCGAAATCGATCAATAGGCAGCAAATACGCCGATAATATGTGCTTTGCCAAGGATTCAGTCGCATAAGTTTCGCACTGTTTCCAGTGAAAGCAAGGGTTCCATTTGCGCGTGGTTTGCTCTAGGAAGCGTTTTCAGGCGGAAACACTCTATGATAGGGTCCTGCAGCCTGGATGTCGTGTGCCCCAAGCGCAAGATTTGAAGTTACCGATGGGAGAAAGAATGCCAGAACAGAAATCAAGCTACGGCTACGAAGAGCTCCTGGCTTGCGCCCGTGGAGAGATGTTCGGTCAGGGCAATGCCCAACTGCCAGCACCACCTATGCTGATGTTCGACCGCATTACCGAGATTTCTGAAACGGGCGGTGAAAACGGCAAGGGCTATATCCGCGCTGAATTCGATATCAAGCCTGACCTCTGGTTCTTTCCCTGCCACTTCATTGGCGATCCGGTCATGCCAGGTTGTCTCGGACTCGATGCCATGTGGCAATTGACCGGCTTCTATCTCGGCTGGCTCGGCGAACCTGGCAAAGGCCGCGCTCTATCCACGGGCGAGGTAAAATTCACCGGAATGGTTACGCCAAAAAATAAACTTGTCGAATATGGCATTGATTTCAAGCGTGTAATGCGCGGTCGTCTGGTCCTTGGCATTGCCGATGGCTGGCTAAAGGTCGATGGCGAGACTATCTACAAGGCAACCGACCTGCGGGTTGGCTTGTTCAAGGAAAGCGCGGCGTAAGCCGATGCAATACCTTTAAGGAGATCGCAATGCGGCGAGTGGTTGTGACGGGCATGGGTATTGTGTCCTCTGTAGGCAATAATGTGCAGGAGGTTCTCGAATCCCTGCGTACAGCGAAATCGGGCATCGTCTTCGCAGAAGAATATGCAGCCCATGGTTTTCGCAGCCAGGTCAAGGGCGCTCCAACGCTCGACCCGTCTACTCTGGTTGACCGGCGCGCCATGCGTTTTCACGGCGGCGGCACGGCATGGAACCATGTAGCCATGGATCAGGCCATTGCTGATGCCGGCCTTGACGAGAGCCATATCTCCAATGAGCGCACCGGCATCATCATGGGCTCTGGCGGCTCCTCCACACGAACAATTGTTGAGGCCGCTGAGAAGACCATTGAATCCGGCTCCAGCAAAAAAGTCGGGCCCTTCGCTGTGCCAAAGGCCATGTCTTCAACTGCGTCGGCAACGCTTGCTACATGGTTCAAGATCAAAGGCGTGAATTATTCTATCTCTTCGGCTTGCGCGACCTCCAACCATTGCGTCGGCAATGCCTATGAGATGATCCAATATGGCAAACAGGACATGATGTTTGCTGGTGGCTGCGAAGATCTGGACTGGACGCTCTCCGTGCTGTTTGACGGAATGGGCGCGATGTCATCGAAATTCAATGACCGGCCGTCCGTCGCCTCGCGTGCCTACGATAAGAATCGCGATGGCTTTGTCATTTCCGGTGGCGCAGGTGTTCTCGTTCTTGAAGAGTTGGAACATGCCAAAGCGCGCGGCGCCAAGATTTACGGCGAACTGGTCGGCTATGGCGTGACCTCTGACGGGGCCGATATGGTTGCACCGAGCGGCGAAGGCGCTGCACGCTGCATGCGTATGGCTATCGCCAACGTCAAGGGCAAGGTCGATTATATCAATCCGCATGCGACTTCTACACCTGTTGGGGATCTGAAGGAAATTGAGGCGATCCGCGAAGTTTTCGGCTCCGGCGATCAGTGCCCGCCGATTTCTGCCACCAAATCTTTGACCGGCCATTCGCAGGGCGCGACAGGTGTGCATGAGTCGATCTATTCGCTGCTGATGCTCAACAATGATTTTATCGCGGAAAGCGCCAATATCGAAGAACTCGATCCGGCATTTGAAGATATGCCAATCGTGCGCAAGCGCATCGACAATGTAAAATTAAACACAGTCCTGACCAATTCCTTCGGATTTGGCGGCACGAATGCGTCGCTGGTCTTCCAGCGCTACGAGGGTTGAGGAATCAAAATGGGTGATCTGATGAAGGGCAAGCGCGGTCTCATCATGGGAGTCGCGAACAGCCATTCCATTGCCTGGGGCATTGCCAAGGAACTCGCCGACAATGGTGCTGAGCTTGCCTTCACCTATCAGGGTGATGCATTTGGCAAGCGTGTGGCACCTTTGGCCGAACAGCTTGGCTCCAAGTTGCTGCTCCCCTGTGATGTCGAAGACATTGCAACAGTCGACGCTGTTTTCGAGACCCTGGAAAAAGAATGGGGCACGATCGATTTTGTCGTGCATGCCATCGGTTTTTCCGACAAATCACAATTGAAGGGCCGCTATGCGGATGTAACCACGCGCGATAACTTCTCGCGGACAATGGTTATTTCAGCCTATTCCTTTACCGAGGTCGCGCAGCGCGCTTCAAAGCTGATGAAGGAAGGTGGCTCTATCCTGACGCTGACCTATGGCGGCTCCACCCGCGTTATGCCGAACTACAATGTCATGGGTGTCGCCAAGGCCGCTCTTGAAGCCATGGTGCGTTATCTGGCCGCTGATTATGGTCCAGAAGGAATTCGCGTCAATGCAATCTCTGCGGGTCCTGTGCGGACTTTAGCGGGTGCTGGCATTGGCGATGCCCGCGCCATGTTCTCCTATCAGCAGCGCAACGCACCTTTGCGACGCACGGTTGATATTGGCGACGTTGGCCGTTCGGCCCTCTATCTCCTGTCAGATCTATCAAGCGGCGTGACTGGCGAAATCCACTATGTGGACTCCGGCTATAACATTGTTTCAATGCCTACATTGGAAGAGCTGAAAAAATCCGATGACGGCAAGGAATAATCTCCAGCCAGTATCTATAATTGAGAACTGATCTGCCGGTTTGAACCTAAAATTTAGAGAATCGGCAGATTTTCACCGAAAAACCAACGAAAATGACCGAGAATTTTCTACCCTAGGCCGAAAATTAGTTGCGTGCGGTAGAACTACTTCTTCGCTTCAATGATTTTGTACCCGGAATTGTCCTCAATGGGCGTCACGTGCTTGAACAACGATTTCAGTCCTGCCTCGTAGGGCATTTGCCGGTTGGCAACGAGTAGGAGCCGACCACCCGGCTTCATCCGTTTTGCAGCCGCTGCGATAAATCCCTGCCCCATTGTAGGATCGGCGCTTCGCCCGGCATGAAATGGCGGATTCATTACGATCGTGTCGTAAATCTCTGTAATTGCTTCACTATTTACATCATGCCAATGAAATTTAACTGGTATTTCGCCGCCAGTAATATTGGTTTTAGCAGCTTCCAGCGCTTCGAAATCGGCCTCATACAGATCCAGCGATTTCAGCTTTTCGGGGTATTTCAGCACCTCACTGGCAAGATAACCCCAGCCCGCTCCAAAGTCCGCTACATGACCGCTGATGCGTCCTGCGAAATGCTTGACCAGCATTGCTGAACCATTGTCGATAGCGGTGTGTGAGAACATGCCTGGCGCCGTATTGAAACGACTTTCAACTTGCGTTGGCGTCGGTATAAGTGACTGAACTTTCTCTTTATTTATCTCTACAGAGCGGTTGAACCAGAAGACCACTGCGTGGTTTTTTGACAGCCTGTCTTCTACCGGAGCAATGCTTTCTACGGTCTTGCGGAAACTGTCTACACCCAGTTTTTTATTGCCGCAGACAACTATTCGCCCGCCTGCTTTGACCTGATTCAATGCCTGTGCCAACCAGCCTTCGTTGCGGCCACGATGCTTGCCAAGCAAGATTAACGCACCGTCAAATTCTTCGTTGCCCTGTAATCGAGGAACGGCATTAAATCCTGCCTTCTGCAAGGTGAGATAATCCGGTTTGAACGGTTGAAGACAGGTCAGGATAGACTTCCACTCATCTGCAATAGTGCGATCAGCTTCCGCGCCAAGAAACAACCATGACGCGCCTTTACCAGGCACGGGCAGTATCTCGTCTTCGAACGGAAGGAACAGTGTCTGGAGAGCGCCGTTGGCCATGAGTGGGTCCATCTATAGATATTTATAACAAGAAAAAAGCGCGCCACTGGGGCGCGCCTTTATTATTACATGGAAGAAAGATTACTCAGCGTCTTCCTGAGCCTTCTTTTCCTGAACGATTTCCTTGCCAGTTTCCTGATCGACAACCTTCATCGACAGGCGAACCTTGCCACGTTCGTCAAAGCCCATGAGCTTGACCCAGACCTTCTGGCCTTCTTTGACAACATCTGAAGTCTTGGCAACGCGATCGGAAGCAAGCTGCGAGATGTGAACCAAGCCGTCGCGTGGACCAAAGAAGTTTACGAAGGCGCCAAAGTCAGCAGTCTTTACGACTGTGCCTTCATAGATCTCGCCTACTTCAGGTTCTGCAACAATCGAGTGGATCCACTTGCGGGCAGCTTCGATTTCCTTGGCTGAGGACGATGCAATCTTAACTGTACCATCGTCTTCAATGTTGATCTTCGCGCCCGTCTTTTCGACGATTTCGCGAATGACCTTGCCGCCTGAACCGATAACATCACGGATCTTGTCGGTCGGAATGTTCATGACTTCAATGCGTGGTGCAAATTCACCGAGTTCCGAACGGCCTTCAGTGATGGCCTTTGCCATTTCACCAAGAATATGCAGACGGCCATCCTTGGCCTGAGCCAAAGCAACCTTCATGATCTCTTCGGTGATGCCGTCGATCTTGATATCCATCTGCAGAGCAGTGATACCATTTTCAGAACCGGCCACCTTGAAGTCCATATCGCCAAGATGATCTTCGTCGCCGAGAATGTCGGAAAGAACAGCGAATTTCTCGCCTTCCAGGATCAAGCCCATTGCGATACCAGCAACGGGACGCAGCAGTGGAACGCCAGCATCCATAAGGGCAAGCGATGTTCCGCAAACCGTAGCCATCGAAGATGAACCATTGGATTCAGTGATCTCGGAGACTGTACGCAGCGTGTAGGGGAACTGTTCCTTGGCAGGCAGAACCGGGTGAATAGCACGCCATGCAAGCTTGCCATGACCGATTTCACGACGGCCTGGCGAACCCATGCGACCTGTTTCACCGACCGAGTAGGGCGGGAAATTGTAGTGAAGCATGAATGTCTCTTTGTACATGCCGGTCAGCGAGTCGATATATTGCTCGTCTTCGCCTGTGCCGAGCGTAGCAACAACGATGGCCTGTGTTTCACCACGGGTGAACAGAGCCGAACCGTGTGTACGGGGCAAAAGACCAACTTCCGAAACGATAGGGCGAACTGTTGAAAGATCGCGGCCATCGATGCGGCTGCCTGTGTCGAGAATGTTCCAGCGAACGATCTTCGCCTGAACTGACTTGAATACGGTCGCGATTTCTTCTGCGGAAAATTCTGGCTCTTCAACGCCTTCAGGGAAGAAATGCGCCTTCACCTTAGCCTTGGCAGCGTCAACCGCGTTGTAGCGATCCTGCTTGTCAATGATCTTGTAAGCGGCGCGCAAATCTGCCTCAACAAGCTTGAGGACAGCAGCTTCTGCTGCTGAAAGGTCATCGGTCTGGAAATCGCGTGGCTCTTTGGCAGCGACTTCAGCAAGCTTGATGATCGCATCGATAACCGGCTGGAAGCTGCGATGACCGAACATGACAGCGCCGAGCATGATGTCTTCAGCCAATTCCTTGGCTTCCGATTCAACCATCAGAACTGCCTCGCCTGTACCGGCGACGACCAGATCTAGGCTCGATTCAGGCATTTCATCGACAGTTGGGTTCAGGCGGTATTCGCCATTGATGTAGCCAACGCGTGCGCCACCGATCGGGCCCATGAAAGGAACACCGGAAAGTGTCAGAGCAGCGGAAGCGCCGATCAGCGAGATGATGTCCGGATTGTTTTCAAGATCATGCTGGATAACAGTCAGAACGACCTGGGTGTCATTCTTGTAGCCGTCAGCAAAGAGAGGACGGATCGGACGGTCGATCAGGCGCGAAACCAGTGTTTCGTTTTCGCTGGGACGGCCTTCACGCTTGAAGTAACCACCAGGAATTTTGCCGGCTGCGTAGGTCTTTTCCTGATAGTTGACAGTCAGTGGGAAAAAGTCCTGACCAGCCTTTGGTGC
Organism: Phyllobacterium sp. 22552; assembly: GCF_052044585.1. Classification (NCBI taxonomy): domain Bacteria; kingdom Pseudomonadati; phylum Pseudomonadota; class Alphaproteobacteria; order Hyphomicrobiales; family Phyllobacteriaceae; genus Phyllobacterium; species Phyllobacterium sp. 22552. The sequence goes on along the minus strand of NZ_JBQENG010000003.1, from coordinate 217,312 downwards.
CTTGGCGGAAACAACAGTGGCAAGCACGACTGTCTCACCATAAGTGGCCAGAACCGCGCCATCAGCCTGGCGGGCGATCTTGCCGGTTTCCAGAATGAGCGGACGTCCGCCCCATTCGATTTCAACTTTGTGTTGATTAAACATATCTTGTCCTTGAGTGGAGAAAAACGCGCTTCCCTTTGGATCGCAGCATCTTTCTTCCGTTTCGTTTAGACCAATCACGGGCAAGACAATTTGCAACTCGCATAACGAGTTGCCAGCAATCCTGCCCCATGACCTGTCTCATGGGTATTCTTCATTCCTTGAAGGAATGAGTAGAAACCGGCGGGACAGAAATGTCACCGCCGGTTTCAATCCGTTATTAGCGGCGCAGGCCGAGCTTTTCGATCAGCGTCTGGTAGCGGCTCTGATCAATCTTCTTGAGATAATCAAGAAGGCTGCGGCGCGTCGAGACGAGCTTGAGAAGACCACGGCGGGAATGGTTATCCTTTTTGTGGTCCTTGAAATGTTCGGTCAAATTGACAATGCGCTCTGTCAGAACTGCAACCTGGACTTCCGGAGAACCGGTATCGCCTGGCTTCGTTGCATATTCAGTGATCACTGCCTGCTTGCGTTCAGCGGTTATCGACATCGTATATCCTTTCTTTTGAAGAGGAAAACAGGATGCCCACGGCCGGGATGTCGTCCAGCGGGGGCCAGTTAAAGCGACAGACAAAGCCTGAAGCTTGGGGCCGTATAGTCGAAATTGTGACGAATTACCAGTCGCAAATGATTCTTGGAGCTTTTCCGGCCGATAGCGCTGATTTTCGCTATTGCGAATGTGAAAGCATTTGCCGCAAATATGCTCCCAACTAAATTGGGAAGCCTGCATTATGAATGACACTCCTTGGATCAACCTATTCTCCTACGGGACCCTGCAATTGGAGAGCGTTCAAATATCGTCGTTCGGGCGGTTGCTTACCGGTTACAAGGATGCCATTCCGGGGTTCAGCCGCTCAATGGTGGAAATCACTGATCCCGATGTCATTCGGGCAAGCGGTAGCAATGTTCATCCCATTGTCAGGCCGAGTGGTAATCCTGCAGACGAGGTAGAGGGAACCCTATTTCACATTACCGAGCAAGAACTCGCTGCTGCCGATGCCTATGAGGTTTCAGATTACAAGCGAATTGAAGTCCGCCTGAAATCCGGCATCAAAGCCTGGGTCTATGTAAAGGCCTAATGCGCAAAAACCCGCTTGGGGTTGAATTGTCCATGCTCGATAAAGCCAATGGCTAGAAGCTTGCCCTTGGCTGTTACACAGGCCTCATCAGCCTCCACAGGTGCGTCACGGCCTCGCAAAATAATCGGATTGCCCATGCGAATCCGATGCGCCTGATCGTCAGATATGGCAATTTGCGGCAGACTTTCCAGCGCGGCGCCCGTATCGATCAAAAAGGCATCCATAACAGAGAAACGTTCGGCAAGACGCTCATATGAGCCTTCGTCACCCTCCCCTTCGGCAGGTGCCGGGGGATGTGCAGCTTCAAGTTCTTCGAGTGTTACAAAATCTGCCTCATCGAAAGGCGCAACTTCCGTTCGACGCAGATCGGCAATGTGGCCGTAACACCCAAGATCACGACCCATATCGCGGGCGAGCGAGCGCACGTAGGTGCCTTTGCCACACTCAACTTCAAAAATTGCAGTAGCCTCGTCAGGGCGTTCAATCAGCTCAAGCCGGTCAATCTCGACTTCTCGCGCAGGTATCTCGACCTCTTCGCCGCCGCGTGCCAGATCATAGGCCCGTTCGCCAGCGATCTTGATGGCTGAGAATTTCGGTGGGGTCTGCTGAATCACGCCAGTATATTTCGGCAGTACCGCCTTGATCGCCGCTTCGTCTGGGCGATTATCCGATGTAGCGCTGATTTCACCTTCCAGATCATCTGTCGTGCGTTCGGCACCCCAGCTCACCGTGAAGCGATAAATCTTTGTGCCATCCATCACATAGGGCACAGTTTTGGTCGCCTCGCCCAGGGCAATCGGCAACATGCCCGAAGCCAAGGGATCAAGCGTGCCCGCATGACCAGCTTTTTCCGCTTTGAACAGCCATTTTATCTTGGAGACGGCCTCCGTCGAGCCCATGCCTTTCGGCTTGTCAAAGATCAGCCAGCCGGATACCGGACGGCCCTTTTTCTTGCGCTGTCTTGCCATTTAATTATCGCCATGCCCCGGCACATCGCCCGGATTCGGATCGCCGCCATCATCATCGTCATGGTCATCATCCAGATCGCGTGTGACCTCCGGTTTGCGCAGCAAAGCGTCAATCTTCGCGTAATTATCGAAGCTTGTATCAATGCGAAAGCGAAATTCCGGCATATATTTCATGGATTTAAGGTATGTTCCTGCACGCCCGCGGATAAATTTAGCATGCTTGTTCAGGGCGGTAATGACACCTTCACTATCCGTTGCACCGACGGGCGATACGAAACAGGTAGCAATCTTCAAATCCGGTGACATGCGCACTTCGGAGATTGCAATGACGGCATTCTCAAGCTTGTCATCCCGCACATCGCCCCGTTGCAGCACTTGTGAAACCGCATGTCGCACCTGCTCGCTGACGCGTAGCTGGCGTTGAGATGGACCTGATCCGGTAGCAAAACGAGCCATTATTACCTATCCAGACAAACAAGAGATCGCCGGATTATTATTCCGGCGATCCTGTTATCAATAATCGAGACGCTTGAGTTTAGAGCGTGCGGGTTACATGTTCGACGCGGAAAGCTTCGATTGTATCGCCTGCGCGAATATCCTCGTAGTTTTCAAACGCCATACCGCATTCCTGACCCATCGGCACTTCGGATACTTCATCCTTGAAGCGCTTGAGCGTCTTGAGCTTGCCTTCGTGGATGACAACGTTGTCGCGGATGAGGCGTACGCCTGCACCACGTTCGACCTTGCCTTCCGTGACACGGCAACCGGCGACCTTGCCGACCTTCGTGATATTGAAGACTTCCAGAATTTCCGCATTGCCGATGAAGGTTTCGCGGCGTTCTGGAGAAAGAAGACCGGACATTGCTGCTTTCACATCATCGACCAGATCGTAAATGATGTTGTAGTAGCGAATTTCGATGCCTTCGCGTTCAGCCAAATCACGAGCCTGCTTGTTGGCGCGTACGTTGAAGCCGATGATTGCAGCGTTCGATGCTTCTGCAAGCGCGATATCACTTTCGGTGATTCCGCCCGCACCCGAATGGATGATGCGCGCGCGTACTTCTTCAGTACCTAGCTTGTCGAGAGCGCCGGCAATGGCTTCGATTGAGCCCTGTACGTCACCCTTGATGAGCAACGGGAACTCTTTCAAGCCGGTAACTTGCAACTGGCTCATCATCTGCTCAAGCGATCCGCGAGAACCGGCTTGCTTGGCCACAGCCTTTTCACGGGCCAGACGTGTGCGATATTCGGAAATCTCGCGTGCCTTGGCTTCGTTTTCGACAACGGCAAAACGATCACCCGCCTGTGGCGGTCCGCCAAGACCGAGAACCTCAACCGGCATGGCCGGACCGGCATCTTTCATGTTTTCGCCACGGTCATTGATCAGTGCGCGAACACGGCCCCATTCACTACCGGCAACAATGATGTCGCCAGGGTGCAGAGTACCCTTCTGCACGAGAACAGTAGCCACCGAACCGCGACCGCGATCAAGCTTGGCTTCGATAACCACACCTTCCGCCGTACGAATTGGATCGGCCTTGAGATCCAGAACTTCTGCCTGAAGCAAGATTGTTTCAAGAAGCTTGTCCAGGCCAACGCCGGTTTTCGCAGACACCTCAACGTCCAGCGTTTCGCCGCCCATCGATTCTACAAAAACTTCGTGCTGAAGCAATCCGTTACGCACCTTCTGCGGATCGGCAGAAGGCTTGTCGATCTTGTTGATCGCGACAATGATCGGAACGCCTGCCGCCTTGGCATGATTGATTGATTCAATCGTCTGCGGCATCACGCTATCATCAGCCGCAACCACCAGAATGGCGATATCGGTTGCTTGGGCACCGCGTGCGCGCATTGCCGTGAAGGCAGCGTGGCCCGGGGTATCGATGAAGGTGATCTTCTGACCGTTCTGCTCAACTTGGTAAGCACCAATATGCTGGGTAATGCCACCGGCTTCACCGGATACAACGTTCGCCTTGCGGATAGCGTCCAGCAATGAAGTCTTGCCGTGATCGACGTGACCCATAATGGTGACAACAGGTGGCCGTGATACGAATGCACCCTGATCATCCTGAACGTTAAAGATACCTTCTTCAACGTCCGATTCGGCAACGCGGCGAACCGTGTGACCGAATTCTTCGGCAATCAGCTGAGCCATATCGGCATCGATCAAATCGCCCGGCTTCATCATCTGGCCTTCTTTCATCAAATATTTGATGACGTCGACCGAACGCTCAGCCATACGCTGGGCAAGTTCCTGAATGGTGATGGTTTCCGGCAGAACGACTTCACGCGCGATCTTTTCGCGTGTTTCCTGCTGCATGCCGCGCTTGAACTTTTCCTGGCGGCGGCGCATGGCGGAAAGCGAACGGCTGCGGCCTTCATCATTGAGCGCAGAGCCCAATGTCAGCTTGCCGCGACGGCGTTCATCTTCACCTTTGACAACCTTAGGGGTGCGAACTTCAGGCTTTGCCGGGGCAGCACTGCTGCCGCGACGCGCGCCTGCCGGACTACCGCGGCGGGTCTCTTCTTCTTCCGCAACATTGGTCTTGCGAACGGATACTTTCGAGCTAGCCTCTTCAGTAGCGGCAGACTCGGGTTGACGCTTGCGTGATTCTTCTTCAGCGCGCTGCTTGGCCTGAGCTTCCTTGCGCAGACGCTCTTCTTCTTCTGCCTGACGGCGAGCGGATTCTTCACGCTCCTTGGCGCGCAACGCATCTTCTTCTGCGCGGCGGGCAGCTTCGATAGCTGCTTTGGCCCGATCCTCAATATCGCGTGCTTTAGACCCTTCAAGAGCCTTGCGGCGCGCTTCAAGCTCGGCTGCCGATAGCGTATTCAAGACCATGCCTGAACGATCATTCGGCCGCTGACCGGACGAACGGTATGGCTGTCCGGGACGCTGCGGCGATGATGGTTGAGCCCCACCGCGCTGTGCAGGGCGAGCAGGGGTGGCCGGTGCCGTAGCCTTGCTGGATGGAGCGGCAGCGGGTGCCGGCGCAGCCGAGCGAGGTTCTGGCGCAGGTGCAGGAGCAGCAGCAACTGGCTGAGGCGCAGCGGCAGCTGGCTGGGATACAGCCGGCGCAACTGGTGCCGCCGTCACTGGTGCAGCAGGCGCTGGCGCAGCAGGCGCTGTCTGAACAGGTGCTGGCGCTGGAGCCGGAGCAGCAACAGGTGCAACCTCCGGCTTCTGGTCCGGCAGGCTGAACTTGCGCTTCTTCGTTTCAACGACAACAGACTTCGTCCGCCCGTGGCTGAAATTCTGGCGCACCGTGCTTTGTTCGATACCGGGCCGCTTCAGGGTCAGGGTTTTCTTATTGACGCCAAGCGTCTTGTCGTCTGTCGATTTTATATCGCTCATTCCGTTTCCGTTTCCTTCGCAGCAGTTGCCGCTTTAGCGCTGGTCTGCTCGTCCAGACCCACGCGAAAATGCTGTAGCATCCAGACTCGTTTCATGAGTCCGGCAGCTGCCCTCCCTCTGAGTACGGCAGCATGTATCACATTAACCCCACCCAATGCCAAATCCATTTCATCGCTACTGAACAATGAAAGGGCGGGTATATCAGGTCCGTCGGCATAAACTACCGAACGCCGGGCCTGGTCAAGCTTTCGGACGCCGTCTTCCGCTGCTTCAGAAGCATGCAGCACAAGTCCTGCTGTGCCGTTGCGGATGGCGATATCCACTTTTGCGGCCCCTGTTATCACAACACCGGCCTTTCGCGCCAACCCAAAACTTCCCAAAGCCGATTTTACCAGCATCTGGTCGACGATCTGCCCGAAATTATCGGGAACTGTCACCGCTGTTTTCAGTCCACGCGGGAAAAGCTTTCGCTTTACCGCTTCGTCAATATAGCGCCGCTGGGCCTTGACCCAACATCCCCGTCCGGGAAGGTTGTGCTTTAAGTCAGCAACAACCGATCCATCGGGGCCAGCTACAAACCGGATCATGTCATCGACAGAACCTGCTTCACGCGTGACGATGCACGTTCTGTCGTTCATATCCGCTTCCATTTTCAAGCTACTGGGCTCAGCCAGCAACCTCTTCTTCAGCGTCGGCTTCGGTCTCGGTTGCAACGAGATCATCTTCCGTGATCCATCCAGCCTTCAAACGAGCAGCGAGCACCATCTGTTCCGCATCTGCACGGCTTACTTCAAATGCCGACAAAATGCCGGGGAAATTTACAGTTTCCCCGTCCTTGCGCTCACGCCATCCGGTCAGTTCGTCAACAGCATAGCCAGCAAAATCTTCCACGGTTTTGACACCGTCTTCACCGACGGCAACCAGAATCGCGTTGGTCATGCCTGGCAGATCACGAAGTTCGTCCGAGACACCCAATTCCTTGCGGCGGGCATCACGCTCTTCTTCGATTCGGCCCAGATATTCCTGCGCGCGCTGTTGAATTTCAGTCGCCGTGTCCTCGTCGAAACCATCGATCGAGGAAATATCGTCGCTATCAACATAAGCGATTTCTTCAACGCTGGCAAAACCTTCGGAGGCAAGAACCTGACCGACCATTTCATCAACGTCCAAGGCTTCCATGAACAGGTTGGAGCGTTCGACAAATTCCTTCTGACGGCGCTCGGACTCTTCCTGCTCTGTGAGGATGTCGATATCCCAGCCTGTCAATTGCGAAGCCAAGCGGACATTCTGACCGCGACGACCGATCGCTAGTGATAATTGGTCATCCGGAACCACAACTTCAATACGCTCGGCATCTTCATCGAGAACAACTTTGGAAACTTCCGCCGGCTGCAATGCATTAACGATGAAGGAAGCAGGCTCTGGTGACCAAGGAATAATGTCGATCTTTTCGCCCTGAAGCTCACCGACAACAGCCTGAACGCGCGAACCACGCATACCGACGCAAGCGCCGACTGGATCAATCGACGAATCACGCGAAATAACAGCAATCTTGGCGCGTGAACCCGGATCACGGGCTACTGATTTGATTTCAATGATGCCGTCATAAATTTCCGGTACTTCCATGGTGAAAAGCTTCGCCATGAATTGCGGGTGCGTGCGGCTCAGGAAAATCTGCGGACCGCGCTGTTCGCGGCGCACATCATAAACATAGGCGCGAACACGGTCCCCATAGCGGAAAGTTTCGCGGGGGATCAATTCGTCACGACGAACAATAGCTTCACCGCGACCGAGATCGACGATCACATTGCCATATTCAACGCGCTTGACGCTACCATTGATGATTTCGCCGACGCGATCCTTGTATTCGTCATACTGGCGGTCGCGCTCTGCTTCGCGCACTTTCTGCACGATAACCTGTTTTGCAGACTGTGCCGCGATGCGACCGAAATCCATCGGAGGCAATTGGTCCGCAAGGAAATCGCCTGGCTGCGCATCAGGGTTACGATCGCGGGCGGCATCCATACCAATCTGCGTGACCGGATCTTCAACGGTTTCGACGACTTCAAGCAGGCGTTGCAACTTGATTTCGCCCGTCTTGGCGTTGATGTCGGCGCGGATATTGGTTTCCTGGCCATAACGCGAGCGCGCAGCTTTCTGAATGGCATCGGCCATAGCCGCAATAACGATCTCGCGGTCAATCGACTTCTCGCGCGCAACCGCGTCGGCGATCTGCAGAAGTTCTAGCCTGTTTGCACTGACTGCCATTTTCTTCTCCTTGGGTTCACCACCACGCTTCCTCTGCGGGCGTATGAAATTCAATCCGGTTGTTAGCTCTGCTCTTCGTCCGAAGCGTTCGCTTCGTCAGCGTCCGAGCTATTATCTTCTGGTATGCGGCCTTCGCGCAGATCCTTGTCGCGGCGTAATGCATCGCGAATGAGATCATCCGTTAAAATAAGACGGGCATCGGCAATCATTTCGAATGGAACCTCGACAGCTGGCTTGTCGCCATAGGTCGCCTGATCGCTTTCGATCGTTATTGATTGATCTGTAACGTTGGCGATCCGGCCGCGAAACTTTTTCCTGCCATCGAGAACTGCGGAAGTATCAACCTTTACGATATGCCCACTCCAGACCGAAAAATCCGACTTCCGCACGAGCGGACGGTCGATCCCCGGGGAGGACACTTCCAGATGATAATTCCGGTCAATCGGATCTTCAACATCAAGAACCGGAGACAGCGTGCGGCTCACAAGCTCACAATCTTCAACGGTCATGGTGCCATCGTTCCGCTCAGTCATAATCTGTAGCGTAAGTCCATTAAGACCTGAAAGGCGCGCCCGAACAAGCCGGAAACCTATAGACTGAAGTACCGGCTCAATAATTGAAGCAACACGTGCATCAATGCCGGTTTCCGTAATAATACGCTCTTCCAGGCCACTTGCCGGTATAGCTTGCTCTTCTGTATTGGTGCCGTCTGTCACGCAAATTTTCCTTGTTTTGGCCCCAAGAAACAAAAAAGAGCGGGACCTGTGTGGACCCACCCCTGTTCTAACGACCAAGAATATACGATCTATATACCGAAACGGGCGGAGACTTTCAAGCGCCGTGACAAATTTCTGCGAACCCAGACCTCCTGTGGTCTGTATAGGTCAATTCGCATAGCTGCCTTGCATAAGAAGCTCTTACTAAACTTGCCTCTCATCCCTATCTTTGTTGCATCGCAATATAAACGCGAAAAGGATGAATAAAATGAGCAAGAATTCCGCAAGTTCCAAGATCAGCCGGATGCTGAACGTATTCGGCAGCGCCGTCGCAGTTGCATCAGCCACACGCACTGGCCACCAGCCAATTGCTTCTGATCTGCGCACGCTGGGCATTGATCCGGTTCAGTTCAGCTCCATCCACCGGAACTAATCGGTCCGGTGGACGGTGAATGAAGCTTAGTCTTCGTTCGCTGCAAGCGAGGCCAGAACTTTACCTTGGCCTCGGGCACGCATGATGAGCGGTATAACCACCGCACAGACAGCCAGAACCAGCAAGGTTACCGCGATTGGTGACCCGACCAATACAGAGAAGTCGCCCTGACTGATCTGGATGGCGCGACGTAATTGCGTTTCAGCCATCGGGCCAAGGATAAGGCCGACAACAACCGGCGCAATCGGATAACCGAATTGCCGCATGAAGTAGCCAAACAATCCAAAAAGTATCAGCATTGCCAATTCGAACGAGAAGGCGAGCCATCCAAGTTGAAAGACTGCGGAATTTGCTCCTATCGTGCCTAACGTCGCGAAAACAAGAATGCCCGCATAAAGCCATGGCTTGGGAATAGACAGCAAGCGCACCCAAAGGCCGATAAGTGGCAGATTCAGTACCAGCAGCATAAGGTTGGCTACCAGAAGGCTGGCAATCAAGCCCCACACCAATTGCGGGCTTGTTACAAACAGCAATGGCCCGGGCTGAAGTCCGAATTGCTGGAAACCCGCAAGCATGATCGCTGCAGTTGCAGTTGTCGGCAAACCAAGCGTCAGCAGTGGAACCAATGTACCTGCGGCAGAGGCATTATTGGCCGCTTCCGGTCCTGCCACACCCTCAATCGCGCCATGACCAAACTCTTCCGGCTTTTTCGCAAGTTGCTTTTCCACGGAGTAGGAAAGGAACGTACCGATTTCAGCACCGCCGGCAGGCATTGCCCCGATAGGAAAGCCGATAAATGTTCCGCGCAGCCATGGCTTCCACGAACGTGACCAATCTTCCTTGGTCATCCAGATCGAACCTTTAACCGCTTCGATTTTTTCGTCCATTGAAGAGCGTGAGGCCGCAACGGCAAGTGTTTCGCCAATCGCAAAAAGCGCGACTGCCAAGGTGGTGACTTCAATCCCGTCAAGCAAATCGGGAATGCCGAAGGCAAGCCTTGCTTGTCCTGTCAATTGGTCCTGCCCCACCAGACCCAGTGCCAGTCCGATGAACAGCGCTGTCAGGCCGCGTAAAGTAGAATCACCAAAGGCCGCGGAAACCGTCATGAACGCCAGAACCATGAGAGCAAAATACTCCGCAGGTCCAAACGACAAGGCGAACTTCACTATCCAGGGCGCGACAAGCGCCAGACCGATGGTCGCAATCAAACCCGCTACAAAGGAACCAATTGCTGCCGTGGCAAGAGCCGGTCCGCCGCGTCCCGCGCGGGCCATCTTATTGCCTTCAAGCGCCGTGACGATCGAAGAGCTTTCGCCCGGTGTGTTCAGCAGGATGGATGTCGTCGACCCGCCATACATGCCCCCGTAGTAAATACCGGCAAACATGATGAGTGACCCGGCAGGGTCCAGTTTGTAAGTGACGGGTAGCAAAAGCGCCACCGTCAAAGCCGGGCCGATGCCCGGAAGCACGCCAACAGCGGTGCCCAATGTCACGCCGATCAAGGCGTAGAGAAGGTTCATCGGGTCCATCGCAACGGCGAAGCCCTGGAACAGCAATCCAAACGTGTCCATTGACCTTAACTCCCAAAAAAGAAGTGTTCTGGCGGCCCTGCCGGCAGAGACAATTGAAGCCCCTTGGCAAAGAGTACCCAGACGACAAAGGAAAGGACGATGCCCGCAGGTATCGTTATCCAAAGCTTCGTTTTGCCGAAGCCTCGCGCTGTGGCGGCAAACAACAGGCCCGTGGCAATTGAAAAGCCGACAACGTTAAGAAGGAGCATTTGAGCGGCGAGTCCACCAACAATCCACAGGACCGGGCCCGGCGCCTGTGCCTCGCGCTCAGGAAATTCTCCACGGAAGGCTTCGAACACAGTCCAGATAGCCAAAATAAATAAAACAATACTGATGGCGTATGGGAAAACAGCGGGGCCAATCCGCGTGACGCTGCCGCCATGAGTGGTGGCCGTGCTGTATCCGATTATGATGGCCAGAACCGCCAGAAAGGCGGCAATGCCCAACGCCGCCCGATCAGGGCGGCGCGTTTTTGAGGTTGATGACTGCTGCGTCATTTTACCAAGCCGATATCTTTCAGGATAGCGGACGTTGCTTCCGTATCCTTGGCCAGCTGTGCCTTGAATGCATCGCCTGCAAGATATGTGTCAGCCCAACCTTTGGCATTCAACTGTTCCTGCCAGCCCTTGGACTTAACCAATTTTTCGATGTCGGCGCCAATAGCCGCTTCCTGCTCCTTAGTGATGCCGGGAGCCGCGGCGACCATGCGCCAATTCTGGATGGAAACGTCGAGGCCACCTTCCTTGAAGGTTGGCGCATCAATGCCCTCAACCTTGGTCTCACTGGAAATACCGATAATACGGAGAGTACCTGACTTGATCTGCGATTCGAACTCACCGTAACCCGAGATACCAACCGTCACCTGATTACCGAGAATGGCTGCAAGTGCTTCGCCGCCGCCGGAAAAGGCAATGTAGTTTACTTTGGTTGGATCGACACCCGCTGCCTTGGCCAAAAGACCTGCAGTGATATGATCTGTACCGCCAGCCGAGCCGCCACCCCAGGATACTGCGCCGGGATCAGCCTTAAGCTTCTCGACCAGATCGGCTATCGACTTGATTGGAGAAGCAGCCGGCACGACCAATGCCTCGTATTCGCCAGTAAGGCGCGCAATTGGCGTTACCTGCTCCAAAGTAACTGGCGATGCATTGGTGAGAATTGCACCAACCATCACGTAACCGCCCACGATGAGCTGCGACGGATCGCCTTTGGCGGAGTTTGCAAATTGTGCGAGACCAATCGTACCGCCCGCGCCGGTCACGTTGACGACCTGCACATTGCCCGAGATTTTCTCTTCCTGAAGCACTGTCTGGAGAGTGCGGGCGGTTTGATCCCAACCGCCGCCGGGTGCGGCTGGCGCCATTATTTTATAATCTGCGGCAAAGGCATTTCCGAAAATAGCCATTGCACCGGCAGCTACAAAAGCGAGCAACATCTTACGCATTGTGTGAAGTCCTCCCAAAACGGCCCTCGGCCATCGATTTTTTCAGTTTTTCGAAGATTGGAAAGTTGTCGCCATAGGATTGCGCAGGCATTGTTGCCACGATTAACGCGCAAATCTATGGACAGCCTCCCAGCGGTCTCCTCGTCTTTAGAATGATACTAGAAAACTGTCAGGAAGCTGTCACGCGAAATAGCGTGCAAAGAGGCTTAGCGTCGTAGAAATGTCAGATAAGCGCCGACCCTGCCTTCGCGATGAGCTTTCTGCTCATAGCGGGTGCCCGGCCATGCTTCGTAAGGTGTATGCCAATCAGCGGCTGTTTCAGCAAGCCAATCGAACTCACTATGTTCATGACAGTGCTGCAATGTCCAATTTACATAGGTATCTATGTCGGATGCAAAGCGAAAGCGTCCGCCCGATTTCAACACACGAGCAAAGCGGCCGAGATTTTTCTGGCTGATAAAACGGCGCTTCCAATGCTTCTTCTTGGGCCAGGGATCAGGATAGAAAAGATCTATTCCATCAAGCGATGCTTCCGGCAGCCAATCGAGCACTTGCGTTGCGTCGTCGTCGTAAAGCCTGATATTGGCGAGCGGATTGTCGTGAAGATCAACAACCAGCTTCGCCATGCTGTTGACGAATGGCTCAACGCCGATAAAGCCCGCTTCAGGGTGACGCGCGGCTTCATGCACAAGATGCTCGCCGCCCCCGAAGCCAATCTCCATACGCACCACGTCAACCTCGGCAGCAAAAAGACTGCGGAGGTCGACGGGTGCTGGGGAAGTAAGATCGAGCTTTAATTCAGGCAGGAGTTCATCCCTGATGGAACGCTGCAAAGGGCGCAGCGCCTTGCCGCTTCTCCTGCCGAAGAATGCTTCTGTTGAACGCTCGCGTCTGGGCTCGGTCATACCATTTATCCACATTGGCCGCTTAGGCGGCCAATGCTGTCTTCAATTGCTTGGCAAGATCTGTCTTTTCCCATGAGAAAGACCCATCGCGGCCGGGTTTCCGTCCGAAATGGCCATAGGCCGAAGTCTTGGCATAAATTGGCTTGTTAAGGTCAAGATGCTTACGAATGCCGGAGGGCGACAGGTCCATAACCTTGCGCAGGGCTTCCTCGACCGCATCTTCCTTTACTTTGCCCGTGCCATGCAGATCAACATAGACCGAAAGCGGCTGGGCAACGCCAATTGCATAGGAAAGCTGGATCGTGCAGCGATCAGCAAAACCCGCGGCTACAACGTTCTTTGCAAGATAACGTGCTGCATATGCCGCAGAACGGTCAACCTTGGTTGTGTCCTTGCCCGAGAAAGCACCGCCGCCATGGGGGGCAGCACCGCCATAGGTATCGACAATGATTTTGCGGCCAGTGAGGCCAGCATCGCCGTCTGGACCACCAATGACGAACTTGCCCGTAGGATTGATGTACCAGACGCAATCGTCAGCAATCTTGAGGTCACCCATGGCTTCGCGAATATAGGGTTCAACGACGCTGCGGACCTTTTTTGAGTCCCAGCTTGCATCCAGATGCTGCGTTGAAAGCACGATTTGGGTTGCTTCTGCCGCCACACCGTCCACATAGCGGACAGTAACCTGGCTCTTGGCATCAGGTCCAAGCTTGCCAGCATCGCCTTCGCCCTTGTGACGAGCTGCTGCCAGCAATTCCAGAATCTTATGGGAATAATAAATTGGAGCAGGCATGAGATCAGGTGTTTCGCGGCATGCGTAGCCGAACATGATGCCCTGGTCCCCAGCGCCTTCTTCACCTTGACGATCGGCTGCATTATCGACGCCTTGGGCAATATCTGCCGATTGGGGATGCAGCAGAACTTCAATCTTCGCCGTCTTCCAGTTGAAGCCTTCCTGTTCATAACCAATGTCGCGAATGGCGCGACGGGCGGCAGCACGGAATCTGGAAGGATTGATAACCGGATGGCCTTTGGCATCCTTGACGACAGCGCCGTTTTTATCTTTCTTCAGCAATGTATCCGGAACCCGGACTTCGCCAGCTATTACGACCCGGTTCGTTGTCGCCAGAGTTTCGCAGGCAATACGAACAGTCCAGGGATCAACTCCTGTTTTCTTCGCTTCTTTGTAGATCATGTCAACGATTTCATCGGAAATACGGTCACAGACTTTGTCCGGGTGACCTTCCGAAACGGACTCACTGGTAAAAAGATAAGAACTGCGCGTCACGGGGAACCCCTCTTGAAAGCAAACGAACGCCAGCAGGCATATGCCGACTGGCTGCATAGTGTTTGCCAAGCTGCAGCGGTTCCGTCAATTGCTTTCACTTTTAAAAGGATCGCGCCAAGAGGATTTTTTTCCCGTTTCACACCATAAACAGATGAAAAGTTGTGGTTGGAGCCTTTCTTGCTTAAGGAGAATCCTTCTACTGAAGGGAATCTTGGGGCAAAATCGAAGGGTTTAGCGAGGTTGATCTCGCCCCATTATGCGTAGGTGCAACGGAAGGATTTGGCCCAATTGCACGCGCCACGGATCGAACTGCATTTGTTACGAATCCAGTTAGCGCGACCGGCGGATTTGAAAGCTGGTTGGTTTGCTTTTGCAAACCAACGCTTGGGGTTTCAGCGCGCGTCCAGCCGCTTTGTCACGCAACTTCGGAGAGACGTCGCCCTCGCCACTTTCGGTGTCCCTTGTCACGCCTTTGGCGGAACAGAATTGCTTTTCTTTAAGCAGAAAAGCCTCTAGACCGCATCATCCTCTTGGCCAAGCGTGCGTACGAGGTCGAGCACTTTACGCCGGATTTTCGCGTCGCCAATTTTTGCAAAGGCGCGCGCCAACTGGATACCCTCTGAACTGTTCAGGAAACCAACGACATAGGTTGTCTCGTTTTCTTCCTCAAAACCACGAGGTTTGTCTGACTGACCGGGCATGTCGTCAAAAAAGAATGTAACCGGCACGTTGAGGATATTGGCTATTGCCTGAAGGCGACTGGCACCCACACGGTTCATGCCTTTTTCATATTTTTGAATCTGCTGAAACGTTATTCCAAGGCTCTCACCGAGTTTTTCCTGGCTCAAGCCTATCATATTGCGTCGCAATCTAATTCTTGCGCCAACATGGATATCAACGGGGTTCGGACTCTTTTTACTATTATCAGACATGAAAATCTCATTCATATGAAATGGAATTGAAAATGAATTTTACCATCAATGTATCAACGTACCAAATATCACTTTATTCGACAGGGCTGTATCGGAAATGTCAACCAACACGCCTTCTACCGCGCAAAAAATACCCCAACGCCACAATTAGAACCATTATTAATACAACCAGAAATTGAACCGTATGAACCCCCTCTCCCCAAGGTAGTTCTACGCGTCCTGGAAGTTGAGCATCAATCACACCCACCCCATTGAGTGCAAGCGCATCAATGATTCGTCCATAGGGGTCAACGACTCCTGAAAGACCGTTATTAGCGGCCCGCACCATCGGCAGCCCCTGTTCCACTGCGCGCAATTGCGCCTGTCTGAAATGCTGGTAAGGACCAGGAGTATCGCCATACCATGCATCGTTGGTGACGTTGACAATGGCATTGGCGGCTGCGCCTTGGTAGAACATCTCACCCGGAAAGATGGCCTCATAACATATGAGCGGCAGTACTGAGAAACCGCTGATAACCTCAAGCGAGCGGCGCACCGAAGCTGCGCTGAACCCGCCGGGCAGTTCCACCACTTCGCTAATGCCGATCTTTCGGAGAATGCTCTCAAGCGGCACATATTCCCCGAAGGGCACGAGATGAACTTTATCGGCCGCTCCGGTAATTTCTCCCGAGCTGTCGATGGTATAGATGGTGTTGTAGTAGAGAGGTTCCTCCGCCCCGCCAGGCTCTTCCATTCTGATGGCACCAGCCAAAAGAGTCTGCCCGTCAGCCAAATTATCGGCGATAGCTTGCAGTGCTTCCGGGGTTTTCGTCAGAATGTAGGGAACTGCTGTTTCCGGCCAAACTATAATCTGCGGCTTAACTTTCCCCTCTGCTGGCTCTTCAGCGGTCATGGCAAGGTACTTGTCAAATATACCGCGCCGCGCCTCTGCGTCCCATTTGAGATCCTGCGAAATGGAGGGCTGCACGATACGAATATGCGGGCCGTCGAGTTTGATATCCGCTGTGGAGAGCCGGAAAACGCCGAAGCCGACATGAGCGATGATCAGGATGAGTGCAACGGCAAGTCCAGCTATCCGGCCTTGCTTGGCATTATAAACCGCAGGCATGGCAAATACGATTACCGCCAGAATATTCATTGCGAGCAAGCCCACAATAACAGACGATTGCATCAGAACCGGTATTGGCATTGCGGCATAGCCGATGGCGTTCCAGGGAAAACCGGTTAGCACAAAGGAACGCAACCATTCGGCGAGGCCGAAACCAAGGCCGAGCGCAAATATGCGCCCGATCCCGTCGCTCCATATGAGACGCGCAATTACTGCTGCAAAAGCATAGAAAAATGCGAGAAATGCAGGAAGGCCAAAAATTGCCAAGGGAATTGCCCAGGCAAAATTTGCAGCATCGACCAGCAAAGCATTGCCGATCCACCACAGCCCGAAAACAAAATAGCCAAAGCCGAACCACCAGCCGACTATTGCGGCGGGAACCAGCCGACGGATCGGGCCGCTTCCGGCATTATCCACTGCGCCATCAAGCAGCCAGACCAAAACAGGAAAAGCAACAAATGCTACGGCAAAAAAGTCGTAGGGCGGCAAGGCAAAGCTCGCCAGAGCGCCCATAAGAAATGCCAGCCCACAACGCCGCCAACCCGACAGAAGCACGATCCTATCGATCAGACCCCGGATCATGCCTTGACCAATTTACACAAGATCATTCGTCATCCGCTGATGGCTCGACAACACCTTGGCGCTGGCTACGCGGCCTGCGTTCTGCGTGACGCAGGGGAACAATTCTAACCTTACGTATGCGGCGTGGATCGGCTTCCAAAACGTGAAACTCATATCCGGGAACGGCCTGGACCATTTCCCCGCGCACGGGAATGCGTCCGAGAATCGAGAAGATCAGGCCACCGACCGTATCAACATCCTCACCATGTTCGCCGACGACGAAGCCTGAACCGATCTTTTCAGACACTTCGTCAAGATCCGCCCGGGCATCCGTAATGAACACACCCTCCGGATCCTCGACGATCATCACTTCATCATCGTCATGTTCGTCTTCAATATCACCGACAACCATTTCCACGATATCTTCCAGCGAAACCAGACCATCAGTGCCGCCATACTCGTCAATCACGAGCGCTATCTGGATACGCTGCGCCTGCATGCGCCCCATCAAATCACTGGCAAGCATGGAAGGGGGCACGAACAGGATCGTGCGCATCAAGCTCAAATCTGAAATCGTTTTGGTGAGATCAACATTGGAGAGATCAAATTTTGCCGCAACCGGGGACTTGGGCGCGCGCGCCGTTTTTCGTGGCGTTTTAACCCGGGACGTCTTGGTAATGTGATTAACCACGTCGCGGATATGAACCATGCCGCGCGGGTCATCCAGCGTTTCGGCAAAGACTGGCATACGCGAATGACCGGACTTCTCGAATATTTCCAGGAGATCGCCAAGGCTCGTGCTGATTTCGACCGCTTCAATATCAGCGCGCGGAATCATCACATCTTCGACCCGCAACTCCCGCAGGCGCAAAATATTATGAAGCATTGCGCGCTCTTCAGGAGAAAAGGCCGTGTCACCATGATGATCCTCGGCAAGCGCAGCATCAAGATCGTCCCTTAAGGACGTTCCGGGACGCGCGCGCAAGAATGGAAAGATCGTGGAAAGGAGCGAGCGCTTTTCTAAAACAGGCGCTCTGGTGATACTTTGCCCTTCGGCATCACTTTCCTGCCCATTCATGCCTTTGGCTGGCGCGGCAGGATCGTTTTGGTGCGACGTGTCAGACATGGTCCTCAATCAAATTAATCGTCTATGACCGATAGCGCATATGGATCAGGAATTGCAAGCCGCGCAAGAATTTTGCGCTCAAGCTGCTCCATCTCTTCGGCTTCATCATCTGTTTCGTGGTCATATCCGAGGAGATGCAAAACCCCATGAACGATCAGATGCGTGAGGTGATGGTCGAAGGATTTTTCTTCATCTTCCGCTTCCCGCACAACGGTTTCGCGGGCAATAACGATATCGCCAAGCATCGGTCCGGGCGCTTGACCCGGTTTGATCGGAAAGGCCGGAAAGGACAAGACATTGGTAGGCTTGTCCTTGTGGCGCCAATCATTATTAAGTTCCTTGATCGCCGCATCATCGGTGAAAACCAGACTTAGCTCGCTATCGGGCTGGTTTCCGCTAGCCAGCTCGTCCCAAACTGCAGCAATAGCAATTGATGCAAGGTCCGACAGCGCCGCCTCCCCTGGCCAGCCATCGGTTTCAACCAATATGTCAATGTCGATCAAGATACTCCGTCAAGCTTTAGGCTTGGCGCCTTCCTTATCGTAAGCACGAACAATCGCCGCAACCAGCGGATGACGAACCACATCGACATCCGTAAACTTCACGGTGACGATACCCTGAACATCGTTCAAAATATTGAGCGCTTCCACCAATCCGGACTTCTGGCCTGGCGGTAGATCAATCTGGCTCGGATCGCCAGTAATAATCATACGTCCGTTTTCGCCAAGGCGGGTCAGGAACATCTTCATCTGCATTGCAGTCGTATTTTGCGCCTCATCCAGAATAATTGCAGAATGAGCCAGTGTACGCCCGCGCATGAAGGCGAGCGGTGCGATTTCGATAACGCCTGCGGCGATGGCACGCTCAACCTTATCAGCAGGCATCATGTCGTAAAGCGCGTCATAGAGAGGACGCAGATAAGGGTCGACCTTCTCTTTCATGTCGCCGGGAAGAAAACCAAGCCGCTCACCAGCTTCGACGGCTGGGCGGGAAAGGATGATGCGGTCCACCAGACCACGCTCCAGCAGCATCGCCGCATGGGCGACCGCCAGATAGGTCTTACCCGTACCCGCTGGCCCTACGCCGAACACCATTTCCGACCGGTCAAGCGCGCGCATATAAGCATCTTGCGTCGGCGTGCGAGCGAAGATCGTCTTCTTGCGGGTCGATATCTGGGCTACAGCCATCTTGCTCTTGTTTTCCATTGTGGGAAGCGTCAATTGATCGTCGGCAGCGATAGCCATTCGCAAAGCACCATCAACATCCGATGCGGATATATCATGGCCTTTTTGCAAATGTTCGTAGAGTTGATCCAGAGCGCGCCGAGCCTGCTCCGTTGCTCCTGGCTCGCCACGAATAGCGAGCTGATTGCCTTTGGAACGGACGTCAACGCCCAGCTTCTTTTCGATACGAGCAAGATTCTCGTCAAACTGGCCGAATAGCGCACTCGCCAGCCGATTGTTATCAAATGTCAGTACGATATGCGCCAGGTCCGAGGCTCCGGAAGGAGCGGGTTTCAGTTTTTCGGTGGCGTTCAAACGGCTCTCCTAAAAAAGTATTCGCCTGTTCATATAGTCGCTACTTGTTCCTCAAACCATCTCCCGGATACCGATAAGGCTGTTGGTTCCCGTGTCAATGATTCGTACATTGATAATGTCGCCGATTCTGCCGCCGTGTACATCGATAATTACAGGTTGTAACCAAGGAGATCGTCCAACCATCTGTCCAGGCACTCTTCCGGCCTTTTCAATGAGCACATCAAAGCTTTTATTCACAAGGCTGCGTTGGAAGGCATATTGCTGTTCGCTGAGCAAAGCCTGCAAACGCTGCAATCTCTCGTCTTTTACCGCTTCATCAATATGGTCAGGCAGATCGGCACCGGGTGTTCCTGGTCGCGGCGAATATTTGAACGAATAGGCTGCGGCGTAGGTAACGTCCCGAACCAGCTGCAACGTCGCCTCAAAATCCTCGTCCGTTTCTCCGGGGAAGCCAACAATGAAGTCACCCGACAGCGCTATATCGGAGCGGGCGTTTCGTATCCGCTCAATCAGACGCAGATAATCGTCGCCCGTATGCTTGCGATTCATCGCTTTCAAAATACGGTCCGAACCAGCCTGAACCGGCAGATGCAGATAGGGCATCAACATATCGAGATCACGATGCGCATTGATCAAAGCGTCATCCATGTCGCGCGGGTGACTGGTAATGTAGCGTAGTCGCGCAATGCCGGGTATCTCGGCCAGCCGGTAAAGCAATTCGCCCAGCCCCCACTCGCGGCCATCATGCCCCTCGCCATGCCACGCATTGACGTTCTGCCCAAGCAGCGTCAGCTCACGTACACCGGCATCGGCGAGTTTTTCGGCTTCTTTCAGAATCTGGGCAACAGGACGCGAAACTTCAGATCCCCGTGTATAGGGGACCACGCAGAACGTACAGAATTTGTCGCACCCCTCCTGGACAGTGAGAAATGCAGTAACGCCGCGGCTTCTCGTCTGCTCCTTTTTGGGAGCGGGCAAATGTTCGAACTTGTCCTCAATCGCATATTCAGTCTCGACGACACGCTCGCCTTTTGCCACACGCGCAAGCGCCTGTGGCAGGCGGTGATATGTTTGGGGGCCGACAACCAGATCAACAACGGGCGCACGCCGCGTAATTTCATCGCCTTCGGCTTGCGCCACGCATCCAGCAACGCCGACCGTGAGTTCGCGGCCCTCTTTGGCGCGCGCATCTTTCATTTTGCGTAGCCGGCCAAGCGCCGAGTACAGCTTTTCAGACGCCTTCTCACGAATATGACAGGTATTGATCAAGACCAGATCGGCATCATCCGCCGTGTCTGTCGGGCTATAACCCTCAGCTGCGAGACTGTCCGTCATCCGCTGGCTGTCATAGACATTCATCTGGCAGCCATAGGTCTTTACATAGACCTTGCGGGTATTGGCCAGTGATGGCGAATGGGCAAGCGCTGCCGACGTCTCGTCCAGCTGATGTTTAATAATGATATCGTCCATGCAGAGGCTTCTAAAGCTTTTTGGCCTCTTTGAAAATAGCCGGATCGGTGAGATTCGTGGCAGTTGCGATCTCCGGCTCGATATAGTCACGGTCCTGCAGCGACCTTTGCATCATCGCCCGCACTTTCTCTTCCATCAACCGCGCCAAGGCTTTCCGGTCAGACTTGCTGTCAATCACAACTGGCTCGCCAAATCGGACATCAACATCATAGGCGCCCTCCTTGAGCATCCCGATAAGGCTGGGACCAAGCTCCACGTCCCCCGGCCATGCGATGATCGGGCGATGAAACCTGCCCATTGGCAGTCCGTGCACCCGCGTATAAGCGATGGCAACAGGTTGGATCGTGACTGTTTCGACGCTGGTTTCGCGGATTGCTACCTGCGCAGCACCAAACAGCGATGTCTTGAAGGGCAATATACGGTTACCGTCTGATGTCGTGCCTTCCGCAAAAAGCACCATGACATCGCCATCGGCAAGACGCGTTGCTATTTCACTTGCCTGATCATGGGTCTTGCCGCGTTTTTCACGCTCAACGAAGACAGAGCGCTGCAACTTGGCGAAGAGACCGAATAATGGCCAGGTAGCCACCTGAGACTTGGCTATGAAAGAGACTTCCGCGATAGCCGATAAAACGACTATGTCGGCCCATGAGGAATGATTGGCTGCAAGCAGCAATGGCCGATTCTGCGCCATTTTGCCGTGCACATGAATGCGAATTCCAAGCAAATGGCGAACAACCTTATGAAAAAGCACAGGAAGCTTTTTCTGTAATGACCAGCCGGTCTTAACGAAAAGCAGTTGGACCGGCAGCAAGATTATTGTGATGAGTGCAAAGCCGGTCGCTGCCAGAATAAGTCTTAGATATGCGATCATCTTACCGGCCAGAACCCGTTTCGCGATGTCCCAGGTCACGGCGCATCGTCAAGGCCGCTGAGCGTCCTGAGGGCGTTTCGTAATAGCCGGGCCGTTTTCCCACCTGTTTGAATCCGAGTCTGCGATATAGAGCGAGCGCTGGTGCGTTCAGCTCATCCACCTCAAGAAACAGCATGGTCGCACGCGCATTGTACAAATGGCGCAATGCCGCATCCATCAAGGCATGACCGACGCCCTTGCGCTGAAACTGCGGAGCGACGGCAATGGTTAGTATCTCGGCCTCATCCAGAACAAGCCGTGCAAGAACAAAACCACCGGGCTGCGCTGCACGATTTCCCTCTTCGCGCGCGATAAAACCAAAGACGTTGGCTTCACCAAGCAGCGCGTGAAAATCGTCTTCACTCCACGGCTGCCGGAACGTACCGGCATGAATCGGCACCAGATGAGTTGCGTCCTCCCGCGCAAGCGTTTCGATTACGAAGCTGCGCTGACGCAGATTATCGAAAGGCAGGCCCATCATTCTGCGACCTGCCGCTTCAATACGAAACCCTGTTGCGGCTTAACGTCGAGACCACGTAAATAAAGGGGACTGGGCAAGGCTGTGTCTTGTGATCGTATTCCAAGTTGCGCAAACGCTTCGATCGTACCGGTCGCCATTGCCGACGCCACGTCCAATGGACGTTCCAGCTTTGCATTGATCAGCGCTGAGGCGGAACCGGCAAGAACAAGATTTTGCCCATGGCCGGCCAGTTGTTCCACGATCCCGGGCAAGGTAACAATCATGGGCTCGGAGGCAGGCGTACTATCGCTTGCGAAAAACTGCGCATAAAACTCATCGCGGCGCGCATCGATCACACTGAGAACTGGTCTTCCGGAGAGGGCTTTGCCGGCATCATAAGCCAGAGCCTCAAGCGTGGTAATCCCTATCGCAGGACAGCGCAAAGCCAAAGCCAGACCGCGCGCCGTTGCCACCCCTACCCGCACGCCAGTAAAGGATCCCGGTCCAATACTGGTGACGACCTTGCCAATTTCGTTGATTGCAATCCCAGCATTGGCAACGGCTTGTTCCATGATTGCCATCAACCGCTCGGCATGGCCTTTGCCAATATCTTCACTGATCTGCGCCAGCATCGTGCCGCTTTCAGCATCGAAGATGGCAACAGAACAAAGATTGGCGGCGGTGTCGAGCACAAGCAATTTCATGTGCTATCGCCTAAACAAGAATCAGTCGGCAAACAAGAGCACACTCGGCACGGGCAGCTATTCATGTTGATCGCCGCCCGGCATCGAAAAGGTTTATTGGCTTGCTTTCAACTCCAGGCGCCTGCGGTGCAGGACAGGTTCTGTATAGCCATTGGGCTGTTCGCGGCCCTTGAGAACGAGATCACATGCGGCCTGAAACGCTACCGACTTGTCAAAATTACCAGCCATTGGCTGATAAAGAGGATCATTGGCATTTTGCTTGTCGACGACGGCTGCCATACGCTTCATCGTCTCCAACACCTGAGCTTCATTGGTGATTCCATGATGCAGCCAGTTGGCAATATGCTGGGCAGAAATACGCAAAGTTGCCCGATCTTCCATCAATCCGACATTGTTGATATCGGGCACCTTGGAACAACCAACCCCTTGATCGACCCAGCGCACCACATAGCCTAAAATGCCTTGCGCATTATTGTCGAGTTCACGCTGAATATCCTCCGGCGTCCAGTTGGGGCGCAATACGACAGGCACAGATAGAATATCGCTGAGCTTTGCACGCCCCCGTGATTTCAATGCCGCTTGAACTTCCGCAACATTGACCTTGTGATAATGTGTGGCGTGCAGCGTTGCGGCTGTTGGCGATGGTACCCAAGCAGTATTCGCACCAGCCTTCGGGTGACCGATCTTCTGTTCAAGCATTGCCGCCATTAGATCAGGCATCGCCCACATGCCCTTGCCGATCTGGGCATGACCGGAAAGACCACATTCGAGGCCGATATCAACATTCCAGTTCTCATAGGCTCCGATCCACGACGCCTGCTTCATGTCGCCCTTGCGGATCATCGGTCCAGCTTCCATGGAAGTATGAATCTCGTCGCCAGTGCGATCAAGGAAACCGGTGTTGATGAAAACGACCCGTTCTTTTGCTGCACGGATGGATTCCTTCAGGTTGACCGTCGTTCGGCGTTCCTCATCCATGATGCCCATCTTCATCGTATTCGGCTGCATTCCCAAAAGTGCTTCTACGCGCCCAAACAATTCAGCCGCAAAAGCAACCTCTTCTGGGCCATGCATCTTTGGCTTCACCACATACATTGATCCGGCACGGGAGTTCATATGCCGGCCATTTGGACCAATATCGTGAAGTGCCGCCAAGGCCGTGATGGCCGCGTCCATAATGCCCTCAGGCACCTCATTGCCATCCTTGTCGAGGATTGCAGGATTGGTCATCAGATGCCCGACATTACGCACCAGCATGAGGGAGCGTCCCGGTACCGTTAGCGGCTTGCCGTCCTTGCCCGTATATTCCCTATCCGGGTTGAGCTTGCGGGTGACTGTCTTCCCGCCTTTTTCGAAACTGTCTTCAAGATCGCCATTCATCAGGCCGAGCCAATTGCGATAGACAATGACCTTATCCTGCGCATCCACTGCCGCGACAGAGTCTTCGCAATCCTGAATCGTTGTTAGGGCAGATTCCAACAGAACATCGGCAATGTGCGCCTTGTCTGTTGTGCCAATTGGATGATCGGCGTTAATCACGATCTCCACATGCAGCCCGTTCTTGATCAAAAGAATTGCCGTCGGGCTTGCCGGACCACCGCGATAGCCCGCGAACTGGCTTTCATTCGCAAGGGAAACAGCCTCATTCCCTGATTTGAGCGCAAGTCTACCGTCTTTAACAGTAAGCGCGGAAATATCCGCCCACTGCGCACCTTGCAATGGCGCACTCTCGTCAAGAAAAGACTTGGCCCAGGCAATGACTTTCGCACCGCGTACCGGGTTGAATGCTTTTCCTTTTTCCGCCCCGCCTTCATCCGAAATTGCGTCCGTACCGTAAAGCGCATCATAGAGCGAACCCCAACGCGCATTGGCAGCATTGAGCGCATAGCGGGCATTCATGACAGGAACGACAAGCTGGGGACCGGCCGTCACTGCAATTTCGGGATCTACATTGCTGGTCGAGACAGCAAATTTGTCGCCTTCGGGCAGCAAATAACCAATCTCACGCAGGAATGCTTCATATTCCTCCGGTGAGTAACCATTGTCACGCCTGCCCTTGTAGAAATCATCGAGTTGAAGCTGGAATGCATCGCGTTTTGCCAGCAAAGCGCGATTCTTCGGCGCCAGATCATCAACGATCTGCACAAAACCTGACCAAAACTGTGCCGCATCGACGCCTGTTCCGGGAATGGCTTCATTCACAACGAAATCGTGAAGCTCTGGAGCCACTTTCAGACCATTCATTTCGATACGTTCGCCCATGATCATGTCCTTATAGATTTGCATTGCATATCCTTGAACACGCCAAGGCCAGTGCAGTCAATTCTCCGATGGTCTGTGTTGAAATCTGTATCGATTGAAATCGATTAGTGCGCGATCCGCGGACGCCCTGACGCTGTAGCGATCAAGACCGCTTCAATGAATTTTCGCTGATCTTCCACCGTTGCCGCGCTAATATTGCGAATAATTGTAATGTGAGGCTCGTCCGTACCGGCCTCAAGCGCCAGTCGCTGCACCTGATCCTTCAGTGTTGATTCGGCAAATGCGATTGAATCTTCCTCAAGCTGAAAATCCTGAACAGCTTCACCCGCCATTACCCGGAAAAGACCTTCAACAGGCTGGCTTATATGCGCTTCCAGTGACACCCGGACTTGTCCGACAACGGCTCCCAAAGCGTTTGCCACATCCGTATCAACGGGAACGATACATTGAACACCAAGCTCGTCGCCCACAGCAGGGTAATAGACGGGTGCTGACGCTCCAAGTCCGATTAGGGGCCGGTCGATATGCAATTTGATACCGGCAATACCGCCCACCCCAGATAATGCTCGCTGAACGAGTGCGCTTGCGACGGTTTCCTGCCCCTCAAGCCCGTCCTCCGCAAAGACTGTTTCAAGAACGACCTCGGATGAACGCCTGACAAGAGCATCATAGGTTCGGCGTGAAACCTCTTCCGGCGTATCGCAAAAAGGACGACCCGCCCCATCCTTGCGCCTTGCATAAAGAATAGCACCATACCGCGCTGCTTCGGCATTCCAATTGTTCTGAAGACCCAAAACATGACAGGCATCCGAGGGCGTGAACCCCGCAAGATGAACCAATCCGCGAGAGACCAGCCGTGTTATTGCCGCCGTCTGCGAAACCGAGGCCAATAGACGATCAAGCGGCTGTGGCTCTGTGGTCATACGCTCGTAAAGCTCGGCCTCTCCCTTGCTCAGGCCAGACGCCATTTGCACCGGCACACCTGTGCGCAAGGCGAAACGTCCATCTAGCCGTCCTGCATTGACCGCTTTAACCTGACGGGCCAGATGTTCGATAACCATGGAACCGTGATTGGCCGCGAGAAGCGCCAGCGGCACAAGCCGTCTTGGTCCAAGCTTGATCCCGGGTGTCATGGCATTGTCGTCCAGCGACACTTCCGAGTCCCCGCCAAGGCCAAAGGTACGCATCGCCACGGCTTCAACCATGGTGCGAAACCCACCAACTGTGGCACCGTTGGGATCAAGCCTGGGGCGGCCATCATCCAGCACGGCAACATCAGTCGTCGTGCCGCCAATATCGGAAATAATCGCATTGTCGAGGCCGGTCATATGACGCGCGCCAACGAGACTTGCTGCTGGCCCCGAAAGAATGGTTTCAATGGGCCGGTGGCGGGCAAATGCGGCAGAGACCAGCGCGCCATCACCGCGAACTACCATTAAAGGTGCGTGAATCCCGCGCTTGTCCAGAAAACCTTCCGTGGCCGCGACAAGCCGGTCAATCATCGCAATCAGCCGGGCATTGAGTACTGTCGTCAATGCCCGTTTGGGACCGTTCAATTTGGCCGACAATTCATGGCTGCATGTGACTGGCAGCCCTGTCTTATCATGCACAAGATCGCGCACGGCAATCTCATGCTCCGGATTGCGCACGGCAAAATAGGCGCAAATGGCAAAGCCTGTCACTTCAGATTTCAGATGTGGCAATGCCTTTTCAAGGGATGACGCATCGAAAGGTTGAGCACGACCATAGACGTCATGACCACCCGGGATAAATATGACAGGATCGTTGCCAAGAGCATCTTTCAATCCTGCCTTCTCCAGATCAGCATCGGAAAATCCGATCATCACCAATGCGATGCGCCCGCCCTGGCCCTCAACCAACGCGTTGGTGGCCAGTGTCGTCGACATTGACACAAGCCGGATGTCGGCTGGAAGCACAGAAGCTTCGGCAATGATGGCATCGACCGCGCCAGAAATGCCAACACTCAAATCATGGCGTGTCGTAAGCGCTTTTGCCTTGGCAATAACGCCGCGCTCTTCCGACCAGAGTACGGCGTCGGTATAGGTCCCGCCCGTATCCAACCCTAGAAATATTGCTTGCTCTACTGTGGAATCAGTCATGTCGCCCTACACTGTTTGTGGAAGAGTTAGCGCATGAGATACAAAACCACTAGCATCATACCGACCACTTACTGCCGCAAGCCGGAACCTTACAAAACATTTGGCGTTCTCCGAAGGACAGGGGGCAGACCATGGCAACACAATCGGCGAAAGCGCATGCCGGATCCAAAAAAGTTATTTACGCAGCGATACTTGGCAATCTTCTGATTGCCGTCACCAAGTTTGTCGCGGCTTTCTTTACCGGCAGTTCCGCCATGCTTTCGGAAGGTGTCCACTCTCTGGTTGATACCGGAAATGGAGCGCTTCTCCTCTTTGGTCTGCGCCGCGCGGCCAGACCTGCCGACCGTAGTCATCCGCTCGGCCATGGCCGGGAGCTATACTTCTGGAGTTTCATCGTCGCCTTGTTGGTCTTTGCCGTGGGTGCCGGAGTGTCCTTCTATGAGGGCGTCATCCATATTCTTGATCCGGAGCCCGTTGAAAACCCAATCATCAACTATGTTGTTCTTGGCCTTGCCATGTTGTTCGAGGGAACCTCCTGGTACATAGCGTTGAAGGAATTTCGCACTGTTAAAGGCGACCTTGGTTACGTCGAGGCGGTGCGGATTAGCAAAGATCCAAGCGTCTTTACGGTATTGTTCGAAGACACAGCTGCCCTGCTCGGGCTTGTTATTGCTCTTGTTGGCATTTCCGCCGCGCAACTCTTCAATATTCCAGAATTGGACGGTGTCGCCTCTATCGGAATTTCGATCATACTTGGCGGAACCGCGATTTTTCTGGCGCGAGAGAGCAAGGGCTTGCTGATGGGCGAGGCTGCACTCCCAGAGGTGGATCAGCAAATCCTCGACATTGCCAACCAGGACCCGGCAGTTCAACGCGCCAATGGGGTGCTAACAGTCCATATGGGTCCAAAACAGATCGCGGCGAGCCTCAGTGTGGAATTCGAAGATCACATGCGCGCGCCAGAAATCGAAGCCTGTGTTCAACGCATCGAAGCGGCTCTGAAAAAAGCCAATCCTGATATTATCAGCCTCTTCGTCAAGCCGCAGACGACCGGAACCTGGGAGGTTCGGCGCAAAACCATCGAAGCTGGCTAAGATCGGAATTATCCGTCAGGTCAGATGCAGTCTGGCCTTACTCCTCGCCATCGACCACCCGCAAGCGCAACTGGCCTGTCGTGGAAGCTGCCGACCGCGTTGTATCGTGCGCTTTTGTTTCGCCCACTGGCGCTTCCGCGAATTCCAGCGCTTCGATCTTCTGGCCGCGCTTGGTCACCTTGCTGGAAGATACCAGAATATCGTCAATATCCTTGTTTGCCTGACTGAAATGGGTTTGCAGACGCCGCACACGATCATCAAGACGGCCAACATCTTCCATCAACCGGATGACTTCGCCCTGTATCAAATGCGCCTGTTCCCGCATGCGCACGTCTTTGAGCACAGCCTGAATGACCTGAATGGATAGCATCAGCAATGAGGGCGATACGATCACGATACGCGAGCGATGCGCCTTCTGGATCACGCCTTCGAAATTCTCATGAATTTCAGCAAAGACCGATTCCGAGGGCACAAACAGAAACGCCGTATCCTGCGTCTCGCCATTGATAAGATATTTTTCTGCAACATCACGAATATGAATCTCGATATCGCGCCGGAACTGAGTAGCGGCGATCTTCTTGCCTTCCGGCGTTTCGGATTCACGTATGGCGTTCCAGGCTTCCAGGGGAAACTTGGCATCAATGACCAGATTTGCTGCACCATTGGGCATGCGAACCACGCAATCAGGTCTGCTTCCATTCGACAGGGTTGCCTGAAACTCATAAGCGCCCTGCGGCAGACCATCGGCGATAATCGCTTCCATCCGCGCCTGACCGAAGGCCCCACGCGTCTGTTTATTGGCAAGAATTGCCTGTAATTGGACGACCTGACCCGCAAGCGTTTGAATATTATTCTGCGCCGTATCGATGACCGCCAGCCGTTCTTGCAGTTTGGCGAGATTTTCGTGCGTGGACTTGGTCTGATCGGTCATGGTCTGGCCAATTCGGGTGGTCATGCCGTCGAGCCGCTCCCGAATGGATTGATTAAGCTCTGCCTGACGAGAACCGAAAAGTTCAGCCATTGTCTGCATGCGACCTTGCATTTCAGATTGGCTTTTAAGAATTTCTCCCATTCGCGCTTCCGCGTCGCGGGCACGATCTTCCGCCTGTATCTCCGCGACAAGCCGCATCCGTGCTGCCCGCATGACAGCAACAATGGCAAAAATCACCACCAAAGCCATGACAAGCGCCACTGTAAACAGTGTTGCGCCTACAGATATTGAGGTCGCGCCGAGCTGAAACAGCGTTTGATCGAGAGAAATTGAAGTTTCCATAACCCTAGAGTAACCGATTCGATTGGCAAATGTGAGATCAAAACATGAACATTTTTATGATTGGGTCTGATGCCGCATTGACGGCTGAAAATCGAGATATTAGGTGAAGGACATGTCAATCAAACCGCTCGTCATCCTTCCCGATCCGCTGCTTCGTCAAGTTTCCAAACCTGTCGAAAGTTTTGACGTGGATTTGCGCAAATTTTCCGCTGATATGCTGGACACAATGTATGATGCGCCCGGCATTGGTCTGGCGGCCATTCAGGTCGGCACACCCATCCAGATGCTGGTCATTGATCTTGCCAAAGAGGACGAGCCGAAGGCGCCGCAGGTTTACATCAATCCACAGGTGCTTTGGTCCAGCGACGAGCGGAATATTTACGAAGAGGGCTGCCTTTCCATCCCTGATTACTATGCGGAAGTCGAGCGGCCCAAACAGGTTCGCGTTTCCTATTTCGATATTGAGGGGAAGCCCCAAGAAGTCGAAGCGGACGGACTTTTGGCCACATGCCTTCAACATGAGATCGATCATTTGAACGGTATTTTGTTCATCGATTATATTTCGCGGTTGAAGCGTGAAATGGTGGTGAAGAAGTTCAAGAAACTCGCCAAGGATCGCCCCACAAGTCGATTGGCGGTTTAGGCGATGAGTTTACGCATCGTATTCATGGGCACGCCGGATTTTTCCGTGCCGATCCTTAATGCGCTGATTGGTCAGGGCCATGAGATTGTCGCGGTCTATAGTCAGCCGCCACGTCCCGCCGGCAGGCGCGGACTTGAACTGACACCCTCGCCGGTTCACCGCAATGCTGAACAATTTGGCATTGAAGTTCGCACGCCCAAAAGCTTGAAGGACCCGGACGAACAGCAGGCTTTCATCGATCTCAAGGCAGATGTTGCGATTGTTGTCGCCTATGGCCTGATTTTACCGAAAGAAATTCTCGAGGGCACCCGCCTCGGTTGCTATAATGGACATGCCTCATTGCTTCCGCGCTGGCGGGGAGCTGCGCCAATTCAGCGTGCCATTATGGCTGGTGACCTTGAAACCGGCATCATGATCATGAAGATGGATGAAGGTCTCGATACTGGGCCGGTCGCCATGGTCGAGAAAATCAACATTACGGCTGACATGACGGCGGGCGAACTGCATGACCAGCTTAGCATGGCCGGCGCTGATCTGATGGTGCGCGCCATTGCCGCTCTGGAACGCGACAGCCTGACCCTCACGCCGCAATCCGATGAGGGAGTAACCTACGCCTCCAAGATTACCAAGGTCGAAACCCGCATCGACTGGACCCAGCCAGCCATAGACGTTCACAACCGTATTCGTGGCCTGGCGCCGTTTCCCGGTACCTGGTGTGAAATGGAAATTGGCGACGATCTGGAGCGTGTCAAACTTCTGCGCTCAGTGCTCGCCACAGGCGTAGGTGCCCCCGGAACCGTATTGGACGACGATTTGCGCATTGCCTGCGGCGAAGGAGCTGTCCGTCTGCGGACATTGCAGCGTGCAGGCGGCAAAGCCATGGATGGGCAGGAGTTTCAGCGCGGGGCTAAAATCGCGCAAGGCACACGACTGCCATGAGTGATGTCACGGTCCAGACTACAAGCCCTGACGATTATCCTGAAGTTGCCAACCTTGTCGAGCGTGCCTTCGGGGGAACCGGCGAAGTTGAATTGATTTCTCGGTTGAGAGAAAATAACGATGTTCTGCTCGAGCTTGTTGCCCGGAAAAACGGGATTCTGACAGGACACATCCTGTTTTCACGCGTGAAGATTACCGGTAAGAACCACGACGCCGTCGCTTTGGCGCCTTTGGCAGTATTGCCGGAGTTTCAAAAGCAAGGTGTCGGAAGTCTCCTCATTCAGACAGCCCATACGAAGCTCGTCGCTGCAGGAGAGACCTTATCGCTCGTTCTTGGCGATCCGGCTTATTACGGCAGATTTGGCTATGAGCATCTGCGCGCTGCTGGTTTTGAGAGCGCTTACCAAGGGGAATATCTGCAGGCTTTAGCTTTTGCCGATGCGCCATCGACCGGCGTCCTGCAGTATGCTCCAGCTTTTGGAGCACTCTAATGCCCCGCTACAAGCTTACTGTCGAGTATGATGGTACGCCATATGCAGGTTGGCAGCGTCAGGAAAACGGCCACACCGTCCAGGCCGCCATCGAACAGGCCATCTTCAAGTTTTGCGGTGAGAGCATATCTCTTGGCGCAGCCGGACGCACAGACTCGGGCGTTCATGCCAGCGCGCAGGTTGCCCATGTCGATCTCGTCAAGGACTGGAGCAGTTCAAAAATTCGCGAAGCGCTCAACGCCCATCTCGTTTTTGCGGGCGAAACTGTTAGTATCATAAATGTAGAACTGGTCAGTTCTCAGTTTGACGCGCGATTTTCAGCAACGGGCCGCCACTATCTCTACCGGATCGTCAATCGCCGCCCCCCTGCCCCGCTGGAGGCTTATCGCGCATGGTGGGTGAAAAAGCCGCTTGATGCAGAAGCCATGCACGCTGCAGCGCAGAGGTTGATCGGAACACATGACTTCACCACATTTCGTGCAACGCAGTGCCAATCAAGAAGCCCTGTTAAAACGCTCGATTTCTTGAGCGTCAGCCGCAAGGGCGAAATTGTCGAGATCAGGGCGTCCGCGCGGTCATTTCTGCACAATCAAATTCGCTCTTTCGCTGGAACGCTGCAGGAAGTTGGCTGTGGGCGATGGGATGCGGATGATGTGAGCGCTGCTCTTGAAGCGCGCGATCGGCAGGCGTGCGGCCCTGTAGCACCCCCCCACGGTTTATACCTGATCGGCGTAGACTACCCGCTCACCAACGGCATCGCAATTCCTAGAGCATTTTGAAACGTGATCACCATCAATATCGAACCGATGATGAATGCGATGAAAAACGTCGCTGACCAAATATAGGGTTTTTTCAATGCCACATGCACCAGCCTGTAGGTAAAAACGATAATCAGCGCATAAACCATCATACTCATGCTGCCAATCAGAGTTGGCCAGTCAGGAAAAAGCATTCGTACCAGCGTAGCTGGCACCGTTAGCCACGCACCTATCGCAGATCCCCAATTGGTGGCGACGACATAAGGGCTGAAACGCTTTACGATTCCCAATGGTCGGGCAAGCAATGCCACTATCACCAACGGCAGAACCCAGCTTGCAAGATCGATAAAGGCAGCACTTCCGATTATGGAAAGGCGGCTTCCAGTTCCCGGACGCAAAGCGACAAGGTCATTGGCAAAAACAATCCAGCCCAGAATGAGCGGCGGCAGCGATATTGTTATGGCGTGAAAAGACTGCCAAAAACCGTCTTCCGAAAAATCAAGCTCTTCAAGACCGTCTGCATGACCATTCATCATGCGCCAGGTGCCGCGAAGATAGCGTTGTATTTCGTTCCAGTCGGGTATGTCGTTCATCAACTCGTCACGCAAAAAAATCCGCAATGAACCGCTCGTAAATCTGCGTCAAGGTTTCAAGATCGGCAACCGATACGCGTTCATCGACCATGTGCATGGTCTGGCCAACAAGACCGAATTCAACCACCGGGCAATAGTCCTTGATGAAACGGGCATCTGATGTGCCGCCGGATGTCGAGAGCTGAGGACGCTTTCCCGTCACCTTTTCAACCGAGGAGGTCAAAGTTCCGATCAGCTTTTCATTATGCGTCAGGAATACGTGGCTTGGACGATCGCGCCAGACCAGGTCGTAGTTCACCGGCGTCTTCCTGCCGGGACGTAGCTTGCGGCGGCCTGCCGCCTTGTCGAGCCTGTTATGTATCTCGGCCATCAGCGTCTCATCGGTCCAAGTGTCGTTAAACCTGACATTGAAGGTCGCACTGGCTTCGGCAGGGATAACATTGACTGCTGGGTTTCCAACATCAATCGTCGTTACTTCCAGATTGGTCGCCTGGAAATTCTTGGTGCCCTTGTCAAAGGCGGGATAGAGAAGGCTGTCGACGAGCATGGTCAGGCCACGGATCGGATTATCCGCAAGATGCGGATAGGCAGCATGCCCTTGTATACCGCGCACGATAATCGTGCCCGATAGAGAACCGCGACGGCCAATCTTGATCATATCACCGAGCGTATCCGGATTGGTCGGCTCACCAACGATTGCAGCGTCCCAGCTTTCTCCCTTGGCTTTTGCCCATTCGAGCAATTTACCGGTACCGTTGATGGAAGGCCCTTCCTCATCCCCGGTTATCAGAAATGAGATTGAGCCTTTGAGCTCACCGTTTTTCTCCAGATAGCGGGCAACAGCTGCGGCGAAACAGGCGATGCCGCCCTTCATATCCACAGCCCCGCGCCCATACATCTCGCCATTATGAATGGTCGCAGAGAATGGCGGATAGGTCCATGCCGCTTCATCGCCCACAGGAACCACATCCGTATGTCCCGCGAACATCAAATGCGGTCCGTTTCCGGAACGCCATGCATAAAGGTTCTCTACATCGGGCGTCCCATCTTCGCTGAAAACGGGTCGTTCGACCGAGAATCCCAACGGTGCCAGAAGGGATTGGACTGTCGTCAATGCTCCGCCTTCCAAAGGCGTCACGGAAGGGCAGGCGATGAGCCGGGCGAGGTTTTGTACTGGATCAGCAGAGGATTTCATGTGTAATGCGATAATGGAAAAGCGCGATCCTGTCACGCTTCACGTGACTGATTTCGTGCCGCTTTTTGCTTGAAGGATGTGTCATGGTCTCCAACAAGTCGCGCATTGTTGTCGCTGGTTCAGGATCAATCGGGTGCTATGTCGGTGGAAGCTTGGTAGCAGCTGGACGCGCGGTCTGTTTTTTGACGAGGCCTCGCACCGAGGCAAAGCTTCGAGAGGCCGGACTTAAGGTCATCGACCTTGATGGGACACAGCAACTCATTCCACATCATGAGTTCGAACTGAGCAGCGATCCTGCAGTAGCCTTTGCGGATGCCGACATTGTTCTGATCACAGTTAAAAGCGGCGCCACCGAGGAAATGGCCGGACTTGCCGCAAAACATGCGCCTGCTGGTGCCATTATAGTCAGCCTTCAAAACGGCGTCGGCAACACGGAAATTTTACGCCGCATACTGCCGGAAGGAACGGTCGTCATTGCCGGAATGGTGCCATTTAATGTCGTCCTGTCCGACAATTCCGCAGAACCGCTCACGGTAAGGCGAACCACTCAAGGCACGGTCCTCATCAACAAGGTTTTGGCTGAACTGCCCCGCGTCCTTTCGGTGCCCGGCCTGCCGGTGCAAGCGCACCCGGATATAGAGGGTGTTCTTTGGGGAAAATTGCTGATGAACCTCAACAATGCGCCAAATGCGCTGTCAAACTTACCGCTTGCCGAGCAGCTGGCAGATCGCAAATGGCGGCAGCTTGTAGCCGACCAGATGAGCGAAGCCCTCAACATCATGACGGCGCACGGCATCGAGCCGGCAAAAATCCAGGGCGTAAAGCCCGCTCTTCTTCCCTGGATTTTAAGATTGCCAAATTTTTTATTTCGCGTCGTCGCGCGCAAGATGCTGGCCATTGATCCGAGGGCACGATCATCCATGTGGGAAGACTTTGCGCGTGGCCGGCCAACGGAAGTGGATTATCTCCAAGGAGTGATTATCCAAATGGCACGGGAGAAGGGCCTATCAGCTACGCTCGCCGGTAAA
The DNA here is from genome assembly GCF_052044585.1 of Phyllobacterium sp. 22552. Lineage (NCBI taxonomy): Bacteria > Pseudomonadati > Pseudomonadota > Alphaproteobacteria > Hyphomicrobiales > Phyllobacteriaceae > Phyllobacterium > Phyllobacterium sp. 22552. Next base: position 181,936 of record NZ_JBQENG010000003.1, on the reverse strand, counting down.
GTTCTGTCCTGCGTCAAACAAGCGGAGGGGAAACCCCTCCGCAGCCATTCCATTGAAGAAATCCGGTCTTAATCGCGCAGAAGCTCATTTATCGAGGTCTTGGAGCGGGTCTTTTCATCGACGCGCTTGACGATGACGGCGCAATAGAGACCTGGCCCCGGCTCACCATTTGGAAAAGGTTTTCCAGGCAGTGTTCCTGCAACCACGACAGAATATGGCGGCACTTCACCATAAAAGATTTCGCCCGTGGCACGGTCGACGATTTTGGTCGATTTGCCGATGAAGACGCCCATACCGAGAACGGCACCTTCGCGAACGATACAGCCTTCAACAACTTCCGAACGGGCGCCAATGAAGCAATTATCTTCGATGATCGTCGGGCCGGCCTGCATGGGTTCAAGAACGCCGCCAATGCCTACGCCGCCTGAAAGATGCACGTGCTTGCCGATCTGCGCGCAGGAGCCAATCGTTGCCCACGCATCGACCATAGTGCCCTCGCCGACATAAGCACCCAGATTAACAAAAGACGGCATGAGGATTGCGCCTGGCGCAATATAGGCGGAACGGCGAACGATCGCATTGGGTACTGTGCGTATGCCAGCCTTGGCAAATTCAGTCGCGCCCCAGCCATCGAACTTGGATGGCACCTTGTCCCACCAGGTTGCGCCACCGGGTCCACCTTCGATGATGCCCATTGGGTTGAGGCGGAATGACAGGAGTACAGCCTTTTTAAGCCACTGATTGACCTTCCAATTTCCGTCGGCCTGTTTCTCTGCCACGCGTGCTTCGCCGCTATCAAGGAGAAGCAACGATGTCTCGACCGCATCGCGGATTTCACCGCGTGTTTCAGTGCTGATCGCATCGCGTTCGTCGAAGGCCTTGTCAATCGTCTTTTCGAGGCCATTCAGATCGGGCTTGGACATTTTAAGGTCACTCCATTACACGGGCAATTAATATCAATGGCCTAGTAAGATAAGTCTGCGAGAGGGTCAATCGCAGCACCATAATGTTGGATAAGGAATCCGATTGGATGTCTGCCAGCGTCATCTACGCCGCAGAAGGAGAAGTGAAAATTGAATACTGACGAAAAAAACGGCTGGACGCCATTTTCCCACTCTTCTGAAGCGGTTCGCCGTGTAGGCGAAGCGCCTTCAACACCGCAGACCGAGTCTGACACCTATCGTCTTGCCTTTGCCGATCCCGATTTCATGACCAAACGTGAATTGCGTGCCGTGCGGCTGCAACTCGAATTGCTCAAGCCGGAAATGGCTTTGACCGAGCGTGGCATCCGCTCGACAGTTGTGCTGTTTGGCGGGGCGCGCATTCCGGAGCCCGGCGGTGAGGCATGGGCGGCCAAAAACGAGGTTCAGAAGAAAAACCTTGAAGCAAACTCACGCTATTATGCCGAGGCACGGAAGTTTGCGCAGCTCTGCTCCGTCTATTCGGCGACCACCTACAACCGTGAATTCGTCATTGTGACAGGTGGTGGCCCCGGCGTGATGGAAGCGGGCAATCGCGGTGCTGCCGATGTTGGCGCGCCAACGATCGGCCTTAACATTGTGCTGCCGCATGAACAGGCGCCCAACGCTTATGTTACGCCGGACTTGTGCTTCAATTTCCATTATTTCGCGATCCGCAAGATGCACTTCCTGATGCGCGCCAAAGCAATGGCCATTTTCCCGGGCGGGTTCGGGACAATGGACGAAACATTCGAGGCGCTGACCTTGATTCAGACCGGTCGTATGGAGCGCATACCATTCCTGCTTTTCGGCAAATCATTCTGGGAAAAGACGATCAACTTTGAGTTTCTCGCGGAACAAGGTGTCGTTTCTCCTTCTGATCTCGAACTGATTACGTTCGTGGATGAGGCGGAAGAAGCATGGGACGTCATTCGTAAATTCTACGATTTGCCTTGAACGCAATGATGGCCGCGCATTAACTCCAAGCGGCTCTCATTCCTCAACTTGAGCGGGAACCTGCCTGTCGACCTGACCCGGCAGGATCGCGCTCAAAAATGCCGACAGATTATCGGTGACATAATCAACATGATCCGTTTGACCAGGATCGCGTTCCCAAATTTCTGAAAAAGTCGGTTCGAAATTGTGCGGCACGATCAATACTGTTTTCATGCCAAGCGCTTTGGGCTCGATGAGATTACGAGCAAGATCCTCAAACATGACGCTGCAGCCGGGGTCTATCTTGTACAGGTCTAGAAACCGGTCATAGGTCGCCCTTTCAGGCTTGGGCATCAACTGAGCGGCGACAATATCAAAAATATCGTCAAACTCGTCCAGAACGCCTAGCTGTCTGGCGGCGCGTTCCGCATGACCGCGATCACCATTGGTGAAGATAAATTTGCGGCCGGGCAATTGGCGAAGCGCAATGGTCAATGATGGATCGGGAACCAGCCAAGAATAATCGATATCATGCACTTTCTGCAGAAAGTCATCTGAATCAATATCATAACGATCCATCAATCCCTTGAGGGTCGTGCCATATTCTTTGTAAAATTGTTTTTGTACAATGCGCGCATCTGCACGCGAAAGCTTCAACAAATCGGCTACATAACCCGTCATTTTCATATCAATCTGTGAAAACAGGTTGGAATGATGCGGGTAAAGGGTATTGTCGAGATCGAAAACCCAATCTGTCACATGGGCAAAACTTAAAGGATCTGGTTGGTTTGTCATATTCGATTGGGTTTCCGCTCAGCTTTCCATCATAGAAAATTGGAGACTCTGCTCATTCTTTTGAAGCAATAGGAGAAAACCGACTTAACTGCGACCGCTTTTAAGTTTTTCGCTAACTGCTGTTTCATGAATTCGTCGTAGTAAACCGTGTTGTTGCTTCCGAGGTTAGGGTCAGGACCCATTAATGTCCAGAATTCTTCTCAAATGTCTGACCATAACGATCGTCTCGGTGATATGCTCATTGTTGATCACCGGGATCATTATGCATGCCAATGACATGCATAATGCGATGGGTTATGTCATCGCGACGGTTTGTCCGGTGCTGATCTCTCCGATCCTCTCCTTTATCGTCATCCGGCAATCCGACCGGCTAAGCCGCGCTTTGGAAGCGCTCAGGCGCGTGAAAGAAGAGCTGGAAGTCACAAATGCAAAGCTCTTTGAGAAATCATCACGCGACAGCATGACGGGCCTGCTTAATCGTGAGGCATTTTTCGATCATCTTGACGAAGTAAGGACACGTCAGCCCTGCTCGCTTCTCATCATTGATGTCGACCATTTCAAGAAGATCAACGATGTTCACGGCCATTATGTGGGCGATGGTGCCCTGATGGCTATTGCGCGTTGCATAACGGATTGCGTTGGCACAGACGATAGTATCGGACGCATCGGCGGTGAGGAATTCGGCGTCTATCTGGCGACAAAAGAAAACAGCCGCGTAACTGCGGTTGCCGAGATAATCCGGGCTGAGGTAAACCGCATGGATTACCGAACACCCCATAGCGAGCGCGTCAGACTGAGCGTCAGCATTGGCGGCATTGTCGACATATCCAGCGGCGCGGTCGTCGATCATTTTCAGACCGCCGACCGCAAACTCTACGAGGCCAAGCGCAATGGCCGCAATTGTGTATTCATCCAGTCCGGGATGAAAGAAGCGGCCTGAGAATACTCACACGGCAGCCGCGTCCAGCGGTTCTGCATCCCTCCATTTCGCAATCAAGGCCGGCATATCAGCATTGCTGAACGCATCCCGTAGCGTGTCAAATGTGGGCAGCACAAAATATGCCCGCTGGAACTTGTCAATCTCGTAACCGGTACGCATGACTGTTTCCAGATCAAATGCCACATGATGGGCATCAGAGCTTGTCACCGCAAATTGCAGTTCGCTGAAGGACGACATCAACCCGGCACCAAATGCCTTTAGCGGTGCGCCTTCTTCCTGGATCAAGCCGAATTCGGCCGTATACCAGTACAGCCGCGAAACCATCTGATCGCCGCCCATTTTTACGGCTTCACCGCCTTTTTGTCCGTAGAGCTGCATGAAATCCGCAAAGACCGGCTGGCTCAAGATTGGCACATGGCCAAAGAAGTCGTGAAACATGTCCGGCTCGACGATGTAATCGAGTTCCTTCTTGCTACGCAGCCAGTTCGTCACCGGGAAACGGCGATTGGCGAGATGATCGAAAAATGGCTCGATCGGGATGAGACCCGGAACAGCAACAATTTCCCAATTTGTCAGCTTATGCAGACGCTCGCTTACCTCGTGAAAATCCGGGATCTGCTCCAATAGGCCTAGTGCTTCAACACCATCGAGATAGGAGCGATGAGCAAGCTTTGAGGTGAGTTTGGTCTGGCGGTCGCAAAGGGTGCGCCAAACCTCCTGATCCTCGTTTGAATAATCGTAATTTTGCTCCACGGTAAAATCTGGCTGACAAACCGTATAATTGCCACGCAGTCCCTGCTCGGCACATTCGCGCGCATATGCTTCTACCGAAACGGTCATGATACCCTCCTCCTCCAATTGTATCGAAATCAGATTAGAGCGAGGCTTGAGGTGAATTTGACCTATTCATCTCCTTAAGCGAATATTTGGAGGCAATCACACCTATAATTTGGGAGAATCGGGTGAAAGAACCTCAATTTGATGAATTTGAAATCAGAATGCTGCGATCCTTGCAGGATAATGGTCGTATTCCGGTTACGGACCTCGCGCAATCTGTCGGCCTTTCGGCCACTCCCTGCGCCAGAAGGTTTGAAGCGCTGCAGGAAAGCGGAGCCATCAAAGGCTTTGCTGCCATTATCGACAGAAAAGCCATTGGCTTGATGGTGGAAGTGTTCATTCAAGTGCGTCTGAATACGCATAGCGACGATTCGCCGGAACGTTTCATCGCAGAAATTCAACGGCTGGACGAAGTTTCATCCTGCTGGACGATGACTGGCACGCATGATTTTCTGTTGCATGTGATGGTTCCAGACGTTGATGATCTCAACGCTTTCGTCATGCATCGGCTCATGCGGTTAAAGGGTGTGCGCGACGTGCACACCCAGCTGGTTTTGCAGAATATCAAAGGTCCCGGGAAAATCCCTCTTGATCACTTGAAAAAATGATCAGGGGACGATGAGCGTTCCGGCACCACGCTCGGTGAACAGTTCCAGAAGCACTGAATGAGGTGTCTTGCCGTTGAGAATGACAACGCCTTCAACGCCGCGATTGATCGCGTCAATACAGGTTTCCACCTTCGGGATCATTCCACCGGAAATTGTGCCATCCTTGATCAGCGCACGCGCTTGTCCGACGGAAAGCTCCTTGATGAGTTCCTTGTTCTTATCGAGAACGCCCGGCACATCTGTGAGGAATAATAGACGTGATGCCGCCAATGCACCGGCAATCGCGCCAGCAAAGGTGTCAGCATTGATGTTGTAGGTGTTTCCATCCCGCCCCGGCGCAACGGGAGCGATGACTGGAATCATTTCGGACCGGGCCAGCAGATCAAGCAGCGTACGGTCTATTTCAACCGGCTCTCCGACAAAACCCAAATCGACGATCTTCTCGATATTGGAGTCCGGATCGATGATGGTTTTCTTTGCCTTCTCGGCAAAGACCATGTTTCCGTCTTTGCCGCACAGCCCGATAGCCCATTCGCCCTCGGCATTGATCAGAGCTACGATCTCTTTATTGATCGATCCTGCCAGCACCATCTCAACGATTTCCAGCGTCTTTGCGTCGGTAACGCGCAATCCGCCTTCGAACTTTGATTCAATACCCATTCTTGCGAGCATTGACGCGATTTGCGGACCACCGCCATGGACGACAATCGGATTGATTCCCGACTGTTTTAGAAGGGCGATATCGCGTGCAAAGGCTTTGCCCAATGCCGCATCCCCCATGGCATGACCGCCATATTTCACCACAACGGTCTTGTTTTCATAGCGCTGCATATAGGGAAGCGCTGCAGAAAGCAGGCTGGCCTGAACTTCAGCAGTGCGGTCGGCTTCAGTAGGGGATGACATGGATGCGAGAGCTCCAGTTTTGCAAGGACGGTGGGTTCTTAACGCTAAAGTCGAGACGGGGCAAACATGATTTCGGCTATTTGCGAATGTTTTTGCCCGATGACCATTGACAGCAAGTCTGTCAGGCAGATTTAACTTGGTTCAAATAGAAGAAAGTTGGAAACGCTGTCGTATGACGCCTGAAGGCATCTCCCAGCTCATAACACGAGTCTCGCTTAGGGACCGCAATGCTTTCGATGCCCTCTATTCATCAACGAGCGCGAAACTTTTTGGTGTGTGCCTGCGTATCTTGAGCAACCGAACGGAGGCTGAAGACGCACTACAGGACATCTACGTCAAGATCTGGAACAAAGCCGACCGATTTGCGATCGCCGAAACCAGCCCTATTTCATGGCTGGTTGCAATTGCCCGGAACCATTGCATCGATATCTTGCGTGCACGCAAACCATCGTCCAGCGATCTCGATCAGGCAGCCAACATCGCAGAACCTTCAGCCAACCCGGAACAATCTTCTATCGCTGCGAGTGAGTCACGGCGTATCTATGATTGCCTCGGCCAATTGGATCAAGCCAGAGCAAGTGCCGTGCGAGGTGCCTATCTGAATGGCGACAGCTATGAGGATTTGGCGGCGCGGCACAAAGTACCACTGAATACGATGAGGACCTGGCTGCGGCGCAGTCTTCTCAAATTGAAGGAATGTCTCGAAGCATGAGCGCGACCCCAACAGATAGCACGCCGCCGGAGGATGATTTCATCGCCGCTGAGTATGTGCTGGGCGTGCTTGCACTGGACGAGAAGCAAAGCGTTGAACGGCGTATCGCCACTGATGTGTCATTCGCCCGGCTTGTGGCCCGCTGGCAGCAGCAGTTCGATGGAATGAATGCGGAGTTTGATCCGGTAACTCCGCCATCGCATATGAAGGCTCTTATCGACAAACGCCTGTTTGGGACCGTTAGTCAGCAATCTGCTCCATTCTTCGGTAATCTTGCCTTCTGGCGCGCCGTTGCCTTTGCTGCGCTGGTTCTTGCTGCTATCGGCTTCGGCCGCGATTTCCTGAACAATTCTTCTGCGCCCGATAGGCAGCTCATTGCGTCAATGGATGCAAGTGGTAGCGCCTACCGCACGGTTGCTGTGTATAATCAGGATCGCAAGCAATTGAAGGTCAGCCTCGTGGCAGGCGAGTTGCCCGCAGATCGTTCACTTGAACTATGGCTGATTGCCGGCACCGACGCGCCTGTCTCGCTTGGCCTCATCAAGTCAGCACAACTTACTGAGTTTCCCCTCGACAGATCACTTGCGGGAAAGCTGCAGGAAGGGACAACGCTCGCCATTACATTGGAGCCTCTCGGCGGCTCACCTAACAAGACAGCAACTGGCGCAATTGTTGCGGCCGGTACCGTGCGCGAAATTTAATGTAGGTGTTTTGAAACTTAAATCAAACTGGCCCCGTATCTCCATCTGACCTCAACCGAGGGAAACAAACAGTGGAGAGAGACATGTTAAAGAAATCACTTGGTCTGATCGCGCTTTCGACAATGCTGATTGCCGGCGTAGCCTATGCAAAGAACCCTATGGTCGGCGGCGCTGCCATGTATGAAAACAAGAACATCATCGAAAATGCCGTTAACTCCAAGGATCACACCACGCTCGTGGCCGCTGTCAAAGCTGCCGGACTGGTCGAAACATTGTCAGGCAAAGGCCCGTTTACCGTGTTTGCCCCGACAAATGAGGCCTTTGCCGCTTTGCCAAAAGGCACCGTAGACACTTTGCTCAAGCCTGAAAACAAGGACAAGCTCACCAAAATCCTGACCTGCCACGTTGTTGCGGCCAATGCGTCTTCAAAGGCAATCATGAAGATGGTCGATGATGACAAGGGCGCGCATCCAGTAAAGACTGTTGGCGGATGTGTCTGGACTGCAAAATATGAAGGCAAAAAGCTCACACTTACCGATGAGAATGGCACCGTCGCCAATGTAACCATTGCTAACGTCAATCAATCGAATGGTGTGATCCACGTTATCGACAAAGTATTGTTGCCAAAGATGTAATCTGAGCAACAGACATGCGCAGACTGGCATCTGCGCATAATTGCCCCGCAGAATCCACCGACACCCGGATCAGCGGGGCTTTTTATCGATTTTCCTGCTCTTCCAGCAGCTGGGCAATTGCCGCTCGCAACTCATCAAGACCGGAGCTTTTTTCCGACGACGTTGCCAATATGTGCGGATAGGCGGCTGCACGCTTCTTGATCGCCAATGCCGTCTCATCCATCAACCGTGGAACACCGGCGGGTTTGATCTTGTCGATCTTCGTCAGGACGATCTGATACGAGACCGCCGCTCTGTCGAGCAGATCAAGCACTTCGGCATCATTCTTCTTAATGCCGTGGCGGGCATCTATCAGAAGATAGACGCGTCGAAGCGTTGTGCGTCCACGCAAATAATCGAAAACAAGTCGCGTCCAGGCATCGACCTGCTCTTTCGGCGCCTCTGCAAAGCCATAGCCCGGCATGTCGACAACGGCGAGTGGTGGCAGATCACCATCTTCGCCTGAATAGCCTTCGGGAACAAAGTAATTCAGTTCCTGGGTCCGGCCCGGTGTATTCGACGTACGTGCCAGACCCTTTTGCCCAATTATCGCGTTGATCAATGAGGATTTGCCGACATTTGAACGTCCGGCAAACGCGATCTCAAGCGGCCCTTCCGGCGGGAGGAATTTCATCGCAGGAACCCCGCGGATGAAAACCCATCCCTTGGCGAAGAGCATCCGGCCCTTTTCGATGAGCCTGTTTATATTGTTTTGCGCTTCGTTCACGTCTTTTCCATTCGTTAGGCGGTCGGTACCAGTGGTCTGCGACCGGTGGGACGCAAATGTCAAATTTGCTTTAGACTGCATTCAATATTGATCGGGTTGTTATCAACCGGAAGCCATCAAAAGAAAAGCCCCCGATCATGCCGGGGGCTCCTAAGCTCTTGCCGAGCCGATGTTATTCGGCCGGTTTTGGCTTTTTACGGAACAGCCCCGAAAGATTGTCCCAAAGCTCCACCTTCGCGCCCTGGCGCTTCATGATGATCGCCTGCTGTGTGATGGATAGCGTGTTGTTCCAGGCCCAGTAGATCACCAGACCAGCCGGGAAGCTGGCCAGCATGAATGTGAAAATAACGGGCATCCAGTTGAAGATCATCTGCTGTGTTGGGTCTGGAGGTGTCGGGTTCATGCGCATCTGCAGGAACATCGTCACGCCCATGATCAGCGGCCAGATGCCGATCATCAGGAATGCTGGAACTGTCCAGGGGATAAGACCAAAGAGGTTGAAGATCGATGTGGGATCGGGCGCTGCCAAGTCCTGAATCCAGCCGAAGAATGGCGCATGGCGCATTTCGATGGTGACGTACAGTACCTTGTAGAGCGCGAAGAACACCGGAATCTGGATAAGAATTGGCCAACAACCGGCGATCGGATTGATCTTTTCGGTCTTGTATAATTCCATCATGGCTTGCTGCTGCTTGACCTTGTCATCCGCATATTTCTCACGGATTTCAGTCATCTTGGGCTGCACAAGTTTCATGCGCGCCATTGAAGCATAGGACTTGTTGGCAAGCGGGAAGAACAGCGCTTTCAGGAGAACGGTGACAACAAGAATGGCGACGCCAAAATTGCCGATTGCCTTATAAAGCCAGTCGATGAGGTAGAACATTGGCTTGGTTATGAAATAGAACCAGCCCCAGTCGATCAGAAGGTCGAACTGAGGAATGTTGCGTTCTTTTTCATAGGCGCTGATCTTGCCAACTTCCTTGGCACCCGCGAAAATCATGTTTTCGATGCTTGTCGACTGACCTGGCTCAATCGTCGTTGCGTCCGAAAGGTAGTCACTCTGGTACAAGGGACGGCCACTGTCGAAATAGGACATGCGCGCTTGGAACGGCTTTGCCGGAGATGGTACAAGTGCCGCAGCCCAATATTTATCGGTTATGCCTATCCAACCGGTATTGGTCTTTTCCGGCAAAACTTCTTTTTCTTTTTCAATGGCTGCGAATTTATATTCAAGCAGCTTGCCGTTGGTTACGGCAATAGGCCCTTCCTGAATGACATAGGTGCTTGCATGCAGGGGCTTGGAGAAACGGGTTACACGGCCATAGGACGCCAAGGAGATCGGTGTTTGAGTGCCATTGGTCACGGCATCCTTCACCGTGAACATGTAATTGTCATCAACGCTGATTGTGCGCTTGAATGTCAGGCCCTTTTCGTTGGTAAAGGCAAGCGTGACAGGTGTTGCGGGTGTCAGCTTATTATTGCCCTCCACTGTCCAGACCGTGCTTGGTCCCGGGACCGCACCCGTGGTGTCGTTGCCAGTAAATCCGATTTCGACAAACTGGCCATCGACCATCTGCGAGGGGCTGAGAAGCTGAATAGTCGGCGAGCTATCATCGACAGTCTCGTGATATTGCTTCAGCCGCAGATCGTCCAAACGCGCGCCCGTCAGGCTCAACGAACCGCTAAGGCTGGGCGTATCGATCTGGATACGGCTTGTCTGACCCAGCGCTGCCTCACGGGTCACAGTTCCTGCCGCTTCCGGGGACTGACCTGGAATATTTGCGCCGGGGGCCGCTGGTGTCGATGATGGGAGAGTGGCCGTTCCGTCAGGATTTGTCCCAGCGGGCGCGCTGGCCTGCCCGTCAACACGCGTTTGCCCCTGGCGGGTCGCTTCGATCTGGGCTTGCTCTCGCTGCTGTTCAACGCGGGGGTTCATATAGAACACTTGCCACAGCGTCAGGATCACAATGGATAAGGCAATGGTGATGAAGAAATTACGGTTGGTTTCCATTGTCAGTCCTTGGTCTAATCCAGTCGGGTCGGGTTCAACTGCGCCTGTCAGGGCTTGGATGAACGCCGGGTCATTGATTTCTTGGCAACCCGTTTTGAGAGTTCCCGGGTCAAATCCGCAAACGATGCCTTCAGGGCGTCGGGGCGGGCAACGATCACATAGTCGGTTCCGGCAGCCATGTCATCAGCAACATTGACGCGCACAGCTTCTCGCAGGCGGCGTTTTATGCGGTTGCGGACAACAGCGTTTCCGTTTTTCTTGGTGACCGTAAAGCCTACGCGGGTGGGACCGTCCTGATCGTCCCGCTGTTTGACTTCAACAAGGAAATAAGCACCGCGGCGCTTTTCCCCGTTACGGACAGCCAAAAACTCCGCTCTCTTGCGAAGGCGGAGTGGCTTTTGCTCATTCATTCTATAGTGCCAACTTTGGCCATCCGCACGAAATCGCGCGGAATGACTTATGCCGACAACCGCTTGCGACCGCGAGCGCGACGCGCTGCAATAACCTTGCGGCCGCCTGCCGTTGCCATGCGGGCACGAAACCCGTGACGACGTGCGCGGACAAGCTTGGATGGCTGATAAGTACGCTTCATTTGTTAAATACCGCGGTGTGCGGCCCTTCTTGTGGTCTGTTCTATGACAGGAGCATATCAGGACCGCCGTTAGCGTATTAAAAATACACCGTTGATAAAACGTCACGCGGGGCGGTCAACCCGGACGTGCGCGGCTTATAGATGCGTGAGGCCTATAAGTCAATTGATGGACGTGATTCAAAAATAGGCAAATTCGCACAAGTGATTTATTGTATGGCATGGGCATTTGACCTACACAATGTAGGGTCAATGGAGCTTATATGGTCATCAGTCAGCAAAAGCCGGAACAAAGCCCGCAAATGAGTGCGGGAAGGCGTTTGCCTGTGCTGAAGCGTCTTTCTGGCAAGTTGCTGCGCCTGACCCTCCTGTTTGGCCTGCTGGCCGAGGTCATGATTTTCGTTCCCACCATCGCAGATATGCGCATTCGCTGGCTATCTGACAGGCTCAATACTGTTGCTGCCGCAAGCGTGGTGCTGGCAGCCAGCGACGCTAAAGACGTTCCGCAATCTGTGCAGGATGATGTCTTGCTGGCGACGGGCACCAAGGCCATTGCATTGAAGGAAAATGGAGCTTCCCGCTTGCTAGCGGTATCCGATATGCCTTCGAAGGTCGACAAACACATCGACATTACCGTAACCGACCCTCTGACAATGATCCGGGGTGCATTTGACGAACTCATCTATGGCGGCGACCGCATTATCCGGGTCTACGGCCCTGTGGGCGATACGGGAAAGGTCATAGAGCTACTCACATCCGACGCTCCGTTGCGCAATGCCATGCTACTTTATGCCCGCAACGTTGCCTTGATCTCTTTGTTCATCTCGGTCATTACAGCCAGTCTCGTTTTCCTCGCCATCAGCCGCCTGCTTATTCGCCCGATACAGCGAATGAGCGATAATATGCTTGCCTTTGCGCAGCAGCCCGATGACCCTCAGCGTATCATCGTACCCGGAAAACGGGAGGATGAGCTGGGTATTGCAGAGCGTGAGCTTGCCGATATGCAGCACCGGCTGCAACGCACCCTCTCCGAACAGAAGCATCTGGCTGATCTCGGCCTTGCCGTCTCGAAGATCAATCATGACATGCGCAATATTCTCGCATCCGCCCAGCTGATATCCGATCACCTTGCCAATTCCAGCGACCCGGCAATACAGCGTTTTGTTCCCAAGCTCGTACGGACAATCGACCGGGCCATCAACTATTCACAAACTGTTCTCGCCTATGGAGGGACACAGGAAGCTCCGCCGCAAAGACGCAGGGTCAAGCTCCACGCCATCGTCAATGACGTTGAGGAATTGCTCGATCTTGATGCAAAGGCGGGAGCCGAGACGAAACCAACTATCGAATTCAAGAATCTTGTGCCGGAAACATTCGAAATTGATGTCGACCCCGATCAATTTTTCCGGATTATTTCCAATCTCTGCCGAAACTCTGTCCAGGCCATGCTCGGCGATACCCGTAGCGATCCATCATTGGTCCGGCGGCTGACGGTCACGGCCGGACAAATCGGCACGACGTCAATCATTGGCGTAGACGATACCGGCCCCGGTCTGCCTGCGAAGGCGCGCGAGAATCTCTTTACCGCGTTCAAGGGTTCGGCGCGATCAGGAGGCACCGGCCTTGGCCTGGCAATTGTTCACGAACTCGTTCGAGCTCATGGCGGCACCATAGAATTGCGTGATCATGAGGGCGCTGGAACCAGTTTTGAAGTCCGCATTCCTAATCAGCCCGTATCGCTTGCTGAATGGCGATCCCGCCGCAGTTCAATTTCTTGACATGAAGTTCAAGCGCAATGTCTGAATACCTCCCTGCTTATTGGCCGCAAATTTTCTTCGTCCTGTCGATTGTTCTTGGCGTTCCCGCAGCCATCCATGCGACCATGACCAAGGAGGAAGTGCGCGCAGCAATTGGTTGGGTTGGCGTTATTATCCTCTCGCCGGTCATTGGCGCTGTCATTTATGCCGTGGTGGGCATCAACCGCATACGGCGCTCTTCCATTTCATCGCAGCGCGCATTCTTGCATGAGATCGGGCAAGGCCAGTTCCTGCGTTTTGATGCTACTGAAAAAGATGTTCTGGCACATTTCGAAAAACGCCTTTCGGCAATGAAGACATTGGGCGATCGCGTAAGCCGCTGCCGCCTGACCACCGGCAACACTATCACCATGCTTCAGACCGGCGACGATGCCTATCATGCAATGCTGGAAGCAGTGGGCTCGGCGGAGCGAAGCGTACTCGTCGAGACATATATATTTGATCGCGACAAGATTGGTTTGCGCCTTGCGGACGCGCTTATCGCTGCATCAAAGCGTGGAGTGGAAGTTCGGGTTTTAATCGATGCGGTCGGGGCGCGTTACTCCATTCCGAGTATTGTCGGCTACCTTTCCAAGCACGGCGTCAAGGTGGATGTGTTCAATGGCAATATTATCATTGGCCTCCGCCTGCCCTATGCCAATCTTCGAACTCACCGCAAGATATTGGTCGTTGATGGAAGGGTGGTCTTCACCGGCGGCATGAACATTCGAGCCGGTTTCTCGGCCGAGGTTGCAGGCGAAGACAATGCACGCGATACGCATTTTTGCTTGACTGGTCCCATCGTCACCGATCTCTTCCATATAGCCGCTGAAGACTGGCGGTTTTCCACGAACGAAGCTTTGACGGGAGAGGCCTGGCACATCGCTCCTCCGGAAAAGCAATCTGGCGAACCCGTATTTATCCGTGCTGTACCCTCCGGGCCGGACCGCAGCCTTGAAGCCAATCACAAGATGCTCATGGGTGCGTTCTCCATAGCGCAAAGCCACATTCGCATCATGTCGCCCTATTTTCTGCCGGACCGGGAGCTTATCAGCGCCCTGGTCACTGCGGCTCGACGTGGCGTTGAAGTTGATATCGTCATTCCATCCAACAACAATCTCAAACTGGTGGATCGCGCCATGACGGCACAGTTCGACCAGATTTTGAAAAGTCACTGCCGGATATGGCGCGCCAGCGGCAACTTCAATCATTCAAAGTTGCTTTCAGTCGATGGCGTTTGGGCCTATGTGGGCTCATCCAATCTTGACCCCCGATCGCTGCGCCTGAATTTCGAGGTGGATCTTGAGGTCATGGATGCAGAGTTTGCATCGAAGGTAGAGGGATTGGTTCAGAAAGCTCTGAACGATGCAAAACCTGTCCTGCTTCAGGACCTGCGCGCCCGTTCGTTCTGGGAACGTTTGCTGGACAGGATTATCTGGCTAGGCTCACCCTATCTTTGACAAAGGCGGCATCCGCTACAGCCGATTTCAAATCAACATAGGCCTTGATCGGGAGATGATCGGAGGCAACGCGCGCCAGGGGCGTGTCGTGAACTTCGATAGTTGTCACCAGACTATGGGGATGCCCCAATACCCGGTCCAACGCCAATACCGGAAAGCGTGACGGAAAGCTTGGCACGGCATTTTTTACCGGGTCAAAGATCGGCGATAAGAAATGCAAGGAAGAACCCTTGCCAATGCGCCATTCATTCAGATCGCCCATCAGCAGCGTTGGCCGCGAAGGATCGGCATTTACAGCCCGTAAAATCGCTTCCGATTGCTGCTGGCGCGAATGCCTCAATAGTCCGAAATGTGCCGCGATTATCCGTAAAGGTCCGGCGGCGAGATCAATGTCAACGACCAATGCGCCCCGCGGCTCAAGTCCCGGCAGGACGAGCTGCTGCACATGACGCACAACCCCTTCCCTGAACAAAAGAAGGTTGCCGTGCCATCCATGACCTTTGGGATGAAGCGACGTGACCGGCACAGGCACAAGGCTGTTTTCGCGATGCAACCGCGCAAGATCAAGCAATCCGGTACGCTCGCCAAAACGCTTATCAGCCTCTTGAATGGCGATGACATCCGCGCCGATTTCACTGATGACGTGTGCGATGCGGTCCGGATCAAATTTCTTGTCTATCCCGACGCATTTATGAACATTGTAAGAGGCAATCAGCAAATCATTGCGCACGACACGGGTCACGCCTGTAGGGCGCTTGTTGCGATTTCTGACAGCTGCCAAAATACTTGCTGAGACGCTTGGCTTGATTGGCCGCGCCGGTTTCTTGCTATCCATCAAATAGAGATAAGTCGGTATGCGCCGAATGGCAAGCAGGTGTTTTAGAGCCTGTTACCAACCAGATGCGCCAATTGCGCGCCTACCTCGTAATAACCTTCCCGAAGACCGCGCATCCCCTCCTCTTTCGGCTGGGACACCGGAAGCGGCAGATCGGCTTCACTGACGCGGCCGGTAATATGTTCGGCAAGCAAGCGCCCAAAAACAGTTCCTGGAGCAATGCCGCGGCCGTTATAGCCACTGAAGCTTATAATATTGGGCGCGAGCGTGTGGAACCTTGGAAGATTATCACTTGTCATGCCGATCTTGCCGTACCAGCCAGCTTCGAAGGTCACGTCCTTGATTTGGGGGAAGAGTTTGCGGATCGATCTTGCAGCCCAGGCTTTGTGAACAGCCATTCCTGTTCCGCGCAACGCACCGACGCTTCCGAAAACGAGGCGTCCGGCACGGTCCATCCGGAATGAGCTGAGAATTTCCTTCGTATCCCAGCCACCCTGACGTTCAGGCAAAATCGTGTCGCGCACATTTTCCGGCAAAGGCGTCGTGGCGAAATTGAAATAGGGCAAGTGCAAAAGTTCAGCTCTGAGAGCGGGCCATGGCGATGTGGTATAGGCGTTGGTGGCGACAATTACCCAGTCAGCCGAAATGGTACCCGAAGGCGTCCGCACAAGCCAATGCGAGCCGGATCGCTCAGTCGCGCTCACGGCTGTCCTGGTATATATCGCAACGCCAATTGCCTGTGATGCTCTGGCCAAGCCACGCACATAACCAAGCGGCTGTATCGTACCTGCCCGATTATCCAGCAGCGAGCCAGTATATGCGCTCGAGCCTACCTTAGCTGCCGTTCCCGCCGCATCCAGAAGACGAACAGCCGCGCCCCGCGCCTGCCATTGTTCTGCACGCTGTTCGAGTTGCTTCATCCCGCTTTTGCCCACAGCGCAATGCAAGGTGCCCTTGCGCACCAGTTCGCACTCGATCTGATGTTTGTCCACGAGATTGAAAACGGATTGCGGCGCGTTGCCCAGAAGTTCAAGCAGGCGCTCGCCATGCAATTGCCCAAGCACGGCAGGCAAATCATTTGGCATTACCCACATGCCCGCATTGACGAGGCCAACATTGCGGCCAGAACCACCAAAGCCGATGTCCACCGCGTCGACAACTGCAACCTTCGTTCCGGCTTCAGCAAGATGCAATGCCGCCGAAAGGCCGGTAAAGCCTGCGCCGATTACCGCAACATCGACGGAAATATCGCCACGCAACGGTTCTGTTTTCGGTGCGGGAGGCGCCGTTTTTTCCCATAGGCCGTGCGAGTGTTCATCGTTCAGCATAGCATCACCGTTTGGCCAGTATTATAGATTGCCGTTATAGATCGGGTTTCATTTTGCGAAAATGAAATTCTTGGAAGACATGATGCTTTCAGCGAATGACTGACATATCTGGTTGCTGGTCAGTAACCTGCGCCGCAATCCAGCTTATAAAGCTTTGCACAAGAGGATTCTCCTTTTTGTGCTCCGGCACGACAAGATAATAATTGTTCTCGGTTTGCAGTGGTTGGTCAAAGAGCACCTGCAGGCGGCCCGTCTCCAGCTCCTTTTCGATGAGATAGCGCGGAAGCAGCGCAAATCCCAGTCCCGCCAGAGCGGCTTCAATGACCATGGAAAAATGCTCGAACCGATGTCCCTTATAGGGACTGATGACTTCGGCTTGCTGTGTCTCGAACCACGACGCCCAAGCTTTCGGTCTCGTGGATAAATGCAGCAATGGTGCCGAATTTGCCAATCCGGCAGGCGTATCAACAGGATTGGCGCGGCATAATTCCGGGCTGCCAACAGGGACAATCATTTCGCTGCACAGATAGGTGCATGTGGCATGCGCCCAGACCGGCTGACCATAATGGATTGCCAGATCGAAAGGTTCTTCATCAAAATCAAACGGCTGGGAGCGGGATGCGACGCTTAACGCCATTTCCGGATGATCATTCAAAAAATTTGGCAGTCTTGGCATGAGCCACCGGCTGCCAAATGTCGGCAATGTCGCAATGCTCAATGATGATGCGGATTGCGATGCAGCCATGGCGCGCAACATTGTTTCTTCCGTCAAACCAAGCAGACGCCTGACCTCTGGCAAAAACTTCTGTCCCGCATCAGACAGTACAACCCGCTGACGTATGCGCTCGAACAAGAGCACGCCGATCTGGTTTTCAAGTTCGCTCAATTGCCGCGACACGGCGCTTTGTGTGAGACTCAACTCCTTTGCCGCCTGGGTGAAACTGCCATGGCGGGCCGCACATTCGAATGTTTGAAGAATATCGATGTCGGGGATCAGGCGTCTCGTTAACTTCATTCTCTTCTCGCATCAACCAAGTTTGAATCGTCGTAATACGTGGGGGCTGATAATCTGTATAATCCATATTGAGCATGACAGGAAAAGATTTGCTGTCCAAATTCAATGCGGAATCGATCATTATGAATTCATCGACGTTTCTTTCGCCGGATGCGATCCGGGCGTCTTTCTCTTCGGCCATGTCTTCCATGTATCGCACTGAGGTGCCTGCTTATGGAACATTGCTGTCACTGGTTGCCGAAGTGAATGCAAAAACCCTCGCGGCCTCGCCCGAAATGGCGCAGCGCCTTGAGCAAACCGATACGCTTGAACGTATATCGGAAGAGCGTCACGGCGCCATTCGCGTTGGAACCCCAGCCGAGCTTTCCATGCTTCGCCGCGTTTTTGCGGTCATGGGAATGTATCCTGTCGGTTATTACGACCTGAGTGAGGCCGGTGTACCGGTACATTCCACCGCATTCCGTCCCGTTGGCGATGCGGCCTTGAAGATCAATCCTTTCCGGGTCTTCACTTCCTTGTTGCGCCTTGATCTTATCGAAGATGCGGCGCTGCGCGAAGAGGCGCGCAAGACCCTTGATGCCCGTCAGATATTTACGGCAAAGGCTATTTTGCTTCTCGAGAAGGCCGAAATGAATGGCGGGCTTGACGCAGCTGATGCTGCATCCTTCGTCCAGGAGATACTCGAAACTTTCCGCTGGCATGATCATGCAAGCGTCAGCAACGACCTCTATCGGCGTCTGCACGATGCCCACCGCCTGATTGCCGATGTTGTGTCCTTCAAGGGACCGCACATCAACCATCTGACACCCCGCACTCTCGATATTGATGCTGTTCAGGCATTGATGCCCGCCAATGGCATTTCGCCGAAAGCGGTCATTGAGGGTCCGCCCACGCGCAATTGCCCCATCCTTTTGCGCCAGACATCATTCAAGGCATTGGAGGAGAGCGTTTCCTTCATCAATGCTGAAGGTGTTTGGGAGAAAGGCTCCCACACTGCACGTTTCGGTGAAATCGAACAGCGCGGGATTGCACTCACGCCCAAGGGCCGCGCGCTATATGACCGGCTGCTGACGAAGTCACGCGAGGTCATTCGACCGGCGGCGGATGGCTCCAACGCGCAGGCCTATATTGACGCCCTGCAGGCTGCGTTCGCCGGCTTCCCCGATGATTGGGCAACCATTCGCACGGAGAAACTCGGCTATTTCCGTTATTCCCCGGTTGCCACCTCGACTATTCGTGGCAGCGATCTTGAAGAGCTTATCCGCAAGGGTGCGGTGCAGTTCGATCCCATTGTCTATGAGGATTTCTTGCCCGTCAGCGCAGCAGGCATCTTCCAGTCAAACCTTGGCGATACAACTGCTCAAAACTTTGCGGCCAGCCCGAGCCAGCAAGAGTTTGAACTCCACCTCGGTGCTCCGGTCCTTGATGAATTCGAGCACTATGCCAATCTTGAGAACGCGTCCATCGAAGCCTGTTTACAGCAATTGCGCCCGGTCGCGCTTGCCAGCTAGGCCGTTTCAATAATCCGCGCCGGCTGATAAAAGCCGGTCAGCTCATTCGACAGATAATAAAAGGTAAGCAAGATGACTATTGCTCAGGAAGTAAAGACACTCCTTTCCAAGCTCGGCGTCGCAGACGCGGCTTATACGGGCGGCACGATGGCTTCATTCAGCCCGGTTACTGGTGAAAAAGTTGCCGATGTTGCAGTTCACTCCGCCGCAGATACTGCACAAGCAATCGAAGCTGCTGACGCCGCCTTCCGCGAATGGCGTCTTGTTCCAGCGCCGAAACGTGGTGAACTGGTACGCCTTTTTGGTGAAGAACTGCGCGCGCACAAGAATGACCTTGGCCGGCTTGTTTCCATCGAAGCTGGCAAAATCCCATCAGAGGGTCTGGGCGAAGTTCAGGAAATGATCGATATCTGCGATTTCGCGGTTGGTCTTTCGCGTCAGCTCTATGGTCTCACCATTGCCACGGAACGTCCCGGCCATCGCATGATGGAAACCTGGCATCCGCTCGGCGTCGTTGGCGTTATCTCTGCCTTCAACTTTCCAGTCGCTGTCTGGGCGTGGAATACGACACTTGCCCTCGTGTGCGGCGATTCCGTTGTCTGGAAGCCGTCAGAAAAAACCCCGCTGACCGGTCTCGCCTGTCAGGCAATTTTTGATCGTGCCGCCAAGCGTTTCGGTGACGTTCCCGCCGGACTTGCGCAAACGCTCATGGGTGACCGCACTATCGGTGAAGCCCTTGTCGATCATCCGAAAGTGGCACTGGTTTCAGCCACGGGCTCGACACGGATGGGCCGCGAAGTCGGTCCGCGTCTGGCCAAGCGTTTTGCCCGTTCAATCCTTGAGCTGGGCGGCAATAATGCCGGTATCGTTTGCCCATCGGCTGATCTCGATATGGCGCTGCGTGCCATTGCTTTTGGGGCCATGGGAACAGCCGGTCAGCGCTGCACCACGCTTCGTCGTCTGTTCGTCCATGAGAGTGTTTATGACACGCTCGTCCCGCGCCTCAAAAAGGCCTATGAAAGCGTTTCCGTCGGCAGCCCGCTTGATACGCCTTCTTTGGTCGGTCCATTGATCGACAAGGCGGCATTTGACCATATGCAAAAATCAATCAGCGAAGCTGTTGCGCATGGCGGCAAGGTTACTGGCGGCGCACGCGTCGACACAGATCATGCCAACGCCTATTATGTGCGCCCTGCCCTGATTGAAATGCCAAAACAGACAGGACCTGTCGTTGAAGAGACCTTCGCTCCAATCCTTTATGTGATGAAGTATAGCGATTTCGATCAGGCGATTGTCGAGCACAATGCCGTCGGCGCTGGTCTGTCATCGTCGATTTTCACGCTTAATTTGCAGGAAGCCGAACGCTTCCTCAGCCCGGACGGTTCGGATTGCGGCATTGCAAATGTCAATATCGGAACATCCGGCGCTGAAATCGGCGGCGCATTCGGCGGCGAAAAAGAGACTGGCGGCGGGCGCGAATCCGGCTCGGATGCGTGGAAAGCCTATATGCGCCGCGCAACCAACACTGTGAACTATTCCAAGGCTTTGCCACTCGCTCAAGGCGTGTCATTCGATATTGATTGATTGAACTTCACTGCGATATTGTTGCTCCCGCTGTTCACACGGCGGGAGCGATACTTCCATAAACCCGCCTAGGCGGACTGGAATTTCTCTCCAACAAATTGCCAGTTGACCAGCTTTGCCAGCACTGCGGCGACATGCTCGGTTCGCCTGTTCTCATAGTCGAGATAGTAGGCATGTTCCCACACATCGATACCGAGTAGCGTCTTCTTGCCATCTGCCAGCGGATTGCCTGCATCCTGCATTCCAACGACGGCAAGTTTATCGCCATCCTTTACCAACCACACCCAGCCGGTGCCAAACACCTTGTCCGATTCCGCGACGATCTGCTTTTGCAATTCGTCAATGCCACCGAATGAACTTTTCACCGCATCAAGCAAAGCACCCTCAGCGGCGGCAGGACCACCTTTGAACTGTTCCCAATACAGATTGTGATTCCACGCCTGCGCAGCATTGTTGAAAATCGCCGTTTCATTTTCCTTTTTGGCGCGCACGACAACCTCCTCCAGAGGCAGTTCCGCGTAAGGCGTTTTCTCGGTCAGCGTATTGAGCTTTTTGAAGTAGCCCGCATGGTGCTTTCCAAAATGTAGGCCGACAGTGCGAGCTGAAATGACCGGGCTCAATGCCCCTTCTTCATAGGGCAGTTCAGACTGCTTGAAAGGCATTGAAGCCTGGGCACGAACCGAGGGAGAGAAAAGCGTCGTGGCGGCTGCCGCGCCGGATAGCGCGAGCATATGACGGCGGTTCATTTTCATTTTTCATTCTCCTGCGTTCGGTGAATCTCCAGATACATCGCAAACGACTGCAAAGCGCCAGAGTTCCACCGTACACATCTGCTTGTGCAGCTCAGTTTATGGTTTTTTCAATTCTGCAACGACTGCATCAAAGAATACATTTGGATCGATCGGCTCCTTGCCCACCGGCTTGGGTTGCGCGCCAAAAGTGACAATGACGACCTTTTCAGCCGGGTCAATATAGATGTTTTGACCCTGAATCCCGATGGCGGAAAATGCGCCATCCTTGATGGAAGGCTCTGTCCATGCGGTCCACCACATATAGCCGTAATCGAGCTTTTTGCCGCCTTTAAGCGTCTTTGGCGTAGTCGCTTCCTTTACCCAGCCCTCCGGCAATATGGACTTTCCATCAATAACGCCGTTGTTCATGAAGAAGAGGCCGAAACGCCCGTAGTCGCGCAAGGTCGCGCTAATCCCACTGCCGCCAATCTCAACCCCGTCGGGCGAATCCAGCCACCAGGTCGCATCGGTTTCCATTCCGAACGGCGCCCAGATTTTCTCCGACAGATAATCCGCAAGCGGCTTTTTCACCGCACCCCGTACTATCTCACCAAGAATCTGTGTTTCGCCCGTGCTGTAAGTATTCAATGTGCCAGGCTCAGCAGCTCGCGGCAATTTTGCCATAAGCTCTACGGCAGAGCGCGGCTTTTGCGATATCTGTGCCTTCAACAGGGCGCGCCGGTCAGAGTTTGGGTCGGTATAGGTTTCATTCCATTTGACGCCAGACGACATCATCAAAACATCCCGAACCGAAACGCCATCATAGGCGCTGCCTTTCAGCTCAGGCACATAGTCCACGACTTGCGCATCGAGGCCCTTTATCAGCCCATCCTTTATCGCAATGCCCGCAAGGGTAGAACTGATGGACTTTGCCACCGACATCGACATCCAACGTGTCTTTTCCGTATTGCCGCGTTGATATGTTTCAAAGGCAATCTTGCCGTCCTTGATGACGAGCATGGCTGTAATATTGTCCAGCGCCACAAAATCGTAGAGATCGTAATCCTTTTCCTCATACTTGAATTTGACATTCGTGAGCTGCTTGTCAGCTTTTGGAAGATCGAGAGGCTTCGTTCCGGCTTTGATCGTGCGTGTTGGAAAGAGCCGGTCAATGTTCCGGTAGGTGCTGACAGCCAGATCCGGCAAGAGTGCACCATCATAAACCTGTTCGACAGTCCCAATAGGCTCATTGCCATGCGGATATGTGCTTTCATCCGCCATCATGGGCGATGTCGCCCCTATAAGAAGCGCTACCGTACTAAACATCGTGGCTCTGAATGACGGCACAATCATATAATTTCGAAACATTCACATCTCCTCCTTTGTTGCCAGGCGAGAGTGCGGTGTTCTTCGCTTCGGTTCAATGCTTGAAACCGGTTTTTTCCATCATAGCGTGCATTAACTCAGGGACGTGATCGCCAGATATATGCCGAGCAATAGCAGCCCGCTGAAAAAGACACGCCTGAATGCCTCGGCGCTCATTCGCGCTCTAAGCATTTGTCCAATGAACATGCCCAGTAAAGCGGGAATCAGCGCAAGCAGCGAGACACCAAGCAACGGCACAGGTGCCATTTGATCATCAGCATGCAGCGCGAGCCCAAGAGCCAGTGCAATCGTGGATACTGTGAATGACAGCCCCAATGCCTGAATCAGCTCTTCTTTTTCCAGCATCAACGCCTGCAAATAAGGAACCGCCGGAATAACGAATACGCCGGTTGCGCCGGTCACGAGCCCCGTTATCAGCCCGACCAGCGGCGAGAGCAGATTTTCATAACGCACGCTCACCTGAAACCTGACTTGTAGCAATCCCAGCATTGCATAGATCGTCAAAGCTGCACCAAGGCCGGAGAGCGCAACGCCGGTGTGACCGCCTGTCAGCCAACCGCTTCCAGCAACGGTTCCAACAGCAACACCCGCCATCATGGTCCAGAGACGCTTGAAAAGCCGCTTGAACGATGGGCCTGCCAGCAACTGCCATATATTGGTGACGAAGGATGGAATAATCAGGATTGCCGCGCCCTGTGCGGGAGGCATGGTAATTGCCAGAAGGCCCATTGCGACGGTGGGCAAGCCCATTCCCACGACACCCTTTACAAGGCCGGCCAACAAAAACACCGATGCAACGGTAATCCAGATCATCGGAAAGGAGATAAGATGGCCGGTTGCGAGATTGACCAGATTTCCGGCGACTTCCATCATAGCAGCACTTCCTGTTCTTTTGAGCTATTCCACGCCGACTCTTGACCTTTCCCTATCAAGTCCACAATCTGGAATTGCCCGGGCCAGCCTTCGTTATGGCCGAAGTCACGAGGTGTTGGTTTGCGATTTGATCTGGTTGACCTGAGGTTGTTTTTGCATATCGCTGAAAGCGGCAGCATCACTGCGGGTGCAGACCGCTCGGGCCTCGCGCTTGCATCGGCAAGTGCCCGCATCAAGGGCATGGAGGATATGCTTGGCGTAGCGCTGGTTGAGCGGAAACGGCGCGGCGTCACCCTCACCTCGGCTGGGCATACACTCCTTCATCACGCGCGAACAATTCAGAATCAGATCGAGGCCATGACAGGGGATCTTGGCGAGCACGCCGATGGTTTCAGGGCGCGCATTCGTCTACTGGCAAATACGGCGGCGGCTACACAGTCTCTTCCTGAACTTCTATCGACTTTTCTCGTGGCAAATCCTCATATTGATGTGGACCTTGAGGAACATCCCAGCCACCTGATTGCTGAAAAGCTTGTCAATGGCTATGCAGATCTTGGCATTGCTGCCAGTTGGGCCGATCTGTCGAATCTCGAACAACAGCCCTTTTGCACCGACCGCCTCGCAATCATCGCAGCGCATAATTCCCCATTTGCTTCCGGTGCCCGCTCAATCCGCTTCGAGGATGCGGTAAACGAACCCTTCATCGGCCTCAACATCGGCAATGCCTTGCAGGAGCACATCATCCGGCGGGCAGCACAACTCGGACGCCACGTGAACTTTCGGGTGCGTGTGACAACGCTGGAAACTGTCATCCAACTTGTTTCTAATAATGTTGGAATTGCCATTGTCCCGGAAGGGGCGGCACGCAAGTCCTCTCGCACGCGCAAATTGAGGATAGTTCCTCTCAGCAATGATTGGGCCACACGCCGCCTGTGCCTCTGTGCCCGTCGCTTCAGTGACCTCACACCGCAGGCAGCACGCCTTGCTGATATTTTGTCTCAAACGGGATAAGACGGCGGCGTTGAAAGCCAGGATGCCCTGCGGGGCGTCTACGACCCGACGACTTTCGGATCGCCCGCCTTGCCAAGAGCCTCGATCATGTAATCAACAACATCGTCCCCTACTGCCTCTTCGATCTCCGCCTCGTTATAGCCAGCAGCCTTTGCATCGGCGAGCAACGCGCGCGCAAGCTCCTCTCCTCGCTTTTCCGCATCACCAAGCTTATCAAGGTGGACGTTCTGCGCCGTCCAAGTCTTCACGAACGCCAGTGCTGGACCAAGTGTGATCATAATTTCTCCTCCAATTCAGCGCAGCGCCAATGAGAGCGCTAGAACCTTAATACCGTTCATATTCAAAATTCGCCATTGAAGCCTTGACGCGCATCGGCTAGAACCGCTTCGCGCATGCGAGCTGTCGCAGCCCCATGCACCCGTAGCTCAGCTGGATAGAGCGCTGCCCTCCGAATCCGCCCAACCCCTTGAAAAGGCAATATATTTACGTTTGATTTCAAAGGTTTTTCCGCCGGATAAACGCGTATTTCGCATAGGAGCGGCACGAATTCGCCACTCTAATGATTCCGTCTCAACTGTTAGATCAATCCGGCGTTTTCTTAGGCATCTGGCGAATGAGTTCTAGCGCATTTTCCAGGCGCCCTTCAATATCGTTCAAACTAACTGCGACCAGAAGCGTTTCTCTGCCCGCCAATAAAATCAATGCTTCCATGACCTCATCACAGTGATGGGCCAACGACATCAAATGTTCACCGCTGGGACCATACTTTCCTTTAAACCAATTTTTTACGGTTCGTTCGTTTGCCCCTGTCCACTTTGCGGCTGTTTTGATCGATCGATGTGAATTTCCAATGGACCTCTTCAGAGCTAACGATATCACCATCGCGAAACTCAGATCATCAATGCGAGTTTCGTCGGTGTTTTGGTCAAGTGGAAAGGGCTTGCCCTTCTTGGGAAACGACATTCCATGCTCCGCTTCGTAAGATTGGTTTCTCGTATGATTACGTTTTGACGTCGTCGGAACCCATCTCTGCAGTCTTTGGTGAAGCTTGAATCGCACAATTACATCGCAAGATGATGAATTAGGTGCCTCCCCGGCGGTGGCATACGTTCGCATGTCGACCGATCATCAAAAATATTCAACCGACAACCAGCTAGCCACAATTCGTAAGTATGCGGATGAGCGCGGCTTTATCGTTGAAAAGGTCTATACGGACTCGGGTCGAAGTGGCCTAACCATAGATGGGCGTGCTGCGCTCACGGATTTGATGAATGAGGTCAGGTCAGGTCGCGCAAACTTTACTGCAATTCTCGCTTACGACATTAGCAGATGGGGCAGGTTCCAAGATGCAGACGAGAGCGCATACTACGAGCACCTATGTTCCCGAGTAGGAATAAGGGTTCATTATTGCGCAGAACAGTTTGAAAACGACGGGAGCATCGGCTCCAACTTACTAAAAACAGTCAAGCGGGTCATGGCTGGAGAATATAGCCGCGAACTATCTACTAAAGTCTTTGCCGGCCAATGTCGCCTGATCGAATTGGGCTATCGCCAAGGTGGTGCGCCGGGTTTTGGTTTACGTCGTTTATTGATTGATGAACATGGTGTGCCGAGAGGGGAGCTCGTGGCCGGCCAGAGAAAGAGCTTTCAAACCGACCGCGTGATCCTTGTGCCAGGTCCGATCCACGAACTCAATATTGTCCGGCGAATCTATAAACTGTTTGTCGAAAATCACCTGTCTGAACAGCCGATCGCAGACATCTTGAATTCCGAGGCAATTTGGTCCGATTTGGGTCGGCCCTGGTCAAGATCAACCGTGCGCCAAATTCTCACCAATGAAAAATACATTGGCAATAACGTCTACAATCGAATTTCATACAAGCTCAAGAAGCGCCGGGTAAGGAATAACCCGGAAATGTGGATTCGCGCCGATGGCGTGTTCACCCCGATCGTTGACATCGAAACTTTCCGGCAAGCCCAATCTATTATCGAGCTCAGGTCTCAGCATCTTAGCAATGATGAGTTGCTCCTTATGTTGAGAGATTTACTCAAATCTCAGGGAAGCCTCTCTGGACTGATTATCGATGAACGCGATTCTATGCCATCTGCTAGCGTATATCGGAACCGCTTCGGAAGCCTCATCAACGCATATACATTAATTGGATATGACCCAGAGCGCGATTATCGCTATATAACTGTCAACCGACAATTGCGGCAACAACACCCGCAAATCGTCAGGGAGCTCATTTCAAAACTCGAAGAAGTCGGAGCGTCAGTCAGTCAAGAAGATGACACCGACCTCCTCTGTCTCAATGATGCCTTCACAGTATCGGTCGTCTTATCGCGATGCTTCGTTACACCCGCAGGCTCAATGCGCTGGAAGGTGCGACTGGACAGCGGCTTACTCCCTGACATTACGATCGTTGTGCGAATGAATCGAGCGAATGAGCAGGCACTCGACTACTATTTACTACCTTCCATTGATGTAGCAGCTCCAACGTTGCGGCTTGCCGAACGGAATGCATTTTCTCTTGATGCATATCGCTTTGACACCCTCGATTTCTTCCTTCAAATCGCTCAACCAGTATCCTGGAGTGCTTCCTATGCACGTTGATCAGATAGAGCCGTCCTGGAAATATATTGATCTAATACCCATTCAAGCAATCCGAATTTTGAATCCAAGAGTTCGCGATAGGAGACGGTTCAACCAGATTGTAGAGAATATCACTAGAGTGGGGCTGAAGCGTCCAATCACTGTTGCTCGAACCTTGTCCGACGTAAAAACTCATCAGTATGAACTAGTTTGCGGGCAAGGGCGGATCGAGGCTTTCAAAGAATTAGGACAGACCCACATCCCCGCGATGATCATTCAAGCCGACGTGAATGACTGTCTTTTGATGAGTTTGGTTGAGAATTGTGCCCGGCGCCAGCACCGATCTGTGGATTTGCTACAGGAGGTTACCTTGTTAAGAAAGGACGGTTACAGCGATAAAGAGATCGCAAATAAGATCGGCGTCACTCCTGAATACGTAAATATGATTGCAGGGCTCTTGGAGAGAGGCGAGGAGAGGTTAATCGCGGCCGTTGAGGCTGGCACGATACCACTAAGTCTTGCCGTTGACATTGCGAAAGCTGATGAAGAGGGGGCACAAGCGGCACTTGTGGAAGCCTATACTCACAAGAAACTCCGCGGGAAAAAGCTCGTGCTTGCTCGGCGGTTACTTGAGCTACGCAGTCGAACTGGTGGCCGTCTACGAGGCCAGGTTTTTGGACGATATGAAGCTCCTCAGCGCCCTTTAACGAGCGAAGAAATGGTGCGTGCTTATCAGCGGGAAGCCGACAAGCAAAAAGTGCTCATTAAAAAAGCCGCACTCACTCAGGATAAGCTGCTGTTTGTAGTCGAGGCGATGCGGTCTTTATTTGCAGATATTGAGTTTGTGAACCTTCTGAAATCCGAAAGCTTAGATGCCCTTCCATCCCAACTAGGAAATAGGATTTGGGAAGGAGCACCTGATGGGCGATGAAAAAACGAGCCATAAGCCGAAAAGCGTTAAGCAGGGCTTTGAAAAAGATTGCATGCTGGTCAAGATTGATCAATTGCTCCCGCGCAGGGCGGCAACCAAAGCTCTGAAATCGAGCAAGAAGTATCGTCAAATTGCCATCTCAATTTCAGAGGTGGGTCTCGTCGAACCACCCGTTATTGCCCGCAACCGAAATGATCCACGTCAATACTTTATACTCGATGGCCATTTACGAATTGAAGTTCTCAAAGACATGGGGCGCGACGAAGTAGAGTGCCTCGTGTCCACCGACGATGAGGCATTCACTTACAATAAACAGGTTAGTCGCATCGCGTCCATCCAAGAGTATGCCATGATTGTGAACGCCCTGAAGCAAGGCGTGCCTGAAGCTAAAATTGCCAGCGTTTTTTCATTAAGTGTTGAATCTATCAGGCGGCGCGCCCGTATGCTTCGCGGCATATGCGCGGAAGTCACCGAATTACTTAAGGACAAAAACTGTCCAATGACCGTGTTCGAGATTCTGAAAAAACTGCAGCCAATACGCCAGATCGAAGCAGCAGAACTGATGATGAACGCCAACAATTATTCGGTTGGCTATGCAAGTGCAATATTGGCTGGCACCCCGCAAAGCCAACTGGCGGAACCAAACAAAGTCAAAGCCATCAAGGGCATTAGTGTTGACGCTATCGCTCGGATGGAAAAGGAACTTGGACGCCTTCAACAGTCAATGCATTCCATACAAGGGTCTTATGGCAAGGACCACTTAGAGCTCACCGTGACGAAAGGTTATCTGAAACGGCTGTTGGAGAACTCTCGGATCGTCAACTACCTGATGACACGGCGACCCGAATACATAACTGAGTTTCGAAGTATCGTAGACCTTGCTTCTACCGATCAATCTGAGAACTAGAATCTCTTCGTCAATGTATTCCTGCGCTGTCGGTATTCCCTTGCATTCGCAGAGCACCAATACTACCGCGTTGCATAAGCCCCATTATGGAACTTGCCTGCACAGCGCTTGAAATGGTCGGACGTCGGCGGGTGCTAACAGACGTCTACTCCAAGCTAATGATCGAGCTTGCAGAGAACGTTTGCATCGTTTTCACTCCCGTTACCATGCCTGAACCGTAGATCGGCTTCCCAATCGCTCCCTTTAGCCAACACTCGCTTTTGTGTTTTATGTATGTGAAGGCAATGCAGCGGCCGTCTGCGATACACGCAAGGCGACATTGTTGAGCCGTTCCGTTTTTCTTGAAAGGCCTTGATGAGAGATCGCCGCCGGGCAAATCGACGTCTTTAAACAGAGCCAATTTAGGGTCAATCGTGCCCATAGAGAACGTTTGTGGATCCGGATCGGCGCTGCTGAGAAACTTACCCGAAACTGCTACCGCATTGCCGTCGGCGGTGCCTTCACTGGCTTTGAGGAAACAGTTCGGACCCTGCGAGACACGGGGATTGGCGTTGAAGGTAAACGCCTTGCATTGACCGTTCATCGCAAGGCAATTCCTGGCGCATTGCGCGGCATCTTTGGTCCGCACTGATGAGATATCATCTCCAAAAAGATCAAGGCCGGTATAAACCGCCATACGCGTTGGACGTTTCGCATATTGTTCAATGGCCGAGAGTTTTTCCTCTGCCTGGCCACTCAATTTACTCGCTGCCGTTTCTGTGCTCGCGGGAGCCAAGACCACCGTCGGTGTCGGGCTTGTTGGGGACTCCGTTGGTTGGAATTCGTTTTCCACTGCTTCGACCGAGTCAACGGACACCGGAGTTTCCCGTTTACGGTTAATGTTAAAACGGGCAACTTCTTCCTGAGAGAAGACATACATGTCCTTCGGCGGAGTCTTGAACATAACAGTGAGAACTTCGGTGGGCGTGTTGAACCTGTTCAACATGTCGATGATATCGGAAATCGAATACTGCGCGCTAACAAGATCATTCGAGTCATTCGAGATTTGATGAACTCCAAGTTCGCCGTCGACCTGTCGCTCATTTCCAGCCAGGAAGATGTAAGCACACGCTGAATAGCAGCTGGATCCCTTAGGGATGAACGTGGCGAGATTGCGCTGATGAACATCATCGGCGATGAGGAGTGCCATCGCTACAGTCCCGCCTGGGCTATTAAGAACAAAAAGTTTGGCATTCGGTGCGGCCTGCAGCACGCGGCGAAAATCAAGCGCTGTTCCGACGCCAATTTCACCGTTTAGAGAGATCACATCTGGACGACTTTCATCAATCGAGAACGGACCGAAGGATCGTTCTGCTGCAAAACCAGCAGCAATAAACGATGAAAAAAAGAAAAGAACCGACAAAAATCGGCAGACGGTAACGCATATACTCATTACTGACGCCCCCC
This sequence comes from Phyllobacterium sp. 22552, assembly GCF_052044585.1. Classification (NCBI taxonomy): domain Bacteria; kingdom Pseudomonadati; phylum Pseudomonadota; class Alphaproteobacteria; order Hyphomicrobiales; family Phyllobacteriaceae; genus Phyllobacterium; species Phyllobacterium sp. 22552. Next base: position 151,137 of record NZ_JBQENG010000003.1, on the reverse strand, counting down.
CAGCGCTATTTCTTCTTATTAGATCACCAATGGCGGGAGTTTTTCAAGTTGTAACCAACCTATCCTTTGGGTCGTTCTTTCAGGGCTAGCGAACACAAATCCGGGCTCATGCCACGCCCAAGGTCCAAACGGCCATTGCCCGAGACATTAGGCCACTCTGGCGATATCCAAGCTGGTCCGGCGTCCACTCATCCACGTCTAAGACCTGCTTTGTCGTGTCGAAGGACACGATCTTATTTTTTTCCGCATAGATGTCCTTCTTTCGACTAAATGAGAAATATTGCGCTCTGTAGTTTTTCGTCCCAGCCAGAAGGGCAAGATTGCCCAGCCTGTGCAGCCAAGAGCGGTGCTCTTCCTCCGTGAACCTTTCTGACCAATATTCGTCTTTCAAAGCCTGAGGAAGGACGTGTTCAATGGTGATTTTCCCTCGATATGTCTTTGTAACGGACTCGTCTTGATCGGCTTCCTCTAGCCGCATCAACACTGCGTGCGCGAACGGCCGACCATACACCTCGCCATCAAGTAGTGACCTAAATTCTGTGTCGTTAGCACCGCCACGGAAAATCGAGATAATCTCTTCGGATGTTTTGCTGTCTCGGATCGCATTGATGAGCTGAAAATAAACCGTTAAGCGAGCTGTGAAAGCCAATCTCCGGATCCAATTTTGATAGGTTATCTTCTCAAGAAGCACTACAAAATCGCCCTCGGTCATACTCGGAACGGGTTGATTGAGAAAAGTGAGAAGAGGTGGAATCCACTCTTCGAAAGCAACACGGTGGAGCGAGCGAAGCGACCTTAGAGCCACACTGTCGTCGAAGTTGGCTTGCAAAATGCGCACGTAGTTTTTCGCAGATGCGATGATCTGGTCCAGGAACACAAACGGATTAGCTGATCTCTCAATTATCGGTTCAAATTCTTCGTGAAGGGTCTTTCGGGATTTCACTGCTACGAGTGAGGAGCGGTGGTGGGCAAAAAACTGATCAAGCCGATCGATCCCGATCGTTTCTTCGAGCTCTAACCAACGCTCTTCAAGCTCCTCACTTTTTTGTCCACCTTGAAGACGCGCGAAAAGGAGATTTTTGATCAGGTCGGCGTTCGAAAGTGGCATGCCACGAGCATTCAGCACATTGAAAAGCCGATAAGCCGATTTCATTGACTGCGTCGCAACCATGACTACAAAGACTCGGTCGAGGAGATAGTCTTTGAACGCCTGGATAGTCTTTTCGTCTTTGCCTTCACAGAAGCGGTCGATCGCTTCGATATTTTCAAGAATATTGAGCTTAGGCTTATCCTGCATCTTCTCCAGCTCGCGCTGATAAACGGAGCTCACAGGTTGGTTTTCTAAGACGTGCTTTAGATAGAAGGCCTGATCTCGGCTACGTAAAGTTAGCCGTGCTTTGCTCTCGTCATCCTTGTTCTTTTTTGGGAGACGAACGCGTGCTTCAAGGTCCACCATGGCATAGGGGTCGCTCATTCTATCTCGGAGCCTAGCGAAAATGAGATTGAGCGTTGTCAGACGTTGCTGGCCATCTACGACGTCATAGAGGGCACCCTTTATCCGCTCGATGGTAATAAGCGAACCAATAAAATATTCCTCGTCGTCAGCCTCATACGCCTCCCAAACGTCGTCGAGCAGCTGTTCAACGTTCCCCTTTTCCCACGAGTAGGGCCGCTGATATGGCGGGATTTCGTATCGATATTGCTCAGTCAAAATTTGCGAGATCGTGCGCTCGGAAGCTTCCATTGTGTTTCCCATTTAGTGATGGCAAAAATCAGAACATGGTCAGCAGCTAAGTCGCCACAAGTAAAGGGCACACACCGAATCAACCAGGCGGCCTTAAAATTAAGCCATGACACGATAATAAAAAAGACGGACCGCAGGTCGATCTTTCAATGGTGCCCTGCCTGCTAGATTTCATTTGCCACTGGTCCCAAGTCCGCGAATCGTCAGGTGACCTCGCCCGGCCTACCATGTGCAGCGCGGTTCCGACATCGTCTCCTTCTGAGAGCATCGGACCACTTGGCGACGGTTATATGCACCGATAAGTTGCATCTGAGACTGCTCCGTGACAATTGTGAGCATCCTCTTTACTAAGGTGCATGCATGCCTCATTTGAACCGCGAAGCGATCCTTTGGAGTCTGGAACATATTACGCGCCACGGGGATACAGACATATTTCCATATTCTCTTGAGGCCGAGTTTTTACAAGATTGCAAGGAGCAAGTCGCCGACGCGCTTGCGGCTGTAAACACTGCAACATTCAAGCCATTGAGTTCCTTGGACTCACTAGTTCCCAAAAGCCGACATGGTTTTCGCGTCGCGCACCAATTGTATCTCTCTGATGCCGTGATGTTATTGGCCGCTACCTCATCAATTGGTAATCAAATCGAAGCTGCGAGAGGGCCGTCGGATGAGCGACCCGGTTTTTCCTACAGGTTTCATCCGGGCGAAGACTTCGTAATGTTCGCTGACGGGTGCCGCTATGGACAATGGCTAATGCAGCAGTTTTCAAAGGTTAGATTTTGCGACGACGATCAATATACTCATGTCGTTGAAGCCGATATCTCTGATTTTTATCAGCGGATTTACCACCATCGCCTTGAGAACTGCCTTCAAGACGCAGCGGGGCAGGTGACCGAGACTCGAATGATAATGTCATTTATGCGAGATATACGGGCACGACAGTCCTTTGGGATACCTGTTGGTGGCAATGCAACTCGATTATTAGCGGAACTTGCTCTTCTGGATATTGATAGGGCATTGTCCGCAGAAGGATATGAATTTACCCGCTATGTCGACGACTTCAGAATATTTATCCGTGCAGGACAAGATCCTTACAATGCACTAGCATTTCTTGCCGATAATCTTTGGGCGGGTGAGGGTCTTTCGCTGGCATCCTCAAAAACGCGTGTTATACCATTTGAGCAATACAGAGAAAATTTGGAGCTGTTGAGCGGTGAAGATACGGCTCAGGCAGAGGCTTCGGCAGTTGAACATCTTCTCTATGAAATCTATGACTCGGAAGACAGCTCAGAGCCGTTGGCACAGCTTGCTAATATAGACCTTGTTGCCGAGATATCAGCCGAAATAGACCAAGAATTTTGGGATTTAGGCAAGATAAGAATCCTACTCCGATGCATGAAACTGACACGGGATCTAAATGCCGTGCAGTTCATCCGCGAAAACTATGGGCTATTGATTCCTTTCGCCAAAGAACTAGTGCTACTAATGGAAGAGCTCGCGGCAGACGATGATATATCTTTTCAAGATATTGAAGCAGGCATTGTGGACCTGATACTGAATCCTGCTGTGAGACATCTTCACGTGACCCGGGCATGGCTACTCGAATTGTTTGTGCGGGGCGTTATCAACATCAGCTCACTGCAGGCGCGCCGACTTGATGTGCTCAACCATACCCTAGATCAGCGCGCCCTTTACCGGATTAGAGCGCGTTTAGGAGAGGTCAATTATTTTCGTCAGCAGAAAGCCCGCATCAATGAGCTGACGCCGTGGCTGCAACCCGCTTTTCTTTACTCGGCCGCTTGCCTGCCAGCTGAAGAATATCGCACTTGGCTCAGCAATATTCGTCAAAACTTGAGCTTTCCTTTAGCGTCATTGTTTGTTGATTGGGCACGAGCTCGCCGTTGATCCTAGCGTTGTCACCTATTGCGGAAAACTCAGCTGCAATTTGCAGTTGGCTCACCGCTAGGTTTGCCGCCCGCAGCTAACACAACCCAGCAAGCGATCTGGTTGTGCTTATCTGTCGTTCAACCAAACCCACATAAGTCTTGGAGTCATCTGACTTACGTCTTTTATTAAATTTTCATTAAATTTTACTGAATGTTGGTATTTTTTTACATTCGACAAACCTGATGTTAGCAGAAACCTGAAAACTACTTCTGACCGTTCCTTCTCATCTTTTCCCCATATACTCTGTATTCTCTTTAGGCGATAATTCTCATCTGCGGATATTTTCCCCTGACTATCCCCAATCTTCATCCATATCAGCTCTCGGAGATACTTTTCTGCGTTCAGTTTGCTGAGTTGGAGAGCCTCGAGTTCCTGGATAGTATTCTGCACAGCATGAATAAGAGAGGCAACTTCCTTAAACGATGGCTCGCTAGTCTCGAAACCAACAATCATTTCGTTAACGTCAAGACCACGATATTGGTTGGCGATCGAGTCTTTTGCCCCGATTAAAACTTGTATCTTGTGGCGGTCAATGTCTACGTCAGCTTCTGCATGCGCGGCTCGGTTGCGCCAAGCTATCATAAGGGATGTCATTGATATCAGGACTGGCGATAAACTCGTATGATATCTTGATAGAGAATTGAACTTTTTCGCAACGCTTGAACCAGCATTATCTATATCGTTCTGAAGCTTAGGATCTTGGATAAGATACGGGATACGCCTCGAATAGCTCATATACATATCGAGCGAATCCACCGCCCGAACTAGCGCCATATCTAACACCAAGCGACGTGTTCGCCTTGCCGAAGCGACTGGATTTTTCGGAGACCAAGCTGCGCGAAGTTCCTGCGGAATGTCGGTAACCAGACCACGCTCCACCCCATCAAGGCCAACGAGCGACGTGATTATCAAATGATTGGCATTCCCGAGCATGCTCTTAAAACGAGCTCGCGCTTGGCTTTCATTCAAGAAAATATTCATGAGTATAATGATTGGATGCCGAACACGTATCGAAGGTGCATATTCCGCTCTAAGAAAGCCGAGGCTTGATGAAGGCGGCTGCTTTACCATTAAGCTACCGGCTAGTATTCGAATAGCACAAGCACAAATACTTCACAAGCGCCGCACACAAGCATCGATAGTCTTCGTCATGCAAACTTTCGACACGAAGAGTGCTGCCTTTCTAAGCCAGCACTCTCTCGGCAAATCCTTCACCGGAACCCTTTGATTTCATTAAGAGCTGAGCCGGTCACAGTGCTCGCCGACAGTCATTTGGGCGATTACGGCACAAATCCGTCACACTTGGGTGAACACCGCGTCTCTCACTGTTGAGCACTTCCTTATGACGACATGAAAGCACAATGGCGTCTACCCAAATATTTTTACAGACTTCCCTTGGCGGGGTGCGGGGGGCGTCCTACGCGATAGAGGCACGATTTCAGGAGTTCCTCTATGGCAACGATCCGCAAACTCAGAGGGCGCTGGCAAGGTCAGGTCAGACGCAAAGGCATGCAACCGCGCGCCAAAAGCTTTGACAGCAAGAGCGAGGCCGAGAAATGGGCGCGTAATCTGGAAGCTGATCTCGATCGTTGCGGATCCATGCCGGATACAAGGCTCGCTGAACAAATGACAGTCCATGCCCTTCTGACACGCTATCGGGTGGAGATTACTTCCGCAAAGCGTAGTGCACAAACAGAGTCAATCCGCATCGGTGCAATGCTGAGGCGGTCGATTTGCTTTCGAACACTGGCGATCCTTAGTCCCACAGATATTGCGGTCTACAGGGACGAGCGATTGAAGGTGGTTTCGGGCTCAACGGTGCTTAAGGAACTCAATGTCCTCGGACACGCGATTGATATTGCGCGCAAGGAGTGGGGTGTGCACTTGCCCCAGAATCCTTGCCGGATGATCAGGAGACCAGCACCTTCACGTCCTCGGGATCGCCGCCTGGAAGCCGGTGAAGAGCAAAAGCTGCTGGATGCTGCTGACACCGGTCGCAACCCCTATATGCGCTCACTGATCATTCTTGCGCTCGAAACAGCGATGCGTCAGGGCGAGTTGTTGTCGCTGTCGTGGACCGACATCGATCTGGAACGCCGTATTGCACATCTCGACATGACGAAGAACGGTGAGAGCCGGGATGTCCCTCTTTCCACACGTGCCATAAAAACCCTTCAGCGGCTCGCAGATCAGAGCACTGGTGATCTGGTGCTACCCATTTCGAAAAGCTCAGCAGGGCAAGCATGGGGACACCTCAGAGGGCGCGCGGGGTTACCGGATTTGCGTTTTCACGACCTGCGCCATGAAGCCGTGACCCGTCTTCTGGAGCGAGGTTTCAATGTCATCGAAACGGCAACGATCTCGGGGCATAAAGAGCTGCGAATGTTGCAACGCTACTCTCATCTGCGTGCCGTCGATCTGGTGGATAGATTGGGCTGAGACAAGCCGGGCATTCTCATAACGATCGCAGAATAACCTCCTTGGCTCCCCTTCAACCCCGTCCTAGTCATCATTCATCGACCCACATTTGGAGCCTTAAAATGATCTATCAGAAATTTTCTCGCCACCATGCAACTGCAAAATTTGCTGCTCTTGGACTAGCCGTCTTCACCCAGCTTCATGCCACTGAAGCGCAATCTCAGTCGTTAGATCATGCTGAGGTAGTAAAAGTAGTCGTTTCTAAAGCGCCCTATACACTCCCAGGTGCGGAGCACATGCGCTTTACAGTTGAGCGTATCGAGATGCCTCGTTCTGAGCGCAAAGTAGGATTTGTCTGCGGAAAACTCATTTCGACAGGAAATTCCGAGGTCGGCGTGACAATGCAATCATATCAAGCACTGTTGTTTGAGAAAGGCGGTGCAGTAGCAGCGGGACCCGTTGTGGGTTTCTTCAAACCTGTTGAACAACTGCTACAAGATGAGATGTGCCAATAAGAACTTGGATGTCACGCTGAGCACAGCGACTCAATCTGACGGCATAACTGCCATTTGGGCTGCTGCTTATATCTGCGGCAGCTCAAGCGGTATCATCGACCCGATATAGGATCGAAGTCCTAGAGGTTTTGATAGTATGCAAAGGGGATGCTTTTTGCTGCCTGAGCATCCCCGGCTCTCCAGTCCACCCATACCCGCCAGGATCCGGGAATTCATGCTAATCCACCCATACCGAGGTGTCCGATATCCGTATGCAAACTTTGGACAGTTGAAACGTCAGGAATAATCCTTGGGCGTGTATTGGGCGTCAAAGTCCTTTTCCAGCTGGACGTATTCCTCGAACGACATAGGCGACGGGTTCTTCTTGTCCCATGCCTTGAGCTTCTTGTTGGCGTCTGTCAGTTCTTTATTGCTCAATTTCCAAGCAGGTGTCTCATCCTCTGGCGGGAGAAACGACTTGAAGACCGCCTTGCGCTCCTCAATGTGTTTCGCATAGGCGGGATGGTTGTCTTGGCGATACTTATGCAGATCGTTCATGCGCTCTGTGGCTGCGCGCTTTACCCACGGAGCTGCCTTACCCTTCTTGCCGGGATTATTACTCATGTGCGCCCTCTCCTCTCATTCTTCGCTTGATTGTATCTGCCGTGCCTTGCTGATGTAGTCGAGCTCCCAATGGTATTTGAGCTGCTCATCAGTGGAAAACCACGATCTCTCCTCGGGTAGCAGACGTTGCTCGTTCTTCTTGGAATCCCGTCTGAAAAAGAACCACGGAACGATTATCATCGCGATGAGACCTAGACGCGTGAAAACATCGTCCATGGGCTTTAGGCCGTAGATGCTGGCGTAAAGCAGGAAAGCTCCAAGCCCACTTGTGACGATTGTCCGCGAAAAGCTCATCTGCCCGTGCAGATCATGGACTTCCATTTCTAGGTCGCTGATGTAACTGTTCGCTGCCTCTGGTAGATCCTCACGGGTGACAGCAGGGTGATTAGGTTGCATCCGGATAGCATCGAGCTTGCGCTTGTCAGCCTCAGCCATTTTCCCCTTGTAGCCAGGATCGCGATACCACGGTAGCTGCTCGGTCGGCTTCTTCTTCCACATACTGATCTTCCTCCATTCGCTCTAGTAGAAGCGAGAAGTGACGAAAATCAATAGGATCGAGATTGGCCTAACAGCGATCTAACCAATTGGCGATTTAGCCAGCATCTGAAGGCGGCCAGTCAGATATGTTTACATCAATGTTGTCAAAGGTCCGAAAAGGTAAACTTAGAGGGTCCAAAATCACTCCGACGCCAGACTCTATGTTGTCAAGTAACCGCCTTTGACAACATAATCCTGTTCAGAGCCAATCATGCAATTGGCACTTCGTAACATTAAGTTTACGTTTGGTTGTCAACGGAAACAGAAATGCAAAATCGGGCTCAAATGTAAACATAATCCCGCAATCAAAGAAAACGTCATAGAAGCTCACCAGAGCAAACCATCGAGAAGAACGTGCAGAGCAGGCAAAATACTTGCTGGAACTATTTCTCAGCAAATCTCGAATCAGGTTCGCAGAGATACGCAACGCCGTTGAAAGTCTGGCCGCTTCAGGGAATAATAGCTATTCTAAAAGCCCTCATAACCAGATGACTAATAGAAGAATTGTTTGTAGGCGGCTGTCGCGAATGACACTCTTTACTGGAAAGAGATATTGATTGTGAGCCGAAACCCCAGGTCAGGCGGGCCTCCTGGAAAGCGCGATAGAATACAGTGCGGTTTGTTTGGAGAGCTAAATTCGAAGTTGCGTTTCAGTTCCCTCTTACTCACGTTCGTTCCACTCCGGCCATACTGGTCGGCTAAAGGGCCAGTTGCAGACCGGAGCGGTAGTCTTTAATTTAACAGTGTAACGCCTTAACTCGACCGGTAGCGGCCAGCAGCCTTTACGCGGATTCGAGGCTTGGGCTGAGGCTCGCGCTCATCCATCTTGCCAACACCCCGTATAAGCGGTCGCTTTAGTTCCTCAATCTGCCGCTTTATCTCTCGATGAAGTGCTGCCAATTTTGGTGAAAGCTTGCCATCCCTGCCAACACCATCTGTTACCCAGTTGCTGCGATCACTCATATCGTCATCTTTTTTGTAGAAGACTTCCCCATTTTCAAACCCTACAATTTTGGACTCGATGTCATCGAGAAGTGACGTGGCCGTGCCGTGCCTATCGACAAGATAGTTGGGATTGATGATTGACTCCATGTCCGCCTGTTCCAACTTGTCAAAAATGAAATCGATCACTCTGTCACGGGAATTTCCGGTCATCATGCTAGCTCACTGTCAGAATGTTTTTCGCACTTTTTGATATTCGACATTACGCGGCCTCCCTCATTTCGTCGGCGGCAACCGCAGGCCGAATGACATGCGCTACATTAGTAGCGTAATCATGGATTCCGATGACAGGGCCATGAGGCGCATCGTAAACGGCCACACTGAAAAACCCGTCAGAACTATCATCGTCATCTCCAACCTTAAGGTAGGGCGCTTCCGGGTCGCCGCCATCAATCATGCGATCAAAAGCGGTAAGGACCAAACTCCCCTGCGAACGGCGCGTCATCCAATGCATATTGTAACCGACCGGCGAGTTTCGAAACAACGCCTTGTCGTGCCCCTTCAACGGCTCAATAATGTTCAGCGTGCTTTCAATGCTATGGCTAAGGCGTGCTGGATGAATGCCATCAACCTGTCCATTAAAATCGCCTTGATGTGCTAACACAACCAAACCACAAGGAGAATTCAGGTATTCGACGTAACTATAAGCGTTTCCGAGCGTGGTGTAATTCCACCCCTGTGATAAGGTGTCGAATGCTTTCCCACTCATGGTTTCATGCAAGTAGACAGGCGCCATAGTTGCCGTGGCAATAGCGGGCGTGTTAGTATGCTTTGTCATTTAATTTCCCTTTCTAGGATTGATGACATTTAGGATTCCGGTGCTGGTAACACCGGCATTCAGTAACGGCGCGGCCTTGGTCGCGTCGTTCGCTTACGGACGATTACTCGCCGCTAACCTTCCATTCGGGAAGGGTGTAACGGACTTGCTTATCAAGCCGGTCGCGTGCCTTGGTCAGCCGAACAATATCCGCTAGCGCATCTTTCCTAGTCACTGGATCGGTTAGATTGGCATTCTCCAACTCCTCGATCCGTGCGCTGATCTCTTCGCGTTTATATGCATTGACGTGCTCAGCAAGCGCACGTGCGGCCTCTAACAAACCGTCAACTGTCAATTCCGCCCTAGCGATTGAACCGCGCTTGCCGGCATAGGTGTTATTGTCGATTTCGCCAGTTGCCGATGAAGGATCGCGATTATCCTCAAATTCCGGCGGTGTAATTCCGGCGATATCAAGCGGTATAACGAACTCATCCCAGTTAATCCGATTTGCGGCTAACCAATCGTGGAACGGTCGGCGCAAGTCATTACTTGTCGCGTCGGTTGCTTTCTGGCGCTTTGTCTTTTGGCGTTCGCGCCATTGCTTTTGAATTTCTGCATTGCTCAGTGCCATGATCTACTCCATTATTATTACGATATCGCATAATGATAATGGCTTTGCAAGCCCTTTCAAACAGAGTTCGCACACGGATAAATTGGAACATCGCAACCGTCGTTGATAGTGTCGGGCCATACGTCCAAGGCCTCACCAAGAATTAGAGTGATCCGGCTCTTGAGATCGAGCAAGCTGTGGGCAGAAGGCGCGGCGATGATTTGATCGATTGCGGCGTGGTAGTCAGCGGCGGGGTGATAAGTGCTCATGTGAACCTCGTTTCGTGTTGTTGACGATCGAAACATGAGTCAAAGCAAAATGGAAAGCAAGCAAGAATTTCAAAAAAATACAACAACTTCAAATAGATAAGTCAGCACTGACTTATTTTTCGGATGCCGCTGCCGGAGATATTTTGGCTATTACCCGATAGTTTGCATCTAGCGGTCCGGAATTACACCAGTGAGCGCTGAACTGCATTATAGCGATGTTAAAGGCACCTGTTGTTCGTCTCGCTTTGCTCGCTCACCTGCGCGCTTCGCTTGCCAGCGCTGCGCGCTGATCACTGTTTGTGTTTCTTCTCCTCACTAATAGACCTGCGGGTATAGTTCTTATCCCCCTCTAGGAAAGAACATACAAAAGCAGAATACTAGACAATCTAATGTTCTGCCCGTTTCTAACCTAGAGGGGGATTTCTGCGTTACACAGGTGGTGAAGAGTCTTGGTTCATTAGACCGGCTAGGTGGTTTCCCTTTACCTAGCTGAAACTCCGCTATCCGATCTTACGATCAAACGGTTATGAACCCCGCAGGGTTCAGGCATCACATTCGACTTTCCTTCAATCGATATGTGACCGGCGTTGTGGTTGCTCATCTTGTGAGCGTTTCACAGTGCGCCGTCTTTTTGGGCCTTTCGATATCGAAGATATCCGGCGTTCGCTACAAGGCATTCCAGCCTACGAGATGGGCGTCCTACGTTTTCCATAGGGGAGCTGACATCTCGGCTTCCGTATCGTCTGGCGGTAAAGATGGCGGTCATGATCCCGCGCCGTTCCTTGCAGTGAGGCCAGTATGCAAACCAATGCGCTAATGAACGAATTGGCGACAGTCCAAAATCAATTCCGGAATAGAGAACTGACACAGCTTTGTGATTTGGGTGCTTTGATTAGTGGGGCGCTTTGAGACTGCCTAGCGAAAACGGTCGGCAAACACATATTGCCATATTCGAATCTTGCAGCGCAAGGGTAAATCGCGTGCCGAAGTTGAAAATAAGAAACTATCGGAGAACAAGCGATGAACTTGAAGCGTCATAAGAACGAGTATGCGGTTAATAGCACTGAGCGTCACAGTGAGTCACTGTCGAGCATTCTGATGTTCCAACACGAGGAACACGTATTCGGAGACGGACTGCCTCAGCGGCCATCCTAGAGTTAACCGCACATCAGAAGCGTAATCGCCGCATCTACCGAAATGAGTTCCCCAAGTTTTATAGTCGAAGACCGATGCCCCTTGGACTTTTGAACTCGGTAAAAAAGCAATCGGCATATGCTTCAAGTCAAAAATGAAATATGTCGACAAGGCATGGGTTGGATCTTGCCCTTTCCGGCCGACAGGGTATTATTGCCTATTATTCAACTCGAGAAGGCGTGAGTCGTTATGGGTGTTCTGTGCGTGCGATAGATCTTTATGCAGGAATTGGCGGCTGGAGTCTTGGCTTGAGGCTGGCAGGCGTAGATGTCATTGATTCTTACGAATGGTGGCAACCCGCAATTGATACTCACAACGGCAATCATGGCGGAAGCCTTACATCTGTTGATATTCGCAAACTGAAACTGAGTGATCTGCCCAAAGACATTGATTTGGTAGTAGGTAGTCCACCCTGCACAGAATTCTCATATGCGAATAGAGGAGGGCGTGGAGATATCGCCGAAGGACTGAAGGACTTGGTCAAGTTCCTTGAGATTGTTGACCATCTAAAACCCCGGTTTTGGGCTTTGGAGAACGTTCCTCGTGTTGCCCAGGTGTTGCGCCATGGATTCAGTGATCCGGAACACGTCCTCCATCGCTTCAAGCATCTAAACCCAGAAATCGAATTGGTGGATTTCTCACAGTATGGTGCGGCGCAAGCTCGCAAACGATGTATTGCAGGCAATATTCCCTTTTCTTTATTGAAAACTTACCAAACATGTTTACCAGCTCGCACGCTCGGCGACGTGATCGAGGGCTTGGCTAACCCAGATTCGGTATCCGATCCAGTTTGGGGCACGACGCTTGCGGCAGAGCAGCTAACGGACCATCAGGCAGAAGCACCTCTTAACAACGAAGAACTAAGAATGAACCGTGAATCAAAAGAGTTTCACTCGGTTTACAATAATATGGCTTTTCCTGACCCTCTTACACAACCGTCAAGGACGGTAACAGCAACCTGCACACGTGTTTCTCGTGAGAGTATTGTGATCGCTGAGCCTAAGTCTCCTGGAGCTTTTCGGCGGCTCACTATTCGTGAACGAGCTAGTTTACAGGGTTTTCCGATTACCTATCAGTTCTTCGCTCGATCCTTTGCAGAGAAGGCGAAAATGGTAGGAAATGCGATACCTCCCACATTCACATTTCTTGTTGCTCACGCAGCACAGCACACAGCGGCCGAGCGTCTCCCAAACTTTTGTCAAGCTGGGAAGCTGCTCACGTTACCGTCGAAAATCCCTGCAAAAACACCTCCGGATACTGAGGGCAAATCCTACCCGGAAACTCGACGATTTCGCGCGGCTCTACCTGGACTTCGGTTCAAGAGTGGAATGCGGTTTGATTTATCAAACGAATTTGTGAATGGCTGTGTAAACTGGAAAGTTCGTTTTTTCTTCGGCTCATCGAAAGATATTCGCGTAGTCGATTTGGACGGAAGCATAGAGAATTACCTTCGTCATTCCTCCTTGACTATTTCAACGTTGACCAAACTTCGCAGTGATTTAGTGAAAGCAGAAAATAGACTTAGTTCTACCGACCCGGCAATACTTCAGGCAACATGGACGCGTCGAGCTAATGGTCTTAGCCCATATGAAGTTACGGACTTGCTGGGAGAACTGGCCGGCAAGCTATCCGATAGCTTCAACAAAAACACCGACGCCGATATGGTAGAATATTTGGCCGATTATGTCGTGACCATTGCGGATCACGCTGTTGGCGATGGGCCGCTTCCCGGACAAGCCAAGCTTAAAAAGAACGCCATCCCAATTTTGAGCGGGTTCATCATCGGTGAGTGGTTCAATACTCTACAGTGGCACAGCAAAAGCAAAATCGCGGCTTAGTCGTCTGGCGCTATGCCGAACATCACCAGCGGAACAGGCGGAACGCCGCGTCCTTCTCGGATGAGATTATAAAGCTCAGCCTCATAATAACCCGGACCAGAGGACATCTCACTCTGCAAGCATTTCATTGGCATTATCTCAACACCAACGTCGATTTTATCCGCAACGTAAAAGGCAACATGCTTCACGAAAAGATCGTAAGCAATAAAAGCATATTTTCCCAGCTGCACCTCCACAGCAACGCGTTCCTTAACGAAATCTGTTTGGTTGCGAGACTGATATGGAATGAAACCAGCTAAAAGAATTTCAGCCTTCTGCTGTGTGGGATTAAGATCCATTACCTTTCGGTTTGTCCGCGCGTCTTCACACACCCAATAGGTAGTCTGAACTGCTTTCCATTGGTGTTGACCAAAGCCAACATCAAATGCTTTGTTCATCTCTCGGGGTGAATATACCTTTTTGCCGAGTTTGGTCTTCTCCTTGGAAATTTTAGTCCTGCAAGCTGCCGCATCGATTCCAGCAACAACCAACCTGATTTCTGCGAGAAGTTCTGGCTTGCGCGCTTCAAGGAACTCCAATCCATTAAGGTGCGAATGACACGCTGCTATCCTCACCTTGATTATCGCAGTCGAATAAAGACTAATTTGTCCGGATTATTTACCGTTTTATAATTCATTGAATTTTCCTCTATCCGCGACTTCGCAACGGATTTAAGGCTAACCTAAGTCGGCGATTCGTTCCAAGTCTCGTTTAGAGTCATCGGGCCGGAACCAATAAAAAAGGTATAAAATGTTTGAAGCACTGGTTGAACGTGGCTTCCAAATTGAATTCCAGTCGCATGCCCAAGCAATTCTCAGTGTGGATTTTCCCGAGGCAATTCAGGAGCTCGAGCTGGCACTCCTCGCAACTACAATTCCAATCGAGGAAATCATTGCTGGTGGAGGAGGAGAAGCAAAAGGAACACAGAGGTTGCGAAATGCGCTTAACAATTTGTCATGGCCAAAAACAGAATTTATTGTGGAACGACGGATTAACGGAGTGCCTCGTGAAAGCCAATCCCATGAGGTGGACCACGTTCGCACGTTTCCCTCGGGCGAACGAGTAGCCTTAGAGATAGAGTGGAACAATAAGGATCCATTTTATGACCGAGACTTAGAGAATTTTAAGCGGCTCCATGCAGATGGGGCAATATCAGTTGGCGTGATCGTTACGAGGGGCAAAAAACTGCACGACAATATGCGCTCTCTGGTCCGGCGATTTCTAGATGAGCGCCAAATTCAAACATTTAATGACATGAAACAATGGGGATATGAACCAACATCTCGACAGCGCAGGGCTATTGAAACGAAAGTTGGGAGGGCAATCAATCCATTGTCTTTTCGCGATGCATTTACCGGCCAATTTGTTTCAGATAAATTTGGTGAAGCTACAACGCATTGGAGAAAGCTAGATGATAGGCTTCGGCGCGGCGTAGGAAACCCATGCCCCCTGCTGCTAATTGGATTGCCGGATACTATTGTGACGTTTCACGAAGGTAAGGAAGCACTTGCAGAAGTCGAGGCTGCTGAAACTGCCGATAGCGAGTTAGATTTATAACCGCACATTAGGCACTGCAACGGCACGTCTAGCGTGTCGCACGTTCAAGCCTGCCCATTTGGGCATCGCACACCGGCAGGATCGCTTCTGCTATTCATTCCGGGATTTTGATCCCAGACTCGGAGAGTTGGCTGAATGGTTAAAAACACCGCACTCGAAATGCGACTCCAGGTCATCCGGCACACTAATGGCACACCGCTTTTAAACGGAGTCGCACCCTGCAATATCCATGTTACCTCCACAGCTTCTTCGCCAAATCCAAAATTCGCCATTGAAGCCTTGACGCGCATCGGTTAGAACCGCTTCGCGCATGCGAGCTGTCGCAGCCCCATGCACCCGTAGCTCAGCTGGATAGAGCGCTGCCCTCCGAAGGCAGAGGTCACAGGTTCGAATCCTGTCGGGTGCGCCATTTCAGTAGAGAACTGCTGGAACTGCGGACTTCGCCCGCTGGGAGGGTGTAGCCTGCTCGGGACCGTTTGAGACAGTCACCTGACAATAGTGGTCGATGGCAAAACTTTGCGCTGTTTCCAGCCAAGCCAGATCAGGGCGAGCGCGGCAGCCCCCATCCAGGGCAGCAGTAACAGGTTGAGCATTTGCCATCCAAGGAATTCCAGCAGCGCTGCTGCGCTCACCGAAGACATAAGCCCACAGGCAAAGATCGTCATGTCATTGGTCGCTTGCGCACGCCCTTTTTCGGCTGGCGTATAGGTGCTGGTCAGCAATGTTGTACCGCCAATATAGAGGAAGTTCCAACCGATTCCGAGCAGGACAAGCGCGCCTGCAAACGAACCGAAACCAGTTCCCGTCAATGACATGGTCACATGACCGGCCAAGAGAACCAGGCCCGTCAGCATAATAGGCAGCACGCCGAAGCGCGCGATCAACGAGCCTGTAAAGAAGGACGGCAAAAACATCCCAAGCACATGGAGTTGAATGACTGTCGCAGTGGCTGGGAGGTCGTGATGATGATGCGCCATGGCAAGCGGCGTTGCGGTCATGGCAAGAATCATGATTCCGTAGCCGGTCACGGCCCCGAAAAGCGCAACGAGATAGACTGGTTGAGTAACGATCTGGCCCCAGGACCGCCCCTTATCCGCATCACTATAAATGGCCTGCGGGGTGGGAACGCGAAGCCAGAGCAGCGCTCCGGCGGCAACCAGAGAGACCAGTGCCAAAAGCAGAAATGAACCGACATATTCGGGCTGCAGCAGCGGACCACCGAGGCGTGCAAGCATGGGACCCGCCACAGCCGCGACGACACCGCCTCCCAGCACGAGCGAGATTGCCCGGGAGCGGAAGGTCTCGTCAGCGACCTCGCTCGCAGCGAAGCGGTAGAATTGTGCAAAAGATTGATAACCTCCGACCAGAAACGTGCCGAATGACAAAAGAAGTAGCGATTCCAGCCAGATGCCCAGCGCCGCGCAGAGCCCGCCAGCAACACCAAGCAGCGCCCCGGCGACAAAGCCCGTCCGGCGGCCGACCCGTGCCATCCACATTGATGCAGGAAATGTCGCTGCCGCTGTGCCCAGAAACATCGCAGCTATCGGCATAGTTGCCAGCCCCGGACGCGAGGCGACCTGACCGCCGGCCAGAGCGCCGACAGTCACGACAAGCACCGTGACCGTTTGAAAGAGCGCTTGTGCGCTCGCTAGCAAAAATACCTGCCGATGCATGGGATTGCCGATCATGCGGATGCCCTTCAATGCAGCTTAAAGTTGATATACATCTCTAACAACAATCACCAATTATCAAAAGTATAGAATTGCCGGAAAACCATGGCGGCTCATTCTCGCAATGCTTCTGGGGGTCCGGCCCCTGCCTCAACGAGATGGAATGGAACAAAACGTCAAAAATACTGTTGCAATGTGTACGGCAAGACGGCATGCGTTGACTTGCCTTCATCGGCACCCAACATGGCCGTTCATCAGACCTTAATCGGCATTCGATTATTGCTGGACGGCTAACGTGACTGGTCAACGACAGAGCTCATTATGACACTGGAATCCGACTTGAACTTCTCCATCACTGATATTGAGCAGCTTGAAGACCGCCTGCGCAAGGCGATGCTTTCCAGCGATACTGCCGCGTTGGATGAATGTCTCGACGACAATCTCATCGCGATAGATCCTTTTGGACGCAGGCTGAACAAGCAGGAAAACCTCGATTTCCATCGTGCCAATATCCTTAAACTTGATCAGATTGACATGTTGGATTGCTCGGTGCGACTCATGGAAAATGCCGCGACAGTCTCATGGTTCGGAAAAATCGCCGGAACATATTACGGGGAAAGCTTTTCCGAAAAGCTCGCTTATAGCCGGGTCTGGTCACGAACTGACGGGCGGTGGACATTGATCCTCATCCACAGCACCAGAATTACGATGTGAGTTATCCGTCTTAAGTACCGCGATATCTGGGACCAGAGCCAACTCACCCCAGTCGCAGATCAATGATTCAATGTGCGGAAACTGCTCTATTCGAGCTCCAGCACCTCTCCCGCTGTATAGATAATTTCCGGCGGGCCATACTCGCCAACATCCGGCTTCGCTTCCCGGGCCCAAGCGATAACACCAGCATGTTTTGAAGCCAAATCCTTGGCCGTGCGGATGGCGCGATCTTTTGTTTCGAATTGCTGCGGTTCTCCAACCGGGAAAAGCTCGCCAGCATCCCCTTGGTCGAACGCTATGACAACAATCAATTGCACTGGGTCCATTACACTAGCCTTACGTCAAACGATAATCTTAATACTGACCCAAGAATTCAAAGGCAGGCCTTCGATCCAGAAAACATCAGTAAACACATGGGGCCATAGGTGCCCTATTCGATACTAAACGCCAAGCACTAACAGCGGTTCCAATAGCGGCACTATGTTACTACTTTTGGTAACGTTTTATTTCAAAGCGCACCTTGCGTGATCTTATTCGGCGGCCATATAATAGCGGATGATAACTCCTCCACAAAAAAATAGCCCTGCAGCAAGCTCTGATGCTCGTCCTTGGCTTAAAATTCTAAGCCAATATCGCAAACCGCATAGAGGCCGGAGCGCCTTTGAACTTGCGGTTACGCTTGTTCCTTTCGCTATTTTCTGGGCTTTGTGCTGGGCCGCTGTCCATTATGGCTATTGGTGGGGTTTGGTTCTCATTATTCCAGCAGCAGGCTTCCTGTTGCGATTGTTCATGATCCAGCATGATTGCGGCCACGGATCATTCTTTGCTCACCGTCACACGGATGACTGGACTGGCCGGGTCATTGGCGTGCTGACATTGACACCTTATGATTATTGGCGACGCAGCCACGCTATTCACCACGCCTCGGCGGGAAATCTGGATGAACGCGGCATTGGTGACATTACTACGCTGACGGTTGCCGAATATCGCGCGCTGTCGCGTTGGGGCCGGATTGGCTATCGCTTCTATCGCCACCCGGCGGTTATGTTTGGTGTGGGGCCTGTTTGGCTGTTCTTCTTCAAGCAGCGTTTGCCCTTCGGCATGATGCGGTCTGGTGCTGCGCCGTGGATTTCAACCATGGCAACCAATCTTGGCATCGCTGTCTGCGCCATATTTCTGATGTGGCTTGTCGGCGTCGGTCCATTTCTGCTGATACACCTGCCCATCGTTACGCTTGCGGGAGCGGCGGGTATTTGGCTGTTTTACGTTCAGCATCAATTCGAAGAGACGCATTGGTCATCGGCACCGGAATGGCAGTTCCATGAAGCCGCCCTGCATGGTTCTTCGCATTACATATTGCCGGGTTTTCTCCAATGGATCACCGGCAATATTGGCATTCACCATGTTCATCACCTTTCCAGCAAGGTTCCCTGCTACCGGCTTCCGCAAGTTCTGAAGGACTATCCGGAGCTTGCCGATATTGGCCGTATTACAATCATGGAAAGCCTGCGCTGCGTGAAGCTTGTATTGTGGGATGAAAACCGCAAAAGACTGGTTTCCTTCAGGGAAGCAAGGGCGCAGGTCTGATATCAGCGCCCGGCCCTCGCGCGATCACGCAATCGACAGATGCTCTTTGGGCCTCGCGGTGCGGGCCAGCCTTATTACCGCAAGACCCAGGATTGAGAATATACTGCCAACAGTGCCCAGATAGTTCAGCCCCAGATTGGTGATGACCAGCCCTCCGATCATTGATCCTATGGCAACCCCAAGGTAGAGCGCGGAATAATTGAGCGATAAAGCGAGCGGCGCGCTTTCCGGCGCTATCGCCAATATGCGGCTTGCCTGTGCCGGTGGAAACATCCAGGCGATAACACCCCAGACCACCATGTGCGCGATCAAGACAATACCGGCAAACTCATGTGGCAAGATCATGATCCAACTGACCAGGATCAGGGCAACTGTATTGAGAATGGATGCAGCAATCACCGTTTTGGTGGCACCGAAGCGATCGGCCAACTGCCCGCCAAGAAAATTGCCGAATGCCGCGCCAACTCCAAAAGCCAAAAGGATAATCGGCAAGTATTCACGGGAAAGACCTGTCCCCTCCACTGCAACAGCCGCGATATAGGTATATACGGCAAAGCCTCCGGTCATATAGAGAAGCATGGTCAAGAGTGCAGGCAGCAGGCCCGGATGACGGATGACGCTCAGGCGCTTGGCCAAGGTCATTTTATCTGCGTAAAGGCCGCGTGGCAGCAATAGCCAAACGATCAACGTGGCCAGAACACCGATCAGGGCAATGAACAGATATGTGCCGCGCCAGCCCGCAAAGCTGCTTATAAATGCCCCCAATGGCGCGCCAAACGCCACGGCCAGAGTTGTTCCCCCGACAATCACAGAGATCGCTCTGGCGCGATGATGCGGCTGCGATATTGCAACGGCCGTCGCCTGCGCTGTCGCGGCATAAAGCCCGGCAACCACTGCAATCAGGAGGCGTGCTATCAGTAAGAGAATATATGTCGGGGATATTGAAGCAAGAATAGCACCGAGAACAAAGACCAATGCGCTTCCAGCCAGCACGATACGCCTATCTAGCGCACCTGTGAGGGCAGCGACGATGGGCGCTCCAATTGCATAGGCGAAAGCATAGGTCACAACCAGATAGCCTGCCTGAACAAGACTTACCCCCGTGTCTCCAGCGATCTCGGGCAGAAGGCTTGCCACAACAAAGCCTTCAATGCCGATTGCAAATGTACCCAGCGCCAGTCCTACAAGACGAATGTCCATGGCTAATACCTAGATGTTCAACGATCATTGAACTATTCGCCTCCTCCAAATCAAAGTCAAGCGGTAAGTTCAATAATTATTGAACATTGAAATCTCTCCTGCCAATTGCTATTACATAGGTATGACGAACGCTCTGTATCATCCTGCTCCGGAAGAAATCGCTCTGCCAGCTGTTCTTGCGGCACTGGGCGATGAAACCCGCCTGACAATCATCTCCATGCTTGCGAGATTTGGCGAAGACGAGCGCAATATGACCTGCAGCTATTTTCTAAGCCTCGGATCAAAAACCGCGTTGAGTTATCATATTGGCAAGCTTCGTGAGGCGGGCATTATTTACGTTCGCCCTGAAGGGACAAAACGCTTGCTGTCCTTGCGGCGCACGGATTTGGAAAAGCGGTTTCCCGGTTTTCTGGATTCAATTCTGGCATCAGCAACGCAGCTCTCACCTGGCGTTGCTCCCTCCTCCACTGAATTTCCGAAACAATCAGGATTGCCATCATGAGAATAACGCCAAACGGCTCTGTCCCCTCGCGCCGCCCTCCTTCCGATTGGTTTACCGGAACTGTCTGGCAGGATCCAATCATTGAAGCGGAAGAACCTGCGCGATTGCGCGCTGTAACTGTCCGTTTCGAGCCAGGTGCTCGTACGGCCTGGCACACCCATCCACTCGGCCAGACTTTGCACGTGACATCCGGCTCCGGGCTTGCTCAGGTTTGGGGCGAAGCAATAAGGGAGATCAAGGCTGGGGATACAATCTGGATCCCACCGGGGGAAAAGCATTGGCACGGCGCCAGCCCCACTACTTTCATGACCCATATTGCCATGCAGGAAGCGCTCGACGGCAAAGCGGTGGAATGGATGGAAAAGGTTTCAGATACGCAATATTCCGGCCACGATTAGTCTGCTACATTTCTGTTACCTGTTCGGGTTGGAAATGTATGTTCGCATGAAAGGGAATAATCATGGCATTCGAAGACGTCAAAGCCAGAATCGCACTTTTGGTTGAAGAGATGGTCAAGCGGCCAGCGGATGCCCATGAAATCCATGAAACCCTGCGCGAACATTTGAATGAGCTCAGGGCCATGGGCATGCCCTTGCCCGATGACCTTGTAGCGCTTGAACGCAAGCTCGAGACTGATTTCGATTCATAACCGCCATTATAGCGGCCCATTGAAATTATCGTCGAGCCGTCCGTCGACAGAGTGCCTGCGTCTGTAGCCCGTTGAGCTCCTGCCATCCAGGGCTCCAATATCACGCATCATATGGTCTGAGAACTCATCCATACGGACATGACTGACAGGCGCGTTTTTGCCGTGCCCGGTTCTCAATCCCTTGATCCAATTTATCCATGCGGAGAATACTGGTTTGGGTGGTGTATGCGCTTTTGACATGTTCATTTCTCTAACTCCGAGTAAAGGCTGTTGGCCCTTTGTTGAAGCGAAGATGCGCCATACCCCAGTTGTTTTCCAACAAAACGGCAAGTAGTATGCATAAGGACAGCTTATGCGAGAAACTTGATGCAACTCCCTCCCTTATCTGCCATCCGGGTTTTTGAAGCCGCTGCACGCCACGGCAATTTTACCAAGGCCGCCGAAGAGCTGGGCATGACCCAAGCGGCTGTGAGCTATCAGATCAAGCTGCTGGAAGAGCGTATTGGGGCGCTGCTGTTTTTACGCAAACCGCGTCAGGTTGTGCTTACTGAAGTGGGCGTCCGGCTTTCTCCAGCGATCAGCGAAGCGTTTGAGCTTATGCGCGCTGCCATCGCCGCCACACGTGAAAATGCTGACGGCGTCTTGACCGTCAATACAATACCGACTTTTGCTTCAAACTGGTTGGTGCCGCGATTGGGGTCCTTCCAGCTTTCACACCCGCAATTGGCGGTACGATTGCAGGCGAGTCGGGAATTGATCGACTTTAACCGCCATCAGGTCGATGTTGCCATCAGGTCGGGAAATGGAAAATGGCCTGGCCTGACGAGCCATAAGCTTTTTGCTGCGGAATTTTCTCCGATGTTGACACCGGCATTGGCTGCCTCGGTCGGAGGGATAGAAACCCCAAGGGATCTTCTCAAATTACCAATTGTCGACACGGGAGATTATTGGTGGAAATTATGGTTCAGGTCGGTAGGCATTGATAATCCGGATCTGAAAGGCGACCCTCGCAACCGCTTTGGCGATCAGCATCTGGAGGGCAAAGCTGTTTTGGCTGGCATGGGCGTTGGAATTCTCACTCCCGCCTTTTATCAATCCGAAATTCAACAAGGTCAGCTTATCCAACCATTCGATATGGTTGGTGCCGATGCGGATCATTTTTATTGGCTGGTCTATCCTGAAGCACGCAGAAATGTCCCAAAGATCCGCGCTTTTCGCGACTGGATGCTGGAGCAAATCGGCAGCAATGGCAATTGAAAAGGGCGGGTTTAATCCCGCCCGCTCCGATCTTTAAAATACTGCGAGATAGCGCAGCAGCGAGATAATACCGATCACCACCACGATGACCTGAATAATCTGCTTGGCACGGCCATCCAGTGGCAGCATCTGGATGAGATAGAGCACGAGAAAAATCACCAGAACGGTGATCAAAAGACTGATCAAAATCGACATTATTTATTTCCTGTTTTCGGGATCAATACGAGTGTAGCCCTTAGAAACTCTCGTGAGCCGGCTTTTGTTCCATGCAATGCACGTAAAGAGTGCATTGTGCTCGTCCTGCATTGTTTGCTCTGGGCTGCACTGATAGTTTGCGGCAACCGCCATGCTTTCAGGAAATACCCATGCGCTCCTTGTTTCATTTTGCCTATCATGTAACCGATCTCGATGAAGCTCGTCGCTTCTATGGCGAGATTCTTGGCTGCGAGGAGGGTCGCAGCACGGAAACATGGGTTGATTTCGATTTCTTTGGTCATCAGATTTCGCTGCATTTAGGCAAGCCATTCGAGACAACCAATACCGGCAAGGTGGGAGATCACATGGTGCCCATGCCGCATTTCGGCATCATACTTGCGCTTGAAGATTGGAACAGGCTGGCAGATCGGCTGAAGGCTGCAAATGTGGAATTTGTCATGCCACCGGTTGTACGCTTTAAGGGCGAGCCGGGCGAACAATGGACAATGTTCTTCCGCGATCCGTCAGGCAATCCCATCGAAGTCAAAGGCTTTGCCGACTTCGCCAGCATCTACGCCAAGTAGCTTAAAATTCATGGAAGTGCCGCCGTCCAATATCAAGGCTGCGTTCTGGATGACCGGATCGCTGGCAGCCATCATTCTGATGGCGGTTTCCGGTCGCGAAGCTTCCAAAGAGCTGAATGTCTTTCAGATCATGGAGATGCGGTCGTTGATCGGCCTCGCCATGCTTTATCCGCTTATCCGCTCATCGGGCGGTATAAGAGCGATGCGAACCAGCCGCATCTGGCAGCATTTGGGCCGTAATACCGCACATTATGCCGGTCAGTTTGCATGGTTGATGGCGCTGTCAATGATCCCATTGGCGCAGCTCATTGCAATAGAATTCACCACGCCAGCCTGGACCGCGATCATGGCCGTGGCGTTTTTGGGCGAGCGGCTCAATATCTGGCGCATGCTTACAATAGCGCTTGGAATTATCGGCGTGATCATCATCGTTCGCCCCGGTATCGGCACCATTGAAATCGGTCAATTGATCGTGCTTGGCGCCGCTTTTACCTTCGGGATTTCTTTCACTATGGTCAAATCTCTGACGCGCACGGAAAGCGTGGTCAAGATCATTTTCTGGATGCTGGTCATTCAGTCGGGCATAGGTCTTTTACCTGCCCTGTATAGCTGGCAATGGCCGAGCCTACACGTCATGCCATGGGTTATCATTATTGCCTTCACCGGCACATTCTCGCATTTCTGCATGGCGAAAGCTTTGCTCTATGCCGATGCCACTGTGGTCATTCCCATGGATTTTCTTCGCGTGCCCCTCACCGCAATCGTCGGCTGGCTGGTCTATTCCGAACATATCGATGTCTATACTGCCATCGGCGCGGCGCTGATCCTTTCGGGCAATTTGCTCAACCTCAAGAATCGCAAGGCCTAGAGAGGTCTATTCGTCGGGCTTCTGCATGTCTGATTCATCGGCGTCATTCTTGGCCAGATCCTCCATTCGCGCTTCCGCAGCAGAGGACAGATGCGACCAGATTTTTGCAAGGCTGCCAGCGGCGCGGCTATAGGTTTCGTCAAGCCCCGGCCTGTTGACCAGTTCCTGAACCTCCTTGAAATCATCGACACCTTTTTGAATTACCCGGTGCAGCCTGGAAACCTGTTCCAGCGTAAGGCTGGGCTTTGAAAGGGCCGCTGGAACCTGCTTTACAAGCTGCTGAACCAGATCGGCATGCTGCTTGAGCCGCGCGACCCCAGTGTTTTGTATCTTTCCATCTTCTGTCATGGCTGCATATTCGCCTGCATCCGGCACGAAAGACAGCCCATATTGCTAATTAATGCTGAATCTGGGGTGTCACGTCGGGCAGCCCAACCGAATGCGCTATCCGATGTAACTTGCTTGGCTCGGCCTCAGCGCCCGTCTCGATACCATTGAGCTCTTCCACGGTCAGGCCGCTGGCAATTGCGAGATCTTCGACCGTATAACCGAATTTTTCCTTGATTGTTTTTACAAGATTGACCCCGGCAGTGATCGCGGAGGCTGTTGTTTCAATCACATCGGCCATTGTCATCTCCTTGTTTGGAAAATTTGCGTCTCCGGTAATGCGCCGCCGCGAATTTGGTTCCTATGCTTTCGGCATATTCTCCGCCAGAAAATCAATAAATGTGCGCACGCGAGTAGCCAGGTAATCATGCCCGACAAATACAGCATTGATCTGCTCCATATCGCCAGCATTGTAATCCTCCAGAATGACCTCCAGCCGACCGGCTTCTATGTCATCGGCCAGATGAAAATATCCGAGGCGCGCTATGCCCAACCCAGCCAGACACATCTGCCGCACGATTGCGCCGCTGCTCGCCAGAAAATTGCCGGAAATACCCATCCGCTCGATTTCACCGGTATCGCGATTTTTGAATGGCCACTCCTCAAGAGCGCGGCGGAAATTGAAATTCAGGCAATTGTGCTTCTCTAGATCGGCTGGCTGCTTGGGCCTGCCTCGCCTTGCAATGTAGTCCGGAGATGCAACTACAACCTTGCGGCTTTCACACAGTTTGCGTGCTTTCAGGTTCGAGTCGCGCATGGGGCCAACGCGAATTGCGATATCTGCTCGCTCGCCGATAAGATCGACCACGCGCTCGCTCAGGGTGAAATCAAGTTCTACCTCGGGGTATAATTCCAGAAATTTCGGCATAAGCGGAAGGATGAGAAATTGACCGACCGCAACCGACGAATTGACCCGCAACAATCCATGCGGCGCGACCGATGCGCCAGAGGCGACGACACGCTCGGTTTCTTCTATTTCAGAAATGATCCGTAGCGCACGCTGGCGGTAAATCTCGCCTTCAGGCGTCAATTGCAATGAGCGTGTCGAGCGTACAAGCAAGCGTGTACCGAGCCGATCCTCGATACGGCGGATCATTTTACTGACCGCCGATGGCGAAAGGCCAAGCTTTCTGCCTGCCGCAGAAAAACTGTCCAATTCAACCGCCGTCACGAAGACGTCCATTTCTCCGGCTCTATTATCCATATCAGACCCGCTACCGCTTATGAATTAGTTTCACAACAGCTGGTCGATAACAAGGAATTATCACACTGGCTGTTTAAGCCCATATGAGGCTTTGGATCATCAGATTTTGTAGCTGCCGCAAATGAGAGGAATAAAGAATGTTCAATGTAAGCGCTCATGGAGCAAAAATTCCGGCAATCGGGTTTGGCACGTTCCGTATGCCTGGCGCGGATGTGCTTCGCATGGTTCCCGCTGCTCTGAAGCTCGGCTATCGCCATATTGATACCGCACAGATCTACGGCAATGAAGCTGAGGTGGGTGAAGCAATCAAGAACTCCGGCGTCTCGCGCGGCGATATATTCCTGACCACCAAGGTTTGGGTCGATAAATACAAGCATGATGATTTCATCAAATCGGTCGATGACAGCCTGTCGAAACTAAAGACAGACTATGTTGACCTCCTGTTGCTGCATTGGCCAAAGAGCGATGTGCCTCTGGCCGAACGCATTGGAGCGCTCAACGAAGTCCGCGATGCGGGCAAGGTCCGTAATATCGGCGTCAGCAATTTCAGTTCAGCCCTCATGGCTGAATCAGTCAAGTTGAGCAAAGCTCCGATCGTGACAAATCAGGTGGAATATCACCCCTATCTCGATCAAAGCACTGTGTTGAAGGCCGCGCGGGATAGCGGCATGAGCATCACCGCCTATTATGCCATGGCCGATGGCAAAATCATTGGCGATCCGGTCATCAAGGCAATCGCCGCAGCCCATGGCAAGAGCGAAGCGCAGGTTGTTCTGCGTTGGCTCATTCAGCAAGAAGGCGTCATCACGCTTTCCAAAACTGTCAGCGAAGAACGCGCCAAGAGCAATTTCGAGATCTTTGATTTCGAACTGACCAATGAAGAAATGCAGGCCCTGCATGCACTTGCCAAGCCAGATGGACGGATTGTCAATCCGGGCCATCTTGCTCCAAAGTGGGATTAACTCTCCCCAACTTTGCTATTGGAACGCGGCATCTCCTCAACCGAGGAGGTGCCGCAGTCGCGTTTAGACCTATCTGTGAATTGAATTCATAACCATTGAGCATGATCTGGTCATTATCAATGGAATTGCGATGGCTCATATTGGGGGCAACCAACCGGCCATCAGTAATTTCTATTTGAGGGCTGGCTTAACGCAGCATCCAATCAAAGGATAGGATCATGCCTCTCGCACTTCTGGCGCTGACGATCAGCGCCTATGCCATCGGAACGACAGAGTTCGTCATTGTGGGCCTCTTGCCCACAGTTGCCAGCGATTTGAATATTACACTGCCGCTTGCCGGGCTTATCGTCAGCGTTTATGCGCTTGGCGTCACCTTCGGCGCCCCCATACTGACCGCCCTCACAGGCAGGATCGAGCGCAAGCCCTTGCTGCTCGGTCTCATGGCCCTGTTCGTCGTCGGCAACACGGCGGCAGCACTCTCGCCTACCTATGAGCTATTGCTCGTCGCCCGCGTCATCAGCGCATTTGCACATGGCGTGTTTTTCTCGGTCGGCGCAACAATCGCCGCTGATCTGGTTGCGCCCAATCGCCGTGCCTCAGCAATCGCCATGATGTTTCTTGGCCTGACTGTTGCTATCGTCACTGGGGTTCCACTCGGCACATTTATCGGCCAGCAACTTGGCTGGCGTGCAACCTTCTGGGCCGTAACCGTGCTTGGCATCATCGCATTCCTTGCCATTGCATTCCTTTTGCCATCCAAGATCGCAAAAGCCGCCCCTGCCCGCATCATTGATCAGATTCGTGTTCTGGGGAGCGGGCGTCTTCTGCTTGCCTTTGCCATGACAGCACTCGGCTATGGCGGCACCTTTGTGATGTTCACATTCCTTGCGCCTGTTCTCGAACAGATCACTGGCTATGCCAATTCCACGGTCAGCCTGATCCTTGTGCTTTATGGCCTGTCCATCGCCGTTGGAAATATGGTCGGTGGTCGTGTCGCCGATGGCAATCCGGTCAGAGCGCTTGCAGTCATGTTCCTCTTACAGGCGATTGTCTTGGCGGCGTTCACCTTCACCGCCACATCGCCGGTCTGGGCGCTGGTAACTCTGGCCGCTTTAGGGGCATTGTCCTTCTCCAATGTGCCCGGCCTCCAGCTCTATGTGGTGCAACTCGCCAAGATCCATACACCTGAAACGGTTGACGTGGCTTCGGCGCTGAACATCGCTGCCTTCAACCTTGGCATTGCCGGTGGTGCCTTCCTTGGCGGCATTGTCGTTGCTTCGCCGCTTGGCCTTGGTGCCACACCCTGGGTTGGCTCGCTGCTTGTTATCGGTGCGCTTGGCCTTACCCTTTGGAGCCAGATGCTCGACCGACGCGAGTCTGCCCGGGTTCTCGCCCACGCCTGACAGGCTCAAAACTTGGCAGCCTTGTAAAAATCGGTAAGGTCAGCATGAGATTCGCAAGAGGTGTTTCATGCTGGCCGAAGTGGCACTGCCCATCAAGCTGACTTTCAAGCTCTGGTTGCGCTTCTGGCCCCAATTGGTGGCGGTGGTGCTTCTGGGACTTACTGCTTCCCATATATTGATGCATCTGGCTGTCAAAACAGCCTATATAAACCATTATGCCGGGCTTGGCGTGTTGACCCTCGTTGCGCTTACGCAGCTGGTAACAACTGTTTCCATGATCCAGATTGTGCGCCCGGGACTGCCTTCTGTCAGCGCTGCCCAAGCACAATCTGACAAGGCAGCGGCGGGCAGCGGCTCCGGATTTTCCCGTTTGACGACGATTATCGCTGTCGCCCTTATACCGTTCTTTGCCTATTATGCAGCCTGGGGTTTTCTTGGCGATACGGTTCGCCAATATTCCCGTTTGGCCCTGTCGATGATGCCCTTTGGCGGAAATGGCAATGTCTTGGATGTCCTAGACTCCAAATGGATATTGCTGTCCGTTGCGCTCTCCTGGCTTGTTCGCTGGTTTGCCAAGACCATGAAAGAACGCACAAAGCGATCTTTCTGGGAAATCGTCATTGTGGTTTGCGAAACCAACTGGATTTTCATCGGTCTCTACATTATCAGCCGCTGGAAAGATGACTGGATGCAGGCACTGGTCAATGGCAAACTATGGTCATGGTTTGAGCAATTGCTTGCCGGGATCGCTCAACCTGTTTCGGTTGCCTATGCGGCGACAATGATCCCGGTAGAACAGATTCCCGAAAGCTTTGGCACAATTGCCACCAACCTGTTTTTCCACGCGCTTTTACCCGTGATCTGGCTGGTCATGATTGCGCTGGTCTATGGCTATGATGTTCGTGACCAGACAGAACTCATGCGGGTGCATCACCGGGTCGAGCGTTTTGGCGAACGCTACCAGGCAGTGCCTAAATTTATCCGAGACTTTATCAATCACTTCGTCAGCGGCTATCGCTCACGTTATCTTCCAATCGCCAATGGCGTGCGGCTGACACTGAATTCCGGGCTGCTGCTTATCATCACGCTGATTCTTGGCTATCGCTTTATCGAGTGGGTGGCCGCTTGGGCGTGGCTGGGCGCAGCCCATATAATCGGCCCGCAACCCGGCAGGATTTGGGAATTTGCTGGCAATGCGATTGTCTTTTTATTGGGCAGCCCGATGCAGGATTCTTCCACCGGCCTGCTCGTGGAGCCCTTGCGCATTTGTTTCCTCGCCGCGATTTTGGAAACAGCCTTCTCGATGAGAAAGACAGAGCCTCAATCGGACACCAGCCTTGTGGCGAAGCCAATCTGATCTATTCGGTGCGGGCGAACCTCAGATAATAAGGCCGCTCGCTATAGACACCCAATGTCGGTCGCAATTCACCTGCCACATCGCTTGGCACGAGGAACCGCTCTTCGATCACCATTCTTGTGCCTTTTTCCGCTCCTGAAAATATGGCCGACGTGCATGTCTGGATACCCTCTTTTGCAGGGCGCATTCCGGGAATGGACGTTGGAGACCAAGAGCGACCAGCCTTGTCTGTCAGTCGGATTGCACACATGAGCCATCGCTCCTGCAAATTGGTATCGCCGATCTCCACGAGAAATCTTGCAATCACAGGCACGGAACCTGCGGACAGCGAGCCGGGGCGAATGCCCTCTTCCACCTTCCGCGTCCCGTAAAACTGCCAGTCGCTGCCACCATAATGCTTGACCTCACCCGCAGCCACTTCAGTGGGGTA
The DNA here is from genome assembly GCF_052044585.1 of Phyllobacterium sp. 22552. NCBI lineage: Bacteria > Pseudomonadati > Pseudomonadota > Alphaproteobacteria > Hyphomicrobiales > Phyllobacteriaceae > Phyllobacterium > Phyllobacterium sp. 22552. Next base: position 121,138 of record NZ_JBQENG010000003.1, on the reverse strand, counting down.
AAGATCGGTGTAACGGCTCATTTCCACATAGTCGCCATAACTGATGGTGAACAATGAGACCGGGACAATCACCAGCTGGGCCCACAGGCAGCGGCGGCGCCAGCGACGCTCGGAAGTTTGGGTACCCTGATCCGTCACAGCCATCGCGTCAGCTTCCCGCAGCCGGTTGTGGACGTGATATGTCGAAACGATCGACGATCAACGGCATGCCATCATTGAATTTTTTGAAGTCGTCGATTTTGATCCGCGCTTCGGAATCCAATGAGGGTTTCATCTGCGCCGATAGAAGCAGCGTCGCGCCATTGACCTGATCAGGCAATATCTCAAACGCCAGTTGCACCTGTTTCGGCAATCCGGGCTCGAGCATGTAAGGCGGTTGTCCGGGCAACCAGCCAACGCGATTGCTTTGTGCAAATCTGAGGCCGGTAGGTCCTCGCCAGATGGCCGTTGAAACACCCGTACTTTTGGTTGTTGCAGCAAGCTCTACCAAGGCGACCGCCCAAAGACCGGAGGTCGTAAGCACCTTTTCTTTTCCGAACTGGGTATAAGTCAATTCGCGCGCAAAAATCACCTGATTGAGCGTTACGTCAAATTCGCGTGTGTGCACTCGATCATGCATCTTGCCATAAGCAGCAATCGGCCCTGTGAGTTCGCCATAACGCGGTTTCGTCACCCACATGCCGTACAGCAAGGCCACCGCCACAAGGATGACGGCAATATTCGCCAAGCGGCGCATCAGCCCTGCTCCCTTTGCAGCGGCAAGCGCACCGAACCCACAATGCTTTTGCTCCACCACCCCGGCGTTCCGGTCAAATTGTTGCGATGCTTGAATCCCCAAGCCTCAATTGCCAGTTCTACATCATTGCCCGCCACCACATCGCTGGGCATCAGCCAGACATAAACCATTTTCTCCGGCATTCCGGGTTGCAGATTTGGCGACATGGATTCATCGCGCGTAAGATAGACCATCGGTTGTTCGGTCTTTTCTGCAATATTGGCAGGCCATTGAAAGATTTTGTAATAGCCGCTATCGGACTCGATCGTGCGGTTCATCAATTCCACTTCAAGGATGATCGCCTTTTGCCCGTCCTTCGGTGTCGTGCTGTAAACTTTCTGGTCAGTTACCCGAATTGAAAGAGGCTTGATAAGCCACTTTCCCGCCTCCATGGATTGACCGGCTGTAATTTGCGGAAGCTGCGGCTTTTCAGCCGCTTCAAATGCTCCCAATACAAAGGCGAGCCCCAACGCCGCGAATGAACCAAACCCTGCTGTCAGCCAGGCCGTAGCCTTGCTGCGAAACGTGACGAAATGGGACCACATCTATCTGCGTCTCTCCACAACCGTTCCGTAACCCAAAAAATGAGTCGCGCTGGACAGACCATGCAACAGCAAGGGGGTGTTTTTCAACCCTGCGGAGAAACCGTCCCGATAAGGCTACTTATGTGCGACTTGCGGCAGATAGGCATTAACAAGACTTACAACCTGCGCATCGCGCTGTCTGGCAGTTTCGCCGCCCATCACGACAGCGACGAGCTGGCGGCCATTATCACTGATCGATGTGACGATATTGAAACCGGAGGCGCGAACATAGCCTGTCTTGATGCCATCTGCGCCGTTCAACTGGGCCAGAACACGGTTATGTCCACGGATGATTTTGCCGTCGAACATGAAATCCTGTGCTCCGAAGTAATGATATTGCTGCGGATAATGCTTACGCAAAGACAAGCCCAGCAAAGCCATATCTCGCGCAGTGGTAATCTGCTGCGCGTCGGGCAACCCGGAAGCGTTGTGAAAAATCGTGCCGCGCATACCGAGCTGTCGGCCTTTTGCGGTCATCTGGGCCGCAAATTGCTCTTCAGTTCCGCCCAGATACTCAGCTAAAGCCACGGCAACATCATTAGCGGATTTAACCACCAGCGCCTTGATTGCTGTATCCACATCAATCGTTCTGCCGGGTTTAAGACCAAGCTTGCTTGGTGCCTGCGAGGCCGCACGAGCCGAAATCGGTATCTGCGTATCCTTGCTGATCCGCCCCGATTGCAACGCCTCGAATGTCAGATAAAGCGTCATCATTTTGGTAAGCGATGCCGGTATGCGCGGCAGATCGGCACCCGCTTGATAAAGCACGGCACCCGTGCTGCCATCAACCACGATGGCAGCGGATTTTTCAGTCGTTGGGGCTGGCGTAATTGCCCCAACGGAATCGAGCGACGTTGCCGTCGTGCATCCACTTGCAACGCTTAAGGTCAGACCCAACACAGCTACGAATTTCACGACAGGATGCAAAAACATGGATACTCGCGGCATATTGTGGTTGGACCAGATGCGCCTTGTTAGCTGATTTCAGCGGCAACGCCAAGCGGTCGCATGAGCATCAGGCTGTCAGAACAACCTTGACGCTGCGCGACCTGTCTAATGCTGTGCGGAAGGCCTCCGGCGCGTCGGCGAGTTTGTATTCGCCTGTTACCAGCTTGAGGACATCAATCTTGTTTTCAACAATCAATTCCACAGCCTCGAAGAATTCATCGCCAAAGCGGAATGTGCCGATCAGATCGAGTTCCTTGGACATGACCGCATTGGCAGGCACGGGAATTGATCCACCGGCAAGATTGCCGACCTGAACGACTGTGCCGCCACGCCGCACCGTGCGAATGGCCGAGGCAAGACCTGCAGGGGTGCCGGAGATTTCAAAAGCAATGTCGAATGGTGTTGCCGCAGCAACTTCGGCCAATCTTTCCTCTCCGCCGGAGACATCGACGATCTGGTCTGCGCCCAGCTCTTCGGCAAACTTCAACGGTGCAGCCGCGATATCGACCATTGTCACGGATTCCGCCCCCGCATGTTTCAGTGCCAGCAATGTTAACAGTCCGATTGGTCCGGAGCCGAAAATGATCGTTGAAGTCCCTTTTACATGCCCTGCGCGCCGAACGGCATGCAGGCAGACCGCAAGGGGTTCAGCCAATGCCGCAGCTTGGAATGGCAGATCGTTCGGGACTTTGACGCATTGCGCGGCAACCGCGTCAAACACACTGGCGAAACCGCCCTGCATGTGAGGCGTCTTGGATGCAGAACCCATGAAATAGATATTTTCGCAAAGGTTCGGGCGTCCCTCATGGCAATAGGCACAGGTTCCGCACCAACGGGACGGGTTTACGGCAACCCTGTCGCCAACGGCAATACCAGTAACGTCGCGGCCGATTTCGATGATCTCACCGGCAACTTCATGGCCGAGAATGAGCGGCGAAGTGACCACGAAATCGCCCGTCTTTGCATGCCGGAAATAGTGCATGTCAGAGCCACATATCCCGCCGGCTCCGAACTTGACCCGCGCCATATTGGGCGCGAGTTCTCCAAGTTCAATGTCAACGACGCGGAGATCTTCCGCTGCAAAAAGCGTGGCAGCGATACCTTTATTACTCATTTTATCAGGCCTAGTTGGGTTGGGAGCCAAAGTGTAATCGCCGGAATGAAGGTGATGGCGATCAGTGCGATGAAGAGCGGCACCAGCCAGGGCAGAATTGCCATGGTGGTTCGCTCCACGGAAAGCTTCGCGACGCGGGACAGTACAAACAGCACCATGCCCAGCGGCGGATGCAACAGACCGATCATGAGATTAAGCGTCATGATCAGTCCGAAATGAACCGGATCAATGTCGAAACCCAAGACCAGCGGCAAAAGGATCGGCACAAGAATTGTGATTGCCGCAATGGTATCGAGGAAGCAACCGACAAACAGCATCAGTATATTGACCAGTATCAGGAACACCCATTTGCTGTCGGTAATCGAGAGGATGGCCGCAGAAAGAAGCTGCGCCGCCTGACTGACCGTCAGGAGCCAGGCGAAAACCGAAGCGGCAGTGACAATAAAGAGCACGGAAGCGGTGGTCTCGATTGTATCAAAGCTCGCTTTGGCGAGACTAGCCATTGTCATGGTACGATAGCGTACCAACCCAAGAAACAGTGACCAGAGAACTGCGGCAACGGCTGCCTCTGTCGGTGTAAACCAACCCATGGTCATGCCGCCAATAAGGATCACAGGTGTCATCAGTGCCATGACGGCGGAAAAGTCGAAATACCAGTCGGCAGCCAGCAGAACCACAAGTGCAATGCCGACCGAAGCATTTATAGACAAGCCGGTAAGCGTGAGCAGATAGATGAGGACTGGCACGCAGGCGACGACGACGATTTCCAGCGACGCTTCAAGCAGATTCTTGAGTTCGAATGGCGTGTCGGAACCCCAGCGCTTCACATAAGCGAAGATAGCAACCGTAATCATCATCAAGACGGTCATGACAATTCCCGGGACGATACCGGCCATAAACAGCGCGCCAATCGAAACATTGGCCATCATGCCATAGATCACAAAAGGCAGTGATGGCGGGAAAATAGGGCCAAGCGTTGCCGAAGCTGCCGTAACGCCAACCGCTGCTTCCACCGGATAGCCATGATCCTTCATCGCCTTGATTTCGATTGTGCCGATACCGGCGGCATCGGCCAGTGCCGTTCCCGACATGCCAGAAAAGATTACCGAGCCAATAATATTGACCTGCGCCAGTCCGCCCTTCATCCATCCCACAAGCGAAACCGCAAAGGAATAGATGCGGCCTGTCACACCGGCCGAATTCATCAGATTGCCGGCAAGAATGAAAAACGGCACGGCGAGCAGCGGAAAGCTCTCAACCCCGGCGATCATGCGCTGGGCGACAATAATGTCGGGTGCAACACCGAAAAACACGAGATAGAGCACTGACGCCACGGCCATCGAAATGGCGACCGGCACACCGACAATCATCAATAGTAGAAATGAACCAACAAGCAGCAACATTGATCAGCCCTCGACGCTCTGGAATTCTTCGGGACGTTCCAGAACGGAATAGCCACGGCGGATATTGGCAATAAAAACCTGAATGGAACGAAGCAGCATCAGGACGAAAGATAAGAGAACCCCATAAAAAACGATGTTGCGGGGCAGATCGATTGTCACCATCATTTCGTCAGCAACAATCTCGACATAGCGCCACATCAACCATACAGCGTAAACGAAGAAGCCAATGCGAACGAGATCAACAAAAGTTGCAAGAATGCGGGCAATGGGAGCAGGCAGATAGTGGTAGAGCACGTCTACCTGAATATGGCGCGAAACACGCACACACATGACAGAGCCGAGAAATACGACGCCGATCAGGCAATTGATCGCGATTTCCTCTGTCCAGGCATAGCTGTCATTGAGAACATAACGCGTGAAAAACTGCAAAAAAACGCAGCCGGTCATCAGCCAGAAAACAACGAGTGTCAGCCAGTCTTCAACCGCATATTCGCGCAGGTTAATAACCGGCGCCGCATCCTCGAATGAATGGGCAATTTCTTCCGCTGTGATCTGTGTATGAACTTCCTTGGACATGGCTGTCTCCGTCCTCAGGGCAGAAAAAGAGGCCGGGAGCCAAGGCTGCCCGGCCAGACTGATAGGTTACTTGATGGCGCGAATGGCTTCCCAGTCGGACTTTTCGTAACCGAAGTCTTCGAACTTCACCTTCTCCAGAACGGTCTTTTCAAAGTCAGCCTTGTCGACATCGGTGACTGACAGGCCGCGCTCCTTGAAACTCGCAACAAGTTCCTTTTCCCTGGCGGCAATCGTCTTGGTGGTCTTTTCGGCGGCTTCCTGCATCACATCGCCGAAGATTTTCTTGTCTTCGTCGCTAAGGCTGGCCCAAAGCTGCTTGGAAATGACGGTATTCAGGTGATCGACAATATGGCCGGTCAAAATGATGTTCTTCTGAACTTCGAAGAACTTCTTGGCCTCAATCGTCGTCAGCGGATTTTCCTGCGCTTCGACAGTGCCGTTCTGCAATGCCAGATAGACTTCGGCAAAAGCGATTGGCGTCGTGTTGGCGCCGCAGGCACGCGGCATTGCCAGATAGGCTGGAACGTCCGGGACACGGATTTTCAACCCGGCCATATCCGAACACTTGGCGATGGGCCTGTTGGCGGTAGTGTGACGCGTGCCATAATAGCTGACCGATGCAATATGATTGCCGGTCTTTTCCTCATAGCCAGCGGCAAGCCGCTTGAAGACATCGCTTTTGGTATAGGCGATCAGATGGTCGGAATCGCGGAAGATATAGGGGAAATAGGTAACGCCGATCGGCTTGGAATCACGGGCAGCAAAGCTTGAACCCGAAATGATGATATCGACTGTACCGAGCTTCAATCCCTGGTTGATGTCAGCTTCCTTACCAAGCTGAGATGCAGGGAACACGTCAATCTTGTAACGGCCATTGGTGCGCTTGGCGATTTCTTCCGCCGCCCATACGGACTCCGTATGGAATGGTTCGGACGTCTCATACACATGAGCCCATTTCAGCGTGGTCTGCGCCTGTGCAACCACTGCCGAAATGGCAAGCGCCGCAGCGGCGCCAAGAAGTGTAGCCAGTTTGAATTTCATTGTTATTCCTCCCTTATTGAATTTAGTTCGCGTTATTTCTGTCGAGACATCTTTGCAGATTGGTCTCTTTCCGTTTCCAGCTCCTCGTCGAAACTTCTGGAAAATCTCAGCTGCGATTGATGCAGATGATATTGCATCGCAGATTTTGCACGAGCGGGATCACCACCTGCTATGGCATCGCGTACTGCACGGTGCTCCTCAAAAGCCTCCCGCCATGAAGCCGCACTCTCGAAATAACTGGCCAGCCTGGTGAAATAAGGCGTCATGCGCTGGTCGAATAACTCTCCGACAACGCGGTCGAGCGCGGAATTTTCCATGATGCCGGCAATGGTCGTGTGGAAGGTGCGATCAAGCGCAATCGACACCTGCGGGTTGTTGAATGTGCGCGCCATTTGCGTCAGCACATCGTCCATCGCTTCTATATGTTTCGTTGTCACTGTGCGGGCGGCTTCTTCGGCAATAGCGCACTCGATCAGCGCGCGTGCCCGCAATAGCTCGAACGGCCCTTCAAGCTCGTCAGGCTGAATCCGCAGGTGTTTCTCCCGCGGCGACCGCGCCACGTAAACACCTGATCCCATGCGAATATGGATGAGCCCCTCGACCTCGAGGGCAATTAAAGCCTCACGAATGGTGGGACGGGAAACGCCAAGTTCCTCCGCCAGTTCACGCTCACCGGGCAAACGCTCTCCGACACCAAGCTGACCATGTTCGATCTGGCTTCGTATCTGGTCTGCCACCTGCCGGTAAAGCCGGCGTGACTGAATGGCTGCGAACATTTAAACCTCCCCACCCGGCTTCCCATTTCCGGCAACTGGTAAACTGGCCTTACCAATATATAACTGATACATTGATATATATGAGCGAGTCAACCGCTGGTTCGGATCGGTTTTAACAGGGCAGGTTTTCGCAACTTGTCTCACCTTGGCGGGGCGCTCATGAGCATTGTTACATTTTGTATCAGAAAGTGATTGCCTCTAAACCGAACGAACGCGCTATGAGAAACCAATCGTTAAAAGAGATGCTTCGTCAAACCGGTGATAAATGCTGCCTGATACACGATCACTTCGGACATTTGCCTGCTTGAGTTTCGCCTTGGTTTTGGGCGCTTGCACCACGACTGATCCCAAGCTGCCCGAGGCTGCATCACTGCCAATTCCTGAACAATCTCCGCGTGTTGCTGCGGCCGAAGCGCCCGCTAATTCCGATGTGGCCACGGACAGCAAGAGCACCGTCACGGTTGCCACAAGCACGAAAAGCGCCCCTGAATTCAAAGATAACGGTACGCCGCTCGACAGTTTGATTTCAAAATATTCGGTTGCCTACGAAGTGCCTGAATCGCTGGTTCGCCGCATTGTGCATCGGGAAAGCCGCGGTAATCCACAGGCTCGCAACGGTCCCTATTGGGGTCTGATGCAGATGTTGCCCGCGACAGCACGCGGCATGGGTCACACCGGCTCCGCGCAAGATTTGCTGGATGCAGAAACAAATCTCAAATTTGGCGTGAAGTATCTTGCTGGCGCCTACAAGGTTGCCGATAACAATCCTGATCAGGCCGTGCGGCTTTACGCTCGCGGCTATTATTATCAGGCCAAGAAAAAGGGCCTTCTGGAAGAGACCGGCCTGAAACCGTCAAGCACGCCTGTTGCACCCGCGACGATGACGGCGATGGCTCCCGCCGAAACACCGGCTGCCATGCCGGCGCAACTCGCTTATTCAGAAGAACCCGCTGTGGCGTTTCCGGCAGCGATCCCGTTGCCGATGCAACGGCCTGACATTGCTTCGGCAGCCTCCACCAGTGGAGCAACCACAGGCTTGAGCAACGCGACACCAGCCAGCACCGCCGCTCCACTCTGAAATCAAAACTGCACCGGTGCTGCTAGGCCGCCCACCAGCGATGGAAGTGGTGAACCGGCCCACGCCCGCTGCCGACTTTGAGCATTTCGCCAGCCGCCATGGCAGCCGTCAGATAGTCCTTGGCTTCACTAACGGCACCATGCAGAGCCATTCCTTTTGCCAGGCCAGCGGCAATGGCAGACGCTAGTGTGCATCCAGTACCATGATCATTGACTGTCTTGATACGCGGCGTCGAAAATCGCTCCATTCCGGACCCATCAAGCAGAATATCGGTGCTCATATCCCCCTTGGCATGTCCGCCCTTTATAAGTACGGCTGAGGGACCGAGTTCGAGCAGCTTTTTCGCTTGCCGCACCATCTGGGCTTCATCTTCGGCAATCGGCATATTTGTTAGCAAGGCCGCCTCCGGCAAATTGGGAGTCAGCAGCAGCGCGCGCGGCAAGAGAAGCTGGCGCAGAGCGTCGATTGCCGCTGGCTCCAGCAAAGGGTCGCCCGCAGTTGCAACCATGACAGGATCGAACACCGCTTTGCGCTGCCAGCGATCAAGCCCCTGCGCAATTGTCTCTATGGTTGATACTGTCGATACCATGCCGATCTTGATTGCATTCACCTCAAGGTCGGAAAGAACCGCGTCCATCTGAGCCCGGATGATATCGGGCGAAAGATTCTCAATGGCCGTAACACCATGGGTGTTCTGCGCAGTGATCGCGGTGAGCACACTCGCGCCATAAACACCGAGCGCCGAGAAGGTTTTCAAATCGGCCTGGATTCCTGCCCCGCCGCCGCTGTCAGACCCGGCAATAGTCAGCGCTATTGCGGTCATGCTGGCTCTCTTACCTGCAATGCCTCATCCACCGCCGACCGCAAAGCTTGCGCCGCTCCTTGCGGATCGTCCTGACGGAAGATCGCAGAAATGACCGCTACTCCATCGGCACCCGCTTCAATGGCAAGCGGCGTGCGCTCCAGCCCAATACCGGCGATAGCGCCTATGGGCAAATGCGGTTTTGCCTTGCGTATGATGGCAGCCAGGCGCTTGAACCCGTCAAAGCCGATCGGTTGCAGATTTTCCTTGGTGGGTGTTTCAAACAGGCCGCCAATACAGGCATAGTCAATATCGCCATCAATCGCTGCTTGCGCGTCCGGTTCATTCTTGACGGTCAGTCCGATAATCGCATTTGGCCCGAGGAGATGTCGGACATCGGCAACCGCCATGTCTTCGCGCCCCACATGGACACCTTCCACGCCTGCGGCAAGCGCAACATCAATCCGGTCATTGACGAGCAGCGGCACGCCTGTCGCCTTGATCGCGGCGTGTATCTGCCGTGCACGATCAATCATGTCACGCGTTGCGGAGTTTTTGTCACGATACTGGATAATTGTTGCACCGCCACGCGCCGCAGCCAGAGCCAGCGCCCCCAAATCCTTGTCAGGGCCAATAGCATCAAAATCGACAATGGCATTCAGGCGGTAATCTACTTTTGTCACGTCACGGACTCCACTTTCAAAACTGGAGACCCGGATATGTGCGAAGAAAGACGAACCAGCGCGATAATTGCTCAATTCCCGTTCCTACGCCGGCATGATCCGGATCAGGTTCAAGGGTCTTGGCTCAGCGCCATCTCAGCATCGTACGATGCCCCCCTCGGAATGAACTCATGATGAGATGGCGCATCGTGGAAGTCAATGCGCAGGTGTGGTTCGGGTTATTGGGTCAACATAACTTTAGAGAAGTCATACGTGCAGCCTGTGGTCAGGTCGTATTCAAAATCGGGATCGGTGCCGCCCCCGTCTTCCCAGCCATGATGCTCCTTCTCGCCCTTGCAGTTCATGAGATCGTCCATGACAAAAGCATCTTTTTCTTCCGCCGTAGTCGTGGTTGCGCCGTTCAACGCCAATCGCCACGCATCATATCTTCTGTTGCTTTTAACCAAGAAAGCATGGGCACTATTCAGCCGCTTACTATAGTCACTGAAAGTGAGATTTTCAGGGATGTTCGTTAGCTGTTCGCGCGAATTGGTTGTCGCGACACATTTCTTCTGCAACGACCCATCGCGATTTTTTGGGTTAACATAACCAATGGGACAACCTTCCTTTTTCACAATCATAGTGAAGTAGAGTTCACTCACTTCGCCCAATGCAAACGTCTGCGCTTTGTTTACCTCAGGCTTAGAAGTACCTTGCCCGTCCACTTGCTGGGGATTTGTATATTCGATTGAGGCAACCTCGTGTTCCGTTCCATCTTTCCTAACGGCGATCATGGATATCTTTTTATAATAGATTCCCTTGACTTTCGTTATGTTGAAGGTCGCCTCAGTGGGTGAAATTGCGCTCGAAGCTACCGCTTTCACTGCTACGTTTATTGTGTCTTGGTTCAGTACCTTCATAAATGTCGTACCCATCGACGTCGACAGTGTAAGAACGATCTGCGGTGGAATGCTTTCAATTGCAGTGACATTCTTGATGATTCCGCGTGCGTCGTAATCCGCAACATTCGCGCGTAAACTTTCAAGAATGCGCGCATTTACCGGCTTGAGGTCCTTGCCATCATAGATCTCTGCACCCGACAGCACGGCTGCGTCCGCTGCGTTTTGCAGTTGCGAACGATCGCTGCTTGCGCGGGTATAATCCACGGCAAGCCCGGTCATTCCCACCATAGGTACGAGCAACAATGCAAATGTGACGGCTGTCGCGCCACTACGGTCTTTCAGAAAGTTTCTTATTTTTTTCATGGCCCACTCCAGTCGCTGGGCAGACCATTGATTCAGCCATGTGAATGACGGCTTATGAAATTCATTCAGATTTTCACCATTCTGCATTCAAGCAGTAAAGAGCGCCTGAATGTTCAGCAATGGTAAAAATCCGGTGAACCTTACAGCTCTATATGGATGCTTCCGGCCGGACAAAACCCTCGCTCGCCAAAAGAAGATTGCGCGTGTAATCTTCCTTGACTGCGTGGCGGGCAAGGTCTGTCGCCGACAGGCGCTCCACCTCTGCGCCATTCTGCATCACCATCAGCCGGTCGCACATATGGGTGACCACCGCCAGATCGTGGCTGACCATCAGGAAGGTCAGCTTTCTATCCCGCCTTATCTGCTCCAGCAGGTTGAGAACTTCCGCTTGTACCGAAGCATCAAGGGCTGATGTCGGTTCATCAAGAAGCAGGATTGAAGGCTCCAGGATCAATGCACGGGCAATGGCGACCCGCTGGCGTTGACCGCCGGAAAGCTGATGCGAATAGCGAAAGCGAAAGCTTGAACCAAGCCCCACTTCATCAAGCGCGCGCAGGATACGTTTTTCGATATCGGCAAAGCCATGCACGACCAATGGTTCCAGCAACAGCCGATCCACGGTCTGGCGCGGATGCAGCGAACCATAGGGGTCCTGAAACACCATTTGCACTTCACGGTAAAATGCCTTTGTCCGGGACGAGCCAAGGGTCTTGCCATTGACTGTGATCGCGCCGCCGGTAACAGGTGCAAGTCCCGCGACGGCTCGCAGCAAGGTTGACTTTCCCGAGCCGCTCTCGCCCACCAGACCAAAAGACTCGCCCTGCTGGACGTCCAGACTGACGCCGCGCAATGCGCGAAAACGATCATACTTCACTTCAAGATTTTCGACACTGAGAGCCGCCACTTGCAGATTGTTCATGCGGCCCACTCCGGCTTGCGGTCAAGGACCGGCAGCGGATGCCGGTCGGTGCCGATCTGCGGCATGCAATTCATCAACCCGCGTGTATAGGGATGTTTTGCGTTCTTAAGGTCTGCAGCGGCGATTTCTTCGACGATCCGTCCTGCATACATGACGATAACGCGGTCGCAAAAGGAGGAGACCAGCCGCAAATCATGGGAGATGAAGATCAAACCCATGCCGCGATCCCGCACCAGATTGTCGAGGATTCGCAGCACATCCAGCTGCACCGTCACATCAAGCGCGGAAGTCGGTTCATCCGCGATCAGCAGCTCCGGTCCGGTCACCAGCATCATCGCGATCATGGCGCGTTGTCCCATGCCGCCGGAAACTTCATGCGGATGCAGATTAAAGACCCGTTCCGGATCACGTATCTGCACAGCAGCAAGCATGTCGAGCGCGCGCTTGCGCGCCTCGGCTTTGCTCACCTTTTCATGGGTACGCAGCGTTTCAACAATCTGCCTGCCGATGCTCATCACAGGATTGAGCGAATATTTCGGGTCCTGGAGGATCATGGCGATGCGGTTTCCACGCAGGCTTCGCCGCTCCTTTGCCGAAATATCCAGAAGATCCATTCCGTCAAAATTCAACGTATCGGCAGTGATCTTTGCGTGATGTGGCGTCAGCCCCATGATTGCGCGCCCGGTCTGGGATTTTCCTGAACCGGACTCGCCAACAATGCCGAGCCTTTCGCGACCAAGCGTGAACGAAACGCCGCGCACAGCATCCACGACGCCCGTGCGGGTCGGAAATTGCACGCGAAGATCCTTGACTGTCAGCAAGGCGCTCATTGGTTGTTCCCCCTTGGATCGAGCGCATCGCGCAAGCCATCGCCAAGAAGATTAAAGCCCAGACTGACGATGAGAATTGCAAAACCCGGTGCGGCTGCCACCCACCATTGATCCATGATGAACCGGCGGCCGGATGCGATCATCGCACCCCATTCAGGCAATGGCGGCTGTGCGCCCAGACCAAGGAAACCGAGGCCTGCGGCGACCAGGATAATTCCGGCCATGTCGAGTGTCACACGGACGATCAGAGATGAAAGGCAAAGCGGCATGATGTGGCGCAGGACGATACGCATGGGTGATGCACCCATGAGCTGCACGGCGGCAATATAGTCGGAATTGCGCACGGTCAGCGTTTCAGCTCTGGCAATGCGTGCATAGGGTGGCCACGAGGTGACCGCTATGGCAATGACGGCATTCTCAATGCCAGGTCCCAGCGCCGCCACCAAAGCGAGAGCCAGAATGAGCTTTGGAAATGCCAGGAAGATATCGGTGAGCCGCATAAGAATTGCGTCTACCCAGCCTCCGGCATAACCGGCAATGGTGCCGACAAGCAGCCCAATCGGCGCGGCGATGATCGCCACGAGAACAACCACATAGAGCGTCAGACGCGAACCATAGATAAGGCGCGAAAGAATATCGCGGCCCTGATCGTCTGTGCCGAGCCAATAATCGCCACCGGGCGGCAAAAGCCGTGCATTGCGCAGATCGCCTGCAACCGGTGAATGCGGCGCAAGCAGAGGAGCGAATAGCGCCACCAGCACCAGCGCAAAAATGATGCCAAGTCCGATCACGGCGAGCCTGTTGCTGGCAAAACGGCTCCAGATCAAATAAGCGCGGCCAAGCCGGGCCTGCATACGCGATTGCGGCCGGTCGCTCATCAGCCATTCGCGGCGGGAAATTGGTTTTGCGATCTCGCTCATCGTGCGCGCGTCCGTGGGTCAAGTAGCCGATACAGAAGATCGGAAAGAAGGTTGATGGCGATGAACACGGCACCAATGATAATCGTGCCGCCGAGCACCGCATTCATGTCGGCATTTTGCAGCGAATTGGTGATGTAGCTGCCAAGGCCTGGCCAGGAAAAGATCGTTTCGGTCAACACCGAGCCCTCAAGCAGATTGGCAAAGGAGAGCACAATCACAGTCAGCAATGGCACTGCCGCATTGCGCAGGGCATGGGCCCAGATGATGCGGGTTTCGGACAGGCCCTTGGCGCGCGCCGCAACAATATATTCCTGCTCAAGCTCGTTCAGCATGAAAGAACGCGTCATCCGGCTGATATAGGCCAGCGAAAAATAGCCCAGTACTGAGGCGGGCAGGATGATGAAGCTGAAAATATTGCGGAATACTTCCCAATTGTTCTGCAAAATCGCGTCAAGCAGGTAAAGGCCGGTAATCGGCGTAAACGTGTACTCGTAGACAACGTCGATACGTCCTGGTCCCGATACCCAGCCAAGCTTGGCGTAAAACAGCACGAGACCGAGCAGCCCCAGCCAGAACACCGGCACTGAATAGCCGATAAGTCCGATAACTCTGACAATCTGGTCGAGGATCGTGCCTCGCTTGACGGCAGCAAGCACTCCAAGCGGAACACCAATAAACGCGCCAATAAGCGTGCCCAGTGTTGCCAATTCGAATGTAGCGGGAAAGACGCGGATAATATCGGTCATAACCGGATTGCTGGTCAGAACGGAATTGCCGAACTCACCCTGCAGGACACCCTTAAGATAAAGGAAAAACTGCTGGTAGAGCGGCAGATTCAGTCCGAGCTCTTCACGCACACGCGCCACGACGTGGGCAGGCGCGCGATCGCCTACAATGGCCAGCGCGGGATCGATCGGGATGACACGGCCAATGAAAAACGTGACGGCCAGAAGACCAAGAAATGTGATGGCGCCAATGAGCAGAAACCTGCCCACGGCCCAAGCGAAGTTTGAAGCCCAGGCGCCTGAGCGCCTGGCCTCCAATTGCATGTCAGATGTGCTCACCGGTACGGATTCCGGATTACTTCGTTACATTGAAAACGTAGTTGGTATCAAATGATGGACCAAGCTTGAAGTTCTTGATGTTCGCACGCAGTCCTGCCACTTCCGTCTGCTGGAAGATGATGATGAAGGGGCTGGTTTCAAGCACTTTCTTCTGTAGGTCCTGATACATTGCCGCGCGCTTGGCATTATCACGCTCCAGCAGGGCTGCCTTCGTTTCCTTGGTCAGCTCCGGCACATCCCAGGCATTGCGCCATGCGAGTGTCTTGTTGGTGCCGGTATCAGCATTGTCCGTATTGCTGGTGAAGGTCTCGGCGTTGGAATTCGGATCCCAATAATCCACGCCCCACTGACCAATATAGGAATCATGCGTACGGGCACGATATTTGGTCAGGGTCTGCTTACCGTCGCCCGGGATGATCTCCATTTTCACACCTGCCTGCGCAAGCGTTTGCTGGACTGATTCAGCAATACCCGTCACCGGCTGGTTGTTACGCACATCCATGGTGAAGGAGAAGCCATCCTTCAGCCCGGCTTTCTCGAGCAGTTCCTTGGCCTTAGCCACATCCAGCTTGAACGGTTTTTCATCCAGCTCGCCCAGAATATTCTTTGGCAGGAAGGTCTGGTGGATATCACCGGCACCTTTGATCAGCTGTTCGCCGATGGCATCATAATCGACCAGATATTTAAACGCCTGCCGAACTTCCGGCTTGGCCAGGTTTTCATTTTTCTGGTTGAGGCTGATATAATAAATCGTTCCCTTCGGCGCACTGACCGTGGTGATGTCCTTGTTCTTGGTAACCTGCTCCATATCATTTGGTTCAAGATTACGGGCGACATCAACATCGCCTTTTTCAAGCAGAAGGCGCTGCGCCGCGCTTTCCTTGACGTGGCGATAAATAACACGGGCGAGCGGAGCCTTGGTGCCATAGTAATTGTCATTACGCTCCAGAACGATAATCTCGTTGGCGCGCCAATCGCGAATTTTCATCGGCCCGGAACCCGCATAATTCGTCTTCATCCAGGCATTGCCGAAATCATCATTGACGATGTGCTCGGAGATCAATTTCTTGTCTACAACCGAAGCAACGGTCGATGTCAGGCAATTCAAGACGAAGCTTGGTGCATAAGGCTGATCGACAGTGAAAACAAAAGTGGACGGATCAGCCGCTTTTGCCTTTTCGGTCACATTGTCCTTGTTCAGGCCAAACTGCGTCAGAATGAATGCCGGGCTCAGATCGAGCTTGACGGCACGCTCAAAGGAATAGGCAACATCTTCAGCGGTAAGCGGGTTGCCGGAAGCAAATTGCAGATTGGGCTTGAGTTTGAATGTATAGGTCAGGCCATCATCGGAAACCGTCCAGCTTTCGGCGACATCCGCAACGATCTTGGATGGATCATTGATGTCGAGCCGTACCAGCTTGTCATAGGTGTTACCGTTGATCTCGCCCATGGTCAGCTCAAAAGCTTCACCCGGATCAAGCGTGATGACGTCATCAATCGCCCATGCCTCGACCAGCGTATCGGCGGGCGTTTCGGCGAAGGCCGGCATGCCCGACAACATTACGGCGGAGATGGCCGCGCTACCGAGCATCATGCGGAACTTTGGGTTCATCTTGGTCATCAACATTGTTCTGGTTCCCTGTTTAGAGCTATTGGCCGGAATCTCTTGAGCTTGTTCCGAACCTTTGTTTATTTTTATTGTTCATGCCAGGCTGAGCCAAGCACGCGCAGCCAGTTTTTACGACAGATTTTTGCAAGATCATCCTCACCATAGCCAGCCTCGCGCAATGCTTCGACCAGTTTCTGGTTGCCGCTTGCATCAGCAATTTCGCCGGGGATTTTAGCACCATCGAAATCAGAACCAAGTGCCACGCAATCAATACCCATGCGATTGACCATATAGTCAATATGACGAACCATATCCGTCAGCGGTGTGTCGGCATTTTCGCGGGCGTCGGGACGCAACATGGCCACGGCGTAATTCAAGCCGACAAGCCCCTTGCTTTCGCGGATTGCATCAAACTGCTTGTCGGTAACATTGCGCGCGACAGGCGTCAGTGCGTGCACATTGGAATGGCTGGCAACCAGGGGTTGGTCGCTGAGACGTGCCACGTCCCAAAAACCCTTTTCAGTTATATGCGCGAGATCAATCAGAATGCCGAGGCGGTTGCATGCCTTGACCAATTCTTCGCCTGCCCCTGTCAGACCGGGACCCGTATCGGGGTCCATTGGATAGGCAAACGGGACGCCATGCGCGAATATGTTGTTCCGGCTCCAGACCGGCCCCAGCGAACGTAAGCCAGCTGCATAAAACACATCAAGTGCCGACAGATCAGCACCAATCGCCTCGCAGCCTTCCATGTGAAGAACTGCCGCAAATTGATCCTGATCGATGCATTCGTTGATTTCCGCTGTACTCCGGCAGAGTTTCCATCCGCCTGCCTGCTGCAACCGGAGGGCTATAGAAGCCATTTCTAACGCAATATCGAGCGATGGAGCGCGTTCAAGCGGCGCTGCAAGCGGTGTCGAATAATGGCCATTGGCATCCGGAGCCTTGAATGCCAAATCACCGGACGGAACGTAGATGGCGCAAAGCCCGCCAACCAGACCGCCTTTCAGTGCACGCTTCTTGTCTATATGGCCTAAACTTGTTCCTTCGATGAATTCCTGAACCGGATCCGTTCCGCTTTTCGAATGTTTCCACAACCGGTAGAGCACGTCGTTGTGACCATCGAAGACTGGCTGCATTTCAATTTCCGTTCAGATTTATCAAAAGCCTTGCACCGGCGGATAATCATTTCGTCGAATATCCCAGCACCAATTCTGCCAAAAGATCACGCCCGCAATGAACATTCAAGGGAGTTGTTAGACAAAAGTATAAATACAAGGCTGCCGGACAATTTGCCCACGCATTGTGCACTTACCGAACGTGGCTAGGAGCGCAGCCAAGACACAGCAAGGCGATAATCTTTTGATTACCGCCTTGATATTGATCGCAATGTTTGGAGTGATAAGCGATGCTGTGTTTGTTAAACGTCCAGATTTGCTACGCTGAGCGCATTGTCCTGAATGAACTCACGACGCGGCTCGACATCATCGCCCATCAGACGTGAGAACAGGCTGTCAGCGTCGGTCGCATCGTTCACCTTCACCTGGAGCAGCGAACGTGCGTTTGGATCAAGCGTGGTTTCCCAAAGCTGATCAGCATTCATTTCGCCCAGACCCTTATAGCGTTGCAGCGAAAGCCCCTTGCGGCCGGCGGCGAATACCGCTTCGAGCAATGAGATCGGGCCGGCAATCATATCGGTTTTTTCCTTGCGGCGCAGAACAGGCGGCTTGGAATAAATCTCATGCAGACGGGCGGAATAACGATCCAGCTGGCGCGCGTCAGCCGAGCCAATCAGCGCCATATCCAACGTTACGGTCTCTTTGACGCCGCGCAATGAGCGCTCAAAAATATAGCCGTCAATACCATCATCAGGCGTTGCAAGACGGCCGCTCCAGCCCTTTTCCGTTTCTTCGGCAATAAGGTCGAGACGCCCTGCAACTTCTGTCACCAGCGCTTGAGCGCGTGCCGTATCGGAAATGGCTTCGGGGTTCAGAGCACCGGCAATTGTTGCCTGCTCGACAACCGCCCGGTCATAGCGTGTATTCAGGCCCTGCAGCAGATGGCGAACAGCCATCGCATCATTGATCACCGCACGCAGATCGGAACCAGCGCGAACTTCGCCGCTGTCCAGCTCCATCGAAGCTTCTTCCAAACCGGATTCAATCAGGAATTCTTCGTAGGCGACTTCGTTCTTGAGATATTGCGAGGATTTGCCGCGCGAGACCTTATAAAGCGGTGGCTGTGCAATATAGATATGGCCACGCTCGATCAATTCCGGCATCTGGCGGAAGAAGAAGGTCAACAGCAGTGTACGAATATGAGCACCATCGACGTCAGCGTCGGTCATGATGATGATCTTGTGGTAACGCAGCTTGTCCGGGTTAAACTCATCCTTGCCAATGCTCGTGCCCAGCGCCAGGATCAGCGTGCCGATCTGGTCGGATGAAAGCATCCGGTCGAGCTTCACGCGCTCCACATTCAAAATTTTACCACGAAGTGGCAAAATGGCCTGGTTTTGACGCGAGCGTCCGCCCTTGGCAGAACCACCGGCGCTATCACCCTCGACGATGAAGATTTCCGACTTGGCCGGATCTTTTTCCTGACAATCGGCAAGTTTGCCCGGCAGTGAGCTGATGCTGAGCGAGTTCTTGCGGGTGATGTCGCGCGCCTTGCGCGCGGCTTCGCGGGCCGAGGCTGCCTGAATAACCTTGTCGACCAGCACCTTGCCTTCAGTCGGGTGCTCTTCAAGCCAGGTCGACAATGCCTCATTGACCAGACTTTCCACGACAGCACGCACTTCCGAAGAAACGAGCTTGTCCTTGGTCTGCGACGAGAATTTCGGGTCCGGCACTTTTACCGAAAGCACGGCTGTAAGGCCCTCGCGGCAATCATCGCCCGTCAGTGTTACCTTGGCTTTCTTGGCCTGACCGGTGCTTTCCGCATAGCCGGTCATCTGACGCGTCAGCGCGCCACGGAAACCGGCAAGATGCGTTCCGCCATCGCGCTGCGGAATATTGTTGGTAAAGCACAGGACATTCTCGTGATAGCTGTCATTCCACCACATGGCGACTTCAACAGTCGTATCATCCCGCTCGCCGCGAATATAAATCGGCTCGCCTACGAGCTCCTTCTTGGAGCGGTCGAGATATTTCACATAGGCAGTCAGTCCGCCCTCGTAAAACAGCTCCAGGTCGACCGGATCGGCATGACGGCGGTCAGATAGAAGAATACGCACACCGGAATTCAGGAAGGCCAGCTCGCGCAGGCGATGTTCCAATGTCTTGAAATCGAATTCAACCATGGTGAAGGTTTCGGTCGAAGGCAGGAACGATACTTCCGTTCCTGTGAGGCCTTCAGAATCGCCGGTCACAACCAGCGGACTATCCGCCACACCATGCGTGAAGCTCATCTCATGAATCTTGCCCTGACGGCGAATCTTCAACTTCAGCCAGACAGACAGCGCATTGACAACCGAAACACCAACGCCGTGCAAACCGCCGGAGACCTTGTAGGAGTTTTGGTCAAACTTACCGCCCGCATGCAACTGGGTCATAATGACTTCGGCAGCGGAAACGCCTTCCGAGTGCATGTCGGTGGGGATACCGCGGCCATTGTCGGTGACAGTGCAGGAACCATCGGGATTGAGCGTCACTGTAACGCGGGTCGCATGACCGGCAAGCGCCTCGTCAATAGCGTTGTCCACGACTTCGTAAACCATGTGGTGAAGGCCGGAACCGTCGTCCGTGTCACCGATATACATTCCGGGGCGCTTGCGAACTGCATCCAACCCCTTGAGAACCTTGATGGACTCCGCGCCATATTCCGGCGAGGTTTCGGTTGTCATCTCGGGTGTTTCACTCATGTAAATTCAATCTTTTCTAAAGGCAGGAACAGTGCATCTGTCCTTATAGCATATCTTGGGCGAATCATGCCCAACCTATGCTTAGATATAGTGATTTCTGTGGGTTTTTCCAATTCATGCCGCATGGCTGTCCACGGATGATCGTTAATCTGCGCCAGCACTATGGATAATCTGTGTCCTAGCGGGGTAATTTTGACATTCATGCTCCATCCGCCCGCAGGCTCCTATGCAAATGTCAAATGCGTAAACTCCACTAGAAATATATACTTACCTTTGGTTTTGTTGATTTTGAGCTTGGCTACTGGCGGGACCGAACGGACGGGTCGTGGAAACACGACCACCAGCGCTTTGAAAAAGGTTTCAAGCGCATTGGCGAGCAGCCTTGAATAACCACTCGCTGTGCATTTGGAACCTTGCCAGGAACTGGCCCTGGCTCTTGGCATCATCGTCTGGCCGCAACCATTCCGGACCGCCCAACTAATTCCGGGCCGCCCAACTATTCGATAATCTGTATTTCCTTTGAGGCCGGCCTTTTTATGGGTGACTGCGCATCAAAAAAACCTTTGACCTCGCTATATCGAAGGCTGCCATCCTGATCACGGTCAATCAGTGCGAAATTATCGACAAAGTACCCCACTCCTGCCCTATTGGCAGATTCGATAGTCACCAGATGCGTCGAAGGATCCGCAGCGCGGTCAAAAAGCGCACGAATGCGCGCGTCAACCGCATTGAGCACCGTTTCAGGCGTGATTGGCATAGCGGTTCTTTCGACCGCGCTCTTGGCTGGAGGGTATATTCTCCCCGACATTATTGCGCCAAATTCCGGGGGCTTTGTCAGCGTGATAACATCATCGGCAGCCGATCCGGCAACCTGCAAAACAACCGAAGATATAATCGCCACGGTAAAGACCATTCCACGCTTCATGGGTTCCTCGCTTCCGGAAGAGCGGCATTGAACGCGGCAAGCTTCACCACTGCTGGCTGGTCATAAAAGGCATCGAGTTCAGCGAGCACCTTTTCATAGCCATCCGTCCTGCCCGGACCAATCCCATGCCCGCCAAGGTAGGTTTTTATCGGGATTCTGGAGGACAGATTTGCATTCTCTATATCCACCTCCGTCTTATGGAAGGGCGTATTGAGATCATAATAGCCGTGCTGAATAAGAACCTTCAGATTTGGATTTAGTGTTACGTCGAAAGTCAGATCGGGAATGGCACTTGCAAATCTGTCGCCTGTAACTGACAAATGCTGATCCGGCATATAGTTCCAATGAAGGATAATTTTGCCATTGCTGCCGAGATATCTTGATTTCGCTTTATAGTCGGCAAATCCTGCCAGATAGGATTTGATGTGATCGTAATTAACGTCAGTGCGATCAACGACTGGATCGACCGTGTCTTTCTCCAGAAAATATCGCCCATCATTCATCTGTAATGTCTCTTGAGGGCTGAACCTCTTTACAAACTCCCTGCTATCCATATTCGGATTTGCAATCCATGGATTGCTGTCCGCGCCTTCGCCCAGCTTGTACAGTTTCCCTATCCCTGTGATTTTATACAATCTATTGAGGAAAACTTCAGATTCTGGTTTTTGAAGATAGATGTTCCATTGCGACCGATCGGATATTTTCTGGTCAACGCTTTTAAACACACTTTTGTAGAGATTGTTGAAAGTGACCGCGAAAAGCCTTGCGTCACCCAGAAAGGCTGGCAGATCAAAGTCTGGCTTTTCGACCGACTTGTCATGAAATGCCTTTACCATTGCATATGTTGGCTGAACGCCATGACAGGAAACGTAGCGAGAAGAACAATCGCTATTGATATCAAGAATTGGCGAATTCAGGATCAGACCACTTAAGACCTTCGCTGGTTTTTTGCTGGGATCAGGCAGATAACCACTTTCACCCTTTTCTATCAGCAACTGCGCGATGATCGGCACGCGAAATCCGCCATAGGAAACGCCGTAAATATATTTTGGCGAGCTCTGGCGATTATTGGCGTTGATGTAGCGTGTGATGAAGCTGCGCAAAACTTTTGCATCGCTGTCGACACCCCAAAAATCCTCGTTTTTATTTGGCCAGATAGCTTCAGAATAACCCGTGCCTACCGGATCGACAAAAACGAGGTCCGTTTTGTCCAGTATCGTATTGGGATTATCCTTCCAGAGCAGAGTTTTCGCTTTGTCCGAGGCATCGTCATCGTAACTCTTGGGGCCAAGGAAGCCCAGATCAAGAGCCGCTGATGCGCCACCCGGGCCGCCATTGAATACAAATGTAACCGGCCGGTTTTCTTTTGGCAGATCATCACGCGTATAAGCCGTGTAGAAAATAGCGGCATCGGCATCTCTATAGTTCAGACCCGTTCCAATAGGTATCGAGCCTGTCGAAATCAGATGACCAGCGCTTGCGGTAAACTGTACCGGTATCCCCTTCACGGTAATTTTTTGCGACTTGCTTGCCGGCTCCTCGCTAACGGACGAGCGTGAAATGCCATCCTCAGGTCCGTAAGAAAAGACAGCAGAGCCAGGTGTCGGCGCATCAATCTTGGGAACAACGGTTACCTGCGGTGTAAATGATGATGGCGCTTTTTCAGGCTCTGAATCTGAGCCACCACTACAGGCTGAGAGAAAAACTGCAAGCGTCAGCCCGCACAAGCGATAATGCATGATTAAAAACCTCACAGTATAAATATTTCTGCAATAAGATATTGATATTATTACGTAATACTTTGGTCGTATAATGCCGAAATTAAAATAAAATATTGCCCGAAACCGATCTCACTAGAGCTCAAAGGAGGCTTAAGGTCAAGAAAATTACTGCTGTTTCGGCCTTTCCATTTTCCCCTCTCTTCGTCCTGGCTGGGCGAAACTTGTGGACATGAGACGCAATCATACCCACATCGCAATTATGGAGGCGCAATGGATATTTTGAAAACCGCATTCACACCCCCGGCACCCGTTCCCCGTACCGGACCTGTCGGTACGCTGCAATTGATCCGCACCATCTATCGCAATCCGCTGGAGCTGTGGGGTGAGCCCTCCTATAACGAACCTTGGGTATCCATTGATTGGTCTTTCGCCCATACGATCATTGCCAATGATCCCGGCCTCATTCGTCATGTCCTTGTCGACAATGCCAAGAACTACAAGATGGCGGCTGTACGCCAGCGTATCCTGCGTCCGATCCTGCGCGACGGGTTGCTGACGGCCGAGGGCGATACGTGGAAGCGCTCGCGCAAAGCCATGGCACCCGTGTTTACGCCGCGCCACATTAATGGCTTTGCGACAAGCATGCAGCGCGCGACGGAAAATTTCGCTGAGCGTTATGACGGTCATAGCGGCATAACTGATGTTTCGCGCGACATGACCATGCTGACCTATGATATTCTGGCCGAAACCCTGTTTTCAGGTGAAATTGCAGGCGATCCTGACCAGTTTTCGCATGAAGTCGATCGGCTTTTCGAGACCATGGGGCGGGTTGATCCATTTGATCTTCTGGGTGCGCCGGAATGGTTGCCGCGCTTTACCCAAATTCGTGGACGCCGTGCTCTCGCTTTCTTCCGGCAGATCGTGGCCAACACGATTGAGATGCGCAAAGCACGCATGGATAAAGAGGGCGACAAGGTTCCAAACGACTTTCTCACTCTGCTCCTGCGTGCGGAAGGGCCCGATGGCCTGTCGCGCGCCGAGATCGAAGACAATATCATTACTTTCATCGGTGCAGGCCATGAAACGACCGCACGCGCGCTTGGCTGGACGCTTTATCTGCTGGCACGAGCGCCATGGGAACGCGATCTCATCGAACAGGAAATCGACGCCTTCATGGATCAGCGCGATATGCCGCCGCCGCATGAATGGCTGGATGCATTGCCCTTTACGCGCGCCGCGTTCGAGGAGGCCATGCGGCTCTACCCACCCGCACCATCAATCAACCGGGAGCCGATTGAAGATGATCAGTACCAGGACTTGAAACTGCCTAAAGGGTCAGCCGTTCTGGTCATGCCATGGACCGTGCATCGGCACCGTCTTTATTGGGATCAACCTGACGCGTTCATACCGTCGCGTTTTCACCCGGAAAACCGCGGTAAGATTGATCGCTTCCAATATCTGCCCTTCGGTGCCGGTCCGCGTGTGTGTATTGGTGCCAGTTTTGCCCTGCAGGAAGCCATCATTGCATTGGCCGTGCTGCTGCATCGTTATCGCTTTGATATGGCAAGCTCGGTAAAACCCTGGCCGGTGCAAAAGCTGACAACGCAGCCAAATGGAGGTCTGCCAATGAGTGTTATTGCAAGGCGTTGATGTATTGCGTGGTTCTACAGGCTCACCATGAGGAAGATGGATGATTGCAGGGAGTCAGTATTTGCGATGTATCTGCAATATTGATGATTAGCGTTCAGCCCACCCCACCCTCCTCATGGTGAGCCTGTAGAACCACGCAATACTTTGATGCATGCATTCGCTTGATTTCACAGGAAATTTAATGTACTTATATTTCTAGTGAAAGGACATGCCATGCGAACCAACGCACAACACAAAACTGAAACACCCAGCAAGACCACCGTTGTTTCCAAGGCATTGCTACGCTCTGCCGAATTGCTCGGACTGACCGCCAAGGAGCTTTCCAATATTGTCGGCCTGTCGGAACCTAGCCTTTCGCGCTTGAAGCGCAGCCTTGATGGCTCGCCGCTCACCGGCAAGAGTTACGAGCTTGCCCTGCTCTTCATTCGTCTCTACCGGTCACTGGATGCCATTGTCGGCGGCGATGATGCTGTGGCGCGTCAGTGGATAAGAACCGATAACACCATGCTCGGCGGCAAACCGCTCAACCGTATCAAAACCATTGACGGTCTCACCCATGTCCTCGCCTATCTGGACGCCCGACGCGCTCCGATCTGAAGCCCATGTCCTGCATGGCGCCTGCTGGCGTCTGGTCGAAGCGCAGCACCGTGTTTCTACAATGAAGCTTGTCGACACGCTTGATGAGCAGGCTTTGCTTGAGGATGAGCTGGAGGCCACCAAGCCGCCACTGCCAGCCAATTGTGCGCATCTTGACTACCTGCTGGCCACACCTTTTCGCTATGGTCGATATCCCGGCAATTCAAGGTTCCGGCGCGAAGGGTATTCGCCCGGCGTGTTTTATGCCAGCGAGGCTGTTGAAACAGCCGTTGCTGAAACCGCCTTTTATCGACTGCTGTTTTTTGCCGAAAGCCCCGGTACTCCATGGCCGCACAATGCACTGGAGTTCACTGCCTTCGAGGCGCGCTATGCCACCACCAAAGCGCTCGATCTAATGGCGCCGCCTTTTCTGAAGCAGGCCGCGCAGTGGACTCACCTCAGCGACTATTCCGCCTGTCTCGACCTTTCTGATAAGGCGCAACAGGCAGATATTGAGTTGATCCGCTATCAATCGGTTCGCGACCCTGAAGGCGGTGCCAATCTAGCACTGCTTTCATGTGCCTGCTTCGCGCTGCCGCGACCAACCAAAATGACAACTTGGCGGCTGCATTTTTCAAGCTATGGCGTCAAGGCAATCTGCGACCAGCCAGATTTGCGTCTAGGCTTTGACCGGGAAACATTCGCTGCCGATCCGAGGATGGCCGCGGCCGGACGCGCCAATTAATCCAGCCTTTCCGCATGCCAGGCAATGTGGTCGGCCATGAAGGTCGAAATGAAGAAGTATGAATGGTCGTAGCCGTCACGCATGTTCAGCGTCAGCGGAATACCTGCCTTCTCACAAGCTTCCTCAAGTAGCCAGGGCCGCAGACCATCGTCCAGAAAACCATCGGCTTTGCCCTGATCGACCAGTAATTCCGGTAGGCGATATCCGTCTTCGATCAAGGCAACAGTGTCGTAGGCACGCCAAGCCGTTTCATCACTGCCGAGATATTTCTCGAATGCCGGGCGCGACCAGCCAGCAACCATCGGCCTGGCTATTGGGGCGAAAGCGGAAACGGATTTGAAGCGGCCGGGGTTTTTCAGCGCCAAAGTGATCGCGCCATGGCCACCCATGGAATGGCCGAATATACTCTGGCGCTGCATATCGATTGGAAAGTTTGCTGCGATCAGTGTAGGCAATTCTTCGGCAATATAAGTCGCCATGCGATAGTTTTCGGCATAGGGCGACTGCGTTGCGTCGAGATAGAAACCGGCGCCGCTCCCAAACTGCCAATTGTCCTTTTCGTCCGGGACATTCTCCCCGCGTGGGCTGGTATCGGGACAGATGATCGCAACGCCAAGCTCTGCGGCAGTGCGGCGATATTCTCCCTTGTCCATGACATTTTGATGCGTGCAGGTCAGGCCGGAAAGATACCACAAGACGGGCACAGGCCCTTCTTTTGCCTGCGGCGGCAAGAACACTGCAAATGTCATATCGCACAGGCACGCATCGCTGCGATGGCGATAAACACCCTGCGTTCCATCAAAGCTTTTTGCGACTGAAAGGGTTTCCATGATTGTCCTTATGACTATTCTTATTGGCCAAGCGAGACGGCAACATTGACCGCAGCGGCAACAAGCACCGTGTTGAAAAAGAACGATACAATCGCATGTAGCAGGTTAATCTTGCGCATTTGGGTACTGGTGATACCCGTATCGGAGGTTTGCGCCGTCATGCCGATGACATAGGAAAAATACAGGAACTCAATCCCGCCAGGTTCCTTGCCACCGGGAAAATCCAGCCCGCCAACATGTTTTTGTGTCTTTGTCTTTGCGCCTTCTGCACTCTCATCGGGCTGCCAGTAAAGATGCGCATAATGAATTGCCGTCATCATGTGGATGGTCAGCCAGCCGAGAGGCACTGCGGCCAATGCCAATGTGAGATCAAGGGGCTGCGGGTTCTGGCCTGAATTGATCAGGACAAAAAGCGAGCCCACGGCCACGACCACCGCGCCAAATGTGACCGTGAAAATGATCCATACGGGCTCGTCGGATTTGGCCGCATTGCGGCGCAGATAATCTGCCGTCAATTTTGGGATTCTGATCGTTGTAAAGCCCAAATAGACGAGAAAGAACGCATTGGCAGAGATAACATAGGCAATGCGTGGCACAAAGGCCAAGCCCAATCCCAAAGCTGCAAGCCCGATGAGGGCGGCAATGTAAAAAGGCTTATGCCGCTTGTTCATGGCCACTACTCGGATGTCACAACGGCTGGACGCTGCATATCAATATGGGGGATATTATCCTCCAGATATTCCTCCGACACGGACACGAAACCGAACGAGGCGTAAAAGCGTGACAAATGGCTTTGCGCCGAAAGCTTGATCGGGCTTTCCGGATAGAGCCGTTCGCATTGCGCAATCGCCTCAACCATGATCCTGTCGCCCAGGCGTTGTCCGCGATGTTCCGGCGAAACCACAACGCGCCCGATCCGGGCCGCCGGATCGGTTTTGGCCGGTTTGCGGATACGCGCGCTTGCCACCAGATTCTTGCCGCTCAATATTCGCAGATGCAAGGCATCGGCGTCCTTGCCGTCCAGTTCCGGATAGGCGCATTTCTGCTCGACGACAAAGACATCGACGCGCAGTTTCAGCATGGCATAAAGATCGCGCGGCGACAGCTCGTCCAGCCCGCAAAGGACGACCTTATAGGCATTTGCTTCCATCAGAAGGTCACGACGCTGCGAATGGACTTGCCTTCGTGCATCAGGTCGAAAGCCGTATTGATTTCCGGCAAAGGCATGGTGTGCGTGATCAGGCTATCAATATCGATCTTGCCCTCCATATACCAATCGACGATTTTCGGAACATCAGTACGTCCGCGTGCGCCGCCAAAAGCAGTGCCGCGCCAGTTACGACCCGTAACCAGCTGGAAAGGCCGCGTTGAGATTTCCTTACCTGCTTCTGCAACGCCGATCACGATACTGGTGCCCCAGCCGCGATGACAACATTCCAGTGCCTGCCGCATGACATTGGTATTTCCGGTTGCGTCGAATGAAAAGTCCGCGCCGCCGTCGGTCAGATCCTGAATGGCGGAAACCACCTTATCATTGCCAATCTCTGTCGGATTGATGAAATGGGTCATGCCGAATTGCTTTGCCATTGCCACTTTGCCGGGGTTGAGATCGACACCGATGATCTTGTCCGCGCCCACCATGCGAGCGCCCTGAATGACATTGAGGCCGATACCACCCAGACCGAATACAACGACATTCGCGCCGGGCCAGACTTTGCCCGTATAGATCACGGCACCAATGCCGGTGGTGACGCCACAGCCAATGTAGCAGATTTTGTCAAAAGGCGCGTCCTCGCGCACTTTTGCCAAGGCAATCTCTGGCAAAACAGTAAAGTTCGAGAAGGTCGAACAGCCCATATAGTGGAACACTTCACCGCCATCGCAGGAAAAGCGGCTTGTGCCGTCCGGCATGACACCCTGCCCTTGCGTGGCGCGGATGGAAGTACACAGGTTTGACCGTTGCGACAGGCAGGTTTTGCATTGGCGGCATTCCGGCGTGTAGAGCGGAATCACGTGGTCGCCGACCTTCAGTGATGTGACACCGGCGCCAATTTCGCGCACGATCCCTGCACCCTCATGGCCGAGAATTGCCGGGAACTTGCCCTCGGAGTCCAACCCCGACAAAGTATAGGCATCCGTATGGCAGACACCGGTCGCCATGATCTCGACGAGAACTTCGCCGGGCTTGGGTCCGCCAATCTCGATTGTTTCGATGGTCAGTGGCTTGTTGGCTTCCCAAGCGACGGCAGCGCGCGATTTCATGAATGTGTCTCCCAATGCGTCTTCAGTGATTTGCTCACTATCAGGATCGCAGCCCGGATCGTCAATCAAATCGGCGACATTTCTCGTCATGAAACCGCTTTGTCGCAGATGATTGTTTTCCGCTTCAACATTAGAAATCAATGGACTTGGCTCGGGAAAAATTGTCAAAGGCGACGATAACAATTTGCGGATATGCCGTGACAGTTCTTCCAACCCTGCCCGTCACCGAAATCTTTCCCACTCTTGATAGAGCGCTGGATGCAGGCAATTCTGCGGTGCTTGTCGCCCCGCCCGGTGCGGGTAAAACCACGCTCATTCCCCTGCACCTGCTTGATGCGCCATGGCGCGGCGAACGCACGATCATCCTGCTTGAACCCCGCCGTCTTGCCGCCCGCGCTGCGGCCAGCCGCATGGCGAGCCTGCTGGGCGAAGAGGTCGGCACAACCGTCGGCTATCGCATGCGGCTCGAAAACAAGGTTTCTGCCAAGACCCGCGTCCTCGTTGTGACCGAAGGCGTTTTCGCCCGGATGATCCTCGACGATCCTGATCTGACAAACATAGCTGCGGTGCTCTTTGATGAGTTTCACGAGCGCAGCCTTGATGCGGATTTTGGTCTTGCGCTCGCGTTGGATGTGCAGGCCGCCCTCCGTCCCGATCTCAAATTGCTGGTCATGTCGGCAACATTGGACGGTGCGCGCGTTGCTAGGCTGCTCGGCGATGCGCCTGTGCTTGAAAGCAAGGGGCGTTCTTTCCCCATCGACATACGCTATCGCGAACGCAGGCCGGACGAGCGTATCGAAGATGCCATGTCGCGGGCAATCCGTGATACGCTTGCCGATGAGACCGGCAGCATTCTTGCTTTTCTTCCCGGTCAGCGCGAAATCGAACGGACTGCCGAAGCGCTGCAAGGCCGTGTCCCTGCCGATACGATGATCGTGCCGCTCTATGGCGCGCTTGAAGGACGCGATCAGGATGCGGCAATCAAGCCGGCACCATTTGGCAAGCGCAAAGTCGTTCTCGCCACCTCCATTGCAGAAACATCAATCACTATTGACGGCGTTCGGGTCGTCATTGATAGCGGCCTTGCCCGCTTGCCTAAGTTTGAACCCGCAACCGGCTTGACGCGGCTGGAAACTGCGCGCGCGGCACGGGCTGCCGTGGATCAGCGCGCGGGTCGTGCAGGACGCACGGAGCCGGGTATTGCAATACGCCTTTGGCGTGCCGAACAGACCGCTGCGCTTGAAGCCTTTGCTCCGCCTGAAATTCTGGAAGCAGACCTGACGGGTCTTGTGCTGGATTGCGCTGCATGGGGCGTTTCTAACCCCGCAACGCTCGCCTTTCTCGATGCTCCACCTGCCCCGGCGATCAAAGAAGCAAAGAGCCTTTTGGAAAATCTTGGCGCACTGGACAAAGACCACCGCGTTACCCCCATGGGCAATGAAATGCGTGCGCTGGCTCTGCCTGCCCGCCTTGCCCATATGGTGCTGACCGCGCGCGAACGGGGGCAGGCATTACGGGCTGCCGAACTTGCAATCCTCCTTACCGAGCGTGGACTTGGCGGCAATGACATAGATCTCGATGTAAGGCTTTCCCGCTTCCAGCGTGAGCGCGGTGATCGCGCCACCCGTGCCCGTGGATTAGCAAAGCGTCTGGCAGGGTCTGGTCCCGTTGCGGCGGAAGCTGACAGCGTTGGGCGGCTGCTGATCGGTGCCTATCCTGATCGCATTGCCAAATCGCGTGGCAATGGCCAGTTCACTCTGGCCAATGGGCGTGGCGGCGAAGTTGATCCTAGCTCTGCACTTGCCAAATCCCCTTGGCTCATTGTGGCGGATCTTTCAGGGCGTGCCGGACGCGCGCGTATTCTTGCTGCTGCCGAGGTAAGTGAAGCGGAAATACGCGAGGCTATGGCGGATCGGATCGTCAGCGGTCGGCAGGTCACCTATGATGCTTCGCGCAATGCGCTTCAGGCCCGCGATGCCATCCGGATCGGCGCCATAGCCCTGTCAGAAAAGACTATGCCCGCCCCAACCGGTGAGGAAGCTGATCTTGGGGTGATTGCTGCTGTCAAAACCCATGGGCTTGATATTCTCCCATGGTCAAAGGAGGCGCTGACATTGCGCCGCCGCCTTGCCTGGCTGCATCAGGGTTTGGGGGCGCCTTGGCCCGCCATGGATGATGACACCTTGCTTGCCACGCTTGACGATTGGTTGAAACCCTTCCTCAAGGGTGGCGCGCAGCTTAACCAAATTCCCGCGCATGTACTGATCGAGGGATTGCGCTCTACCGTTCCCTACGATCTGCAACGCAAGATTGAAACTCTCGCCCCCACGCATTTCGAAGTTCCCACAGGATCAAATATCCCGATCCGTTATGATGAGGGTGAGCCGGTTCTTGCCGTGCGAGTGCAGGAACTCTTCGGACTGGCGACCCACCCGGCCATCGCCAATGGCACCATACCGCTCTTGCTGGAACTTCTTTCGCCGGCGCACCGTCCGATCCAGATAACCCGCGATTTGCCCGGATTCTGGAAAGGCTCCTGGGCTGATGTTCGCAGCGATATGCGCGGTCGCTATCCCCGCCATGTCTGGCCGGAAGATCCTGCCAATGCAGCACCGACGGCCCGCGCCAAACCACGGGGAACGTGAGGTGGTTTCCAGCTAATTGCATCTCGACAGACAAGCCCCGTCGAACCACGCACTATACTCTCGCAACACGCAGCCTCCGTTACCCTCGCCGAACTCTCCAATTCCATTTTTGCCACATTTGATCTAAAGCACCTTCATGGTTCAGGATTTTGGCATACGCTCTTCATATTTGTCGCGCCGGTTACGGTTGACTACGCTCATTCGCCTGCGCTGGCTCGCAGTGGCAGGTCAAAGCATCGCGGTGTTGTTTGTCGCGCTCTACCTGAAATTCCCCTTCCCGGTCAGTGTATGTTTTGCGCTGATCGCCTGTTCGGCATGGCTCAATCTGCTCATGTCATTCCGCTATCCGATCAACCACCGGTTACAGCCACGCGCGGCCATTCCCGTGCTTGCTTTTGATATTTTGCAGGTTGCGGGCCTGCTCTACATGACCGGCGGCTTGCAAAATCCCTTTGCTGTTCTGATGATTGTTCCTGTCATCATATCGGCAACGTCTTTGCCCTCATGGTCGACCATTCTGCTTGGACTTCTCGTCACCATCTGCGCCACTGTCCTTGCCTATATTTACCTGCCGCTTCCCTGGTATCCGGGCGAAAGCATGCACCTGCCTTTCATACTCATTGCAGGCGTGTGGTGCTCGGTCGTTTCCGCTCTGGCCTTCACTGCGGTCTATGCCTATCGCGTGGCTGAGGAAGCACGCCTGCTGGCCGATGCGCTGACAGCGACAGAATTGATTCTCCAGCGCGAGCAGCATCTGTCCGCGCTGGATGGCCTTGCCGCCGCAGCCGCCCATGAACTTGGTACACCGCTTGCCACTATTGCCCTTGTTGCCAAGGAGATGGAGCGCAGTCTGAAGCAGGATGACCGTTTTGCTGAAGATATCGAGCTTTTGCGTTCGCAGACCCAACGTTGCCGCGAGATTCTGAAACGTCTCACCAGCCTTTCATCCACCAGCGAAGAGCATATGTCCCGGTTGAAGATTTCCTCGCTTATCGAGGAAGTCATTGAACCGAACAGGAACTTTGGGATCGGCATTGAAGTCACCAAATTGCGCGGCGAAGGCATCGAACCATTTATCCGCCGCAACCCCGGCATCATTTACGGCCTGGGTAATCTGGTCGAGAATGCCGTCGATTTCGCCAAGCATACGATTAGGGTCAGTTGGGGCTGGAACGACAAAACCGTCGAGATCATCGTCAGCGATGATGGCAAGGGTTTTGCTCCCGAAATTCTGGACCGTATCGGTGAGCCCTACACGACGGGCCGCGACCGCGAAGTGAATGAACATGGTGGCGGTCTTGGTCTTGGTCTGTTTATTGCAAAAACGCTTCTGGAGCGTTCCGGTGCCACAATAACATTCCGCAACCGCAATGATCCGGGACAGGGCGCGGAGGTCGTCGTGATCTGGCCAATCAGCGAATTGACGACCAGCGGCTAGTTCGCCTGTTAAACAAAACTTGCTCTAGCCTTTGACTTTTTCTTCATTGCGAACCATTACATCACTAACTATTACAAAATGAGCAGGAAACCCTGATGGATAATACGGATCAGGACGATATTGCCGCCATTGGCAACGATCCGACACTTCTTCTTGTTGATGACGACAAGCCGTTCTTGCAGCGTCTGGCGCGCGCCATGGAAACACGCGGCTTCACCGTGGCGATTGCCGATTCGGTGGAGGCGGGGCTTGCCAGCGTCAAAAGCCATGCCCCGGCCTATGCGGTTGTCGATATGCGCCTTGGCGATGGCAATGGTCTCGATATTATCGAAGCCATTCGTGCTCGCCGCGAAGATACGCGCGCGGTGATTCTCACCGGCTACGGCAATATTGCGACAGCGGTTAACGCCGTAAAGCTCGGCGCAATCGATTATCTTTCAAAACCGGCTGATGCGGACGAGGTGTTCGCAGCCCTGACCCGCCGTTCCGGTGAAAAGGTGGCGCCGCCTGAAAATCCGATGTCGGCCGATCGCGTGCGCTGGGAACATATCCAGCGCGTTTATGAAATGTGCGACCGGAATGTTTCTGAAACAGCACGCCGGCTTAACATGCACAGACGCACCTTGCAGCGTATTTTGGCCAAGCGCGCCCCGCGCTAGATTGCCGGACGCTTTACGGGCGATCTATTACTACCCTTTTCTTGTATATTGCACTGCTTCGTCCCACAGGATAACAGCCGTCCACCCTATTATAACCGTCATTGCACTGATGCAGTATGAGGAAGGTTGAGGATTGCAAAGCTGTCCTTCAATGTCTCAGAATTAGAATTACTACCAGGCTCATGAGCGAAATTGAGGATAGCAATAGCGCTAACAGGACAACCTCGCTGCAATCCCCGGCCTTCCTCATGGTGAGCCCTCCTGAGCCTGTCAAAGGGTGAACCACGCATCGCGCTCTTGCAACCAAAGGCAAATCACAAGGCTCTTGCCACAGGTCAATCTGCCTTCCTGTTATATAGAAGCAACAAGGATGGCATCATCTACCGCCCTTGTTTATCGCTCCTAAAACCGCACGCTCAGATCGGCCTTGATGGCATTGTCATGTGACTGGCTGGAGAACTGGCCGGTATAGCTGACACCGATGCTGGTGGCCTTGCTAATGCCGAAGTCCAATCCCGCCTCGATGAGAGCGGCATCCTTGGCAATGCCGGTGCCTTCAACCGTAAAGCCCTGCCCGCCGTTGAAGGCAAGGCTTGCCTGCGGCGTCACATCGCCAAAGCCATGGTTCCAGCCCAGCATGCCGCGCGCCGTAAGGGTCGTGCTTTCACCCAACGCGAACTGGCGCGAGGCACGCAGACCCAGCGTTGTCACCGTCAGATCGGTGCTTGATGCTGCACCGGTCAGATTGCTGGTTGCGCCATCTTCGCCAAAGCCATCGGTTTTGACATGGACATGGCGTGCCGCCGCAAAGGGTTCGAGCGCCGCATAGGGCGTATCGAGCTGATAGCCGATCTCACCAAAGACCTGCACTGAACGCGCATCATAGGAAGCCTCATGCTCCTCATTCAGCCCGCCGAACGCGGCGCTCCGCTTGGTCTCGATCTCATGCTGGCCAAGATTGACGCCAAAGCGAAGCCCGAGCGCATCAAGCTTGGTGCCGCCATAGACACCCACCTGATAGTTCTCCACCGATGCCTTGCCATTGCCATGCAGCGATGTGCTGCCATAACCGGCCAGAACACCAAGCCGCCAATCTTCGGCAATCACGCCATCCATGCCAGTGATGAACCCGCCCGTGTTGCGACTATAGCCGGCAGCATTGCCATTGCCATCCGCATGCGCCCATGCACCATAGGCCTCACCCCAAAGCGCCGTGGTGGCAGCGGCAGGTTCAATGGCAGCAAAGGCATTGCTCTGCTTTGCCTTGCCCTCGGAACCATAGGCCAATGGTGTGGTAACGGCCTGCGCCTTGCCTGCCACCCCGCCAAAGCCATTGCGCAAGCGCGCGGTTGCCGCATCGGAAATGAAGTGATTGTCCTGCGCCAGAACGCCGGAAAGCGTGGCATGAACCTCGCCGGAGAGGGCATCGAAGTTAAGGGGATTGTCGCTGGTAGACTTTATCACCTGCTGAA
The DNA here is from genome assembly GCF_052044585.1 of Phyllobacterium sp. 22552. Classification (NCBI taxonomy): domain Bacteria; kingdom Pseudomonadati; phylum Pseudomonadota; class Alphaproteobacteria; order Hyphomicrobiales; family Phyllobacteriaceae; genus Phyllobacterium; species Phyllobacterium sp. 22552. The sequence goes on along the minus strand of NZ_JBQENG010000003.1, from coordinate 85,987 downwards.
GCAGTTCATTATTGCTTAACCCAAGCGATTGAATGCCGCTCCACGCACCTTTCTGGTTATGTGTTGCAACACCAACGGCCAGAAACTCCGGAGCCAGCATAGCTTCAATCCGCGCTTGCAGAAGCTGTGCCTTTAGCTTCTCGGCTCCTTCGGCAAGCCGCAAGATTTCAGCCTCTGCATCCGCCTGCGCCTTGGCGACCACCTCTGCATCCGCCTGCGCCTTGGCGACCACCTCTGCATCTGCCTTGGCTTTTGCTTCGGCAAGTGCCTTCGCTTGCACCTCTTCTGCAAGCCGCAATCTCTCAGCCTCGGCATCCGCCTGCGCCCTGGCAATCGCCTCTGCCTCTGCTTTGGCCTTTGCATCAGCAAGTGCCTTTGCTTGCGCTTCTTCTGCAAGCAGCAGCCTTTCAGCTTCTGCTTCCGCTTTCTCCTTGGCCTTTGCACCGAGCAGCACAACGGCCTTCTCCGCGTCACGTTTTGCTTGCTCAGCAGCCGCTAGTTGTTCTTCCAGCTCTTTTGCTTTTTCGGCTTTGACGGCCGGGGTAAAGTCGAAAAACAAAACCACTCTGTTTTCGTCTGAATAATCGAGCATCGGGGTAATGTAGTTATAGCGAGGGTCGATCTTTCTAAATCGACCTGTCACACCCTTCCCTGCGGTCAAAATATCAAATCGTTTTCCAAACACGCTTTCAGCCATGCCTTCGGATAATTCATTTCCATTATCCAACGACACGCTGACAGTGCCACCATTCAAAATTGCTTTACCACCGATATCGAGTCTGTTGATCACCGCTAAGTCTGGCGTAAACTCAACGTCCAACTGACTGCCCTTCTCAAAGGTCGCATCTTCACCGACATGAAGTACCCCTGCTCGAGTTTCAAAATTGCCGGCACTTACTGTTCCCCCACTCTTTACCAGAAGGTAATCTATCGAACCCACACCATAGAGATAACCATTAACAGTGACCAAATTTCGGATAGCCCCGTCTAACGCCAGAGATGCCCCCTTATCGACCAGAACGGGAGACTGCAGCGAAGGAACGATTGCCACCCCATCATCGCCGAGCAGCTCCTGTCCAGCTAGATCGGACTTGTTGTCCGAGACCATCAGCGTGCCTTCTTTAATGCGTGTTTCACCTGAATAGGTATTCACGCCTTCAAGTACCAGCATCCCCGAGCCAGTTTTTGTCAATCCGGCATCAAGGTTTAAAAGCTCGGCATATATGGCCTCGAGCGCAGCGATTTTCTCCGCAATAATTTTATCAGGATGATCGAAACTGGTTTCGGCTTGCTTGGTTTTCAAAGCAGCAAGCTCCGCTGCAATTTGTGCTTTGCGCTGCTCAAGCAAGGCATTTGATATATTATTTTTCCAGGTAATTTCAGTCTCGTCTCCGCTCACATTCGCGGTGAAACGCCGTAAAAATTGAATGGGGCCGCGCTTTTCCTCGTTGACATCGATCATGGCAGAGCGATCTGTGGCCCGGCTTTTGGCAGCGGCTACTTTCAAAATGTCGAGAAGCTCCCGTTCGCCGAGATAGGGATGATATTTCCGCAACCTCTCCAACGATTTGTTGTCGCTGGGAAAGGATATGATTTCATGACCCTCGATATCAAAGGCGAAAGGATCGCCTCCAGTCTGCGCGCTTTTATCAGGACCGGCGTCTGCCTTGACCGCACTCTCGGCATAGCTTGGATAGCTTGTTGCCAAAAGGATGAGCGTCGAAACGACTCTATATTTCAAACGATTGCGAAAATCTGCAATGGAATAGGTTTTTGCGCCAAAATTGGCCCAGCTCAAAGAATAAGCCATAAAGAAACTCCGATACACAATACAAAAATCAGATACGCTTTACAGTTGCATTTAATGAATGTTGCATAACCATAGATTGCATATGGAGGCCGTCAATTAGGCTTTAGGCTTATGGAAATTTGCATTTGCTCCGCAGAAAATATTAGTTGGAAGATCGCAATATGGGCGATAACAGGAGGGAGTTTTCCAGCCGTAGGCTAGATTTAACTTACTGATTAAAAATATCTTTTTTTAACGCACCCTATTCCATGTCCGTCTGCGGCAGGTCGATGCCGGATAATTCGGCAAGGGTCATGCGCGCGGCGCTGACGCGGGCAAAGCGTAACGTCATTGCCTTGCGTGTTGCGCCTGCCAGCTTGTGCTCGGGCGCATCACGGATGATCTCGGCACCATATCCATCAGATAGAATGAAGCCGCAATCGTCGGGGAATATATCGGCTGGAACACCCGGATGAGTAGCAAAAAACAGCCGGTCGCAATAATCGCGATAGGTCGGCCATTTTCGATCAACCTTCCAGTCCTCGATCGATGATTTTATTTCGACAATCCAGATTTCACCATTGCGGGACAAGGCTACAAGATCGGCGCGACGGCCGGAAGCAAGCGACAATTCCGGCATGACTGCCAAGCCCATTTCGAGGAAAAGCCGCTGCACGCCGCGCCGCACCAGCATGGCATTTTCGGATTGGCGGCCATCAATAAGCGGATTGGTCTGGCTCAGACTGACTATAGGCATGACGGCGAATCTATCGGCAATTTTGCAACCATGTGGTGGAAAATACACCCACAGGTAGGTGAAAACCATGGTTAATGGAAAACTAAGCTTTACGGTTAATGAAGCTTTAACAATAATGGCGCTAAAGAGGCAACAATAAGTAACATATAGATTCGCACAACCAACGGGGTGATCATGCGATTTAAAACTATCGTTCTTGCGGCTGGCCTTATGGGCGCAACTGCTCTAGCCGGCTGTTCCACGATCGGGTTTAATTACTCAACAGCCTCCTATAGTTCAGTTTCGGATGCAGGTTACGTTCTCCCCGCCATTCCCCGTGCAAAAATCCCGCCGCAATTCCTGCGACAGGAAGTTCGCTATGATGGCGGTGAGACACCGGGAACGATCATCGTCGATACACAGACAAAATTTCTCTACTTCGTTCTGGGCGGCGGCAAGGCCATGCGTTACGGCATAGGCGTCGGCAAGGAAGGCTTTGAGTGGAACGGTGCGGCACGCATTGCGCTCAAGCGTGAATGGCCGACATGGACCCCGCCAAAAGAAATGATCAAGCGCAAGCCGGAACTGGCTGAATTCCGCAATGGCATGGGACCCGGCCTTCAAAACCCGCTTGGCGCCCGCGCCCTCTATCTCTTCAACAAGGGCGGCGATACCGGCTATCGCCTGCATGGCACGCCGGAGTGGTGGTCCATCGGCAAAGCCATGTCTTCAGGATGCATCCGCCTGATGAATCAGGATATTATCGACCTTTACAATCGCGCCGAGGTTGGTGCCAAGGTTGTCGTCCGCTAGAAGAATTCCGCTCAGGCGGAACCACAAAACATTGCAGCAAAAGGCCACTTTCGAGTGGCCTTTTTGTTGGATGAGTAGGGTCCGGACCCTAGAATACGGCGAAGGCTTCAACCCGTCTTTATTTCCCTCCCCTGATTTTGCCGTGTTGACCTGATCATCTGCCGCCTCATAGATTGCACCTGTCGATCTTGGACCAACCCGGATAGAGGCTAAAACTGGAAAGTGAATATGTTTAAAACCGTTGCCACCACACCATTCGATGACCAAAAGCCCGGCACGTCTGGGCTTCGCAAGAAGGTTCCTGTTTTCCAACAGCCCAATTATGCGGAGAACTTCATTCAGTCCGTATTCGACGCGCTTGAAGGATATGAAGGCAAAACACTGGTGATCGGCGGAGATGGCCGCTTCTACAATCGCGAAGTCATCCAGATCGCCTTGAAAATGGCAGCCGCCAATGGTTTCGGCCGGGTGCTCGTGGGGCAAGGCGGCATATTATCCACTCCGGCGGCGTCCCATCTCATTCGCAAATATGGAGCCTTTGGCGGGCTGATTCTGTCTGCCAGCCACAATCCCGGCGGCCCCACCGAAGATTTCGGTATCAAGTATAATATCGGCAATGGTGGCCCCGCGCCGGAAAAAATTACAGAAGCTATTTTCGCCATTTCCAAGACCATCAAGGAATACAGGATCGCTGAGAGCGCCGACATTGATATCGACACAATCGGCACGCAAAAGCTTGGCGACATGGATGTGGAGATTGTCGATTCCGTTGCCGATTATGCGGCCTTGATGGAAACTCTATTCGACTTTGACGCCATCCGCTCCCTAATCAAATCGGGCTTCACCCTGCGTTTCGATTCCATGCATGCGGTTACGGGCCCCTATGGCAAGGAAATTCTCGAAAAGCGCCTCGGCGCGCCGGAAGGTACCTGCCTCAACTTCGTGCCATTGACTGATTTTGGCGGCCACCACCCTGATCCTAATCTGGTTTACGCCAAGGAACTCTACGACCTTCTCATGTCTGCGGATGGTCCTGATTTTGGTGCTGCTTCCGATGGCGATGGCGACCGCAACCTCATCATTGGCAAGGGTATCTTCATCACCCCTTCAGACTCGCTTGCCATGCTGGCAGCCAATGCCCACCTTGCGCCAGGCTATAAGGCCGGGCTTAAAGGCATTGCCCGCTCCATGCCCACCAGCGGCGCCGCCGACCGCGTGGCGGAGAAGCTGAAAATCGGCATGTATGAAACCCCGACGGGCTGGAAATTCTTCGGCAATCTGCTCGATGCGGATATGGCGACCATCTGCGGCGAGGAAAGCTCCGGCACAGGTTCAAACCATGTGCGCGAGAAGGATGGGCTTTGGGCTGTTCTGCTCTGGCTCAATATTCTTGCAGTGCGGCGCGTGAGCGTGCAGGAAATCGCGCTTGAGCATTGGGCTCAGTATGGCCGCAACTATTATTCGCGCCACGATTATGAAGGCGTCGACACGGCCAGTGCAAACAAGGTTATCGACGCGTTGCGGGCCAAGCTCGCCAGCTTGCCGGGTACGTCCGTTCAGGGCCTTAAAATCGCGGCAGCCGATGATTTCGCCTATCATGATCCGGTCGACAAATCCGTCAGCGAGCATCAGGGCATTCGCATCCTGTTTGAAGGCGGCTCCCGCGTTGTCTTCCGCCTGTCCGGCACAGGAACATCCGGCGCTACGATCCGCGTTTACATTGAACGCTATGAGCCGGACCCGTCACGACACGATCTGGAAACGCAGGGAGCGTTGGCGGATCTCATCATCGCCGCCGAAGAGCTTTCCGGCATAAAGGCCCAGACAGGCCGTAAAGAGCCGAGCGTAATCACGTAAAGGGCAGTCGGAAGGCAGAGGCTGCTGAACCAGCCCAACGGACATAATCCAGCAATGTGTGTCAGACCACACTCGCTGGATTTATGCTGCCATAAACTCCACCCTCATCGAACTTTCAAAACATCAAGGGGCATTGATGACCCAACTTCGCACGCTTTACCCAACGATAGAACCTTATGAAACAGGTATGCTCGACGTAGGAGATGGGCACTCCATCTATTATGAACGCTCCGGTAAACGGGGTGGGAAACCTGCCGTCTTTTTGCATGGCGGTCCAGGAAGCGGTGTTTCTTCGAACCACCGGCGCCTATTCAATCCTGATGTCTACGATGTCCTGTTATTTGATCAGCGTGGTTGCGGAAAGTCTGTTCCACATGCTGATCTTCATGCGAATACAACATGGCATCTCGTGGAGGATATCGAGCGGTTGCGAAAGCTGATCGGCGTTGACAAATGGATGGTCTTTGGAGGTTCATGGGGATCTTCGCTTGGCCTCGCCTACTCGCAAAAACATCCGGAACATGTCAGTGAATTGATCCTGCGCGGCATCTATACTGTCACAAAGGCAGAAATCGACTGGTATTATCAGTTCGGCGTTTCCGAGATGTTTCCAGATAAATGGGAGCTTTTTCAGGCACCCATTCCCTTGGAAGAGCGCGGTAATATGGTGGCGGCATACCATAAACGTTTGACCGGAGACGACAAAATTGCCCAGCTTGAAGCGGCTAAAGCATGGACGATCTGGGAAGGCGAGACGGTGACGCTTCTTCCCGATCCCGAATATTCCGCACGCTTCAGGGATGGTCACTACGCTCTCGCCTTCGCCAGATTGGAAAACCACTATTTTATAAATGGCTCGTGGCTGGAGGAGGGGCAGTTGCTTCGTGACGCTCATAAGCTCCATGGCATTCCGGGTGTAATTGTTCAGGGGCGCTATGACATGCCCTGCCCGGTAAAATATGCCTATGCGCTTCACAAGGTCTGGCCTGATGCCGAATTTCATCTTATCGAAGGGGCAGGTCACGCCTATACGGAACCGGGCATACTCGATCGGTTAATTCGGGCCACCGACCAATTTGCCGGACTCTAGATTTCATCACCTTACATCCTGTCATGAGACGCGGCGCGGTTCCTGCGCGAATGGGCTGAGGCCCAACCACTGTTGCATGGAGGCGGCGATTGCAGGATCGCCGTCAAACTCAAGGTTGCCAGCATCCACCTCCCGCCGGACCATTGAGAGGCCCATCCAGATTGCGGTCATGCTCTTCAATGAACTCGTGATGAGCAGATCAATGTCATATCCCGGATCAAACCCGCAAAGGTCAACAGAACCGTCCTCAACGACAAGCCAGAAATTTTGCCGCGCTTGAGGCAGTTCAGGGTACAGAAATTGAATCGTACACCGGCGCTGCGGCAATGGTTTCGGATTGAGATGACGGCGCATATCCCACATCAGCAACGATGGATCGAGATTCTTCAGCGAAACCTTGGATTCCACCCAGCGCTGCCCCCAAAAACCGATCCCCATGATTACGGGGCGCAAATCCTCACCGGCCGCCGAAAGATGATACTCCAGAACGCCCGCAGCATTTGGAACCGTCATTATGACGCCAGCGCGTTCAAGCTCTTTCAGGCGTTTTGAAAGGAGTGCGGGCGACATGCGCGGCACGCCTCGGCGCAAATCATTGAAGCGCGTCGTGCCGCATAAAAGCTCCCGCAAAATCAGCGTTGTCCATCGAGAGCATAATATTTCAGAGGCCATCGACACCGGACAGAACTGACCGTATCCGCCATGCGTTTCCATGAGTCCCCCTCAGGACTTTATTTTGTTTGAAGGTACTCCAAAAGATCGGGCAAGGGAACGGGCTAGTTCATTTCGTGAACTAGACGAAGCCCGTCAATGAGAGGATTTTTACTTTCACTAAAAACAAAAGCGAGGAGAACATCATGAACACCATGGCACATTCATCATCGGTTGATAATGCCGAGACACATTCTCATGCGAGCCCTGCCGCTGAGATTGCTCGCACATTGTCATCCGCTTTCGCCGATAATGCCGGTCATATCGATGCGACGGATACATTTGTCGCCGATAATTACAGGTTGCTCCAAGAAGCCGGCCTTATCGAAATCGGCGTACCGCTTGAACTTGGAGGTGGAGGCGCGAATGTTACGGAACTGGCGGAAATGTTGCGGATTATCGCACATGCATGCCCCTCGACCGCGCTGGCTTTTTCCATGCACACCCATCAGGTGGCAATTCCCGCTTGGCGTTGGCAGCATCAGAAACTGGCTGCCGTAGAACCTCTGTTGAAACGTGTTGCGGCCGAAAAGCTGATCCTGCTTTCCAGCGGCGGTTCCGACTGGATTGGCGGCTCCGGCAAGGCCGTTAAAGTTGATGGCGGTTATCGCATCTCGGCGCGAAAAATATTCACCTCGGGGGCTAATGCGGGCAATCTTTTGATGACGGGCGCCATGGTTGAAAATGACGACGGATCACATAACGTCATCCATTTTGCTGCTCCCATGAAGGCCGAGGGAGTGAGCGTCGTTGAAACCTGGAAGGCAATGGGCATGCGCGGCACTGGTTCCAACGACGTCATTTTCGATAATCTGTTTATTCCTGATAGCGGCGTCGCCCTCTCACGCAAGGCTGGCGAATGGCATCCTTTGTTCCAGATCATTTCCACAATTGCCTTTCCGCTGATCTATGCGGTTTATCTTGGCGTTGCTGAAAGCGCGCGTGATATTGCCGTTGGCCTCGCCGGTAAGAAACCCTTGAGCGCTCACAGCTTCAATCTTGCTGGCCGAATGGATACAAACTTGCGCGCCGCGCAACTGGCGCATCAGTGGATGGTGAACATAGCTGCCCGCAACGCGCCCTCTGCGACAACCGTCAATGAAACTATGATCGGTCGGTCTCTTGTCGCCGAACACGCGATTAAAGCCGTGGAATTGGCAATGGAATTGGCGGGCGGCAGCGGATTTTACCGGGATAACCGTCTTGAACAGCGTTTCCGCGACATACAGGGCGCCCGCTACCATCCGCTACAGCAGGGCCCGCAGGCCCATTATGCCGGAGCAATGGCTTTGGGCCAGCCTGTGGACCATATCTTTTAAAGGGGACTTGGATGGCGGCCTAAGTGCCGCCATCCTCTAATCAAAAACGATTGCAGGAGCGGTGCGCCCACCCTTGGCCAGTTTCAGCTGTTCCCAAACCTTCGCAGCGATCGCACGATAGACCCTGGTTTGCGGGCCATCCGGATTGCTGATGACGACCGGTGTTCCTGCATCCGACATTTCGCGGATTTCCATCACCAGCGGCACTTCGCCAAGGAATGGAACGCCAAGGCGTTCTGCTTCCTTGCGTGCACCGCCATGGCCGAAAATATCGTAGCGCGCGCCCGTATCCGGCGCGATGAAATAGCTCATATTCTCAACAATGCCGAGCAGCGGCACATCGACCTTTTTGAACATGTTGAGCCCTTTGCGCGCGTCGATCAGCGCCAGATCCTGGGGTGTCGAAACGATCACCGCACCGGCAAGCGGCACCTGCTGCGCCATGGTCAATTGTGCGTCGCCGGTACCGGGCGGCATGTCCACCACCAGCACATCGAGATCGCCCCATTGCACTTCGCGCAGCATTTGTGTCAGCGCCGACATGACCATGGGGCCGCGCCAGATCATCGGCGTTTCCTCGTCCACAAGGAAACCGATCGACATGACCTTCAGCCCATAGCCTTCCATCGGCTTCAGCACCCGGCCGGAAACCACTTCCGGCTTGCCGGAAATGTGCAGCAGACGCGGCATGGAAGGTCCGTAAATATCTGCATCCAAAATACCGACGCGCTGACCATTGGCCTGCAAAGCCAAAGCCAGATTGACAGCGGTCGTCGATTTGCCAACCCCGCCTTTGCCGGATGCGACTGCGATAATAGCGCCAACGCCGGGCACTCCGGATTTGACCGGCGCTGCCGCATGGCTGTGACCGGCATGGCCGGCAGCGGCTGGCGGAGCTTTAGCCGGTACACGTTGCGGCGGCACCGCGCCTGCCGGTGCCGGTCTTTGCGCAGGTCTTGGTGCAGGCGCAGCACGCGGCGCGTCATCGCTTGTCGGGCCGCCGCGTTTTTCGGCGGTCAATGCAACCACTGCGCCTTTTACATCGGGCATTGCCTTGACCACACGTTCGGCGGCAGAGCGGAGCGGCTCCAGCTCTTGAGCACGTTCGGCAGGGACGGTGATCGAAAAGAACACTTTATTGTCGGCGATAAAGATGTCTGACACCAGACCAAGCTCGACAATATTGCTGTTGAAATCCGGACCGGTCACCGTCCTCAATTGTTCCAGGACCTCGGTCTTCGTCACATCTGCCATTGCAATTCCATCCCTGTCATTCTTGGGGTCAGACCCTGACACTTCAGATAATGCAGTTGAGCAAAAACGCCAATGGACATTTGTACGCGGCCTGTCTTTGCGGGCAATAATCCCGCTTTACAATCGCAGTTCAGTTCCCGGTTGGTGGATCAGTTCGTCATTTTCACGCAATATTCATGGAGCAACCCTATCCGGCGATAAGTGAAAACTCGACTCGCGGGATATGTTCGATGTGAAAAAGCCATAATGTGGCGTTCTAGCCAAATCCCTCTATCGCCCATAAGCACCCGCATTTCCGTCAGGTCAGAATCATGCCTCAAGTCCGTTCCCGCTTCCGCAGCCGCGCTCTGAAACTGATCGTCTTCGCCATTATCGCAATTCTTGTCGTCTGGCTGTTGATGACAAAGGTTTTTTCCTCCGGCAAAGCACCAGAGCAGAGCGTGTTCACTGCTCCTGTCGCACTTGGTTTCATTGAGGAGACCGTGCTTGCAACGGGTACTTTGGAGCCGGTGCAGATGGTCAATGTCGGTGCGCAGGTTTCCGGGCAGGTGAAAACGCTTTATGTTGAATCCGGCCAGCCGGTAAAGGCCGGTGATCCTATTGCCGAGATTGACTCTGTCCCGCAGGAAAATGCATTGCGTGTTGCCAAGGCGGAACTGGCAAACAGCCAGGCATTGCAGCGGGTCAAACAGGTTCAGCTCAAAAAGGCACAGGCTGCCTATGAGCGGCAGACCGCTTTGCTTGAGCAAAGGGCGGCCTCGCAAATGGCCTTCGATACGGCTGAGTCTGACTATTTTGCCTTGCAGGCGGAGATTGCTTCGCTTGGCGCGCAGATCGAACAGGCGGAAGTCAATGTTGAAACGGCCACGGCCAATCTTGGTTATACGCGAATCGTCTCGCCCATTGATGGCACTGTCATTGCAGTTGTCACCAAGCAGGGCCAGACGCTGAATTCCACACAAACCACGCCAACCGTGGTGATCGTCGCCAAGCTCGATACGATGAATGTGAAGGTCAAAATTTCTGAAGCCGATGTCTGGCGCACCAAGCCCGGCCAGAAGGTGTGGTTCACCATTATGGGCGATGCGCAAACGCGCTATGAAGCCGAACTTCAGCGCATCGATTTTGCCCCGCCATCAATCACCACCGATGCCAAATCCAGCGTCGAAACCGACAGCAGCAAAGGCACCGCAATCTATTATGACGGGTTGCTCACTGTACCGAATCCGGACTCTCGTCTGCGGACGAAAATGACCGCGCAAGTCCATATCATCATCGGCTCGATCAAGGACAAGCCAATCATTCCGTGGTCTGCCCTTTCCAACAGAGAGCCGGATGGCCGTTACAAGGTAAAGGTCAAACTGGCTGAGGGAAAAACCGAACAGAGATTTGTCAGGATCGGCTTGACCGACATGATCAAGGCTGAAGTCGTTGAAGGTTTGCGCGTTGGCGACGAGGTTGTCATTGAGGGCGGCACTCCCGCGGCTGACGCCAGCAAGGCTGCAAGCAGCGAGACACCCTCGTCATGAGTTCAGCCCTGCTCGAAGTCAAACAGCTATCGCGTATTTTCGCGGCGGGCAGCGAGGAAGTCATTGCCCTCGATAATATCGACCTGACCATAGAAGCCGGGGAATTCGTCGCCATTGTCGGGGCCAGCGGTTCCGGCAAGTCGACCCTCATGAATATTCTTGGCTGCCTGGATCAGCCGAGCAAGGGCAGCTATACCATGGCTGGTCGCGAGACTTCCGGCCTGACGAAAGACGAGCTTGCCGAATTGCGGCGCGAACATTTCGGCTTCATCTTCCAGCGTTATCATCTCATGCCCGATCTTGGCGCCATCGGTAATGTCGAAATACCTGCGGTCTATTCCGGCGCACCAAAGGGCCAGCGCCGGTCGCGCGCCATCGCCATTCTTGAGCGTCTCGGGCTTGGTGATCGCATGGACCATCGGCCGAACCAGCTTTCTGGCGGGCAGCAACAGCGCGTTTCCATCGCGCGGGCCTTGATGAATGGCGGCGAAATCATTCTTGCCGATGAGCCGACCGGCGCGCTGGATAGCAAGAGCGGCGAAAATGTCCTCGACATTCTCAAAGAGCTTCATGCTGCCGGTCACACGATCATTATCGTGACGCATGATATGGATGTGGCCGGTCATGCGGACAGGATCATCGAAATCAAGGATGGCGCTATCCTTGCCGACCAGCGCAAACCGGACAGACCCGTGTCCACGACAGCCAAACTGACGCAACAGCCTGCATCTGCCGGATGGCTCAGCGGTTTTATGCGCCGACTTATGGAAGCACTGCCCATGGCTCTGCGTTCCATGATTGCGCATCGCACGCGCACAGCGCTGACCATGCTCGGAATTATCGTTGGTATTGCAGCCGTTGTTGCGGTTGTCGGCCTTGGTGAAGGCGGCCAGCGCATGGTGCTGAACGAAATCAATGGTCTTGGCGCCAGTACGATCAGCATTTTCCCGGGCAAGGATTGGGGCGATGAAAACGCTGCCAAGATTAAAAGCCTCGTGATTGCCGATGCCGAAGCCTTGGGCTCGCAGCCCTATGTAGACAGCGTAACGCCCTCCGTCTCGGCGACCGGCAAAGCCCAGTTTGGTAATGTTTCGGTTGACGCGACAATCAATGGCGTAGGAGATAATTATTTCCGCGTTGTCCAGCGTAAAATCGTGCAAGGCAGTTTCTTCGATGCGCGAAGCCAAGCCATGGGCTTGCAGCAAGTCGTCATTGACGACAATACCAAACAGGCATTGTTCAAGAATGTGGCGAACCCTGTCGGACAGGTGATCGTGGTTGCGCAGGTTCCGGTCGTCGTCATCGGCGTCGCAGCCAAGACCACCGGCGGCATGGGCGAGGACAAACGGCTGCAAATCTACATGCCTTACACAAGCCTCTTTACCCGGATAAGCGGTGCAGGGAGCCTGAGCGAAATCACTTTGCGCGTGTCGGACAATGTGGACACCCAAGCTGCTGAAAAAGCCATCGTCGCGCTGCTTGAGCGCCGTCACGGCACCAAGGACTTTTTCATCTTCAACAGTGACCAGATGCGCAAGACCATCGAAAACACGACGAAGATTCTCTCACTGCTCATGTCATCCATCGCCGCCATCGCCCTCGTCGTCGGCGGTATCGGCGTCATGAACATCATGCTGGTTTCGGTGACCGAGCGCACAAAAGAGATCGGTCTGCGCATGGCGGTCGGCGCACGCCAGATCGATATCATGTTGCAATTTCTGATTGAGGCTTCCGCGGTAACTGTGACCGGCGCAATTATCGGCGTTGGACTCGCTTTGGCGATAGGGGCAGTCTTTGCTCCCATTGGCAGTTCCTTCCCGATGATTGTCTCGGTCAATGCCATCATGGTTGCCTGCATCACCGCCGTCATTGTCGGACTGACATTCGGATTCCTGCCTGCCCGAAAAGCCGCACGACTCAATCCGATTGATGCTCTGGCGCGCGATTAGGGGCAGCAAAACGGACACTTGAACAGTGCTTTCCGATTTCGACCGGGTTTGCTCGACATGTGGCACGGTTTTTCAGAACAATTGGAGAAATTTGCCGAAGAATCGTCGATTCTTGCTCAAAAAAAGTAATCCTAGCGTGCAATTTGGTTGTCGTCGGTTGCATTACTCTTTGCCGCATGGCTTTTCATCAAAAGTACAGCTATGAAAATGTTGGACTGCTAACGAGGCGATAATGCGCGAAGTTTGGAACAATTGGCGAATGGCGGTGCGCATGCTTTGCGCATTGGCGCTCGTATTTGTTGCCTTTGCCCATCAGCCGGTTTCCGCTGCGCCTGCTCTGGATGATCTTTCAGCCTATACCCTTCCCGACGGCTCTTTGCCCGTGCTTTGCCTGACCGATACCGGCAATGAAAAGGATCATCACAAGACAGCCTGGCATGGCACTGGTTGCGAGGCATGCCGTCTTGTTTCTTCGGTCATATTGCCCGTTCCGGCTACAGTCGCCAGCGCAAAAATTGAACCGTTACAATCACTTGCGATCAAGCGGGAAGCTGCCCTCATTGCGCGGCACGCCTATCCGCCATCCGCGCCGCCGCAAGCACCGCCATCAGTCTGACACCCATTGCGCCCTTTGGCGCTTGAATATGGCCCTGCCCGCGCAGGTCCATCTCCTTTGGCCGTCAGACGATTGGAATAATTATGGCCGTTCTTGCCGAGGCTGGCAAAAAGCCTAACAATATCAGTATATCTCTTTATCGCGCCGTGTGGCGCTGGCATTTTTTAGCGGGACTTTTCGTCATTCCGTTCATGATCAATCTTGCCGTCACGGGCGGGCTCTATCTGTTCAAGGACGAGATTGACGATACGGTTTTCGCCTATCGCAATATTGTGGAACCGCAAGGCCAAACCCTGGCTCCCTCAGTGCTTTCGGAAAATGCGAGGGCAGCGGTACCTGGTTCAAAAATTGTCCGATACCGCGTTCCCGCCGATCCATCGCATTCGGTTCGTGTCACTGTCGGCACATCTACTGAGAACGTTCTCGTCTTCGTTAATCCCTATAGCGGGGCCGTTCTTGGCACTGTTGCGGCGGAAAATGAATTCAATAAGGTGGTCCGGAATATTCACAGCCTGAAATATTTTGGCTTTGTTCCCAATAGGATAATCGAAGCTGTCGGAGGAATGGCGCTTATTTTGGTCGTCACCGGTTTTTATTTATGGTGGCCGCGCTCACAAACCGGCGGCGTTGTCAGCGTCCGTGGAACCCCTTCAAAACGTGTGTTCTGGCGTGACCTCCATGCCGTTACCGGCGCATCTGCCGGAGCGCTGATCTTTTTTCTGGCGATCTCTGGAATGCCTTGGTCGGGCTATTGGGGCGAGCAGGTTAATGCAGCGCTTTCCAGTGCAGGAATGGGTTATCCAACCAAGCTCTGGGATGATGTTCCCCTTTCGACAGTGCCCACTAAGGATGTGGTCGATCATGCTGGCTGGACTGTAGAAAACGCCCCCGTACCGGCATCCAACGCAGCTTCCAAAGGAGAGAACGTCAGTCTTGATCAGATCGTCACCGCTACCAATGAAGCGGGTATGTTTCCCGGCTATGAGGTTTCGCTGCCCAGGGGCAAGGGAGGTGTTTATACCGCCGCGATTTTTCCTGACGACATAGCAAGGCAACAAACGATCCATTATGACCAATATACGGGTAAGCCATTGATTGACATCAAGTTTTCCGACTATGGCATTGGCGGCAAAGCGATAGAATTTGGCGTTGGGGTTCATATGGGTCAGTACTTTGGGCTGGCGAACCAGATCCTCATGCTCCTGACCTGCCTCGCCATTACGCTAATGTCGGTAACTGCTATAGTCATGTGGTGGAAACGCCGCCCATCAGGCCGATTGGGCGTGCCGCCCATGCCATCTCAAACCAGCGTCTTTGTTATGCTGACCGTGGTAATCCTGGGCTTCGGCGTAGCTTTTCCGCTTACCGGCTTTGCCATCCTGGCCATGTTGGTCATCGATCAGCTGGTCACTCGTATCCCCTCTCCCCTGAAACGCGTATTCTCGTAAACATTCGAATTGGAGACGTTCCATGAACACACTATTCCGAATTGCCGCACTTGCATTTGTCGCCACGTCCCTTTCCTTTGCAGCGCAGGCTCATGACCACTCCAAGATGGGGCATGACGCCCCAGCGAGCCAGTCCGAAGATGCAATGGAACCGGTAAAAGCTGGAGATTTGACGCTTAGTAACGCGTTCACCCGTGCTACTTTGCCCGGTGCAAAAGTAGGTGGCGGGTATCTCAAGATCGCCAATTCGGCCAACGAGCCCGACCGGCTAATGGGCGGCACGACACCTGCCGCCGAGCGCGTTGAGGTGCATGAAATGAAAATGGCAGGCGATGTCATGCAAATGCGCCAGCTCAAGGAAGGACTCGAAATACCCGCTGGCGGAACTGCAGAGCTTGCTCCGGGGGGACTTCATCTGATGTTTATGAATATAGCCCAGCCGTTGAAGGAAGGCGACATGATCCCCGTGACGCTTGAATTTGCCAAGGCAGGCAAGGTCGAAGTTCAATTTATGGTGGGCGCAGCAAACGCTGCAAGCATGGAGCACAACTGATGAATATGCGGTGGGTTCGCTATGGTCTATGGGCGGCAATCGCTGCCCTTACCATCTTTCTGGTTCTTACTTACGTCAGCGGTCGGCAGGCCAGTACACAAAAATCAGTTGAACTGGGCACGCCTTTTAATCTGATTGATCAAAACGGTGCTCCTATTACCGAGGCCGCATTCAAGGGCCATCCGACAGCTCTGTTTTTTGGTTTCACACACTGCCCTGAGGTCTGCCCAACTACATTGTTCGAAATGGCCGGGCTGCTGAACACGCTTGGGGACGAAGGCAAGGATTTACGCGTTTTCTTTATATCCGTCGACCCTGAGCGCGATACGCCGGAAGTGATGAAAGGGTATACTGCGGCCTTTACCGACCGGATAACCGGCATTACAGGCAAGCCGGAAGAGATCGAAAAGCTGGTCAAAAGCTGGCGTATCTACGCCAAGAAGGTTCCAACTGAAGATGGTGATTACACAATGGATCACACAGCATCTATCATGTTGCTCGATCGCGATGCACGCCTGAAAAGCACGATTGATTATAAAGAAGATGCCGACGTTGCCTTGAAAAAGTTAAAGCTGCTCATCGCAGGCTGATTCCATCAAACCGTTCTCCTCCCGAAAATCGGGAGGAGATGCCGGCAGAAACTGAAGCTATCAGAACATTTGTATACTAAAAAACTCATAATTTCCTAGAATTATTCTAAGCTATTGATATTTTTGAACGTTTTAAACATTTAGTATTTGACAACCGTTTTTTCAGCAGCCTTTATGCATTTGTACAATGAGTACACCCTTTGATGTTTGGGCCTTGAACCCGTTCGATTGGAGGACCTTATGATTGGTCTTTTTTTGCCATGCCAACGCGTGGTCTCTTTGCTGAGGCGTCAGCGTCCGTCGTTTGCTTTAGGCTCTGATGAGCTTCTGCAGCGATTACGCAATAGCCTGCTTGCTCCTACCCGCAATCTTCCGCAGGACGGAGGTCGCGATGTTTCCTGGCTTATCTGAATCGCGGAACCATACCGGCTGTTATTTCGATCGTGCTCCTGAAAAGCTGGTGCTCGAAGGATATCGCCGCTGGACTGCCGGATTTGAAACCGGCTCTGTTGTTGCATGGGAAATGGCCTATGGTCTCTACAGCGAGATTCTTGGTGATCGCAACGGCAATCATGCCTTGTCAGAACTGTCTTACTTCGTGCGTACATTGCGCCATTGCGCCCTGTGCCCGTTGAAAACATTTCCCTTTGGCTCCCATCACGTCTGCCGAGAAGAATGCATGATATTGGGACTCGTTGCCGGTCTTCAAAATTGCGACATGGTTGCAGCACGAACATGCCTCAATGCAATGGCATGTCCCTCCCGTCACGAGGAAGTCGAAAACGCTGCAATCGCATTTGCCGAAACACTCGTAGAACTGGATCAGGTGCTCCTGCCCATTCCAAAATCTGCGATCGACGACATTATTTCCCGCCCTATGCGCGCGAAATACCACTAAGGAAGGGGAGAAATCATGATTATCAGTTCGCGCCGGGAACGACAATTATCGGTAGCAGCGACAGTGCTATTGACTGCAGCTATCTTTGTCATGCCCATCAAACTACCCAAAGAAGATACAACACGCGCCGAGCTTGCCGGTTACGTCAAAATTGCTGATGCGACGCCCGTGAAACTGACAGTTCGCAAATAAATACCGCACTATTTTTGACGCTGGATCACGACAAGACCCAGCAATTCTTTTTGCGACAGAACCAACACGGCCAAAATATAGACGACTATTCCTATAGACTATGGCTATCCGGTAGAGTTTTCTAATTTTGTGATATAAAAGGAATTCTTTCTAACGCCTCATTTTCAGAGGCTCTGCTACCCTTCAGTTTCAATCACACGGAGGCAGGCATGAAAAATTCCCGATTATCGATAGCCTTCGCGACCGTTCTGCTTATGGCAACGGTCGCGTCACAACCAATGTCTGCTGCCTTGGCGGACACCACGCTCTTGAACGTTTCTTACGACCCAACGCGCGAGCTCTATAAGGATTTCAACGCGGCATTCGCAGCCAAGTGGAAAGCTGATACAGGGGAAACTGTTACCATACAGACGTCCCATGGCGGATCAGGTAAACAGGCACGCGCGGTAATAGACGGCTTGGATGCCGATGTCGTAACACTCGCGCTTGAAAGCGATATTTCGGCGATTGTCTCGGCCACAAAGAAAATTAATCCTGATTGGCGAACAAAATATCCCCATAACTCCGCACCTTACACATCGACCATTGTCTTTCTGGTTCGGAAGGGCAATCCAAAGGGCATCAAGGATTGGGGTGACCTTATCAAGGACGGCGTTGAGGTTATTACACCAAACCCCAAGACATCGGGTGGCGCACGCTGGAATTATCTTGCTGCCTGGGCATGGGCAAATGGCCAGTTCGGCGGCGACGAAGCCAAGATCAAAGAATATATCGCAACACTGTTCCAGCACGTTCCTGTGCTCGATACCGGCGCTCGTGGCTCCACCACGACCTTTGCGCAGCGTGAACTGGGTGACGTTCTCCTAGCCTGGGAAAATGAAGCCTATCTTTCGCTAGAGGAGTTTGGTGCCGACAAGTTCGATATCGTTGTGCCGCCCCAATCAATTTTGGCTGAGCCGCCCGTTGCTATCGTAGACGCGAATGTTGATGCCAAAGGGACAAGAAAAGCGGCGGAAGCCTATCTGCAATACCTCTATTCTGAAGAGGGTCAGACGCTCGCTGCCAAGCATTTCTACCGTCCCAGCGAGCCAAAACTCGTCTCGGCCGATCTCCTCAAGAAACTACCCGAGTTGAAACTGGTGACAATCGATGATCCAATCTTCGGTGGATGGGCCAAAGCACAGCCCTATCACTTTGGAGATGGCGGAACATTTGACCAGATTTACAAGCCGAAACAGTAAAAACATGAAATCCAACCTTGTGAAAACAGGTTGGCAGCCAAACCGCGATGGAGTTACCCAATGACTCCATTCCGCTTCAAGAGGCCAAGTATCATTCCAGGATTTGGAATGACACTTGGCTTCACGCTTGCCTACCTAGCACTTATTGTCCTTATTCCACTTGCCGGTCTGGTGTGGCGCTCTGCCGCTCTCGGCTGGGAGGGCTTTTTCAATGTTGCGATTGATCCTCGGACCGTCAACGCGATGAAGATTAGCTTTGGTACATCATTTATCGCCGCCTTGGTGAACGTCGTCTTTGGCGTTATTGTTGCCTGGGTTCTCGTGCGTTACCGCTTTCCCGGCCGCCGCATTATTGATGCTATTGTCGACTTGCCCTTTGCGCTGCCGACCGCTGTTGCCGGCATCGCGCTCACAGCCCTTTATGCCAAGAATGGCTGGATTGGAAAATGGCTCGAACCCTTGGGTATCAAAGTGGCATTCACACCGCTGGGTATCGTCATCGCTTTGATTTTCATTGGTCTTCCCTTCGTTGTTCGCACAGTCCAGCCCGTCATGGAAGAAATCCGCAAGGAAGTGGAAGAGGCAGCTGCGACGCTTGGAGCAACCCGTTTCCAAACCATAACGCGCGTGCTGCTGCCGGGCCTTCAACCTGCCATTCTGACAGGCTTTGCACTGGCCTTCGCCCGGGCAGTTGGAGAATATGGGTCCGTTATCTTCATTGCAGGCAACTTGCCTTATGTTTCGGAAATTGCGCCCTTGCTGATCGTCATCCGGCTCGAGGAATTTGACTATGCGGGTGCCACGGCCATTGCGACAATCATGCTGTCCATCTCCTTCCTGATGCTGCTCGTGATCAATCTCATTCAGGCATGGAGCCGCAGGAGGTATGGCTATGGCACATGATCTGCCGATATCGAATGAATCTGCCAAGGCATGGCATCCTGCCACTACGGAAAGCCGCACGGCACGCTTTGTTCTCATAGCCACCGCACTGGCATTTCTCGGGCTCTTCCTGTTGCTGCCGCTTATTGCCGTTTTTGTTGAGGCTTTCCGCAAAGGTCCAGAAGCCTATCTTGCTGCTTTTGCAGAACCCGATGCGCTGGCCGCAATACGGTTAACCTTACTGGTTGCGGCAATTGCAGTCCCGTTAAACATTGTCTTTGGTGTCGTTGCCGCTTGGGCTATCGCCAAATTCGAATTCAAGGGCAAAGCTTTTTTAACAACACTGATTGACCTGCCATTTTCGGTATCTCCGGTCATTTCTGGTCTGGTTTACGTTCTGCTCTTTTCATCGCAAAGCCTCCTTGGTCCGTGGCTGAAGTCACATGGCATAGAAGTCCTCTTTGCCGTGCCGGGCATCGTGCTTGCCACCGTATTCGTCACCTTTCCATTTGTGGCCCGCGAATTGATCCCTCTCATGCAGGATCAGGGAACAACGGACGAGGAGGCAGCATTGTCCCTGGGAGCAAATGGCTGGCAGACTTTCTGGCATGTCACCTTGCCCAACATTAAATGGGGCTTGCTCTACGGCGTTCTTTTATGCAACGCCCGGGCAATGGGAGAGTTTGGTGCAGTTTCGGTCGTATCCGGGCATATTCGCGGCCTGACAAATACGATGCCGCTGCATGTCGAAATTCTCTATAATGAATATAATTTTGTCGCTGCTTTTGCAGTGGCTTCGCTACTTGCGCTGCTGGCGCTGGTGACGCTCGTTCTCAAAACTCTACTGGAGTTGCGATATGGGGCAGAACTTCGCGCTGCTGGTGGACACTAAGGGGAATATTTATGGAAGTTCGAGTAAGTGGTGTGCGCAAGGAGTTTGACCGGTTTCCGGCGCTGCACGACGTATCATTGGATATAAATTCGGGTGAGCTTATTGCATTGCTCGGCCCTTCGGGATCGGGAAAGACAACGCTCTTGCGCCTGATCGCAGGGTTGGAAACCCCGACCGATGGGAAGGTTTTCTTTGGTGATGAGGATGCTTCCTTAAAATCAGTGCAGGAACGCAATGTCGGTTTTGTTTTCCAGCACTATGCCTTGTTCCGCCATATGACTGTCATCGATAATGTCGGCTTCGGTTTGAAAGTGCGGCCCGGCGCTAATCGGCCAAGCAAAGAGGAAATCCGCAGACGTTCGAGCGAACTTCTTGATTTCGTCCAGCTTTCGGGCCTCGAGAAACGTTATCCCGCGCAACTTTCCGGCGGGCAGCGGCAGCGTGTCGCCTTGGCCCGTGCCATGGCTATCGAACCGCGCGTGCTGCTGCTTGATGAGCCATTTGGCGCGCTTGATGCCAAAGTTCGGAAGGAACTGCGTCGCTGGCTGCGTGAAATTCATGACAAGACCCAGCACACCACTGTGTTTGTTACGCATGATCAAGATGAAGCACTTGAACTTGCCGACCGTGTGGTCGTGATGAGCCAGGGGAAAATCGAACAGGTTGGCACGCCCGATGAGGTCTATGACCGCCCCAACTCGCCCTTCGTCTATAGTTTCATCGGCGAGTCGAGTTCCCTGGACGTGAGCATCCAATCAGGGACGATCCATCTCGGCGATAAGGCGCTTGATCTGAAAAGTGAACAAGCCGACGGAAAAGGCGTGCTTTATTTTCGCCCCCATGATGTGGAGCTTCTCGGCGGCTCTGAAGCTCGTATCAGTGGCGTCGTAATAGCCAGCCGGCGCGTAGGCGCAACACGCCGTGTCGAACTTGAAATTGATGGCACTGAAAGCCGCGTCGAGATCGAAATTCCAGCTGATCATCCCGCAAAAGTCGGCTCGCCGCTGGCATTCTTGCCAAAGCACTGGCGCGTATTTGGGAAAAGCGCCTAGTAACTGATTGGTAAAAGCCGGAATCTTCAAATCCCGGCTTTTATTTCAGCAAATAAATTTTTCGTCTTAGCGATTTCAGAGTCATTTTATTTATTGTTGCCGACTATCTCGGCGACCACACATAATTCGTTATGGCAATCTGACTCATTTTCATCAAAACTGATCGATAACAACAAAGTGGTGATAGCGTCATTGCTCTGAACCGATTAGATCGTAAAATGCCGCCTTATATTGCAATCTCGAAGATTTTTTTCTTCCAACAGAAACGAAGCAAATGCCCTCATTAAGCTTTTTTCCAGCGTTCGCATCTCAGAAGAAAACCGTCGGCCAGATTTTTTCTGTCCAGCCAAACCCGATCCGGGCACATTATAAGTCGATTGACGATTTGCGTGATCTTGGCGCACGGGTTGCCAAGGGCGAAGATGTTCGCCTGCCTGATTACGAGCCGATGGTTTTTGAGCAAAGAACCGTTGAAAATGCACGATTGATCTTACACTCTTACCGATCTTCGGATGCCGCTGCCCGCAAAGGCGAAACCATTACCCCGGCGGCTCAATGGCTGCTCGACAACTACTATCTTGTTGACCAAAACATCCAGCAGGTCGAACGCGATCTGCCCAAGAAATTCATTCGGCAATTGCCTTCGCTTGTAAGTCAGAGCGATATACCGCGCGTTATGGCTCTGGCGTGGCTCTATGTGGCCCACACAGACAGCCAATTCTCGCTGAACAGCCTCAGCGCAATTGTTGAAGGTTTTCAAACTGTCGAGCCGCTGCATATCGGCGAATTGTGGGCTCTGCCCTCTGCCGTCCGCTTCATCCTGATCGAAAATGCAAGACGTCTTTCCTTGCGTGTTGAGCGTGCACGGCGCATGCGCGCCTTTGCCAATAGCGTTGCTGATGAGATTACGCTGAACGCGGAAAAAGACACACTGCCCCAGATGCTGGAACAGTATACGACGGCGGCGCGGGACAGCACCTTTGCGACGCACCTGCTTTATCGCCTGCGTGGTGGTGCCATGCACTCCGGAGCGGCAGTGGCGTGGCTGGAAGAGGTGCTGGAAAAGAACGGCAGCGATGCCGAGGACGCGATTATTCAGGAACATACCCGCCAGTCCACTGGCGGCGTGACGATGGGAAATCTCATCCGCAGTCTGAAGGCTATCGACGACGTTGACTGGATTACATGGTTTGAAACAGTCAGTGGTGTAGATGCTGTTCTGCGCGAAAATTCCAATTTCGACGCGCTCGACTTTCATTCGCGTAATGCCTACCGCGTTGCCATCGAAAAGATTGCGCGTCGTTCCGGCAAAAGCGAAAATGACATTACGCAGGCCGCACTTGAGCTTGCGCATAAGAGCGCGGAGCAGACCGGCGGTGAAGGCGGGGTTCCCGAACAGCGCAAACGCGACGTAGGCTATTACCTTGCCGGCGATGGGCGGCCCGAGCTTGAGGCAGTTTGCCATTATACACCAACGCTGATTTTGCGTTGGGTGCGTTTCTACCGCAATCTTGGTCTTGCAGGACTATGGGTGCCAGCCTCCATTTTTTCGATCGCCATATTGCTTGTGGTCCATTACTGGCTGACGCGCGCTGGCTTGCCCCGCGATCTGGTTCTGCTGTTTACAATCCTGGCGGTTTTTCCAACCATGGAAACTGCAAACGGCTTTGTTAACTGGATCATTCCAATGTTCATGCCGCCCACGCGGTTGATTGGTTTTGAGTATAAGAACGGCCTGCCTCCAGAGGCGAAAACACTTGTAGCCGTGCCCACATTAATCACTTCGCGGGATTCAGTCGATGAACACATCCGTAATCTCGAAGTTCACTATCTGACCAATCCGCGAGGCGAAGTCTATTTCGCACTGCTGACGGATTGGGCGGACAGCAAAGTTGAACAAAGCGACGATGATCTGGACATATTGGATTATGCCCGCGAAAAAATCACCGCGCTCAACAACCATTATACACAGAGCAATCCCCGGTTTTTCCTCCTTCATCGCAAGCGCCTTTTCAATGCCCAAGAAAATCGCTGGATGGGTTGGGAGCGCAAGCGCGGTAAATTGCATGAGCTGAACCTGCTGCTACGCGGTGATAAGGATACGACCTATTTCCCCTCCAATGAAGTTATCCCGACCGACATCAAGTTCGTGATGACACTGGATTCGGACACACGTCTTACACCTGATTCAGTCAACCGCCTTGCGGGCAAGCTCATCCATCCCCTCAACCGTCCGATTTACAGCGAGAAAGCCGGTCGCATTGTAAGTGGTTATGCAATTTTGCAACCACGCGTCACGCCGTCGCTGACGACTGGTGACGATGCCTCCTTCCTGCAACGGGTATTCTCCGTCAATCGCGGCATTGACCCTTATGTCTTTGCGGTTTCTGACGTTTATCAGGATGTTGTTGGCGAAGGCACGTTCACCGGCAAAGGCCTTTATGACATCGATTTCTTCGAGCTCGCCCTTGATGGCAAAATTGGTGAAAACACAATCCTGAGCCACGATTTGCTCGAAGGTGGTTATGCCCGTGCGGCTTTGGTCAGCGATGTGGAAGTCGTCGAAGACTATCCTACCGGCTATAATGTCGATATTTCGCGTCACCACCGCTGGACCCGTGGTGACTGGCAATTATTGCCGTACCTGTTCAGCACCAAGCCTGGAATTACCGCTGTTACCCGATGGAAAATGGTGGATAATCTGCGCCGTTCGCTGACGCCGATTTTCTGGATTCTGGCATCCATTGCAGCTTGGACATTGCTGCCGCCCGGCATCGCTGCCTTGTGGCAGTTCTTCATGATTTTCAGCATGTTCATCGTACCAACGATGATCCTGTTCACCAATCTTGTGCCTACGGACATGAACCTTTCACTAAAGGGGCATTTCCAAGCCATTTTAACGGACATATTTGCTGGTGCTGCGGATATTGCCCTGCGCATTACCTTCATTGCCAACATGGCTTGTCTCATGGCAGATGCAATTGCGCGTACTTTGTACCGCCTGTTTGTCTCGCGCAAAAATCTTCTGGAGTGGCGCGCTGCCGCCCAAGCCAAGACAAGCTCGCCTGACACGTTGCAATATTATACGCGTCTGATGTGGCCAGCGGTCATCGTTGCACTGTTTGCAATTATCCTGCCGCTCGCTGGCCATAGCCGCGCCTGGATGCTTGCGGTCCCGTTTGCCGCAATCTGGTTTTTCTCGCCGGTTATTGCCTGGCTGGTCAGTCGGTCTGCCAAGCCTCTGGACGATCTGATCGTGCGATCATCCGACAAGGGCGAATTGCGCCGTTTTGCCCGCCGGACCTGGCATTATTACGATACATTCGTAACCAAGGAACAAAACTTCATTCCTCCAGATAACTTCCAGGAAGATCCCTTTCCCGTTATCGCAACGCGTACCTCGCCAACCAATATCGGCATGTATTTGCTCTCCACTGTTGCCGCCCGTGACTTCGGCTGGATCAGCTTCAACGAAACATTGACGCGTATTGGCGATACAATCGACACGCTCGAAAAAATGGAGAAGTATCGCGGCCATCTTTATAACTGGTACGAAACAACGACACTTCGCCCGCTGCTCCCTCTATACGTATCAGCGGTAGATAGCGGTAATCTCGCCGGTCATCTTGTTGCTCTGTCTTCCGCTCTGGAAAAATGGGCGGAAGCGCCGTCTGTCTATCTTCAAAGTGAGCTCGACGGGATTCTTGATGTTAGCGATATCCTTGAAGAAACAGTTGCCGAAATTCCGGATGACCGCCGTGTTCTGCGGCCTCTCCGCCGCCGTCTTGAAGAGCGTGTGGCCAATTTCCGCCGAGCAATTACAACGATCAAGGAAGAGCCTGAGACCGCATCGCTCCGGACAATCAATCTTGCTCTGTTCGCGGGCGATATTCAACGCCTGACCGAAGAGCTGCATGGTGAGCTAGAGACACCGATAAGTCTCACGGCGAATGAATGGGCGCTGCTTTTGGTCAAAACCTGCCAGGGTCATACTGACGATGCCATGGGCGGCCATGAAAGCACCGACATTTTGCGCGAAAGGCTTGTTTCTCTCGCAACACGTGCTCGTCAATTGGCCTTCGATACCGACTTCACCTTCCTTGAGCGGAAGGAACGCCGCTTGCTTTCCATCGGCTTCCGGGTTGAAACCAATGAACTCGACGCAAGTTGCTATGATCTTCTCGCGTCCGAGGCGCGATTGGCCAGCCTTTTTGCTATCGCCAAGGGTGATATACCTGTCGACCATTGGTTCAAGCTCGGCCGGTTGCTCGTCCCAGTGGGCTGGCGCGGAGCGCTGATCTCCTGGTCCGGCTCGATGTTCGAGTATCTGATGCCACCCCTCGTCATGATCGAACCCCTCGGATCGATGCTTGACCAGACCAACAAGCTGATCGTGCAACGTCAGATCGAATATGGCGACTCCAAAGGATTGCCATGGGGCATTTCGGAAGCGGCTTACAATGCGCGCGATCCGGAAATGAATTACCAGTACACCAATTTTGGTGTGCCGACCCTCGGCTTGAAACGCGGCCTGTCCAAGAATTATGTAGTCGCCCCTTATGCAAGCATCATGGCAAGCCAGTATCAGCCAGCGGCCGCTGTCAAGAACCTGAACCGCCTGCGTGAGATGGGAGCGCTTGGAAAATACGGCTTTTATGATGCCGTTGATTTCACCAAATCGCGTGTTCGC
This sequence comes from Phyllobacterium sp. 22552, assembly GCF_052044585.1. Lineage (NCBI taxonomy): Bacteria > Pseudomonadati > Pseudomonadota > Alphaproteobacteria > Hyphomicrobiales > Phyllobacteriaceae > Phyllobacterium > Phyllobacterium sp. 22552. Next base: position 59,886 of record NZ_JBQENG010000003.1, on the reverse strand, counting down.
GAAGACGAGGAATACGCAATCGTACGCAACTACATGGCGCATCATCACGGCATGTCGATTGTAGCAGTCAACAATGTTGTCTTCGAAGGCCGTATGCGGGAACGCTTCCACGCTGATCCGGTTATCGAAGCCGCCGAGCTTTTGTTGCAGGAAAAAGCTCCACGCGAAATACCGGTATTACAGGCCAAAGCCGACAATCCCATGCGTAAAGCTGTCGAAAGTTCGGAAGAACCGGCTTCAATCCGTTATATTCCGAACCCAATGACCGCACCTTGTGCGACCCAGATCATGTCCAACGGACATTATTCTGTGATGGTCACGGCAAATGGTGGCGGATATAGCCGCTGGAATGGTCTGGCCATCACGCGGTTCCAGCCTGATCCTATAGAGAGTGGCTATGGTACATTTCTCTTCCTGCGCGACATGGAAAACGGAGAATGGTGGTCCGCCACCAGCGACCCAGTTCGCTTGGCAGGAGAGAAAAGCACCACGATCTTTACCGATTACAAGGCTGAATTCATCAAGGAAACGGGTACGATCCACTCTACTGTGGAAACTATCGTTGCCTCCGATTCCGATGGTGAAGGCCGCCGCATCGTTATTACCAACACTGGTACCAAGGATCGTATCATCGAAGTTACGTCCTATGCCGAATTGGTTTTGACCAATGACGACACAGATACCGCTCATCCGGCTTTTGCGAAAATGTTCGTGGAAACGGAGATCGATGATCGCGGCGATGCCATTTATGCAACGCGCCGCAAACGAGGTGCGGATGACCCCGATATTCACGTTGCCCACGTCGTTAGCGATGGCTCGGGCGCTATGCGTGAAGTGCAGGTCGAAACCGACCGCCGGGCATTTATAGGTCGGGGGCGTACCCTTCGCAATCCAGTGGTATTCGACGAAGGCGTCACTTTGAGCGGCAATCATGGGTTCGTTCTCGACCCTATTGCCTCCCTGCGATGCCGCGTTCGCGTTCCGGCGCACAAGAAAGTTTCTTTGGTATTCTGGACGCTTGTAAGACCCAACCGCCAGGAGCTTGAAGAAGTGGTCGCCCGCTTCCGTCATCCGGATTGCTTCGCTCGCGAATTCTCGTTGTCCTGGACAAGTTCGCAGGTCCGTCTACATCATATCGGCATTAACCCCGATGAAGCAGCTGTCTTCCAGCGTGTGGCGACCAATCTGATTTACCCGGAAAAATCGTTGCGGTTGCCTTCGAGCAGCATTGCAAGCGGTCTGGGCAGTCAATCTGAACTCTGGCCAATGTCGATTTCAGGCGATTTTCCGATCCTCGCGCTGCGTATCGACGACGAAGCTGATATGGAAACGCTGAGAAACATTCTCAAAGCGCACGAATATTGGCGGGCAAAAGGACTGGTGGTCGACGTTGTTGTAATCAACGAACGCTCCTTCTCATATGCTCAGGATTTCCAGCGTGGACTGGAGGCGATCTGTGAGAATAGCCGCGCACGCGGCGGTCAGTATGGGCCCCGGGTTCACATCTTCACTGTTCGCAAGGATCAGATGAGTGATGCCAGCTACAATACGCTTCTGGCCTCGGCCCGTATCGTATTGCACGCTCAAAATGGCTCGCTTTCCGAACAGTTGAACCGTGTTACTGAACTGAATGCCGAAGCGTTCCCGGCATCCGACATCAAAAGCAAAGCACTGATCGAGGCCGAAACAGATGATCTGCGTGGCGTTGCACCAGCGCCGAGCCAGCTTATAGGCAAAGTCCCAGCTAAAACGTCAGGCGATGATCTTCAGTTCTGGAATGGCTTTGGCGGGTTTGATCTGGGCACCGGCGAATATGTCGTGCGTTTGAGCGGGCTGGCTTGCACGCCGCAGCCATGGATCAATGTGATTTCCAATTCCGGTTTTGGCTTCCATGTTTCTGCGGAAGGTGCTGGCTTTACATGGTCGGGCAATAGCCGTGACTATCAATTGACGCAGTGGTCGAATGATCCGGTAATCAATCGCTCCGGTGAAGCTATCTATGTCGTGGACCTTGATGCAAATACGGCATTCGCTCCAACTGCATCGGTTTTGCGTGACCCATCGGTTCAATATGAGACACACCACGGACAAGGTTACTCAACCTTCATTTCCAAACATGGCAATATCGGACTTGAACTGACGCATACGATCGATCCTGTGCTACCGGTCAGGGTTTCCAGCCTGAAAATCACCAATCACGGTCGATCATCCAAACAGCTTCGCGTTTACGGCTTCGTTGAGTGGATGCTCGGCAACGTTCGCGCAAAGACCGCCCCCTTCATCGTGCCGTCTTACGATAGCGAGAAGGGAGTTCTATTTGCCCGAAATCCTTACGGGGTCGAACGACGCAATCAGATGGCTTTCTTTGCAAGCAGCGTGAAGCCACAATCCGTTACCGCGGATCGAACAGAATTTTTAGGCAATCTTGGCTCGGTAGAGCGTCCCGCGGCTGTTCTAGAGGCAAAGCCACTGTCCAATCTGGTGGAAGCTGGCGGTGACCCTTGTGCCGCGCTTGCGGTGGATATTGAGGTTGGCCCCGGTGAAACTAAGGAAGTGCTGTTCTATATGGGCGACACGGGAAACACTGAAGATGCTCACAAGATACTTGCCGAGCACGCAACCCGTACGTTTGAAGACACATTGTTGGCTTCCAAGGCGATTTGGGCCGACTTCCTTGACGGTCTTCAGGTTGACACGCCTGACGACGCTTTCGACATCATGGTCAACCGGTGGCTGCCCTATCAAAGTCTGGCTTGCCGTATATGGGCGCGCTCGGCATTCTATCAAGCCAGTGGCGCTTTCGGGTTCCGCGATCAGTTGCAAGACACATTGTCGATGCTGATCCTCGATCCAGCGCTTGCCCGCAAGCAAATCCTGAATGTCTCAGCACGACAATTCAAGGAAGGTGATGTCCAGCATTGGTGGCTTCCGACAACCGGAGCCGGTGTGCGGACAAAGATTTCCGACGACGTGGTCTGGCTTGGCTATGCAATCGCGCATTACACGTCCGTGACAGGCGATTTGAGCATTCTTGATGAGCAAGTTGCCCTTATCGAAGGACGTGCTCTGGAAGAAGCCGAACACGATGCCTTTTATCAGCCGACAATTTCCACCGAGATTGTCAGCGTCTACGAGCATGCTGCCAGAGCGCTTGATCTTGCTGTTGCCCGTACAGGCAGCAATGGATTGCCACTTATGCTGACCGGCGACTGGAACGACGGCATGAACCGTGTCGGCGAAGAGGGCAAAGGCGAGAGCGTGTGGCTTGGCTGGTTCCTGATCAGCACCTTGCGCGATATGTTGCCTATAGCTGAACGCTATAATGATGCTGAGCGTGTAAAACGCTGGCAAGCACATATAGAAAGCGTGAAGGCTTCATTGGAAAAGAATGCGTGGGACGGAGAATGGTATCGCCGCGGCTATTTCGATGATGGCTCTCCATTGGGCTCAAAGATGAGCGAGGAATGCAAGATCGATTCTATCGCTCAATCTTGGAGCGTCCTTTCCGGTTATGGCGATCCGGACCGGGCCAAGCAAGCAATGGGATCGGTCGCCACCCATCTGATTGACGAAGAAGCACAGGTCGTCAAACTGTTTACGCCTCCGTTCAACAAATCGCGCCACGATCCGGGTTATATCAAGAGCTATCCGGTTGGTGTGCGCGAGAATGGCGGACAATATACGCACGCGGCAACTTGGGCGGTTCTGGCAATGGCCAAACTCGGCAATGCCGATGAAGCCTATCGCTGGTTCAGCATGCTTAACCCGGTCAATCACTCCCTTAATGCTGACAAGGCTGAGTCGTATCGTGTTGAACCCTATGTCGTCGCTGCGGATGTTTACTCAGTCGATCCCATGCGCGGTCGCGGTGGCTGGACTTGGTATACGGGCTCCGCTGGCTGGTTATATCGCGTTGCGACGGAAGGAATTCTTGGCATTACCCGACAAGCCGACCGATTGTTCGTTGATCCGGCCCTGCCCTCCACATGGGATGGCTTCAGCTTTGTCTTGCGCAATGGTGATGCCAAATATTCAGTTGAGGTCAAACCACTTGCCAGCGGAACCAAGAAGATTACAGTCAATGGAAAGAAGCTGACAAAGCCAGAAGGCGGTATTCCCATGGAGACATCCGGCGAACACAAGGTCACCGTGGAAGTGCCAAGAGTGAGCTAGTTCACCTTTTACAGAGAAACCGCCGTAATCGCCGCCGATGAAATTCATTGGCGGCGATTTCTTTATAACCAAATTTAAAGGCGTCCTCAGTTGAGAAAATTTGCAACTGAGAGCGATCTGACGCATATTCCAGCTATGAAACATGCTTTGAATCAGAAACCTGAATATGAAAAGGAATTGCGCAAAGCGGGCGTACGTATTACGCGGCCCCGGCGCATTATCCTGGATATTTTGAGCTCAACGGAAGACCATCCTGACGCGATGAAAATATTTCATCGTGCCATTGAGATTGACGACAGCATTTCGCTTTCCACAGTCTATCGAACGATGAATTTGCTTGAAGATATGGGTGCCATACATCGCCATGCGTTCAATGGCGGACCATCGCGTTTTGAACAGGCGCATGGCGACCATCATGACCATCTGATTGATATTGATACCGGCGCAGTCATCGAATTCAAATCGGACAAAATTGAAAAACTGCAGGAGGAAATCGCCAAATCGCTCGGGTACGATATTGTACACCACCGACTTGAACTCTATGCGCGAAAAACCGAAAAATAAAAAGCCGCCCAAAGGCGGCCTTTTTTAAAACTACGCAATAAGCCGTCAGGCCGCATTGGAGGCTGGCTGCGACGTCAGCAACTCATAAAGCAGGCTGGCATCATGGGCGGTACGCAATTTGGCGATCCGCTCTGGATCGCGCAACATGCGAGCAATCCTGGACAATGCCTTCAAGTGGTCAGCGCCAGCATTTTCCGGAGCTAGCAAGAGAAACACGATGTCGACGGGCTGATCGTCCAACGCCTCAAAATCGACAGGCGTATCCAACTGGGCAAAAACCCCGGCAATACGCTTTACGCTGTTGATCTTGCCGTGTGGAATGGCAATGCCATTGCCGACACCGGTTGATCCTAGACGCTCGCGTTGCAAAACCGTATCGAAAACCTCGCGCTCGCTCAAACCGGTCAAGGCGGCTGCCTTTTCCGACATGATCTGCAAGAGTTGCTTCTTGGAATTGACTTTCAATGCGGGCAGGACAGCGTCGGGCTGAATGAGATCACCCAGATCCATTATTCTCTTCCTTCCAGTTACCGTCCGCACCTTGTTAAGAGTGCGAACGGTAGTTCAACTCGCCATGAACTTGTTTTTTGTTACCGGGATACGACTTGATCGGCCACCGTCGAGGGATCGATCCAACCAATATTCCCATCTGCGCGGCGATATACGATATTAACCTGCGTACTACCAGCGTTGCGGAACACAACCACAGGACTATCTTTCAAGTCGAGCTCTACGACCGCAGATGCAACGCTCATGCTTCTCAAAGCCATCGAGGTTTCAGCGACGATTGTGGGAGCATAATCCTCCGGAATATCCTCATCTTCATCCGGTACAGGTGCCATCACGCGATAAGAAACATCATCGAAAACACCGTTTGAGCCAGGAGCCTGATGCGATTTCAGCCGACGCTTATAGCGGCGCAACCGCTTGTCAACACGCTCACCAGCGGCATCAAATGCCAGTTGTGGATCTTGAGCTTCACCAGCGGCCTGCAATACCGTTCCGGTATCGAGACGCACGAGACAATCTGCGATAAATCGGGAGCCCTGCTTTTCCACAGTAACGTGGCCAGAATACCCGCCACCGAAATATTTGGTGACCATTTCAGCCATCCGCTCTTCGATTTTGACGCGGAAAGCATCGCCGATGTCCATATGTTTTCCAGATACACGCAGACTCATGATACCTCACCTTCATTGTGATTTCATTGCCCGATCCAATCTACACTGTTGTTTCGAATCGAGCAAAGACATCCCGCAAAATCGCGGGGATGATCAATCACATTTCACTTTCCTGATGTTCCATCCTTAGGCGCGCTTCAACTCCATCGTCGTAAACTATCAGCGCTTCGTTCTCCCTGACTGGACTTCTTTGGCCCAGTTCATTTGCCCACTGCCAGTAATCCTACACGTGGCGGAGCAATGAATCCAGACCTTACATTGCTCTTGGTAGCGGAAGCCTCAGCTTTTTTCTCGCGGCGCCGTTGCACCGAGGAAGCGATGTTCATCGCTTCGCGGTATTTGGCTACAGTTCGCCGCGCAATATCAATATTTTGTTCCTTCAACATTTCCACGATTGTATCATCCGAAAGGATTGAATCCGGCGACTCAGCATCAATGAGAATTTTGATTTGATGCCTTACAGATTGCGAAGAATGTTGCTCGGCGCCCTCACTGGCAGCAATGGCTGCATTGAAAAAGTATCGCAGTTCGAAAACGCCGCGCTTGGTGAGCATGTACTTATTTGTCGTGACCCGGCTAACCGTGGATTCGTGCATCCCAATGGCATCGGCAACATTGCGCAGATTGAGAGGTTTCAAATATGCGACGCCCTGCAAAAGAAACTGCTCCTGCTGGCGAACAATCTCCGTGGCGACCTTAAGAATCGTCTGAGCGCGCTGGTCAAGACTTCGAATCAACCAGTTCGCATTGTGCATGCATTCCCCCAGAAATGTCTTTTCGTCCGGAGATGTTTTCGCCCTCATTATAGTTGCATAGTAGTTGTTGTTGATCAGCACCCTGGGCAATGTCTCCGAGTTAAGCTCGATACGCCAACTGCCATCGGGAGCCTGGTCAACCTGAACATCGGGGATGATACTATCGGCTATGCCAGACGAAAACGCAGTGCCTGGTTTTGGGTCAAGCAACTGTATTTCCCGAAGCATATCGATAATTTCGGTGTCTCCAAGCCGGCACAGTTTTTTCAAACTATGAAAATCGCGTTTGGCGAGCAGCTCAAGATTTTGAAGCAGGATATCCATCGCTGGTGAGAGGCGTTTTCTGGCACGCAATTGAAGCCGCAGGCATTCAGCAAGATCGCGTGCAAACAAGCCTGCGGGCTCAAATCCCTGCAGGACAAAGAGCAGCTTCTCCAGATGTTCAACGGAAGAACCAATCCGGATGGCGAGTTCGGCAATATCACCACGAAAATAACCAATTTCGTCGACCTGATCAGCGAGTTCGGCTGCGATCATTCGATCTTCTGCTTTTTCGAAAGCGAAAATGATCTGTTCCCTGATATGCTCCTGCATATTGAGAGGCGCTGCGGTCACCTGTTCAAGATTATAGTTCTCTCCACCCGACGAGACATAGCCATCGCCTGCAGATGACTTCCACTGAGAAGCAAGATCACTTGCAATAAAATCGCGGCTACCGGGATCGTCAGGAAAAATATTCTCGAGCGAGCTATCAAACGTATCGGACATTGCACTTGAGCTGGTGGTCTCGCCGCTATTCAACCAAAGACTATCGGCATCATCAGATAAAACCCTGTCGGCACTACCGTCGCTTCGTAGATCCTGATCGCTGTCTGAACGATGTTCGGAATGAACGCCGCCAAACAAAATAGTGTCGTCTGAAGCATCCAGTCTTTCCAATAATGGGTTTTTTTCGATTTCCTGCTCTATGAACTGCTCAAGCTCGATATGATTCAGCTGCAGCAGCCGTATCGACTGCATCAGCAATGGAGTCATCACCAGAGATTGGGTTTGCCTCAGATCGAGTTTTGGCGACAGAGCCATAATATACGCAGCTACTCCATACAGAATTAGTTACTGCAGTACAGAAGTGGCCCAATCCTTGCTTGTCAATTGAAAAGCTCCAAAAACTCGCGTGCTGGTGTCATTTTCAACCAGTACGGGTTTGAAAGTTGAGATTTTTATGTCACCGGAGGGCCTGATCGGCAAAATCAGAGCTTGAACTCATCACCAAGATAAAGTCGGCGGACATCCGGATTAGCAATTATTTCGTCCGGGCGACCATGGGTCAAAACCTGACCGGCATGGATAATATAGGCCCTGTCGATGAGCTTGAGCGTTTCGCGAACATTGTGGTCTGTAATCAATACGCCAATGCCACGGCCAGTCAGATGCCTTACCAATTGCTGAATATCCGCAACAGCAATCGGATCAACACCAGCAAACGGCTCGTCGAGCAACATGAAGTTTGGACGCGAGGCCAAAGCACGCGCGATCTCTAGGCGCCTGCGCTCACCACCGGAAAGGGAAATCGCTGGAGCTTTTCGCAAATGGGCAATGTGGAACTCTTCAAGAAGTGAATCCAACTCCTGCGCGCGGGCGTGCCTGTCCTTTTCGACAACCTCGAGCACGGCCTTGATATTATTTTCTACTGATAATCCGCGAAAAATTGAGGCCTCTTGCGGCAAATACCCGATACCAAGGCGCGATCGCCGATACATGGGCATTGTTGTGACATCGAACCCGTCAATTTCTATCGTGCCCTTGTCGACTGGCACGAGCCCGGTCACCATATAAAAACATGTTGTCTTGCCAGCGCCATTCGGCCCAAGAATGCCAACAGCCTCACCGGAACGCACGCCGAATGAAACGCCATTTACGACTTGGCGCCCATTATAGCTTTTCGTGATCCCACGCGCGACGAGTGTGCCCTTCATGCGATCCACGGCCAAGGGATCCGCCGGGCGCATCTCCTGTGAAACACTGGAGTTTGGCCGTGCGGCATTTGTGCTGGGTGAGCGGCGTGAAAATAGGGACACTTACAATTCTTCCGGCGGCTTAGTTCTTTTGGGCGTTTTTAGGCGCAACGACGATTGAAACGCGTCCGGTCTGGCCACTCTTGCAGCTTTCCAGCTGAGCTTCACCGGTTTTCAGCTGAGCTGTAAGCTTACATCCAACAGCAACATTGTCCCCTTGGGAAAGGACGACCTTGCTTCCCGTCAGGACGAGCACTTCGGTCTTCATGTCAAATGTACCGTGATCCCCGGTGGCTACTTGGTCTTCAGACTTCACATAGACTTTATCGCTGACTTCGAGATGATCAATGTCCTGGGCTCCGGCACCAGCCACGCCGCTCGAAACTTTCGAAGCATCTGCGTTTGCGGCATCTTTATTGCCACCTTTAACGTAGTAGACGATCATTGAGCCTGCTTTTAGCAAGGTTGCGCCCTGAACAACCGTAACATTTCCAGTGAATGTTGCGGTACCTGCATCATTATGCAGCACGACCTTGTCGGAATCGATCTGAATTGGCTGATCGCCTGAAAGCTTTATACCGCCGGGCGCTGCACCTGGAGTCTGCTGCGCCATGGCAGGGACAACCAACGCGGAGGCCAACAAACTCACTGCAACCGATGATATCCTGATCAGTTTCGCCCCGAAAGACATTGCTCTCTCTCCTAATCCGAGAAATTTCTTCAAAGTAACAATCCCGACTGTAGATCAGTTGGACGATTTTACCTCATTGTCACCTTCTTGCAGCTTTGTAGGTTGAATGACAAGCCTTACACGCTTTTCAAACGTCACTACCTTACCACCCTCAGTGATCTGCATACTATCGGCAACAATACTGCCATTACGATTTTTTACGCTGACTGGATCATTGGTGGACATGGTATTTCCGGCAATATCAATATCGGCAGATTGCAACTGAGCAGTTATGCCATCCGATGTCACCAAACTTATCTCGCTGTCGAGCTTCAACTGCCTGTTGGCATTGTCGAAAACCCCTGACTTCGCTTTAACCTCAGCGCGCATGTCTTTGCCGATTGGAATTTCCGCGTCAATACCTTCAAGCGATATGACTGAACTGTTTCCAACCTGCTGCAAGGCTCTTACAGCACTCATTTTGTAGGGAAGCTTATCCTTGGTAAAGCCGTCGAGCTTGGGATTCGTCATCACAAGCTTGCCATCCTCGATTCCAGCACCATCCAGAGCAATGTTGTTTGGAACGCCCGAGGCGGAAAAGAATGTAAACCACGAAAATACCGCAGCGCCCACAAGGGCAATTACAGGCAAAGAAAACTTCAACAACCGAACGCGGCGCGAATGACGTTCCGCAGCTTCGAAAACAGTCGATCCCTTGTCGGATGCCGCAAATTGCCGTGCAACCGTCGCATGATGCTCGGCGTCTGCGGCGGCATTTCGCACACCAGTGATATCGGTTTTTTCAATAGACATGGGTTTGGCTGCTGTTACCGTTTATAATATTTCTAGCTAGTTCAACGCCAATATGGTTATTTTTCGATGAAATAGACGTGATTTAGAGCATATGCGATGCGTGTAGGAACAAGTATGTGGTGAGATGGCCAGTTACAAGGTCATTCGCGCACCCATATTTGTACTCATCGATTGGCGCACTGTCTGGACTTCCACTGGGCGATATCGCAAAAGAGTATCACAAACATTGGCGAAACGGACAAAAATCATGGCCAACACAGCGGATGCAATTATCGATAGGCGCAAGCTACGGCGAAAGGTAACTTTCTGGCGTATTGTTGCTTTGCTGGTGGCTGCTTTTGCTTTGATTGCAATCTATCTCATCACCAGCGGTTCGGAAGGCTATACAAGCAAATCCGTTCCTCACATTGCAAAAGTGCGTGTTGAGGGAACAATTCTTGAAGATGAAGAGCTTCTCAAACGCTTGAAAGATATTGGGGAGTCCGACGCCGTCAAAGGTGTTATCGTGTCCATTGATTCACCCGGTGGCACCACTGCTGGCGGTGAAGCAATTTACGAATCTGTCCGCAAAATTGCAGAGAAAAAACCCGTCGTTGCGCAGGTTGGGACTTTGGCTGCATCAGCCGGATATATGATCGCAGTCGCTACGGATCATATTGTTGCAAGGCAGTCGTCCATTGTCGGTTCCATCGGCGTCTTGTTTCAGTATCCGGATATATCGGAGCTTTTGACAAAGGTCGGTGTAAAAGTCGAAACTATTAAATCCAGCCCGCTGAAAGCTGAACCCAATTTTTTCAATCCTGCAAGCGATGAAGCCAAGGCAATGATCCATCGCATGATAATCGATTCCTACAATTGGTTTGTGGGCCTCGTTGAGGATCGTCGCAAATTTAACCACGAACAGGCGTTGGCGCTGGCAGATGGCTCCGTATTTACTGGTCGTCAGGCTCTATCGAACAAACTTATCGACGCGCTTGGCGGTGAAGAAAAGGCGCTTGAGTGGCTTGAAGGTAAGGGCGTAGACCCGAAACTTAAGGTCGTTGAATGGAAACCGGTTGAAAAATCCACCTTTGGTTCTCTTTTCTCGCAATCCGCGATGAAAATGGCTGCCAAACTGCTGGGTCTGCCTGAGACAAGCACTGGAGTGCTCCACGAAATTACTGGCGACAGGATGTTTCTTGACGGACTCGTTTCGGTTTGGCACGTTGACGGCAAGCCCGTGGGAGCGCAATAAGCTATTTACATATAAGATCAGTGGCATAGTCCAGTTCGACTGTGTATCCTGATCTCAAAACCAGAAGGGAATTTTGCTGTGATCAAATCAGAGCTTGTGCAAATAATTGCCAACCGCAATCCGCATCTATTCCAGCGCGATGTGGAGAATATTGTCGGCGCCATCTTTGACGAAATTACAGATGCTTTGGCTGAGGGCAATCGCGTCGAGCTACGAGGCTTCGGTGCATTTTCCGTAAAGAACCGGCCGGCCCGCAGCGGCCGCAACCCGCGAACAGGTGAAAGCGTTGACGTCGAAGAGAAGTGGGTACCGTTCTTCAAGACCGGCAAGGAACTCCGCGACAGGCTGAATGCAAACAGCTGAATCCATACTTAGTGAATAAGCAAAAAGAGGCTTCAATATGATTAATCGCGTGGTCGCCGTACTGATTCTCGTACCGATCGCGATTATTCTGATCGCTTTATCGGTTGCCAATCGCGGTAATGCCCTGTTTACGATTGATCCCTTCAATCCGGGCAACCCTGCGCTTTCCTACTCGGCTCCTTTGTTTGTCTGGTTGTTTGCCGCTTTGATCATCGGTCTTGTTCTCGGCAGTCTTGTCACTTGGTCCAATCAGGGCAAGCATCGCAAGCTGGCGCGTCAACGCAAGCTCGAAGCAGAAATGTTACGCAAGGAAGCGCGCAAGGCAGCCACTGGAACGGCCTCGACACCCAATCTTCCCTCCTTGCATTAATTTCTATCAAGGACCTTTAATGAAACTCGTCTCCCCCGTTGAGGTCGATGCCCTGTTGAATTGGCCCGACATGATTAACGCAATCGAGCTGGCATTCCGCCAAGGCGTGATCCAGCCCGTGCGCCACCATCATACTGTTGAGCGTCCGGATGGAGCGGCCTCCACACTGCTTCTAATGCCCGCATGGTCCGATTTTGATGCGCTGGGCGACTCGTCCAAGGGTTATATGGGCGTCAAGATTGTAACTGTCTCGCCAGATAATGGTGCCGTCTCGAAACCTGCCGTGATGGGTGTATATCTGTTGCTCGACGGTAAGACCGGTGAACCAAAAGCTCTTATAGATGGTCAACGCCTGACCTTATGGCGGACAGCAGGGGCGTCCGCTCTTGCAGCACGCTATCTCGCCCGGGAAGATGCATCAAAGCTTGTGGTTCTCGGTGCGGGCGCACTTTCGGGCTTTTTGGCCCGAGCTCATAGCGCCATACGTCCAATTAACGACATCTCGATTTGGAACAGAAATTTTGCCGGAGCCGAGAAAGTAGCGGCAGAGTTGATCCGGGACGGTTTTAACGCCAGAGCTGTTGAAGACAAGGATGCAGCGATCGCGGAGGCCGATATCATCACCGCCGGTACGCTATCCACCGAGCCGTTGATCCTTGGAAAACATCTGAAAGCCGGCGCACACGTCGATCTTATCGGTGCTTTTACGCCGAAGATGCGAGAAAGTGACGATGAGTGCATCAAACGAGCGCGTGTTTTTGTTGATACGAGAGACGGAGCGCTAAAAGAGGGCGGTGATATCGTCCAGCCGATCAAGGCCGGGGTAATCGATTCCGGCCACATAATTGGCGATTTGTTCGACCTCACACGAGGAACAATGAGAGGTCGTCAATCGACGGGCGAGATTACATTGTTCAAATCTGTTGGCGCAGCTCTTGAAGACCTTGCTGCGGGTATCCTTGTCTATGAAAAGGCAATGGCGTAGTAACCTTGGAAAAGGTTGCAAGGAAAATACGGTTTGAAATCGCCCGGCGGTAAAATTAGAAAAACGAAAAACGGCAGTGGCCGACAAGGTGACGTTTCAAAAAATGCTGTGCAGCGGCAAAGCGTAACGAAGCCCCGCCCGCAATTCGCCAAAGCGCACCGTTCCTCCGATGATGAAACGGAGCGTGCATCGCCGCGAACAGAACAAACTCCAAAGCGCGTGGTTACCCGCCGTACCGGTGCACGTCCGCAGGAAAAGACCGGACTTATTCTGGAAACGCTTCCGTCTGAAGATTATGCGCTTCTTGATAGCGGCAATGGTTTGAAACTGGAACAGTACGGCCCTTACCGGATTGTCCGCCCGGAAGGTCAAGCGATCTGGCTTCCGGCGTGGAGTAAGAGCGAGTGGGACAAGGCCGATGCAATTTTCACCGGCAATACAGATGAAGAGGGCGTTGGGCGCTGGCAATTTCCTAATGTGCCGTTGGGTGAAACCTGGCCGCTCGCTTATGATGGCATTTCGTTTTTGGGTCGTTTCACCTCATTCCGGCATGTTGGCGTATTTCCTGAACAGGGGACGCATTGGGCGTATATGCATGATCTGATCCGCGGTGCAAAACGCCCCGTCAAAGTGCTAAACCTCTTTGGTTATACGGGGGTTGCTTCACTCGTAGCAGCCCGGGCAGGCGCCGAGGTCACTCATGTAGACGCGTCGAAGAAAGCCATTCTCTGGGCACGTGAAAATCAGGAAATGGCTGGACTATCGAGCAAGCCTATTCGCTGGATATGCGAAGATGCAATGAAATTCGTGGCGCGGGAAGAACGCCGCGGAAATGGTTACGACATCATCCTCCTTGATCCACCTGCCTATGGGCGCGGCCCCAACGGCGAGGTCTGGCAACTTTTCGACAATTTGCCAGACATGATTGATTTATGCCGATCAATTCTTACCCCAAATCCCTTGGCGGTCGTCTTAACTGCCTATTCGATCCGCGCATCATTTTTTGCCATTCACGAATTGATGCGGGATACGTTTACGGGCCTTGGCGGCGAAGTGCAGTCCGGCGAACTTATTCTTCGCGAGCGCTCCTCAAAGCGCGCCCTTTCCACATCTCTCTTCAGCCGCTGGGGTGCATCATGAGCAAGCAGGACGACCACCATCACGGCAGCGGCATCGTCCGCCCGGGCAAAGTCAAGGAAGTCACCAGCCTTACAAACCCGATCGTCAAGGATCTGCGTTCACTGGCATTGAAAAAATTCCGCGATCAGCAGGGTGTGTTTCTTGCCGAAGGACTAAAGCTCGTCATCGACGCACTCGACCTTGGTTGGACAATCAAGACCTTGGTTTACTCCAAAGCCGGTAAGGGAAACTCGCTTGTCGAGCAAGTTGCCGCCAGAACGGTGGCCAAGGGCGGCGATGTGCTGGAGGTCAATGAAAAGATCATCTCGGCAATAACCCGGCGTGACAACCCGCAAATGGTAGTCGGGGTGTTCCAGCAAAACCTCCAAATGCTTTCCAACATACGTCCACAAGCCAATGACGTTTTCGTGGCTCTGGATCGGGTTCGGGACCCTGGAAACCTCGGTACAATCATTCGAACTGCCGACGCAGCAGGCGCCAAAGGTATTATCCTCATCGGCGACACAACGGACCCGTTCTCGCTTGAAACGGTTCGCGCGACAATGGGGTCGGTATTTGCAATTCCCCTCATCAGGGCAACGGAAGCAGAATTTCTATCCTGGAGAAAGAGTTTCACGGGTCTGATCGTTGGAACGCATCTCAAGGGTTCAGTGGACTATCGGACGATCCCTTACGCCAATAAGCCGGTCGTCTTGTTAATGGGCAACGAGCAGCAGGGCCTACCCGATCAGCTGTCCTCGGCATGTGATCGGCTGGCGCGAATACCCCAAGCCGGCCGAGCTGACTCCCTTAATCTTGCCATCGCAACCGGAGTAATGCTGTTTGAAATCCGGCGTGACGCCCTGAAGCTTGACGCGACCACTTGAGAAAATGCCATTTATGAGCCGCACGCGTTTTTTTAGCCTTTCTGCAATCATCATGGTTGCTGTCCTGACCGACCAGATAATCAAATATCTCGTCGAAACAGGTATGGATTATCAGCAGCAAATCGATCTTTTACCCTTTCTGGCATTGTTTCGTGTTCACAATGAAGGCATTGCCTTTTCAATGTTGAGCGGAATGCACGACATTGCGCTCATAGGGCTTACACTCGCCGTCATAGGCTTCGTAAGTTACCTTTGGTGGAGTACAAACCCGGATCGGTGGATTTCTCGTGCGGGCTTTGCGCTTATCATTGGCGGCGCTCTCGGTAACCTCATTGATCGCAGCGTTCATGGCTATGTAATCGACTATATTCTTTTCCATCTGCCATCATGGTCATTCGCCGTTTTCAATCTCGCGGATGCCTATATTTCTGTTGGTGCAGCATTGGTTGTAGTTGAAGAGTTTTTTGTTTGGGCTAAAGAGCGGAAGAACCCGCCTGATAAGGCAAACTAGCTGATCAAGCATCGCCGGTTTGGCCTTCGTTTTACGTCATGTTGCCGTCATTAAATCGTAGTAATGAGGGCGAGAACGACTACCGGTCAACCTCCGACGAGGGTCAAATCGATATGGACATCTCCTTGCTTGAATCCGCTTCAATCTCTAAAGATCAAAGCATCATGTCGCAGGTTGATTCAACATCTTCGCCATTTACGGCTCCACAGATTGTCTCGGTGCTTGGCCGAATCGGGACTATGGAGGTTTGCCTTGCGCAAACCGAGGACGAAATTGCCTCCTCCCAGCAATTGCGGTTCAAAGTATTCTTTGACGAACTGGGCGCCAAAGGTTCTGCAACATTAGAGCAGCGCGACGCTGATCGGTTTGATCCCTTTTGCGATCACCTCCTTGTTTATGACACAGCAATACCTGGACCAAAGCACAAACAGATCGTTGGAACATACCGACTCCTGCGTTCCGAAAAAGCGTTCGAGACAGGCGGTTTTTATACTGCAAGCGAATTTTCCATCGAACGCCTCGTCGCCGCCAAGCCGGATTTGCGTTTTCTCGAACTTGGCCGTTCCTGTGTCCTGCCTGAATATCGCTCGAAACGTACTGTCGAATTGCTCTGGCAAGGCATCTGGACCTATTGCCGGTTCCATTCAATTGGCGTGATGTTTGGATGCGCATCCTTCCAAGGCACTGTTCCGGCCGCCCATGCTTTGCCGCTCTCCTTTCTTCATCACAATTGCCGGGCAACGGCCGACTGGGATGTCAAAGCTTTACCTGCTCTTTATCAAGCCATGGACCTTGTTCCGAACGAAGCTATCAATGCCCGTGTGGCACTCTTTGCGATGCCACCCTTGATCAAAGGTTATTTGCGACTTGGTGCAATGATAGGTGATGGTGCCGTTATCGATCACGATTTTGGCACAACGGATGTTTGCATCATTTTGCCCGTTAGCCGCATCTCCGAACGCTACGTCAGCCATTATGCGGCCGAATCGAAACGTTTCGGATAGACATCGTTTTATCACCTGTGGAGAATATCGCAGTTTGACTCTGCAGAGGTGTGTAAATTCGCGGATACCGAATAGATTGCTCCTGCTTAGCTCAGGAGACAAGTTTTGGCCAAATTGGCATCCTCTGTAATTGAACAATCCCCATATGAAGCGAATATCTCGGCGCGTCCAACGCCGATGATGGAGCAGTATATCGAGATTAAGGCAACTAATCCTGACAGTCTTCTGTTTTATCGAATGGGCGATTTTTACGAGCTTTTTTTCGACGATGCCGTCGAAGCTTCCAGGGCCCTCGGGATTACCCTGACAAAGCGTGGAAAACATCTTGGCGAAGATATTCCCATGTGCGGCGTCCCGGTCCATGCCGCTGATGACTATTTGCAGAAACTGATAGCACGAGGCTTTCGGGTTGCAGTTTGCGAACAGGTGGAAGATCCGGCCGAAGCGAGGAAGCGTGGTTCAAAATCCGTTGTAAAGCGCGATGTTGTTCGATTGGTTACACCGGGAACGATCACTGAAGAGAAACTCCTTGATCCTTCTGAAGCAAACTATCTGATGACTATGGGCCGCGTCAAAGGCGCGGATAAGACCCAATTTGCCCTTGCCTGGATCGACATCTCAACCGGAACTTTCCGCGTCAGTGAATCGGACGCTTCGCGTTTACTGGCAGATATACTCCGCGTCGACCCTCGCGAACTGATTGTGGCGGACACAGTTTTTCACGACCCGGAATTGCGTGCAGTTTTTGATATTGTCGGGCGCGCTGTGAGCCCCCAACCGCCAAGCCTGTTTGACAGCGCCACAGCAGAAAATCGCATACAACGCTATTTTGATGTCAGCACTCTAGATGGGTTTGGTCAGTTTTCACGCGCTGAACTCTCCGCCATATCGGGCGCTATCGCCTATGTTGAAAAAACACAGCTCGCGGAACGCCCTCCCTTGATGCGTCCGGAGCGGGAATCGGAAGGTTCTTCGCTTTTCATAGATCCAGCGACGCGGGGGAACCTTGAGCTCCTACGCACGCTTTCCGGCAAACGTGAAGGTAGCCTGCTGCGAGCGATTGATCGAACGACTACCGGCGGCGGAGCGCGTCTTCTGGCCGAACGTCTGACATCACCTTTAACAGATACCACAGCCATATCCGAGCGCCTCGACTCCATCTCATTCTTCCTTGCGCGGCAATCCCTTGCCGATCTGATGCAATCGGCCCTAAGAGGCGTTCCGGATATGCCCCGCGCATTGTCGCGGCTGGCTGTCGGTCGTGGCGGCCCCCGTGATCTTGGGGCTCTCGCGCTGGGTCTGGAAGCCGCCTCCGAGATTTTTCACTTGTTTTCGGGTGAAGAATTACCATCGGAACTTGCCCGCGTTCGCGAATGTCTCGCCCAATTGCCTCTGGATTTTGCCGCACACCTTGACCGGTCTTTGGCTGATGAATTGCCGTTGCTAAAACGTGATGGGGGATTTGTTCGTGCGGAGTATCACGCCGAACTCGATGAAATGCGTGCTCTGCGGGATCACTCGCGCCGGATCATCGCCGGCTTGCAAGCCGACTATATGGAAACCACAGGCATCCGATCGCTGAAAATCAAGCATAATAATGTGCTGGGCTACTTCATCGAGGTAACTGCGAACAATGCTTCCGTCATGACGGATAGTGTTGAGGCAAAGAGCAAGTTCATACATCGTCAAACAATCGCCAATGCCATGCGGTTTACAACCACCGAGCTGGCTGAGCTTGAAACCAAAATCGCAAATGCAGCAGAGCGGGCTCTTTCGATCGAACTTGGCATCTTCGACGCTTTGACAAATGAAACGATTCTCAATGCTGACGCCATACGTGCTGGCGCACTCGCATTATCAACCCTTGATGTATCCGTTGCTCTGGCTGCTCTCTCCGGCGAACAAGGATATTGCCGCCCACTGGTCGACGACAGCTTAGCCTTTGAAATTGTCGCCGGGCGTCATCCCGTGGTCGAGCAATCCCTTAGACGGCAGGCAGAAAATCCTTTTGTTGCTAACGACTGCAATCTCTCGCCGCTCACCACCGGTAAAGGAGCCATTTGGCTCCTGACGGGCCCCAATATGGGCGGTAAATCAACTTTTCTGCGCCAGAACGCGCTTATAGCCATCCTCGCCCAAATGGGTTCTTTTGTCCCTGCGGGTTCAGCGCATATAGGCGTGGTCGATCGGCTGTTCTCCCGCGTTGGTGCATCCGATGATCTGGCGCGCGGCCGCTCTACATTCATGGTAGAAATGGTTGAAACGGCTGCGATTTTGAACCAGGCAACGGATCGTTCCCTTGTGATCCTTGATGAGATCGGACGCGGCACTGCCACTTTCGATGGTCTTTCCATCGCGTGGGCAGCGGTTGAATATTTGCATGAGAAAAATCAATGCCGCGCAATCTTTGCAACGCATTTTCATGAAATGACTTCGCTTTCCGAAAAGCTTGAGCGCCTAAGCAATGTAACAATGCGGGTAAAGGAATGGGACGGAGACGTTGTATTTTTGCATGAGGTTGCCAAGGGTGCAGCCGACCGTTCCTATGGTGTGCAGGTGGCACGTCTGGCGGGTTTGCCTGAAGCTGTCGTAAATCGGGCCCGCGATGTTTTGCATCAGCTGGAAGCTGGCGAAACCTCTGGCAAAGCGGATAAGCTAATTGATGATTTGCCGCTGTTTTCCGTAGAGGTAAAACGACAGGCACCCAAGCCAGTCCAAGGGAAAGACAGTGCGCTCCTTGTCGCCCTATCGGCAATTAACCCCGACGAGTTGACCCCACGCGAAGCACTTGAAGAACTTTACCGCCTGAAAGGACTAAGCGCACATTAGCGCCAAGACGTATTACTGCCTGCTTCAAAATGTAATCGTTTCGTTTGGCGCAAATTCGCGCTATAGCGTGCGGCCATCATTTGTAAAGTCGTGTTCATGAGCGCCACAGACCTGAAACTGGAACAGATCGTCAGCCCGGACAGGCTTCATCAACAATTTGAAGATCTCGTCAAAGCGGCAGCCAAGCAGGGCAAACCGTCTGTAGAGCGCAGCGATGTTTTGCAGCTCATCAAGCAAACGCTGGAACTTGGCCGCAAAAGCGCTGAAACGATGCTGATGCAAGATGCACGGGGCACACGATGCTCCGTGCGCCTCTCATGGTTGATGGATCAGATCATTACGGCGCTCTATAATTTTGCAACCCGCCATGTTTATCCCGCAGTCAATCCTTCGACTTCAGAGAAAATGACGATCATAGCGGTTGGTGGTTATGGCCGCGGCGGTCTGGCTCCAGGTTCTGATATCGATCTGTTATTTCTCCTACCCTATAAGCAAACCCCCTGGGGTGAGCAGGTGGTCGAATACATTCTATATATGCTTTGGGATATTGGCCTGAAAATCGGTCATGCTACCCGCAATCTGGATGAATCAGTCCGCTTATCGCTTTCGGATATGACCATCCGCACCAGTATTCTGGAGGCACGCTATATTTGCGGCAATCAGGAGCTGTTCGACAAGCTCATTGAGCGATTTGATAAAGAGGTTGTTGAGGGCACCGGTCCCGCCTTCATCGAAGCAAAGCTTGCAGAGCGGGATGCGCGCCACAAGAAATCCGGCGCAACCCGCTATCTCGTCGAACCGAACGTAAAGGAAGGCAAAGGCGGTCAGCGCGACCTGCACACACTCTTCTGGATCGCCAAATATTATTATCGCGTCAAGACAAGCGATGAATTGGTCAAACTGGGCGTGCTTTCGCGCGCGGAACACAATATTTTCCGCAAGGCTGAAGACCTTTTATGGGCAGTTCGCTGCCACATGCACTTTCTTACAGGAAAGTCCGAAGAACGTCTTTCTTTCGATATACAGAGCGAAATCGCAAGGCGCCTTGGCTATACCGCGCATCCCGGACAACGGGATGTCGAGCGCTTTATGAAACATTACTTTCTTGTGGCGAAAGAAGTTGGCGATCTAACGCGTATCATTTGTGCTGCGCTGGAAGAGGAGCAGGCGAAGCATGTTCCAGGTTTCAACCGGATTTTCCTCACTTTTTCGCGCCGAAAACGTAAATTGGCGGGAACCACGGATTTTGTTGTCGACAATCACCGCATTACGATTGCCAATGACGGAGTATTTCACAAGGACCCTGTGAACCTCATCCGTCTTTTCCATCTTGCTGACAAACATGGGTTGGAATTTCACCCGGATGCGATGCAACTGGTTACGCGCTCTCTTTCTCTGATCAAAGCAGACCTGCGCGACAATCAGGAGGCCAACAAACTCTTCCTTGAAATCCTGACTTCAGAACGCAATCCGGAACTTATCCTACGCCGCATGAACGAATCCGGCGTATTGGGTAAGTTCATTCCGGATTTTGGCAAAGTCGTCGCGATGATGCAGTTCAATATGTACCATCACTACACCGTTGATGAGCATTTACTGCGATGCATCGCAGTAATGTCCGAAATCGAGCGCGGGGAACTCGAACAGGAGCATCCCTTAGCCAATCAGATCATGCCCGGCCTGAAAAAGGACCGTAGTCTCATATATATTGCGCTTCTGCTACATGACATTGCGAAAGGCCGCCCGGAAGATCATTCCATTGCAGGTGCACGTATTGCTAAACGCATATGCCCGCGCTTGGGTCTTTCCAAGGCCGATACCCAAACCGTGGCCTGGTTGGTCGAGCAGCATCTGACAATGAGCATGGTCGCGCAATCACGCGACTTGAATGATCGCAAAACAATCGAAGACTTTGCCGAGATTGTACAAACGCTCGACCGCATGAAACTGCTGCTGATCCTGACGATCTGCGACATAAAAGCGGTCGGCCCCGGTGTCTGGAACGGCTGGAAGGGGCAGTTATTGCGAAATCTGTTCTACGAAACCGAATTGATGCTTACAGGCGGCTTTTCGGAAGTGCCGCGCAAAGAGCGAACCGACCACGCCAGAGCGCAGCTTGAGCATGCTCTGTCATCGTGGCCGCAGGTCGAACGTCAATCCTATCTCGCACTTCACTATCAGAACTACCTGCTGACAGTGAGCCTTGCCGATCAGGTGCGCCATGCGACCTTTGTTCGAGAATCTGACGTCAGTGGCAAAACACTTGCTACCATGGTGAAAACTCACGATTTTGAGGGTGTGACGGAAATAACTGTCCTTTCTCCAGATCATCCGCGACTTCTATCTGTCATTGCTGGTGCATGCGCGGCTGCAGGCGCGAATATCGTCGACGCACAGATTTTTACCACTAGTGATGGGCGGGCGCTCGACACAATCCTGATCAGCCGTGAATTTGCAACTGACGATGACGAGCGGCGGCGCGCCACGCGCGTTGGACGTTTAATTGAGGACGTATTGTCGGGCAAAACCTATCTGCCTGAGATGCTTGCCTCCAGAACAAAGCCTAAGCGCGCTGCAAAGGCATTCAAGATTACGCCCCGGGTGGAGATCAACAATACTCTATCAAACAAATTCACGGTAATCGAAGTTGAAGGTTTGGATCGTCCGGGCGTTCTGTCAGAGATTACAGGAGTAATCTCCGACTTATCGCTCGACATTGCCTCGGCACATGTGACGACATTCGGCGAAAAGGTTATCGACGTGTTCTATGTGACCGACCTTGTTGGCCATCAAATTACCAATACGACCCGGCAAAGCCGCATCCGTAAAAAACTTCTCGCGCTTTTCGGCGAGGGCGACATTATTACAGCCCAGCCTCAACGGCAAAACGCCCTCATGACGGCAGAATAGTATGAGCCTCGTCAAGAAATTTGCGACCGTCGCGTCCGGCACATTGATGAGCCGTGTCTTTGGTCTTACCCGCGAAATGCTTATGGCCGCAGCTCTTGGAACGGGTCCGGTTGCGGATGCGTTCAATGCTGCCTTCCGATTTCCCAATACCTTCCGCCGATTGTTTGCGGAGGGTGCATTCAACGCAGCCTTTGTGCCTCTTTTTGCAAAGGAAATTGAAGCCAACGGTATGGATGGGGCCAAGCGGTTTTCTGAAGAAGTCTTTGGCGTTCTGTTCAGCGTTCTGATGGCTCTGACCATTATCATGGAACTGTCCATGCCTCTCATCGTGCGAACCGTGATTGCTCCGGGATTTGTCGATGATCCGCAAAAGTTCGGCAATACGGTTTCGATGGCGATCATCATGTTTCCATATCTGGCATGCATGTCGCTGGCAGCCATGATGGGGGGAATGCTGAACTCCCTTCACCGTTATTTTGCCGCTGCAGTAGCGCCGGTTTTCCTGAATATCATTCTGATCGGCGTGCTCGCCTATGCCTGGTATGCCGGCCATGACGGGATTGCAATTGGCTATGGCCTTTCCTGGGGTGTAATGGCTGCGGGGCTGGTGCAATTGACTATCGTCTGGTTTGCCGTGCGTAAAGCTGGAATATCGATTGGCTTTCGCCGCCCCCGTATGACTGCAAACGTCAAACGACTTTTGGTTTTGGCTCTACCCGCAGCAATTACAGGTGGCATAACGCAGATAAATCTGCTGATAAACACCAATATCGCTTCCGGTAAGGAAGGCGCAATTACGTCACTGGCAAACGCTGATCGCGTCTATCAACTCCCACTCGGCGTTGTAGGTATCGCTGTCGCAACTGTGCTCTTGCCTGAACTTGCACGCGCCCTCCGATCCGGCAATTTGAAGGAGGCGGGCAACCTCCAAAATCGCTCGGTCGAGTTCATCTTGTTTCTTACATTGCCAGCCGCCGCAGCGCTTCTGGTCATGTCCGAGCCGATTATTCGGCTCTTGCTCGAACGCGGCGAATTTACCGCTGAGTCAACAAGCCGTGTTGCGAATATTCTTGCGATATATGGTCTTGGCCTACCCGCCTTCGTGCTGATCAAGGCGTTCATACCCGGCTTTTTCGCACGTGAAGATACCAAGACGCCTATGATCTTTGCGGCCGTTTCGGTGGTCATCAATATAGCCATGGCGCTGACACTCTTTCCCATTTTGGCAGAGACAGGCATTGCCACCGCCGAAGTGACAGCTGGATGGGTCAACGCCATCCTTCTGTTTGCTACTCTTATCTGGCGAGGGCATTGGGGACGTGACATCCCGCTTTTGACCCGTATACCCCGATTGATCATTGCCGCTGCCATTATGGCGCTTGCATTGTCCTATGCAATCAAATGGGCGGAGCCCTATCTCGTCGCGCAAGCACCTGTCCATGTTCAGGCAGCTGGCGTTTTCGGTCTCATCTTCATGTCGATGGTCATATATTTCGCATTGGCCTTTGGCAGTGGCGGCGCAAGTCTTGGCATGATCCGCCGCAACGTAAAGCGCCGTGCAAAAGCACCTGAACCACCAGCGGAGAATCCATCATAATGGCCCGCGGAATTGGACTGATCACACTCGTCGTTGATAACTATGATGAGGCGATTGCCTGGTACACAAATGTGCTGGGTTTTTCCGTTGAGAGCGACACTAAACAATCGGAAACAAAGCGCTGGGTGGTTGTCTCACCGGAAAGAGGTGGCGCAAAGCTGCTTCTTGCTCAGGCTCAAGGCCCGCAACAACAGCAAGCGATAGGCAATCAGACAGGTGGCCGTGTTGCCCTGTTTCTCTATACGGATGACTTTTCAAACGATCACGCGAAAATGCTGCGTGCAGGTGTGAAATTTCTCGAAGAACCAAGACATGAAGCCTATGGCAGCGTAGCTGTTTTCGAGGATCTCTACGGCAATAAATGGGACCTGTTGCAGCTCAAATGGTGGTAGGGCTTGAATCCCATGCTTTGCTCTGCCAGAACCGCACGTCATGGCTATCCACCTTGGCCGAAGAAGAATTAAGGACGATTTATGAGCACGTTTGAACCGCTCGTTTTTTCCGGTGTTCAACCAACCGGAAATCTGCACCTTGGCAACTATCTCGGCGCAATCCGCCGTTGGGTCGCTTTGCAGGAAAACAATAATTGCATCTATTGCGTGGTCGATCAGCACGCCATAACGCAGGCGATTTCTGTCTGGGGCGGGCCTTCGGAGCTTTTGCGTAACACGCGTGAAGTCACCGCTGCTTTCCTCGCCTCGGGCGTTGATCCCAAGAAACATATAGTCTTCAATCAAAGCCGTGTTCGCCAGCATTCTGAACTCGCTTGGATATTTAACTGCATCGCCCGGATGGGCTGGCTGAACCGCATGACACAATTCAAGGATAAGGCTGGCAAGGATCGCGAAAACGCGTCCGTTGGCCTATATGTCTACCCCAATCTGATGGCTGCTGACATTCTCGTCTATCGCGCTACGCATGTGCCGGTTGGCGAGGATCAAAAGCAACATCTCGAACTGACCCGTGACATCGCGCAAAAATTCAACACTGATTTTTCCGACCGGATCTCTGAACTTGGCCTTGGAATAGAGACCCAGTCAGGCGACGAAACCATATCAAGCTTCTTTCCATTGACTGAACCAGTCATTGGCGGCCCTGCCGCACGGCTTATGAGCTTACGCGACGGCACCAAGAAAATGTCGAAGTCCGACCCGTCGGATCTTTCCCGAATCAATCTCATCGACGATGCCGATACGATTTCCAAGAAGATCCGAAAGGCAAAGACAGACTCCGATCCTTTGCCTTCCGAAGTCGATGGCTTGAAAGACCGACCCGAGGCGGACAATCTGGTCGGCATTTATGCCGCTTTGACGGATACCGACAAGGAAACCGTACTTCGCAACTTCGGCGGACAGCAATTTTCCATTTTCAAGCCAGCGCTAGCTGAGCTAGCTGTTGAAAAGCTCTCGCCTATCGCTGATGAAATGCGCCGCATTTCCGCTGACCCCGGTTATGTCGACAACGTTCTCAAGGATGGTGGCGAACGGGCTAGTGTCCTTGCGGAAAAGACGATGCATAAGGTTCGTGATATCGTTGGCTTCCTTCAAGACTAGACAAGGCTTGCAGACGATCGACGCTTAAGGCAGGTTGCACAAATGGTATCAAAACGTCTCAGCCGCGAAGCTGGCCATCGCCGTAAATTTCTGGCCATTATTGATGAAACCCCTGAATGTGAGCGGGCGGTTGCTTATGCAGCCCGCCGTGCCAAGACCACTGGGGGTGTTTTGCTGCTCCTGTTTGTCATCGACTCAGCGGACTTTCAAGCGTTTCTCGGAGTTGAGCAAATCATGCGGGCCGAGGCTGAGGAAACCGCAAATTCCACGCTTAGCAAGTTTGCCGCCAGCGTTCGGGAAAGTATTGGCATAGAGTCTGAACTTGCCGTACGAGAGGGGATAACCTCAGAAGAGATCCAAAAACTCATCGAAGAAGATCAGGATATTGCCATCCTGGTTTTGGCTGCCGGTTCCGGTAAGGACGGCCCGGGGCCACTCGTTCAGTCATTAGCAGGTCGGGAAACCTTCTCTATTCCCGTGACCGTCGTGCCCTATAACCTCTCTGACGAAGATCTGGACGCTATTACCTGACGGCATTCTTAAAACGTGATATAATCTTGACTTGAAGAGAATGGTTTAAAGGCCTATATGCCTTTTGAATAGTTCTAAACTAGGGACGCGAGATACGCCATGTTTATCCAGACCGAAGCCACGCCTAATCCAGCAACATTGAAATTCTTGCCGGGAAAGGTGGTGCTTGAGGAAGGCACCGCTGATTTTCGGGATGCAGCTACCGCAGGTGACGCGTCACCTCTCGCTGCCAAGATCTTTGCAGTTCGCGGCGTTTCCGGTGTATTCTTCGGATATGATTTTGTAACTGTGACTAAAACGGATGCGCCCGAATGGCAGCATTTGAAGCCGGCGATCCTCGGCGCCATCATGGAGCATTTCATGTCCGGCGCTCCAGTTATGGCGAATGTGACAGATATTGCTGACAATGCTCAGCGTGAAACTGAAGGCGAGTTCTTCGACAGTGCCGACACCGAGATCGTTGATACGATCAAGGAATTATTGGAAACACGGGTTCGCCCCGCTGTCGCTCAAGATGGTGGCGATATTACATTTCGCGGCTTCGAAAATGGCACGGTGTTTCTCCACATGAAAGGCGCATGCTCAGGCTGCCCCTCTTCCACCGCAACGCTCAAGCACGGTATCCAGAACCTGCTGAAGCACTTCGTTCCGGAAGTTCAACAGGTCGAAGCTATCTGATGTAAAGCTCGAAGCCCGCGCAAGCGGGCTTCTTCTTTATATCAGTTAACGGCGCCTGGTCCAGGAATTGCTCCGGGTGGACATTTGCCCAAGATGATCATGCCGAGCACCTCATCCTCATTTACATCGCCGACCTTTGCGGTTCCGACGACCTGACCATTCTTCATCACCGCGACACGATCTGCGAGATGGAAGACGTCATGAATATCGTGGCTGATAAGGAAAATGCCTATCCCTTCGCTCTTTAGCTGCTTGATTAGCTCGCCGACCTGCGCTGTTTCCTGCGGGCCAAGTGCTGCTGTTGGCTCATCCATGATAAGTATGCGCGCGTTAAAGAGAATAGCTCTCGCAATTGCTACAGACTGACGCTGACCACCTGATAGGGCCTTGACCGGATCCTTAAAGCGTTGAAAGCGCGGGTTGAGACGCCCCATCACTTCTCTTGCACTGTGTTCCATCGCAACATCATCCAGCGTACCCCATGGCGTCATCAGTTCTCGCCCGAGATATAGATTGGCCGCCGTATCCACATTGTCGGCCAGTGCAAGGGTCTGGTAAATCGTCTCAATGCCGTAGGCTTTCGCGTCGCGCGGATTGTTGATCGTGGCCTCTTCGCCACTAACTTTGATCGTACCGCTATCCCGTTTGTAAGCGCCGGATAGAATTTTGATCAATGTCGATTTTCCGGCACCATTATGCCCAAGGAGAGCAACAACTTCCCCCGGGAAAAGATCGATTGATGCGCCATCAACTGCACGGATACCTCCGAAGGCAATTGAGATATTTTCCATATCGATGAGAGCGGTTTGGTTGTTCATCATAGTTTTCTCCTCCCTCAAGCGGTCCGACGGCGATAAATTGTATCAAGCCAAACTGCTATAACGAGCACCAGGCCAACAACGATATTCTGCAATGGAGTGTCGAGGCCCAACAAGACCATCCCGGAACTAAGCGATTGCATTAAAAGCGCTCCGATCATTGCCCCGGCAATTGTGCCCACACCGCCAGCCAATGAGGTGCCCCCGATAACAGCGGCTGCAATCGTCAGCAATTCATCTAATGTACCTTGCGCGTTGGTGGCGGCGTTCAGGCGTGCCGTCGAGATGGCGCCGGCTATCGCGCAGAGAATTCCCATAATGATAAAGATTTTCATCGTGACCCAACGCGTATTGATACCCGCAAGGTCGGCTGCTTCCGGGTTACCCCCCATTGCAAAAACGTAACGGCCAAAACGCGTGCGTGTTGTCACGAAAGTCATGATGATGCCTGTCGCCACCGCGATAAGGACTGGTACAGCAATGCCATGGGAAATAAACAACCCACCTTCCGGGATCACAATGCTGTTTGCTTCCGCATATTTACGAACAATGCCTATGGGCCAGTAATAGGCATTTGCGACTGCGACAACGCCCAGCACCAAACCACAAGCGACAAAGCCCATGAATATCTCCGCCCAGACAGGGCGACGCGGGAAATTGAAACGTTTCCGCTGACGACGGCTATTAATGATCATGACGACCAAAGCGACACAGGCGACCAAGCCGACAATCCAGCTCCACATCGCGCCAATTGATCCCTCGGGCCCACCGCCCATAAGGCGGAAAGTTGAGTCCATTGGCGCTACGGTTCTGCCGGAGGTTACCCACCACGCAGCACCACGCCAGACCAGAAGCCCGCCGAGCGTTACGATGAATGCAGGGACGCCCATAAATGCAATAATAAAACCTTGAGCGGCGCCGATAATGGCACCCGTTAAAATACCAATGGCAAGGACTATCAGCCAAGTTGCTGAGTGTTCAAACCCCAGCAGTTTGGGTAGAAATTCTGCTTGCGTAACGCCCATGATCATGCCGACAAACCCTAATACCGAGCCGACTGACAGATCAATATTCCGCGTAACAATGATGAGAACCATGCCAGTTGCCATGACAGCCACCGACGAAGTTTGCACGGAAAGGTTCCAGAGATTTCGCGGGGTCAGAAACTGGCCACCAGACAGGAACTGGAAAGCCACCCAGATGATCACCAGCGCCCCTATCATACCGAGGAGCCGCGTATCGAGTTCCGTCGCTTTGAAGAAGCGGGCAACAACACTCAGTTCAGAAGCGCGAGCGCGGTCAAGGCTAATAGCCGGATCACTCATGAAATTTCTCCCAGTTATCTTGTTTGAACGCCGCCGACCCGGAGGATCAGCGGCGTCAAATTTCAGGATATCTTGATCAAACTATTTGCAAGCTGCCACTGCATCGGCTTTTACGCCTTGGCATACGACGTCTTTCGTGACCCAGCCGGCGTCAATGACAACACCCAGATTGTCCTTGGTAACCGGAACTGGTGTCAGAAACACTGCATTGACCTCAACCTTGTTGGCACCGCCAGCAAACTTCTGGACGTTTGGAATTTCTTCCATCTTTTTGCCATCAGCCAATGCCGCCGCGATGTCTGCAGCTTCTTTGCCAAGTTCACGCGAGTCTTTCCAGATTGTCACTGTCTGCGTGCCTAGAGCGACACGATTAAGCGCAGCGAAATCGGCATCCTGACCTGAAACCGGCACGGATCCGGCTAGACCCTGAGCCTGGAGCGCCGCGATGGCACCGCCAGCCGTTCCGTCATTGGCAGCAACAACAGCGTCAATCTTGTTGTCGTTGGCAGTGAGAAACTGCTCCATGTTCTTCTGCGCGTTGGCCGGCAACCAGCCATCTGTATAAGCCTCACCGACATTCTTGATCTTACCGGAATCGATAGCATCTTTGAGTACTTCCTGTGCGCCCGCGAAGAGGAAGTCAGCATTAGGATCGGCCGAGCTGCCCTTGATGAAGGCATAGTTGCCTTCTGGCTTTACAGCCAATACGCCGCGAGCCTGCATGCGTCCAACTTCCTTGTTGTCGAACGTGACATAGAACGCATCTTTATTTTCAATCAAACGGTCATAACCCACAACAGGAATGCCTTCAGCGACAGCTTTTTCTACCGCTGGACCAATTGCGCTGGAATCCTGTGCCAAGATGATCAAGGCATTGGCGCCCTGCGAAATCAGGCTTTCTACGTCGGTTAACTGTTTTGCCGCAGACGACTGCGCATCGGCAGAAATGTACTTGTCACCATTTGCCTCGAGAGCCTTCTTGATGGCAGCTTCATCGGTCTTCCAACGCTCTTCCTGGAAGTTCGACCAAGAAACGCCGATGATCTTGTCCTTCGCCAAAACAGGTCCTGCAAACGAGACAGCTAGAATCGTTGCCCCCGCCAATGCGGCCGCATATTTCTTCATGATAACCCTCCCAGTGCCTTTAGCACGCTGACTATTTATTGCTGGCTTCACCTCCGCCCAGCAATTAAACCTCTTTATTTCGAGGCTCGAAAAAAATAGTGACTTAAAACTAATTCCGTGTCAACTTGGTTTTT
This sequence comes from Phyllobacterium sp. 22552, assembly GCF_052044585.1. NCBI lineage: Bacteria > Pseudomonadati > Pseudomonadota > Alphaproteobacteria > Hyphomicrobiales > Phyllobacteriaceae > Phyllobacterium > Phyllobacterium sp. 22552. The sequence continues at coordinate 29,742 of NZ_JBQENG010000003.1, read as the reverse complement.
GAAGACGCAAGTCATTGCACTGCAACAACTTTTTTGCGTCGCACAAAAAAAGATTTCGGGAGGAAGTCATTTGTTGCTGGATGAGATTGCGCGACCGGACGATGTCCGCCGTCAGAATCGGCGGCTTATATTGGGGTCCATACGACAGCATGAGCATTTATCCAGAACCGACATCGTGGCCCATACGGGGCTAAGTCCATCGACGGTTTCAGCCATTACTACGGCCCTTATAGCCGAAGGTATTATTGGCGAAAACCGCGGCGGCGACCCGGCTGAAACGAAGCGGGGACGACCTCAAATAGCCTTGGCTTTAAACCCTGAAATCGCAACAGTCGCTACGGTGGAACTCGCGCTCAACCTTATCCATGTCGTGCTGTTCGACTATACTGGCCAAGTCACTGCGGAGCAGTTTCGTCATTTACCCACTTTAGAAGCGACAACCGGCGAGTTGATCGCAACTGTCTCATCCATGCTTGATGAGTTAATCGAAAACAGCCCGAAGAATGCTGGTCCCCTGCTCCACATCTCAATGGGTGTGCAGGGCGTCACAGACGCTGCAAGCTCTGCGATGCTTTGGTCTCCCATTACGCCTGACACAAATATCGCATTCGGCAATGCTCTTTCGCAGCGCTATGGAGTGGGTGTAGCAGTTACCAATGATTGCAACATGATAGCGGAAGCTCTGCGCTGGACTGACCCTCAAAATTATACCGAGGATTTTGCTGCTATTTTGCTTTCTCACGGCATCGGTATGGGCCTTTATTTGAAAGGAAAACCCTTTGTCGGCGCCTACTCCTCCGCATCCGAGTTCGGGCATATGTTGCATGTCCCCAACGGAGCGCTATGCCGGTGCGGGCGGCACGGATGTATTGAAGCCTATGCCAGCGACTATGCCATTTTGAGAAACATCGCTGACGAAGATGAAAAAGCACAACCTATACAGGGCGTCGACGCCGCAAGTTTCAACAAGGTTGCCGACATTGCACGGGCAAAGGATGGTCCGGAACGTGCGGCCTTCGCCAAAGCAGGACAGGCAATCGGTTCAGGACTACGCAGCCTTTTTTCGCTGATTGACCCCGTTCCCGTTGCGCTGGTTGGCCCGGGCGCAGGTGTTTTCGATCTTCTTGAAAAGGATTTGCGCGCCATCATTTCGGGAACATCCGGCTGGGGCGCGACAGAGGACCTCAATATTCGCTGCTATCCTGATGAACACCCGCTTATTTTACAAGGATGCATGATGACATCCCTGCTTCATCTCGATACGCACATTTTTGCCCCCGGAGATGCCCCGGTCAAACGGGCAATTTCAGCATAGTTCAGGAGAAATCTTATGTATCTCGGTCTCGATCTCGGCACATCAGGTGTCAAGGCGTTATTGATTGACGATGAACAGCGGATCATAGCTTCCGGCAATGGATCGCTGGAAGTCACGCGGCCCCACTCCGGCTGGTCGGAGCAAGACCCTGAGCACTGGATCAGAGCAACAGAACACGCTGTACAGGAACTGCGTGCCAGTCATGGCAAGGAACTTGCTGCCGTAAAGGGCATCGGTCTTTCGGGTCAAATGCACGGCGCAACGCTACTCGACGCCAATGATCAGGTGTTACGCCCATGTATGCTTTGGAACGATACACGAAGCCATAAAGAAGCAAGCACGCTTGATGCAGATCCGAGATTCAGGGCGCTCACGGGCAATATTGTTTTCCCCGGCTTTACGGCGCCAAAAGTGGACTGGGTTAGAAACAATGAGCCAGATATCTTCAGTAAAACCCGCCATATTCTTTTACCAAAAGACTATTTGCGCCTTTGGTTGACGGGCGAGTACGTCTCGGAAATGTCGGACGCTGCGGGCACGTCCTGGTTGGACGTTGGTAAGCGCGCTTGGTCGCAAGAACTTTTGGCCGCCACAGAATTAAGTCTTGATCATATGCCGTCGCTGGTGGAAGGCACAGATGTCTCCGGCACATTAAAATCCGATATTGCTTCGCGTTGGGGAATGAAAAGTAACGTCGTTGTTGCTGGTGGAGCCGGCGACAATGCAGCATCCGCATGTGGCATGGGAACTGTTGGCGAGGGTCACGCTTTCATTTCTCTAGGCACGTCCGGTGTGCTTTTTGCCGCAAACAATGCCTATTTGCCCAATCCGGAAAGTGCCGTGCATACGTTTTGCCATGCATTGCCGAATACATGGCATCAGATGGGGGTAATTCTGTCGGCTACCGACGCGTTGAACTGGTATGCCGGGATAACCTCGCGCAATGCAGCTGAGCTCACAAACGAGCTTGGGCCAGATTTACGGGAACCATCAGGCGTCACGTTCCTTCCCTATCTTTCCGGCGAGCGCACTCCGCTTAACGACTCCTCTATTCGCGGGTCGTTTTATGGGTTGGAGCACGCAAGTGACCGCGCAGTATTGACACAAGCCGTTCTGGAAGGTGTGGCCTTCGCATTTCGCGACTGTTCGCGTGCATTGGCGGCGGCGGGCACACAGCTTGAACGCGTTACGGCTGTCGGCGGCGGCTCGCGCTCAACCTATTGGTTGAAAACCATAGCGACGGCGCTCAATATCCCAGTTGACGTGCCAGCAGACGGCGATTTCGGCGCAGCTTTCGGGGCAGCGCGTCTCGGATTGATCGCCGCCGAGCAAGTTAACCCACGTGAAATATGCGTCGCGCCTTCAACCGCCGCGACAATCGAGCCAGAAACAAAACTGACCGCTCAATTTGATGCGGCCTATCATCGTTATCATAATCTATATCCAGCATTAAAAGGAGTTCAGTCATGAACAGCGGATTTTTCGGCGACACCAAACCAGTCAAATATGAGGGGCCGGACAGCACAAATCCGCTAGCCTACCGCTTCTACAATGCGGATGAAGTGATTTTGGGGAAACGCCTTGAAGACCATTTGCGTTTTGCCGTTGCCTATTGGCACTCCTTTGTCTGGCCGGGCGGCGATCCGTTTGGTGGGCAGACATTCGAGCGCCCCTGGTTTAATGAGACCATGGAAGGAGCAAAACTGAAAGCAGATGTTGCCTTCGAAATGTTCTCGATTCTGGGCGCACCTTATTTCTGTTTCCACGATGCCGATGTGCGTCCGGAAGGCGATACACTTGCAGAAAGCAACAAGCGCCTCCATGAAATAGCGGACTATTTTGCCGGGAAGATGGAGAAGACAGGAACAAAGCTTCTCTGGGGCACAGCCAACCTCTTTTCCAACCGCCGTTATATGTCAGGTGCCGCAACCAATCCCGATCCAGAGGTCTTCGCCTATGCCGCTGCAACGGTGAAAACCTGCATCGACGTTACGCAGAAGCTCAAGGGCGAAAACTACGTTCTCTGGGGCGGTCGCGAAGGCTACGAAACGCTGCTGAATACCGATATGAAGCGCGAACTCGACCAGATGGGTCGTTTCCTGAGCCTCGTCGTCGATTATAAGCATAAGATTGGCTTCAAGGGCGCCATCCTTATTGAACCGAAGCCACAAGAGCCGACCAAACATCAGTACGATTATGACGCGGCAACTGTTTACGGCTTCCTCAAGCGCTTCGGTCTTGAAAATGAAGTGAAGGTCAATCTGGAGCAGGGTCATGCGATTCTTGCAGGCCATTCCTTTGAGCATGAACTTGCGACTGCCTCGGCTCTGGGCATCTTCGGTTCGATCGATATGAACCGTAATGACTATCAGTCCGGCTGGGATACAGACCAGTTCCCTAACAACGTTCCGGAAGTTGCGCTGGCATATTTTGAAATTCTCAAAGCAGGAGGATTTACGTCGGGTGGCACGAATTTCGACTCGAAATTGCGCCGCCAGTCACTTGATCCGCAGGATTTGTTGATTGCTCATATTGGCGGCATGGACACTTGCGCTCGTGGCCTCAAGGCGGCAGCAAAGATGATCGAAGACAAGGTGCTGACAGGGTTTGTCGATGAGCGTTATGCTGGCTGGTCAAAGCCGGAAGCCCAGCAAATGCTTTCGGGCAAGCTTTCGCTTGAGGACATTGCGAACAAAGTTGAGGGTTCAGGACTGCAACCGCAACCGCGCTCCGGACGTCAGGAATATTTGGAAAATGTAGTCAATCGCTACGTTTAAACCACCAAAGATAAAAGCCACGTCTAATAAACAAGCTCTCATATGAGAGCTTGTTTATCCTTTAGAATCAAACGTGTTGGCCACCATTGATGTGTATTTCCGAGCCCGTGACATAAGATGACGCCTCGGAACAGAGGAAGAAGATCGTTTCGGCAACTTCGGCTGTTTTGCCAAGCCTGCGAAGCGGCAAATGCTCTACCAGCTTGTCGGTTCCGGGAGAGAGAATTGCCGTATCGATCTCGCCAGGCGCGATGGCATTGACTCGAATTCCGTGGGGACCGAAGTCGGATGCCATTTCGCGGGTCAATGACGCCAAAGCTGCCTTGGATGTAGCATAGGCTGTACCTGCAAATGGATGTACGCGACTGCCGGCAATTGATGTCACGTTCACCACAGAACCTTTTGCAGTGGCCAACTCATTGAACAGGCCACGCGCCAGCATGATTGGGGCAAAGAAATTTACCTGGAACACGCTCATCCAGGTCTGCATTGGCGTTTCAATGGAATCGAGACGATTACCCGAGCCATTCTTTGGTGAAATACCCGCATTGTTAACTAGGGCGTTAAGCATCCCGCCTTCGACCTTAAGCCGCTGCCTGATCTCCGACACCGCATGATCTACATCAGCAGGATCAGCAAGATCGACCTTGATATGATCGTCTGGACCAGCAGGCCAAGGGCAGTTGTCATCGAAACTCTGGCGAGAGCAGGTGATAACGCGCCAACCTGCCCGCGAAAAACGCTTAACAGTTGCGTGGCCAATACCGCGGCTTGCGCCGGTCAGTACGAGGACCTTGCGAGGTTCTTTTTCACTCATGAGAAATTCTCCGTTGGAGACTCCATAGCCGATCAGCAGTTGAATATCGAGGCATAACATTCGCGGCGTTATTGATCCCGTTGAACGAAATCAATAACGTTGTTCAAAACGCGGGAGGAAGCATGAACGGATATGTATTGGCCATCGACCAGGGCACGACATCAAGCCGCGCAATCATTTTTGATAAGAGCCGGAAGGTTGTCGGCAAAAGCCAACAAGAATTCACGCAAATATATCCGCAGTCTGGCTGGGTTGAGCACGATCCTGATGAAATCTGGCAATCCGTTCTGGCAACTTGTGAAGTTGCTATCGAGAATGCAAAAATCCAAGCGGGCGACGTCGCGGCAATCGGCATTACCAACCAGCGCGAAACGGTGATCGTCTGGGAAAAGGCAACGGGCAAACCGATACACAACGCCATAGTTTGGCAGGATCGCCGAACCGCTTCCCTTTGCCAAAAGCTGAAGAAGCAAGGGCTGGAAAAGAAATTCACCCGGAAAACGGGCTTGCTGCTCGATCCCTATTTTTCTGGCACCAAGCTTTCCTGGATTTTGGATAAAGTGCCCGGTGCCCGCAAGCGCGCAGCCAATGGCGAACTGCTTTTCGGTACAATCGACAGTTTTTTGATTTGGCGACTGACTGGCGGCAAGGTTCACGCGACAGATGCCACCAATGCCTCACGCACGCTGCTTTTTAACATTGCTACCAATGAGTGGGATGACGAACTGCTCGAAATTCTCCGTGTTCCTCGTGCAATGTTACCGGAGGTTAAAGACTGCGCGGCAAATTTCGGCTCGGCGGAAGCGTCTTTATTTGGCGCAACAATTCCGATTCTCGGTGTTGCCGGTGATCAACATGCAGCGACCATTGGCCAAGCTTGTTTTGAACCGGGAATGTTCAAATCCACTTATGGTACGGGCTGTTTTGCCTTGCTCAATACGGGCAGCGATATGGTGATCTCCAAAAACCGGCTCCTGACAACCATCGCTTATCGTCTCAACGGCAAAACGACCTATGCGCTGGAGGGTTCGATTTTCATTGCAGGTGCGGCGGTGCAATGGCTGCGGGACGGGTTGAAAATCATTGGATCCGCGCCCGAAACCGGTAAGCTCGCTGATCAGGCAGACCCGAGCCAAGATGTTTATCTCGTTCCCGCCTTCGTAGGGCTAGGGGCACCCCATTGGGACGCAGAAGCACGTGGCGCGATATATGGACTGACCCGAAACTCTGGCCCTGCGGAATTTGCAAGAGCCGCGCTGGAATCTGTGGCCTATCAAACGCGCGATCTCCTTGACGCCATGCGAAAGGATTGGAAGACTTCTGACACCAAGACCGTGCTGCGCGTCGATGGCGGGATGGTCGCCTCGGACTGGACCATGCAGCGCCTTGCCGATATTCTTGATGCGCCCGTGGATCGACCAACCATTCTCGAAACAACGGCACTTGGCGCAGCATGGCTTGCCGGCTCCAAGGCGGGCATATGGCCAAACCGCCGCGAATTCTCCAAAACATGGGAAAGAGACACGCGCTTTATACCGAAAATGGATGAGAAGACCCGCAAGGCCAAGATTGCCGGATGGAAGATCGCCGTGAAAAGAACCCTGACAAGTTAGTTCCTGGCAAGACGCTTGGTCGTTCAATTTCCCATGATGAGATCGAACAGCGTTGTCTTGCGACCTGCCTGACCGTTTTGACCCACGTCTCCCGGTGGAATAGGTCTCGTAGATCCAGTCTGGTCGCCAAGTCCAACCTGCGTGCCGGGGTCGAGTTGTGCTGATGGAGCTGAAGGATCAACACCCGAATCAGGCAAAATATCATTGCCCTCTTCGATCAATTTATCGAGGCGATAATCTCCGGGAAGCGGTGCGATGGGAACGCCCTTATGGGCTGCCACCATGAAATCTTTCCAAGCGATTGCCGGTAACGATCCGCCGGTGATCTTCTTCGTTGGCTTGCCGTTATCGTTGCCGAACCACACGCCTGTCGTCAGATTGGACGTATAGCCAATAAACCAGGCATCACGGAAGTTCTGGCTGGTTCCGGTCTTGCCAGCTGCCGGCCAGCCAAATCTTGCCTTGGTTGCCGTGCCAGTCTCGATAGTCTGGCTCAACATGGCGTTCATCATGCTGAGATTGCGCGGGCTTACAACACGGTCCGGTGTCGGCCCCTTATACTCAAAAAGCAGCTTACCGCTATTCGTGGTGACACGGCGAATAATGTGGACAGGCGCCTTGTAGCCTCCATTGGCGAATGGGACAAAGGAATCTGTCAGTTCCAGCAAAGTTACTTCAGATGTGCCGAGGGCCAGCGAAGCATTCGACGTAAGGCTGGAATCGATGCCAAGACGATGAGCCGTTGAGACAACGGTTGCAGGTCCCACTTCCATGACAAGTTGCGCAGATACGGAATTGAGCGAGCGGGCCAGTGCTTCAGCCAATGTTACTTTGCCAAAATATTTTCCATTGTAATTTCCTGGTGTCCATTTGCCGATGCGGATTGGCGCATCATTGCGAATAGATTCCGGCGTAAGTCCCTTTTCCAAAGCAGAAAGATAAACGAAAGGCTTGAAGGCCGATCCCGGCTGGCGCTTTGCCTCGCTGGCCCGGTCAAACTGACTGTTGGCGTAATCATACCCGCCTACGAGAGCGCGCACGGCGCCTGTTCCATCAACTGAGACCAGCGCGCCTTGCGAAACATTCAACTTCTCACCGTTTTTACTGATGAGATCGCGGATCGATGCTTCTCCCAACTTCTGCAAGCCAAGATCCACAGTGGTATCAACTACAATATCATTCGATACGTCGCCGATTAGATTTGGCAACTCCTCCATGACGCGGTCAGCAACATACTGTTCTGATCCTGACCAATAGGAAGCGGCGCGTGCTGTAGGCTGCTTCATCGCCACATCCAATTCGTCAACGCCGATCATGCCTTGCTCACGCATTGCAGCAAGCACCAATTGCGAACGTTCGCGCGCAGCTTTTGGATCACGTGCGGGTGACAAACGCGAAGGAGCCTTGAGCAGACCCGCAAGCAGCGCAGCTTCTGGCAAGGTCACTTCTTTGGCTGATTTGTTGAAGTACCGGTGCGATGCAGCGGCCACACCATAAGAGCCAGACCCCAGATAGACCCGATTAAGATACATCTCCAGGATTTGTGTCTTGGTATATTTTTGCTCCAGCCACAGCGCCAGCAATACCTCCTGAACCTTGCGTTCAAGGGTGCGATCAGGTGTCAAGAAAAGATTCTTGGCCAACTGCTGGGTGATCGTCGAGCCCCCCTGTACCAAGCGACCCGAAATCACATTGGTTACCATCGCCCGGGCAAAGCCAATAGGATCGACGCCAAAATGCGAATAGAACCGGCGATCTTCAATGGCAATAACCGCCTCAGGTATATAGGGCGACATATCATGCAGCCCGATTGCCTCTCCGCCCGAAGCGCCACGATTGGCGATCAATTCGCCTTCCACGGAAACTATCCTGACGTTGGGTGCACGGTCAGGAATGGTCCATGTCGTCGTCTGAGGCATCTTGGCGGCGAAATAGAGAATCGTGCCTGTCAGAGCGATTCCACCCCAAATGCATAAAACAAACGACCAATAAACTGCGCGGCGCAGCAACCCAATAAATCCACTGCCGTTTTTGCCGCGGCGTGAGCTGCTACGCTTTGACTTTGAGACTTTGCGCACTGCCGATTTGCGTTTTGCCACGGGGCTATCCTCCGGATCTGCACGCATGTCATCGCTCGAATCCCGACCGGAGCCAAAGCCGGGTTCGATGCGTTGCCTGCCTTTATCGCGTGGTGCCATTGATGATAAATTCCGCGCCGTTGTACCCATCTGGAGTGATAGCCACGCGTTGCAGAGTAAATGCGGCGATTTAAGGTGCGGTTAAGGACCAGTGAAGTTAAATTCATTTAACAAAACAGCGGCGCTAAGACAGGCCAGCCAAAGCAGCTCTATCGTGTGCAGTTGCAGTTTTTGCAACTAATACACTAAAGGGTTGCGATAGTGTGCAGCTTCCTTTAGGTCTCGGCGCTTCGCTGTCTTATAAGGTCCGTGACATGGAACAGGCAAAGTTCACAACGGGTTTCGCGCTGCTTTTACTGGCTGCACTCGTTATCAACATCGGTTATTTCGCGTTTTCAATCGACCCGCTGGACGTTTCTGTTTCGCTGGATGAGTCGGGTGCGATTGAAACTTTCCAGCTGGCATATATCGCCGGTGCAACTGCCCTGTTCTTCATCGCAGGCCTGCTCCAGCATAAAGCTGGCCGAATGTTTTCCATTGGCATGGCTGTGCTTTGTATCGTTTTTTTCCTGCGTGAGCTTGAGGTTGATCGCGTGGGTCCAATAACGACTTATATGAACAGCAAAGTATTCCGTATTCACGAAGCTATTATAATAATTGCGGTGGCATGTGTTTATCTGGCCTTTCGCTGGCGGACAGTTGGCGAAATTGCGCGATTTGTTTTCAGCAAATCTGCTTGGCCATTCTACGTCGCGGCAATTTTTCTTCTTATTGGTGCCTATTGTGATTCACAGCACGGCACAGTTTCCATGCAGATAAAAGAAGAGATTGCGGAAAGCGCAAGCTATCTTGCATTAATGGTTACAGCGGCGGGCCTGTGTTACCAGCATTCTCGCCACAGTGAGCATAAGAATGGAATTAATGCCTTGATTATAAGCATTTTTATGTTGGTATTGGTGGGCGCATATGCACATGGTCTTTACGTGCTGACATAAAACTCAATACCGCAATCGGACACGCTTTTTACATTGTCAGAAACGAATTTGGCATTTCCCGACAAGGGCTCACCGGCAATCGAGCGCAGTCTTTTTCAAAGGCTGAGGAGCCGTCTGGATTCGTGGCGGATCGAGACGCGATTGAAGCGCCGAAAAAATAATGTTGCCGCGATATCACCTCTTGGTTCTGGAATGCGCCCGTTACAGAATACGGACATTCCACTCATTTTCCTGACGCGCAACAGCGTAAATTTTCTGCCCTCATTTCTGTCTCACTATCGCAAAATTGGTGTCACACGCTTCCTATGTATCGATGATAATTCGTCTGATGCTACCCGGGACATATTGCTGCAACAGCCCGATGTCGATCTCTTCAAGTCACCCCTACGCTATGGGGAAGCTGACCGCGGGAAGCTCTGGAGGCATGAACTTCTGAAACTGTATGGAATCAATCGCTGGTATCTCAATGTCGATTGCGATGAATATTTCATTTATGACAATTGCGAAGAAGAACCGTTACCGGAGCTCATTGCAAATCTTGAGCTAAAGGGCATTAGGCATTGTCCAGCGCCCATGATTGACCTTTATCCTTCGGGCCCGCTGTCATCGGCAGTGTTCGATGGTTCCAGCGAGATCATGCCTTGGAAAATTGCCGATATGTTTGACGCGTCCGGCTATCGCATGAGCGCGGATAACCGTTTCATGTCTTTAACGGGTGGCCCCCGCGGACGTATTCTCAAGGAACATGTTGAATTGATGAAATACCCGCTTCTATACGTGGAGACGACGATGGCGTTCGCTTCCAGTATTCACAAGCCATTGCCATTCTATCGCAATTTTTCTCCTATTTATGGCTCGCTATTGCATTTCAAATTTTTCAGTGATGCCTTGCTTTTCGCGCAGGCCGCTGTTGCGGACGCGCAATATTATGGTGGCTCACATGTTTACAAAAACGTGGTTGACGTGCTTGGTGCCGAAGAAAATGTGAGCTTGATTGGGCCGGACTCCATAAGGTTTCGAGATTCCCGTCAATTTACAGAGCTGGGACTCTTCGCGCGCCCGTGATGCTCCGATAGGACGATGGCTGATGCGTTTTCTTTTTATTATCGCAGATCTCGGGCCGAACGGAGTCACCTATTCGCGACTCCGTTATGCAGGGGAGTTGGCGCGTCGCGGCCACGAGGTCACGATTTTGGCACTTGTAGATGGCGAGACGAGGCCCATCCCAGACGGGGTTGAATTTGAGGTTTTGGATCGCTCGACGACCAGGCTAAGTGGTTTCGTTCAACAGATAAAATCCGCGTTACGTCTGCGGCAGTGGTTCAAACAGGCCTCACGCCTTCAGCCCTTTGATTTTGTTTCTTCTTCGCTCACGCCGGCTGACCGCGTTGTAGCCAGAGCCGGGCTGATAAACGTACATCATTGGATACATATTGCGACATCAGAGCTTATTGCGGGCGTGTCCGATCTTCGAAAACGGCGGCGGCGCGCGCGGCTTTTATCTAGTATCTATCACGGAAAACCGGTCATAGGCGTATCAAAGGGCGTGATTGACGATCTTGCAAAACTGGATGCCATCCCATCCAGCGCAACGCTGATACATAATGGCTACAATGTTGAACACATACGCAAATTGGCAGCTGAAAAGCCTGCCGATTTGCCCTCCGAACCGTATTATATCCATGTGGGCCGATTTGCTGCGGCCAAACGCCATGACATGCTGTTCGAAGCGTTGAAGGGCAGCGGATCAACACGCAGGCTCTTGCTTTTGACTGATAAGCCCGATGAAGCCATGCAACTTGCGCGGCAATATGCATTGGAAGATCGAGTGGCTGCCCTTAACTTTCGCGACAACCCCTTTTCCTATATGGCGCGCGCAGACGCTTTATTGCTGTCATCCGATTTTGAAGGCTTTCCAAACGTTCTGGTCGAAAGTCTTATCTCGGGAACGCCTATCATATCCACCGATTGCCCCTATGGACCGGCAGAGATCCTCACAGACTCCTACGCACAATGGCTCGTTCCCACCGGCGACGCCCAAGCGCTGTCCGACAAAATCGCGCTTTTCGAAACTTTACCATATAAAGTTGAGCCTTGGCTTTTTCAGCGTTTCACTCTTGCAGGTGCGATGAATCAACTTGAAGAACTTGCCCGCATGCCGGAAAAGCCATCTTTGGGACAATTTCGTCCGCTGCTTTGAATGACCTGCCGCCAGTTGAGAAATCCATCTGCTGGGGTTAATCTTGCGTATCAATGAGGAATGTTCATGCGCCTTATCATGCTTGTAGTTCTCACGATTGGAATTAGCGGATGCGGTGGCGGTGCCATTAAGCGCCTCAGTCCCTCACCCGACTCAGAGGCGCAATACCGTCTTGGCGGGTGCCAGTTACGGGGACACGGGGTATGCAAGGACAGCCAAGAATTTGAAAAACAATCTCCGGCTGCTCAATAGCAAAAGATTATTATTTGCAGGCTCTTGAATATTTCCTTTATCAGCTATACTTTAATCCTTGCGTAACGAGCGGTTCTCCTCCCATTTTTCGCTCGTTGCGTGTTCCCCTCTGGACGCATTAGCGTTCACAATTCGCCGGGCTCTTGCCCGGCTTTTTTGTGCCTTGTACAGTCTCGTACGCGTAGCACTCCGAAGAACGACTTCTGATAATTACAATAAAAATTCGATCGCTCGAAATACGGTCTAGCAATCATGTTTTATGGAAACATCTTCGGGCATTCGTCCATCACCTGAATTTTACTTCCTATTCTGAATCTTCGCGTATCAAAGACGAATGGTGAGGGAGCACGACGAATGAGTACCGTGGAAAAGATGCGGGTAGACTGGGTCGACATTGCCAAAGGTATCTGCATCATTTTTGTAGTGATGATGCATTCTGTTCTGGGTGTAGAGAACGAGACTGGCACGCAAGGGTGGATGCATCCGGTTGTAGCATTTGCTCAGCCATTTCGGATGCCAGATTTCTTTTTGATATCGGGGCTTTTCCTAAGCGTCGTCATTAACCGCTCGTGGCTGCGCTATATTGATCGAAAGGTCGTGCATTTTGCCTATTTCTACGTGCTTTGGCTAACCATTCAATTTGTGTTCAAGGCACCAGGGGTTGTGGCGCAAGACGGAGCGACGGGTGCCATATCGGCTTATCTGCTCGCATTTGTGCAACCATTTGGCACATTGTGGTTCATATATTTGTTGCCGGTGTTCTTTATCGTTACCCGATTGCTGAAGACGACAAATGTCTGGCTGGTCTTTGCAGCATCGGCACTTTTAGAAACGTTGCCGATCCACACGGGATGGCTTGTTATTGACGAGTTTTGCAGCCGATATGTGTATTTTTTTGCAGGATATGCATTTGCTCCAGCAATCTTCAAACTGGCCGAGAAATTGCGGGCAAGCCCCGCTATTGCTGCAATCATTCTAGGTGCATGGGCTGTCTTAAACGGGTGGCTGGTCTTCCATCCTGCACCGGCACCATTTAGCGCGTGGATACCACAAGTGACTTATACTTCGGGCGGGCTTGGTGGCTGGGCAAGTGTGCCGGTTATCTCGTTGATCGCCGGTTTTGCTGGAGCACTGGCTATTGTTTCAAGCTCAGCTCTTATTGCAAGTGTGCCATGGAAGCCCATAAACGCAACGCTGCGCTGGCTTGGTGCTCACTCAATCGTGGTGTACCTGGCCTTCTTTCTGCCCATGGCAGCCGCTCGCACTATATTGCTTAAAACTGGAATCATCACTGATATTGGCACTATTTCACTACTGACGGTGATGAGCGGCGTCATCGGTCCGGTCATTCTTTATAGAATCATTCAACTCACTGGCTATGGGGAATTTCTATTCAAAAGACCGGCTTGGGCGCATGTAGATCGCGCTCCACACCAGGAAACAGCTCAAGCCACCGCCGCGCAATAACTCAGCTATGCGCAAAAATGTCCTGCTCGTCCCATCCCATCAAATCCAGTTTGGCGCGGGTAGGCAAAAACTCAAAACAAGCCATCGCCTCTTCTGCTCTCCCGTCCCGTTCCAGACGCTGCTGGAGAATGGTTCGCAGGCGATGCAGATAAAGAACGTCGGAGGCCGCATATTCCAGCTGTGCCTGACTGAGCTGCGGTGCACCCCAATCTGAAGACTGCTGTTGTTTGGAAAGGTTGATTTCCAGCAGTTCACTGCAAATCTCTTTCAATCCGTGGCGATCCGTATAGGTGCGTATCAGCCGGGATGCGATCTTGGTGCAGAAGACAGGTTTCGGCATGATGCCAAACGTATGAAATAGAACTGCAAGGTCAAAACGTCCGAAGTGAAAAATCTTGGTGACGGCATTATCGCCCAGCAGCCTCTCCAAATTCGGAGCACTTTTCTGTCCCTTATCGATCTGGATAACGTCCGCTGTACCATCGCCAGGTGAAATTTGAACGACACAAAGCCTGTCGCGATGCGGATTGAGACCAAGTGTCTCGGTATCGATGGCAACCGCATCGACCTGATAGTTGCTCAGGTCAGGCAGGTCATTGCGGTGAAAGCGAATGGTCATATTCTTTTCCTGTTTATTTCGCGAGGGCGTCGAGAATGCGCGCCCAAGACCGCTGGCCTTTGTGGAATGAATTCAATTCATATTTCTCATTCGGAGAATGAATCCGGTCATCTTCGAGGCCGTAGCCTACGAGCAAAGATTCCATGCCCAGCATATTCTGGAAGTCACCGACAATCGGAATTGAGCCACCCATTGCAATCAGTACTGCCGGGTTTGGCCATTCATCGCTCAGGGCATTTTTTGCCTTGGAAAGCAGCGGCGATTCGTAGGAAAGCTGGATGGCGGGTGATCCACCATGCTCATGGAACTCAACTGTGCAATCGGCAGGAACACGCGCTTGGACAAAGGCGCGGAAAGCCTCGCGGATTTTCGCCGGATTTTGCTTATGGACCAATCTGAACGATACTTTTGCAGAGGCTTGGGCTGCAATGACGGTTTTGAACCCCTGTCCCGTGTAACCGCCGGTTATGCCGTTAAATTCGGCGGTCGGACGCGCCCATATCAGTTCAAGGATTGAACGGCCCTGCTCGCCTGATGGTATAGAAAGACCAACAGGACCAAGAAAGTTTTCCGGCGTGGCATCGAGCCCTTCCCACATCTGCAATATTTGCGTGGGTGTTTCTTCAACGCCATCATAGAAACCAGGGATTGTCACCGCGCCATTCTCGTCATGAATATCAGCAAGAATTTTAGTAAGGATGCGGATCGGGTTTGCCGCTGCGCCGCCAAACATACCGGAATGCAAGTCCCGGTCGGCCGCTTTGACAATAATCTCTTCGCCAACTAATCCGCGCAGCCCGACAGAAATCGCAGGCGTTTCCGAATCCCACATTCCAGTGTCGCAGACGAGCGCAAAATCGGCCTTCAGCTCATTTTTGTGCGACTCAAGAAATGGCTTGAGAGACGGCGAGCCCGATTCTTCTTCGCCTTCAAACAGAATGGAAATCTTTATCGGCAATTGGCCATGTACCGCTTTATAAGCACGGCAGGCTTCAACAAAGGTCATCAACTGGCCCTTGTCGTCAGATGTGCCGCGACCGGTCAGAATTTTGCGGCCATTGCCCATGTCCTTGATCGCAGGATCGAATGGATCGTTTTCCCACAATTCGAGAGGATCGACAGGCTGGACATCATAGTGGCCGTAAAAAAGCACATGGGGAGCATCTTCGCTAGGGCCAGCATGGTGTGCAACAACCATCGGATGACCCGGCGTGTCGCGTATACTTGCTTCAAATCCAATCGATTGCAGATCAGCTACCAGCCATTCAGCGGCTTTGCGACAATCCACTTTGAACGCCGGATCAGTTGAAATGGACTTGATTCTCAGCAGATCAAAAAGGCGCTCCAAGCTCTTGTCGAGGTTTGTATCAAGCGCATTCAAGACAGGTTCGAGAGCTGACATAATATTTCCTGAGTTCATTGACCGGGATTCGTGAAGGGAGCTCTTCTTAGCGTATTTTCAAGCCAACGGCATAAAAAAATGGCAGGGCGGCACGCTATAAAAGAAATGGCCGCCTTGGCGGGGGGACCAAAGGCGACCAGATCACTACTACACT
Source organism: Phyllobacterium sp. 22552 (assembly GCF_052044585.1). NCBI lineage: Bacteria > Pseudomonadati > Pseudomonadota > Alphaproteobacteria > Hyphomicrobiales > Phyllobacteriaceae > Phyllobacterium > Phyllobacterium sp. 22552. The sequence continues at coordinate 13,993 of NZ_JBQENG010000003.1, read as the reverse complement.
CATTTGCAGCCACCCTGGAGAGGGGAATGGGAGGCTGCGACACTGGTGTCAGGCGGGGGACGAGCCTTAAAAACCAGCGATCGATCTAATGTCGATGAACTGGATTTGGGGGGTAAACCGTGGCAATTCAAGGGCACAGAAGATTACATCTTTGTAACAAAGGCGTGAAGCGAAATTAACGTCAGGATGCCCACAGGAGTCGCTGGAAACAACACAACTCGTCATTTCCTTTTTTACCATGTTCATTTATTTCTGTTGCCATGAAAAAAGGTGATCATCTCTTCCTCGTCGACGGCTCCGGCTATATTTTCCGCGCCTACCACGCTCTTCCGCCCTTGACGCGGAAATCGGATGGCCTGCCGGTCGGCGCCGTTTCAGGTTTTTGTAACATGTTGTGGAAGCTGTTGCGGGAAGCGCGAGACACGTCTGTACGCGATACGCCCACGCACTTCGCAGTAATTTTCGATTATTCCTCGACCACCTTCCGCAAGGAAATTTATCCGGAGTACAAGGCAAACCGCTCTGCCCCGCCGGAAGACTTGATCCCGCAATTCGGCTTGATCCGGCAAGCAACAAAAGCCTTTAATCTGCCGTGTATTGAGAAGGAAGGTTATGAGGCTGACGATCTCATCGCCACCTATGCCCGTATGGCAGAAGCTGTAGGAGCAGAAGTTACGATTATTTCATCAGACAAGGATTTGATGCAGCTCGTTACGCCGCTGGTGTCCATGTATGACAGCATGAAGGACAAGCAGATCGGCATTCCTGAGGTAATCGAGAAGTGGGGCGTGCCGCCCGAAAAAATGATTGATCTACAGGCAATGACGGGCGATTCGACAGATAATGTTCCTGGAATTCCCGGCATCGGACCAAAAACAGCTGCGCAGTTGCTGGAGGAGTTTGGTGATCTCGATACGCTGCTTGCGCGTGCTGGAGAAATCAAACAGCAGAAACGACGCGAAAACATAATCCAGTATGCCGAGCAGGCATTGATATCCCGCCAGCTTGTGACCCTGAAAACCGATACGCCCATTGACGTGGGTCTTGAGGATTTCGGACTCGAGCCTCAGAACGGACCAAAGCTGGTTGCATTTCTCAAATCGATGGAATTCAACGCCCTGACACGTCGCGCTGCCGAGGCAACCGGAGTGGACGCCAGCGAAATTGAAGCTGCCAACCTTAAGATTGAGGCCGTCGCCGAAGCCCGCGGCCCGGATCTAGATAGTGCTGGATCTGATGCCAGCCCTGAAGGTGCAACCGCATCAAGCCAGATGGTTGTCTCCAGCAAACCGCCATCATCAAACGTGTCCGCTACACCTGCTGACCTTGTAAAGGCACGCACCGACGAAGCGTTGTCAGCCAAAATTGATCGCAGTGCCTACACAACGATTCGCGATGTTGCCTCGCTGCAAATCTGGATTGATGAAGCCATGGCGTCGGGTATCGTCGCTTTCGATACGGAGACAACATCCGCCGATCCAATGCAGACCGAAATTGTGGGCCTGTCCCTCGCCACGCGGCCGGGCAAGGCTGCGTATATTCCAATCAATCATAAATCACGCGACGGCGATCTGCTTGGCGGTGGACTGCTTGAACATCAGATTCCTGAAGCAGAGGTTTTCCGTCTGTTGAAGCCGATGCTTGAAGACGCATCGGTTCTCAAAATTGCCCATGCCATGAAGTATGAGTGGCTGGTCATGCATCGTCACGGCATTGATCTTCATCCGGTCGATGACACCATGCTTATTTCCTATGTGTTGGATGCTGGCGAAGGCCACCATACCATGGACAGTCTGTGTGACCGATGGCTGGGCCACAAGCCTTTGTCTTACAAGGATTTGGTCGGCTCTGGTAAATCCTCACTCACATTTGACAAAGTTGAAATAGAAAGAGCCACCGAATACGCCGCTGAGGATGCAGACGTTACTTTGCGGCTATGGCGACTTCTGAAGCCTCGGCTTGTCGCCGATGGCCTTTCCTCGGTTTACGAGCGGCTCGAACGGCCCCTTATTCCTGTGCTCGCCCGTATGGAGGAACGAGGGATTTCTGTCGACCGACAGATTCTGTCTCGCTTGTCAGGTGATCTCGCACAGTCAGCAGCGGCTATCGAGGACGAAATCTACAAACTTGCAGGAGAGAAGATCAATATCGGGTCTCCCAAGCAGATGGGTGATATCCTGTTCGGAAAAATGGGGCTGCCGGGGGGATCGAAGACGAAAACTGGGCAGTGGTCAACATCTGCTCAGCTTCTCGAAGACTTAGCCGCTGAGGGCCATGAACTACCTCGCAAAATCGTTGACTGGCGTCAGCTGACAAAGCTGAAATCAACTTATACCGACGCCCTTCCCGGCTACATTCATCCCGACACCAAGCGGGTCCATACGTCCTATGCCATGGCCGCAACCTCGACAGGGCGTCTGTCGTCCTCAGAGCCCAATCTGCAAAACATTCCGGTTCGCACCACCGAGGGGCGCAAAATCCGTACGGCCTTTATAGCCGCGCCCGGTAATAAGCTGATATCGGCAGATTATAGCCAGATCGAACTCCGTGTGCTTGCACATGTTGCGGAAATTCCACAGCTGACTCAGGCCTTTGCCGATGGCATCGACATTCATGCTATGACCGCTTCTGAAATGTTCGGCGTCCCGGTGGAAGGCATGCCTTCGGAAGTGCGACGACGCGCAAAGGCCATCAACTTCGGCATTATCTACGGTATTTCCGCATTCGGTCTTGCCAACCAGCTCTCCATTCCGCGCGAAGAGGCCAGCCAATACATCCGGACCTATTTTGAACGCTTCCCGGGGATCAAGGATTATATGGAAGCGACGAAAGCCTTTGCCCGTCAACACGGCTATGTCGAAACCATTTTTGGCCGCCGTGCGCATTATCCCGAAATTCGTTCGTCAAATCCGCAACTGCGCGCGTTCAACGAACGTGCAGCGATCAATGCACCCATTCAAGGCTCTGCAGCGGATATTATTCGCCGGGCAATGGTACGCATGGATGCCGCTTTAAAAGATGCAAAACTCACGGCGCGCATGCTGCTTCAAGTGCATGATGAATTGGTTTTCGAGACCATTGAGGATGAGGTGGAGGCAACGCTTCCTGTTATTCGCGAAGTGATGGAAAACGCGGCCATGCCAGCAATTGCGTTATCAGTTCCACTACAGGTGGACGCACGTGCTGCGCATAACTGGGAAGCGGCGCATTAGAGCGCTTCCCAGTTACTGCAAAGCGTCCAATGCTTTGCGCTGGGCATGCATTTCAAGGAAGATTCGATAGTCGCGATCAAGGCGCTGACGCGCTGCCGGATCAGGTCGACGGACATGTCCGCCCTGCTTCATCGCTGTGCAGGCCGAAGGTAGATCAGCATACACGCCCGCAGCCGCCGCAGCTACCATCGCTGTGCCAAGGAGCACCGCGTCCTCCGCCGCAGAGGTTATAACCGTACAGCCGGTCGCATCGGCATAAAGCTCCATAAGCAGCGGGCTCTTGATGTGGCCGCCAGTGACATGCATCGTGTCGATTGCGTAACCCTTGTCATTGAACGCATCCAGAATATGGCGCACGCCGAGCGATATGCCGATAGCAGTACGCCAATAAAGACGGCACAGGCTGTCGAAGGATGAATCAAGTGTCAGACCACTGATAACCCCAACCGCATGCGGGTCAGCCAGCGGCGAACGATTTCCATGGAAGTCGGGCAGGACGTGTAAACGATTTGCGAGATCCGGCTCGGTTGCACGAAGCTCCATGATACGTGCTGTGATCTTTCTGTGCACATCGCCACTTGGCTCGCCTCCAGCCCCATGCCAACGGATAATATGGTCGAGTAAGGCACCAGTTACGGATTGACCGCCTTCGCTCAGCCAAACATCTGGAAGTGCAACGCCGTGATAGGGCCCCCAACCACCGCGAAACGAGATCGGCTCCCGGGACAAGGCCATCAGGCAGCTTGACGTTCCGGCTATCAGCGCAAGATGGCGATCAATCTGTGCAAGATCGCCAGCAAAGCCACCTAGAACGCCAAGTGAGCCGGCGAATGCATCAATGAGTCCGGCTCCTACATGACAGTTTGGCGTGAGGCCCAACTCTTTTGCCGTTTCGCTTGTCAGTGCGCCTAAATCCGTTGCCACAGGACTTGCGACGTCCGGAAGATTGCCGCGTTCAATCAAGTCCTCCAAGCCGATTGCTTCCAGATAATCTACCTGCCAGCCTTGCTTTTCATGCGCGAGATAGGTCCACTTACAGGTTAACGTGCATTGCGACCGCGCCAACGATCCTGTTGCTTTCCAGCTCAAATAATCAGCCAGATCAAAAAAATACCCCGTCTTGTTCCAAGTGGTCGGCAAATGACGCTTCAACCACATCAGTTTTGGCGTCTGCATTTCCGGCGACATGACACCGCCCAGAAAATCGAGGACTTTGTGGCCCGTTGCCGTGCATTCATCGGCTTCGTCCAAAGCGCGATGATCGAGCCAGACAATTGTATCCCAGCGCTGCTCGCCAGATGTTGAGACGGTAAGCTGCTTGCCATGCGTATCGCGAACGACCAATGAACAGGTGGCATCAAAACTCAAGCCCACCACATCTGCAGGATCAATTTTAGCCGCCGCAATCGCGCCTTGCACAGAAATACATACAGATTTCCATATATCTTCTGAATCGTGCTCGGCATGATCACCCATTGGGCGATTCATTAAGATTGGGTGCTCCACGCGGCCCAGAAGGTTGCCATTTGCATCCAGAATGCCCGCACGGGCGCTTCCTGTACCAACATCTACAGCGCAGACAAATTGCGGCATCAACGAACTTTCAATACGGCTTCCTACGACTTGAGTAGGTCAGGCAATTGCAACATGTCGTCGAATATAAGGTCTGGGCCAAGAGACGCAAGCGTTGACTCCAGCCTGCCACCGCGGGAATGCGTCCCGCCCGTAAATGCGAAAACGCGCATACCCGCCGCTTTGGCAGCTTGTATACCTGCTGGACTGTCTTCGATCACCACACATTCAGCCGGATCGACATTCATTGTGTTCGCAGCAAATAAAAACAGGTCTGGAGCGGGCTTGCCATTCTTGACCATAGTGGCGCTGAAAATATGCGGATCAAGCAGGTCGATGAGCCCGGTCAACCTTAGCGATAAACGAATGCGTTCTGGCTGGCTCGACGAAGCAACACAGCGGCGCTGTGGCAATTTCTTCAATGTATCAGCGATGCCGGGGATGGGCTGGAGATCCAATTCGAAGCGCGAATAGAGATGGGTCCGCATTTCGTCGAGGTCGGCTTCGCTGGCAGCGAAACCGTATTCTTCGTGGAGAATCTTGCTAATGGTCGCCATGCTTCGACCAAGAAAACGATCATAGGCATCATCTTCTGACATGGTGACACCACTTTTGGCGATCATCTCCAGCAGCACCGCTATGGAGATAGGCTCACTGTCGACCAGAACGCCATCGCAATCGAAAATAATAAGCGAGGGATCAGCCATTAGAGTTTATTTTCAAGATAGAGTTCCAAAGTTTCGCGTGCTCCCTTGTCCCATAGTGTCCGGAGAATACGCGAAAATGATTCGACGAAAACCGGTGCTGTCCCTACATCGCCAAAAATATCTGTCATGGCAAGGAATGCCTTCGGATCGCCCCTTGCCTTCAAAGCCTCGATCTTTAATCGCTCAGCGCTCGCATCCAGATAGTCGGTCGGTTTACCACTATCAGTTGTCCCTGCACAGAACCGACACCAAAGCGCAGACACCAGGGATAGGCCGGTAATGCTGTCGCCTGCCCTCAACCTGTCGGCAGTCGTCGGCAAAATGAATTTTGGCTGGCGGTTCGATCCATCCTGGCAAAGTCGCTGGATGGTATCGCCGATTTTTGGATTGGAAAAACGCCGGATAATAAGATCAAAATACTGATCGAAAGGCATATCAGGTACGGGTGGCAACACCGGAATGATCTCTTCGCGCTCAAGCTTCGTTAGAAAATTGCGTATCAATGGCTCTTCCATCGCTTCGTGAACAAAATGGATGTCCATGAGTGAAGCCGGATAGGCGATTGCCGCATGTCCGCCATTGAGAATGCGTATTTTCATTAATTCATACGGTGCAACATCTTCGACAAACGTCACCCCGACCTTTTCAAGCGCAGGACGACCAGTTGGAAAATGATCCTCGAGCACCCATTGCTTGAACGGTTCGCAAAATACCGGCCAATTATCTTCAACTCCAAATTCCGTTGCCAGGAAGTTGCGCTCGCGGTCGGTTGTTGCTGGTGTAATACGATCCACCATGCCATTCGGGAAAGCCACATTTTGCTTCACCCAATCTGCAAGTACAGGATCAATCAGCGCCGCCAATCCACAAATGGCATCGCTGGTGACGTGGCCATTGCCTGGAATATTGTCGCAAGACATAACCGTAAAAGCAGGCGTGCCCTCGCTGCGCCGACGAATCAGGCCAGCCAAAATCAAGCCGAAAACGGTTTTCGGGCTGCCTATATTGGCCGCATCTGCCGCAATGGCAGGATGTTGCGGATTGAATTTTCCTGAAGCCGGATCAATAAAATAACCGCCTTCGGTAATGGTCAATGACACGATCCGGATTTCAGGATCAGCAAGACGAGCAATTGTGTTTGCAGCGTTACCCGGCTGAATATAGTCGATCATTGATGACGTGACATATGCTTTGCGATGACCGCTGTCTTGTTCAACTACAGTTGTAAGCCAGTCTTGGTCCTTGAGTTTCTGACGCATGATTTCATCGGAAGGCAAGACCCCAGCACCAATCAGACCCCATTCGTGATCCGTCCCTGCATTGAACAACTCATCAAGATAAACCGCCTGATGTGCACGATGAAAATTCCCGATACCAAAGTGAATAATCCCGGCTTTCAAATCCGATTGCTTGTAACTGGGTACGCTGACATTGGCCGAAAATTGGGGCAAAGCGTTCTGCGAAAGTTTAATTGTCATCGGGATCAACCCTTCTTTTCATTCATGCTGCAAGCGTCCATCACGACCGACTTACAGTCAGCTCATCCAGTTGCCACCATCGACATTGTAAGTTTGTGCGACGACGTAATCGCTATCACTTGAAGCCAGAAAAACGGCCATGCCAACGAGATCGTCTGCGGTGCCCATCCTGCCGAATGGTACAGCTTCGCCAACGAGTCGCTTCTTTTCTCCACGCGGCCTGTTCTCGTATTTTGCAAAGAGGGCATCCACGCCTTCCCAGTGCTCTCCATCAACGACACCGGGCGCAATGGCATTCACGTTGATGCCGTGCTTGATAAGGTTGAGGCCTGCCGATTGGGTAAGACTGATTACTGCTGCCTTCGTTGCACAGTAAACAGCGACAAGCGGCTCTCCGCGGCGCCCCGCCTGGCTGGCCATGTTAATGATCTTGCCGCCTTTTCCGCGAGCAATCATGTTTTTGGCAACGGCTTGCAGTGTGAAAAGTGTTCCTGCAAAATTTACTGCAAACAATTTATTGTAGCTATCGCGGGTGATATCGACGATTGGCGCGAGATCGAAAAGCGCTGCATTATTGATCAGGATATCGACGCCGCCAAAATGCTCGACCGTTTTGGTAACTGCCGCATCGATGGACTGCTGATTGGTCACATCAAGCCGGACCGCAAGAGCCTTGTTGCCCAGGTCAGTTGCGGTTTGCTGCGCGCGCTCCAGATCGATGTCAGCAATTACCACATGGTCTATGCCTTCACGTATATAAGCCTCTGCAAATGCGCGGCCGATACCTCGTGCCGAACCTGTGATAAATGCCGTCTTGCCCGCAAGCCTGCTCATTTCGAGTGCCTATATGGCTTGGCCGTTTGCATCAAAAAGATGCAAACGGGATGGATCAGGTGTCAAGTACACTGACTGCCCATGTTCCGTAGCGAAATCGCCATCTGTGCGCACCGTGATCTTTCCGGTATTCTCGGTCTGTACATGGATAAATGTATCGGACCCGAGATGCTCGGTTACTCCAACAGTGCCTTTCCATAAGCCCTCAGTTTTGGAAATTTGGACATGTTCCGGCCGTACACCCAACGTTACCGCATTGTGTTTTGCAGCAGCTGGCCCTTCGACCAAGTTCATGCGCGGTGATCCAATGAACCCGGCTACAAAGACGTTTTTCGGGCTCTTATAGAGTTCCAGAGGCGATCCCACTTGCTCAATGCGACCTGCATTCAGCACCACGATCTTATCTGCCATTGTCATGGCTTCCACCTGATCATGCGTCACATAGATCATGGTGGTTTTTAGCTGATGATGTAGATCGCTGATTTCGAGACGCATATTGCCCCGAAGAGCCGCATCAAGATTGGAAAGCGGCTCGTCAAATAGAAACGCCTTCGGCTGACGCACAATAGCACGGCCGATAGCAACGCGCTGGCGTTGACCGCCCGATAGTTGTCCAGGCCTGCGATCGAGATAGTTTGTCAGATTAAGGATATGTGCTGCGTCCTTGACCTTCTTGTCTATCGCGGACTTTTCCTGGCCATCCATCTTCAGCGGAAAAGCTATATTCTGGTAGACGCTCATATGCGGATAGAGCGCATATGACTGAAACACCATCGACAATCCGCGCTTGGCTGGCGCTTCGTTGGACATGTCTTTACCGTCGATAACGATACGCCCGCCGCTCAAATCTTCCAGACCAGCGATCATGCGCAGCAATGTTGATTTTCCACAGCCGGATGGCCCTACGAAGACAACGAATTCGCCATCATTGATTTCAAGATCAATTTCCGGAATGACCGAAGTGCTACCGAATGACTTCGATACTTTTTCAAGTGTTATGCTTCCCATAATATTGTTCCCATCTCTTTTGGCGAGGCCAAAGGTCAGAAATTATTTGACGGCGCCAAAGGTCAAACCGCGAACCAATTGCTTCTGGCTGAACCAGCCCATAATCAGGATCGGGGCGATTGCCATGGTGGACGCAGCCGACAACTTTGCCCAGAACAGCCCTTCGGGGCTGGAATAGGAGGCGATGAAAGCTGTCAGTGGCGCAGCATTTGCGGCTGTTAGGTTGAGCGTCCAAAATGCCTCGTTCCATGCCAGAATGATGTTCAGCAACATTGTCGAAGCAATGCCGGGAATGGCCATGGGCGTCAGCACATAGATAATCTCTTTCATCAGCGATGCGCCGTCCATACGGGCAGCCTCGAGTATCTCGCCTGGTATCTCCTTGAAGTAGGTGTAGAGCATCCAGACAATGATCGGCAGATTGATCATGGTGAGGACCGCAACAAGGCCGAGACGCGAGTCGAGCAGGCCCCAATCGCGGAAGATCAAGTAGAGCGGAACAAGCACGCCGACAGAAGGCATCATTTTGGTGGATAGCATCCACATCAAAATATCCTTGGTGCGTTTGGTTGGGGAAAATGCCATCGCCCAAGCGGCCGGGATTGCCAATGCGAGGCCGAGCAGTGTCGAGCCGACCGAAATGACTATCGAGTTCATAACATGCTTGCCGTAGTCAGACCGGCTCTGCACTTCGTGATAATTTTCCAGCGTCCAATCGAAGAACAGGAATTGAGGCGGCGTTGCCACGGCCGTTCCTTCCGTCTTGAAGCTTGTAAGAAACGTCCATAGGATCGGGAAAAAGATCAGGAACCCGATACTCCATCCAATTATTGTAAAGATGAGTTTGCGTTGCGTGGTAACGGACCGAGCCATTTTTCTACCTCTCCAGGTTCTTGCCGATGAGGCGAATGAGGAAGAAGGCAACGATGTTGGCGAGGATGACCGCCACAATACCGCCAGCGGAAGCTCCACCCACGTCGAATTGCAAAAGCGCTTGTGAATAGATCAGATATGCAATGTTTGTGGTCTGCAGGCCCGGTCCCCCATTTGTGGTCACCAGAATTTCAGCGAAAACACTCAGCAGGAAAATGGTCTGAATCAGAATAACAACGGTGATCGCGCGAGCAAGATGCGGAAGGACCAGATAGATGAAACGCGATATCGGTCCGGCTCCATCCATTTCTGCCGCTTCGATCTGCTCGCCATCCAGCGACTGCAATGCGGTCAACAGGATAAGCGTTGCGAATGGCAACCACTGCCATGCAACGATCAGGATAATCGAAAACAGCGGAACCTGCGCAAACCAGTCCACCGGCTGAAAACCAAAGGAACGCGCGATCCATGCAAACAAGCCGTTGACGGGATGCATGAGCATATTCTTCCAAACCAATGCCGAGACTGTTGGCATAACGAAGAATGGCGCGATGACCAGAAGGCGGACAATGCCCTGGCCCCAGAATGGCTGGTCCAGAACAATCGCCAAAAGAATGCCGCCAATAACCGTGATCAGCAATGTTCCACCAACCAGAAGCAAGGTATTGCCAAGGGCAGTGAAGAAGGCGGGATCAGTCAGAAAATACTGGTAATTGAGAAAGCCGACATATTCTTCGGTTCCCGGCATCAAGAGATTGTAGCGCAGGAATGAAAAGTACAGCGTCATGACAAGCGGCACGATCATCCACAGGAACAAGAGGATGACGGCGGGCGACATCATGATACGGGCAGTTGCGCGTGTCTGAAGCGTAGCCATGGTCAGGATCCAATACAGCGATCATTGAAAATGCAGATGAGCAAAGGAGGCCCGGGCGGCTCCGGCATTTGCGCCGAAACCGCCCGGAGCCAGGAGGATCTACTTGATGTAACCGCCCTTCGTCATTTCGCGGGTTGTCAGTGCCTGTGCGCTCTGCAAGGCCTGATCAACGGTTACAGAACCGGCAAGCGCCGCCGAAAACTGCTGGCCCACTGCCGTGCCGAGCCCCTGGAACTCGGGAATGGCAACGAACTGACCACCCGTATAAGGCACCGGCTTGACGGTCGGCTTGCTTGTATTGGCTGCCGTCATGGCTTCGAGCGTAATCTTGGCGAAAGGCGCAGCCTTCTGATATTCCGGATTGGCATAAAGCGAAGTGCGTGTGCCGGGCGGAACGTTTGCCCAACCTTCTTTGCTCGCAACCAATTCCGTATAAGCCTTGTCAGTCGCCCAGGAGACGAATTTCTGTGCTGCTTCTGCCTTTTTCGTACCGGCAGGAATGCCAAGATTCCACGCCCAGAGCCAGTTGCCGTGGTTCTCCACGCCGCCTGTCGGGAACAGGGCATAACCGACCTGATCTGCAACTTTCGACTCTTTGGGATTGGTCACGAAGGACGCTGCGACTGTAGCATCGATCCAGATGCCGCACTTGCCCGTCTGGAAAAGTGCGAGGTTTTCGTTGAAGCCGTTTGAGGAGGCACCGGCAGGTCCGGCTTCCTTCATCAGGTCGACATAGAATGTGAGTGCCTTCTTCCATTCCGGCTGATCGAACTGCGGTGTCCACTTTTCATCGAACCAGCGCGCACCGAAGGAGTTTGCTGTTGCCGTCAACAGCGCCATGTTCTCGCCCCAACCGGCTTTACCGCGCAGGCAAATGCCGTAAGTCTCAGTGGACTTGTCGGTCATCTTCTTCGCAGCATCAGCGATCTGGTCCCAGGTCGGCTTTTCAGGAATGGTCACACCAGCCTTTTCAGCCAGATCCTTGCGGTACATCACCATCGCGCTTTCGCCATAGAATGGCGAGGCATAGAGCTTGCCGTCAACGGAAACAGCATCGCTGATCGATGGCAGAAGATCGGCCTTGTCATAATCCGCACCCAGACCGTCGAGCGGCAAAAGCCATCCCTGCTTGGCCCAGATCGGCACTTCATAGGTGCCGATTGTCATCACGTCATACTGGCCGCCTTTGGTGGCGATATCGGTTGTGACGCGCTGGCGAAGAATGTTTTCTTCCAGCGTTACCCATTCGAGCTGAATGTCCGGATTTTTCTTGGTGAAATCTTCGGTCAGTTTCTGCATGCGAACCATGTCGCCATTATTGACCGTGGCAATGGTCAATGTCTCCGCATGCGCAAAGCTGACCATCGCCGCGACAGAAACCGCGCCGAGCAGAAGCGTTCTCTTAAACATTTCATTCCTCCCGAATGTTATGAGCAATTGCTTGTATTATGGGCAAATACTCACACATGGGCGAAGTTAGTCAAGGGCAATTCGTCGCTGCAGTGCACAATGAAAGGGAGTTTAGTCTGCGAGCAGAGCCTCGGCGGTGTGCTCGTCGGTGATCAACCCATTGATAAGACTGCCCTTGAGGGCGGCCGCTATGCCGGGCATCTTCTTTTCGCCTTTGGCGATGGCAATGACCATGGCCGTCTCACGGGAAGGAATAAGTGCGCTGGCAACGCGCTCATTGGTCAATCCTTCAATAGCAATACCATTGCGATCAAAGGCGCGCCCGACGATTTCAAACACCGCACCCGCCTGCTGCAAGGTCTGTAATTCGGCGCGGGAAATAAATCCGTCCACAAAAAGCGGCGCGTCATCCCCCAGATCGCCAATGCCGATAAAGGCGACATCCGCCTTGGCCGACAATTCCAGCACGGAGCGGATCATTGGCTGACTGTGCAGCAATTCGCGCTCTTCGGGCGAAGAGGCGATGACCGGCAGCGGCATGGGGAAACTACGCGCCTTTATCTTTTCGGCAATATTGAAGATGACGTTGTAAAAGGCGGCCGAACCATCCGGCGCGATATTGCCCGTCAGCGATACCACCTTGTGTTGGGGGCAATCGATGGGCGACAACATTTCAATGGCAGCCTTCAGCGTGCGCCCGGTGCCGATACCGACAACCACCGGCGCTTCCGTCTTCAGCCAGCGCGTCATCTCCGCCGCCGCCGCATCGGCAACACCGAGCGTGGTTGAAGTGGAGCCCGGATCAGTCGGCACAACTTCGGCCATTTTCAAGGCAAAGCGCTTTTTCAGCTGTGCCGCCAGATCAAGACAATGGGCAATCGGATGATCAAGCCGAACCTTGACCAGCCCTTCCGAAACAGCCAACGACACCATGCGCTGGGCCGACTGGCGCGAAACGCCAAGCTTTGCGGCAATCTCATCCTGCGTATTGCCGGCAACATAATAGAGCCAGCCCGCGCGCGCCGCATCATCCAGCTTGGTATTGGTAATTTCGGGCTTACTCACTTTTCTGCCTCATCTTGTGAGACTGGGATTCCTGTTACGCGTGGTTCGACAGGCTCACCATGAGGAATTGTGGCAGGCTCCCTCCCATCTTTGGCAGGCACTTCCTTCCTCATCCTGAGCTTGTCGAAGGACACACCCTTTGCCTTGTGCCCGTCGGAATGGCCAAGATCACGCTCCGGCCAGACAATATCGCGCAGCTTCTGCTTCAAAACCTTGGCTTCCGGAAAGCCGCCATCGCGCTTGCGCTCCCAGATAAGGTCGCCATTAACGTGGATTTCGAAGATGCCGCCTGTGCCGGGAATCAGCGCCACCTCACCCAGATCAGCGCCGAATGTGGAGAGCAGCTCCTGTGCCATCCAGGCGGAGCGCAGCATCCAGCTGCATTGCGTACAATAGGTGATGGTGATGCGCGGTTTCGTGGTCATGGCTCGACTTCTAGCATTTTCTCGCCGGGATGTAAGGTGCCGTCGGGCGCGACGAGCGGGTTGTAACCGGATTTCAGAATAGCAAGCATCTTGGGTACGGCCGCGCGTGCCCGCTCCGCCATCTCCACCGTGCCGCAAAGCGGAAAAAGCACGACAGGATAGTCGTCTTTCGGGAAAAAATCGCGCCGTCCTATACAGCATTGTTTGCGGCGGCAGGCGGGCTTGTTGCAAATCTTATGGTAGCCAAGTGCCGTTGCCATGGCCTGAAACAGCGAGAGCATCACCACATAGCGGCGGTGGGCGCGCTTTTGTCCCTCTATATCGGCAGCATATTGCTCATCTGTCTGTTGCGGATGTCTTGGCTGCAGCGTGAAGGGCAGTTCCGGCAGCGGGTTTGGTATGAATGAGCAAAATGGCACCAGATCATCCTGCGAAAATTTTTTGCGCTTACCCATGCTGATTTTCTCCGTGCTTTTACCTTGCCACGCCCGCTTTTGCGTCTGGCTATTGAGATGGTGGGAAAGACGGGCGG